>JBGUKZ010000097.1:0-43466 GCA_045114795.1 Anaerovoracaceae bacterium
AAGGCAAGGCGGATTCCCAGAGCCTGCGCGGCAAGGCCATGCAGGGCGTCGGCAGAAGGGCAAAGGCAAAAGAGGTGCCTGTCACCGCAATAGTCGGCTGCCTCGGAGAAGGCTGGGAAGGGCTGTTCAAATGCGGGATAGAAAGGATCATCCCGCTCGCGCACGGACGCACCACTCCCGAAGAAGCGATGCGGAGGGCAGAGGAACTTTACTATGCCGCCGCAAAGACTTTCTTTCTGACAGTCAAGGAGAGAGCAGACGGCAGCCGCAGAATGATTTATCGCTGGACATAGGAAGGCGATTGTTGTATTATGCTGCGTGGACGCCCGCAGAGAAAAATGACGTCCGAAGCAGTTCGGGTCCGATATCCTGCTTCTAAAACATCAAAACCAAAGGAGAAAAGAATAATGAGAAACACCGATATCAAGGTGCAGAGGCTCACGCAGGGAGCCGCCATCGCGGCGCTTTACGTGGTCCTTACACTTGTTTTTGCCCCGATATCTTTCGGGCCGATACAGCTGAGGATAGCAGAAGCGCTTTGCATACTGCCTATGTTCACGCCGGCGGCGATACCGGGTCTTTTTATTGGCTGTCTGCTGGCCAATCTCATAGGCGGAGGCGTCATACTTGACGTCATATTCGGCAGCCTCGCGACCCTCATAGGCGCGGCGCTCGGCTATCTCCTCCGCAAAAACCGCTGGCTGGTTCCTGTCCCTGCCGTGATCGCCAACGCTCTGATAGTGCCGTTCGTTCTGAAATACGGCTACGGCGTGGTAGATACCGCCATTCCTGTCCTCATGATCCAGATCCTGGGCGGAGAGATACTGGGATGCTATGTGCTGGGAGAGATCTTCTGCAGCGCTCTTCTGAAGCGCAAGAAGATATTCGAAAGCAGCGCGGACATTATGTAACAAAGGGCAAAACAAAGGCCGGAGATGGCTCCGGCCTCTTTTTGTGTCTGTATTTGCGCAGTGCCTATTTAGCCTGCTTCTCCGCGAGCTCTCTGACGATGCGGTCGTATTCGTCCTCGTCGAGTATGTAGTGCTTCTTGTAGAGCAGGTAAGCGCCTATCATCATTATGAACGGAATAAGCACCATCACCAGCAGTATGCCGTGGCTCTGGCCGGCGGTGACCGAGTTGATGACCGTATCGATCTGAGCCAGCTTATCTGCCTCCGTGATGGAGCCCATGTTAGCGGCCTGCTCCAGCGAGCTGATCTGGTTTGTGTACTTTGTGACTCCGAAGATCAGGTACGAAACAGAAGTGAGCAGTACGCAGAGAGCGCTTCCCATCTTGGTGAAGAACGGTCTGATCGAGGCGATTATGGCCTCGTCTCTGGTGCCGTTCTTATACTCGTTGTATTCGACTGTGTTGAAGACAGAGAGCATCATGATCACGTAATAGCAGTTCATTCCAAGCTGAGCCAGCATGTAGCCGACAGTCGTGATCCAGAACGAAGGCATTTCGGCCGGCATGAAGAGACCGGCAGCAAGCATCATCGCGAATCCGGCTGTCATGATCGCTCCGAAGCCTTTCATAAGGGTCTTTCTGTTCCATTTTGACGACAGCCACGGGTAAGCGATAAGAAGTATTCCCGAGGCAGAAAGTCCGATGGTGGAGAACAGCGAATAGAGGCCGCCCTTGTAACCGTATGTGAAGTATATGTATGTCGAACCGATCCCTCCGACTATCAGGTCCGCTCCGATCTGGTGGAGCAGGAATATGAGACACATCCATGACAGCTGATCGTTGTTTGTGATAGTCGACACGATCTTTTTGAAGCTGACAGGAGGAGGGGTGGTATCCATGTACGACCTGTCTTCCCTGACCCCGAAAATGGTAATGCAAAGGAAGAGAGGAGCGAGGATGCAGAATATGAGAGCGACCACTCCGTAAGCTGTCTGAGCGTTGCCGCCTATGGCTCCGGACCCCGTCGTGAGCATAGGGATGAAGAGTCCCGCCAGGCCTCCGCCGATCCCGGCCGCGAGGTTGGTCATGGCCGTCAGCTTGTCACGCATGCTACCTTCCTTGCTGAGCGACGGTATCATGCCCCAGTAGGAGATATCGTGCATGGTGTAGGCGATGCTGTAAGCGAAGTATATGATGCCGAAAAACCATATGAACGACCAGCCCTCGAGCCTGACGTTGAACGCCAGATAAACCACTATGGATGTGCTGAGGATGCCGATGACGAGCCACGGCTTGTACTTGCCCCAGCGCGTCCTCGTGCGCTCTATGATATTGCCCATAAGAGGGTCATTCAGAGCGTCAAATACTCTCGCGCCTATCATGATGCCCGTGATAGCCATCAGCTGCGCGGGCGTCAGATTGTGCGTGAAGAGAACGTATACAAGAATGAAATTCGTGAACAGATTGTAGATCATGTCCCTTCCGAATGTACCGAGAGGGAAGAACCACAGATTTCGTTTGGCCTGCTTTTCGGTGATGCCGGTATATCCGCCGGCAGTCTCTTTGTCTTTACTCATCTTTTACACCTTTATATAAATGCTTTAACTTATTTGTATTTACTGATCCAGTCGAGGAAATGCCTGTCTGTCCAGTCCTTGGTCTGCCACAGTTCTCTGAGCTTCGCGTAGTGTGCGCGTTGCTCCCTGTCGTAATCGCCCATGTTGTCCGATGTGAGGAAGAAGCTTCCGTACTGCGCGAGCACTCTCGCATGCAGATCTTTCTGCTCCTCTGAGAGCTTTATGTTGTCTCTTCTGAGGAAGAAGACGTCCGGGTCGTTCAGGAAAGCCCTGCCGTCCAGGCCTCTTCTGTAGAATGTATTGAGGATGGCGTGCTTTGTGGAAGGATACTCTCTGTTGACGTTCCTCATATACGTAACGTTGTTCCAGTCGAGGCTCGCGTCGCAGCCTATCCTGCAGTATTCGACTTTGCCGAATGCCGGCCCGAGAGGGACCCCGCAGCCGAGGATCTGCTTGTCGCCGCAGATCTCTCTCAGGAAGTCCATGGCTCTGCACATGCGTCCGCCGCGGCTCTCACCGTCAAATTCTCCGCCCACAGTAGGCCACGGAGCCGCTCCGTAGAGGAAGTCGAGTTTCACAAGATCGAATCCCCAGTCGCTCAGCACTGTGTCGAAAGTGCGCTTCAGGTAATCGCGTACGCCCGGATGGTCAAAATCGAGAGCGAAGAATCCTCCCCAGTTGCAGCCCGCGTACCATGGCTTTCCGTTATGTTTCAGGAGCCAGTCAGGATGTTCCTTTGCCAGCTGAGATTTGCACTGAGCCGAATACGGAGCCAGCCAGAGTCCTGCCTTGAAGCCTCTGCCATGGATGTCGTCGACGGAGGCCTTCATGCCGCGAGGGAAGCGTTCCGTGTTGCAGTCCCAGTCGCCTACCTGCACCTGCCAGCCGTCATCTATCTGGAAGAGATCTCCCGGCTCGAGTATGCCGGCGGCGCCTTCAAGGTCAGTCGTGATGGTCTCGTCGCTTATCTTGTCGTAGTGGTTGTACCAGCTTCCGTAGCCGGCCAGAGGCTCGGCAGGGAGGCGCTTTATGCCCGATGTTTCGAACCATTCGTCGAATACTTCCTCATGCCCGCCCTCGAACGCGGCGATGTGGACGTTCTGATCGAATCTGTCACTGCCGGCATCCTTCTTTACGCGGAGGACACCTTTTATCATGTCGTATTCGAATACTGTGTATCCGTTGGTCTCGTCAGTCGAGCCGATGAGGAGGTAGCTGTCTTCAAGCCTCTTATAGAAGTATGTGAATCCGTGGAAACGCCCCGGCTTGCCGCTGTAGGTCATAAAAAAAGCGTCTCCATATTTGGTAGTGCCCCACGGAGCGCCGAGAAACCTGAAGAATTTCTTTATGCCTATGTGAGTATCTGTCGGAGCCACCTCGAAGGAAGGGGTCCAAGTCTGATAACCGTTGAAAAACGCTCTTTCTGCCGGTTTGCACGGCAGATCTATGACTATCTCCGAACCTTTGTCTTCCCTTATGAACGGTGTAAGGTCTATCCTGCTCATTTCACCCTCCTTATTTCATCCTTTTGATTATACATTAGGTTGATTGACTCTGACAAATGATGTTTAATTGGGTATAGAGAAGGGACGGATAACGTCATGGAGAACGTAGAAAAACACGAAAACCAAACTGAAAAACAGATCGAAAAAAAGAATGAAGAAAGCAGAGCCGCCGGCATATTCAAGATAGTATCTTATGCCGCTTTTTTGGCTGTGATCCTGATGGCAGGGTGGCGCTTTTTCCTTTATGAACCGGAGAGCTGGACAGAGATGTTCGCGGCGTCCGCAACAAGTGACGCGCCGGTATTCATTATGGAGAAGGATGGGCTTACTGAGGAAACGCCGGTGGAGGCAGGCCGTCTGATCCGCGGGACCCCCGTAGAGACGATGGACGGATCCGGAAGGGAGATCGACGGCGTTACATATATCATTATAGACAGCGCTACGGAATACTCCCCTGCGGGAGAAGAAGAGGAGAAAGCGGAAAACGCGTGCCTGTTTATGAGGGAGGAGGATCTTGCCGCTTCCATCGCGGGGACCGTAAAGGAGACCGAAGTATATGTAAGAACTCCCGTAACGATCTATGCCGAAGAAAAGGGCCCTGCGATAGCTTCGTTCGCGGAAAAAGGCAGACGCCTTGAAGTGACGGGCTTTGACAGACTCGAACATGACGGGAAAGTCAATAAATACAAGGTCAGATACCGGGGCGGAGACGATCCTGCGGAGGGCTATGTGTACAGCAAATACATGACCGATACTCAGGAAAAAGCCGATGCTGTATTTAACGATAATGGTATATATGACAAAGTAAAGAAGGACAAATACGGCATGGACCTGCATGGCGGCAAGGCAAGCCATCTCGATTATTATCCTTACGAAAAGCCCGCAATAGAAGGCAATGAGCTCTGCAGGGACGCGAGAGCCATGTACCTCAACTGCGCAGCGGCCGTAAAACCGGGCAGTTATATCAAGATCATAGAACAGACGGACTGCAACGCGGTAGTGGTGGACATCAAGGACGGGGTCCTCGCGTATAAGTCAGAAACAGCGAAGGAACTGTCGCCGACATCATATAAGAAAGCGTACGCGTCTGCCGAGGACTATAAAAAAGGCATAGACGCCCTGAAAGAGACCGGGGTCTATCTGATAGGCAGGATAGTCGTGTTCAACGACTCGCTCTATGCGAAGGATCATCCTGAAGACTGCATCAAGTACGGCGGCAGCACGGACTGGCCGAGCGCGTACTCCCGCAAAGTATGGGAATACAATGTGAGGCTGGCTCAGGAGGCCGTGAAAGAATACGGGTTCAACGAGATCCAGTTCGACTATGTCAGGTTCCCTGAAGACGCGTATACGATGTCCGCGACGCCTGGCACGAAATGGCGCAACAAGTATGATGAAGAGAAAGGGCAGGCGATACAGAACTTCTGCTTCTACGCCGCCGACCAGATACATGAGGCCGGAGCGTATTTATCCATCGACGTGTTCGGCGAGAGCGTGTACGGTTACATGACTGCTTACGGCCAGTACTGGCCGGGCATATCCAATATAGTCGATGCAATAAGCGCCATGCCTTACACGGATCATACCGGAGGCCCGGGAGCGTGGACGGATCCGTACAGGACCATGTACAACTGGGGCAAGAGGGCAAAGAAACAGCAAAAATACCTTAAGGATCCGGCGGTTGCCAGGACATGGATAACGGGATACGACACGCCGTACTGGGCGCCTACGGAAAACTACGGAGAGAAAGAACTCAAGGCCCAGATAAAGGGCCTGAGGGACGCGGGCCTGAAAGGCGGATTCATCCCGTGGAACGCCGCGAACAATCTGGGAAAATACAAGCAATATAAAGCGATCTGGAATGAATAGAATGACGGCAGAAAAGTGGCACGAGCGGAAGGACTTGTTCTGCCGTAGTTATACGGAATAAAAAAGACTGCCTTTTACAGGCAGTCTTTTCGATTGGTCTTTGCTATGCGGTGAAGACTAGATCTTCATTGCCACATCCCATGCGCTCCAGATAACTTCTCTCAGAGCTCCCCACTTGACGCAGGTTCCGACTCTGTGGAGGTTCTTGCTCTTGACCGAAGCGAACTGGTCGTTCGGAACGAATCCGATACCGTTTACTACGCAGTCGCATTCTTCCTTCCACTCTTCGCCTGTCTCGAAGTTCTTGATCATGCAGTAGCCGTCGCCGATCTCGGTGACAGAGCTTCTCAGATGTACAGGAACTCCCTTGAACGGCAGAGCCTCTCTCAGGAACGAGGAGTTTGCAAGGCATGTGCCAGGAGCTACGATCAGGTCGTCAAGGAACTCGACTACTACAGGCTTCTTGCCGGCGAGCACCGCGTCATACGCGGCTTCGCAGGATGAAAGTCCGCCGCCGAGGAAGACGATCTTCTTATACTTCTTGGAGTTTGGTCCGATCAGGAGATCAGTGAATGTGATCGCCTTGTCGAATCCCTTGATGTTGAGAGACTTAGGGAATGTACCGACCGATACGATGACATCATCGTAAGCCTTGAGCAGAGCGTTGATGTCCTTGATCTCGTAGTTGAGTCTGATATCGATATCCCACTTCTTGAGTTCTCTCTCATACCACTTCATGAGCTGCTTGTCAGCATCCTTGAAGGACATTGCGGAAGCTGTGTTGTACAGACCGAAGATCTTGTCGCTCTTCTCGAATACGACAGGCTGATGGCCTCTCTTCTTGAGTACCAGAGCCGCCTCAAGTCCTCCGAAGCCCGCGCCTACGATGGCGACCTTCTTAGGCTTGCTGGCAGGAACGATCTTGTACTTGTTGTGCTGCATCGTCGAAGGTGTCAGAGCGCAGCGAGCCAGCTGCAGCGAGTCGAACAGAGGCTGCGTGTTGGCTGTGTGTTTCGACTTCGCGAAGTTGAAGCACGCGTTGTGGCATCTGATGCAAGGCTTGATCTCTTCATCTCTGCCTTCTTTGATCTTGGTTACCCACTCAGGGTCAACGAGGTTCTGACGGGCGATTCCGAGAGCGTCGATCTCGCCCTTCTTGATAGCTTCAGCAGCGAACTTGATGTCCATCTTTCCTGCGCAGACTACAGGCTTGTCTGTGAACTTCTTGATGTGGGCAACATCCTCGAAGTTGCAGTTGTCAGGCATGTAGACAGGCGGGTGAGCCCAGTACCACGCGTCGTATGTGCCGTTGTCACAGTTGAACATGTCGTATCCCATGTCGCTGAGGTACTTGATGGCCTTTTCGGATTCAGCCATGTCGCGTCCGAACTCTTCGAATTCTTCGCCCGGCTGAGCGCCCTGGAGCCAGCCCTTTGTCTTGGATACTACGGAGTATCTCAGAGCGACAGGGAAGTCCTCTCCGCACTCTCTCTTGATAGCTTGGACGATCTCGACAGGGAATCTGAACCTGTTCTCGAACGAACCGCCATACTGGTCTGTTCTGTAGTTCATGTTCGCGATCGTGAACTGGTCGAGGAGGTAACCCTCATGTACAGCGTGGATCTCAACGCCGTCAACGCCTGCGTCCTTGCACAGCTTGGCTGTCTTTGCGAAAGCCTCTACCATTTCCTGGATCTCCTCGATGGTCATCATTCTCGACTTGATCGAAGGATACCATCTGTTAGGAGTCTCACCGGCGGAGGCGCAGCAGTACTCAATATCTACGAATGGTTTGGAAATAGCGCCGAACGCCTTGTTCTCAAGCATCTTGACGAACATGTCGTTGATAGCCATAGAACGTCCGAATCCGCCTGCGAGCTGGATGAACAGCTTGGAGCCTGTCTTGTGGAACTCAGGCATCCACTCGGCGAGATCCTTGAACATCTTCTTGTTCTGATAGAGCCATCTTCTGCCCATGGTATCTCTGACGCACTGCATGCCCGGAAGTACCAGACCTACACCGTCCTGAGCGCGGCCGAGGATGTGGTGAGCTGCCTCTCTGTCGAAATGGCAAGGCTCGAGCCAGCCGAACAGGGATGTTCCGCCCATGGAAGTCTGCACGATCCTGTTAGGGATCTCCACGTTGCCGATCTTCCAAGGAGTGAATAGAGGTTCATATTCCTTTTTCATTAAAAATCCCTCCCTAAGAATATAAAATAACTGCCCTCATTACTTGCGAATGATAAAACGCACACCAAAAGAAACTGGTTGCTGTATATCAGTTTCATTTTAGTGCAACGTGCGTTTATAGTCAATTGAATAATGCCCCTGGAAGGCGTTTGTGAAGAACATGACAGGCTTGCATTCAATATGCCCGCATAATATGGTAAAATACAGTTTGTGACACGGGACTGACCGCCTGACGGGCGGGATAAGAAAGTAGAGAATGACATGGCTTACGATTTCGAGATAAAGAGTTTTACAGACGAGCGCGCTTACCACAATACCGCCATTCTTATTTACCTGAAAGCGGTAAAGGCAGCTCTTGGAGATGTTGACGTCACGATCGGGAATTCTCTCAATCAGGGCTATTACAGTTACATCAACAAAGGCGGCGCGCAGCTGACCAAATCCGACATACACAAGATAAGGGACGCGATGGACAGATTCATTGCCCAGGATCTTGAGGTAGTGATAGAGAACGATACCGCGGGCCACGCGAGAGCGAAGTGGGCCTCCCTTGGATATCCGGAGAAGGCAAAACTGCTTGCGGGAAGACCGGAGGATGAGCCCATAGAGATCGCCAATCTTCACAATTACCGCAACTGCCTGTATACAGTCATGCTCCCTTCGACAGGATATATCAGCCTTTACGATATAAGACCGTACAGGACGGGCCTTCTGCTGAGGCTTCCCAACGCGCTGCACGGCCGCACGATCCCGAAATACAGGGATGACGACAAGCTTTATGAGGCATACGCTGAAAGCAGACGCATGCGCAAGTACACAGGCATCGATTATCTGGCTGACCTGAATGAGCAGATAGGCAAAGGCAACGCATCCGCCATCATACAGGCGAGTGAGTGGCTGCAGTCCAGACAGCTTGAGGAATTCGCGACAAGAGTGGTGGAAGAACGCAGGAAGGTCGTGCTTATAGCAGGTCCTTCAAGCAGCGGCAAGACGACAACAGCTAAGAGGATCTGTCAGGAAATAGGAAGACTGACCGGCCAGGATCCGCTTTATCTCGGAACGGACGATTACTTCGTCGAAAGGGGAATGACTCCGCTCGGACCGGACGGCAAGCCTGACTTCGAGGGACTCGGAGCAGTCGATCTGCCTCTGTTCAACAAGCAGATGGAAGATCTTCTTAAGGGCGAGACCGTCGATCTGCCTGAATTTGACTTTATAAACGGCACGAAAGTGTTCGGGAAACGCGTCACGAGTCTCAAGGAGAACCAGATCCTCGTGATCGAGGGCATACACAGCCTGAACGATGTACTGACGGAGCGCATCCCGAGATCGGACAAGTTCAAGATCTACATAAGCCCGCTTACTCAGATAGCGGTCGACAGACATAACAGAATATCCACCGCGGACGCCAGACTTCTGAGACGCATGGTCAGAGACAACCAGTTCAGAGGCTACGACGCGGAGGCGACGCTTGCCTCCTGGCCAAAAGTAAGGGCGGGCGAGAGCGTCAATGTGTTCCCGTACAGCTCATCCGCGGACGTTGTATTCAACTCCAGCACAGTATACGAGACCAATCTGCTCAAGACTTACGCCGAGCCGCTTCTTACAGCTATAGACGAGTCGAGCGAGCAGTACGCGGAAGCTCAGAGGATACTCAAATTCATGAAGTATTTCGACAAGATAGAGTCAGACGAGGCTGTGCCTGACAACTCGATACTGAGAGAATTCATCGGGCCGCGCAAGTGAGCCGGCGCCGTTAAGCATTGTTTGTGAAAGGGTAGAAGAACTTAATGAAAAACATATTTACAGAAGAACGTGAAATAAAAAAACCTACGATCTGGCACGCGCTGACATCGATGCTCGGCCTGATCGCGGTGATGATGATAGGCATCGTCGGATTCGGAGCCGATCCGCACATCCCGATGTTCATAGGAGTAATCATAACATCCGTCGTCAGCATGACGCTCGGCTATAAATGGGCGGACATCGAGGGCATGATGATAGACGGCATATCCAAGGCGATGCAGTCCATGCTGATCCTTGCCATAGTGGGCATGATGATAGGAGCGTGGCTGCTGTCCGGCACCATACCGACGATGATCTATTATGGTCTCAGGCTTCTTTCGCCAAAGATCTTTCTGGTAGCCGCGGTGCTGATCTGCTCGATCACATCGCTGGCGACGGGCACGTCCTGGGGGACGATGGGAACGATGGGACTCGCTCTCATAGGCATAGGAGCAGGACTCGGCATGCCTGTCGGTCCAACGGCCGGAGCTGTCATCTCGGGAGCGTACTTCGGCGACAAGCTTTCGCCGCTGTCCGACACGACGAATCTCGCGCCGGCCATGGCGGGCACTGACGTATTCACGCACGTCAAGTACATGCTCAAATCGACGGTCCTGGCTTATGTGATAGCCCTGTTCTTCTTCGGAGTATACGGCTTCATGCATGCCTCATCGGGCACGGTCGACAGCTCGCAGGCGGTCGTTATCATGGATGGTATCAGGGACAACTTCAATGTGAGCCCTATACTTCTTCTGCCGCCGCTGGTCGTCATACTGGCCATAGCGTTCAAGGTGCCGGCGATACCGGGCATCACACTGGGCTTCATTACGGCCCTGATACTCGCGCCGTTCTGCCAGCAGGGAGTCACGGTCGGAGCTATGCTCGACGTTTCACTCAATGGATTCGTTTGCGAAACAGAACTTGAGTCTCTCAACGACCTGCTTTCTTCGGGAGGCCTGCTGAATATGGCGTTCTCGATCCTGATGGTCATGATGGCGATGATGTTCGGAGGCATCATGGAAGGAACGCGCCAGATGGAGGTCATAATCGAAGCCGTTCTCAAGGTAGTAAAGGGCCCTGCGGCTCTCATCGGAGCTACGGAAGCCACATGCTTCTTTGCCAACGCGATAATGGCCGAGCAGTACATTTCGATCCTGATCCCGGGCCGCATGTTCGCTCCGGCATACAGAGAGAAAGGGATACATCCGAAGAGTCTGTCCAACGCGCTTGAATCGGCAGGCACCGTAACGTCCTGCCTCATTCCGTGGAATACCTGCGGAGTGTTCATTGCTTCGAATCTGGGCGTGCACTGGGCGCAGTACGCCCCGTGGGCGGTATTCAACTACACCATGCCTATCCTGTGCTTCGTCCTGGCATTCTTTGGTGTAACAGTCACACAGATGACGCCTGAAGAGCAGAAGAAGGCTGACAAAGGAGAACTCGTATGAAAAACAGTAAGAAGGGAGGCGCGACTGTATACCTCATCATAATATCGATACTCGTGATGGCGGTCGCGTTCCTGTTCATCAAGATGAACTGGAAACGGTTCAAGGCCGAGGCAAGCTTTGGCTTCACGGTAGCCGCGATAGTTTTCGGGCTGCTGCTCATTCTTTTCCTGATGATAAGGCACAGCATCAGAAAGGCCAGAAAAGAGAAAGAAAGGGAAAGGGCCCGGATCGAGAGGGAAAAATTCGAGGCGGAGATAATCGCCGCGGGAGGGACTCCAAGTACGCTGGGCAACGGCAAACTCGAGATGTCTGACGTAGGCGAGGCCGCCGGCAAGGCGAAAGACAAGATAGGCGATCTTTTCGACAAGGAAGACAAAGATGAGTAAAGTTCTTATCATAGGCGGATCCCGCGGCATAGGCGCGGAGGCGGTCAGGAAGTTCAGGGCCGCCGGACACGAAGTAGTGTTCACATACCACAGATCCGAACTCGACGCCGACGCGCTGAGGCAGGAGACCGGCGCGGCGCCTGTCAGGTGCGATGTCAAGTATCCTGATTCCGTCAGGATAGCCGTTGAAAAAGCGGTCAGCGTGCTGGGACAGATAGATGTCCTCATATGCAATGCCGCCATAGCCGACTTCGGCCTGGTGACCGAGATAAAGGAGAGCAGGTGGGAGGAGATAATCGATACCGACCTGAACGGAGTCTTTTACTGCATCAGGCAAGTGCTGCCGGCCATGATAAGCCGTCAGAAGGGCTGCATCATCACTGTAGGCTCGATGTGGGGCCAGGTGGGCGCTTCATGCGAAGTGGCGTATTCCGCCGCTAAGGCGGGCGTTATCGGGCTCACAAAGGCGCTTGCGAAGGAGGTGGGTCCTTCGGGCGTCAGAGTCAACTGCGTATCGCCGGGAATGATCGATACCGAAATGAACGCCTCCGTGGATGAAGACGCGGTACGCGCCATCGAAGATGATACGCCGCTGTGCAGGACCGGGAGTCCCGCCGAGGTCGCAGGGACCATGCTGTTCCTGGCGTCGGACGACGCTTCTTTCATCACCGGCCAGGTGATAGGGGTGAACGGAGGACTGGTCATCTGAGGAACTCGGCAGTGAATATAAACGCATGTTAAGAAAGGGCCGTTAAGGCCCTTTTCCATATCTTGTGGGTCGCTGAAGGGGCGCACACAAGCATAAAAAATGTAAAGAAATCTTTACCTATATATTGTGCAAAAATGTAAAGCAGACACTACATATTGTGCCTGCTTTTTATTTTTCGCGTTTTTTCGATTTGTAAAGCCGACTTTACACAAAAAAGTGGGGGAAACATAACAAAAAATAAGGTTTTCTGTTTGAAAGGTGGGGAAAAGTGGGGTAAAATCGATTTAACAACCCGAAGACCAACACATGGAAAAGAAGGCGCAAAGCCAGCGATTTCAAGGGAAAGATGTTTCTAGGCACATATCAGAACAAAATCGATGATAAAAACCGCATGGCGGTCCCGGCAAAGTTCAGGGATCAGCTTGGCGGCAGGTGTGTGATCACCAAGGGATTCGACGAATGCCTCTACATCTACACGATGGAGGACTTCGAAGCGACGGCCGCGAAGATCGCGGCGCTGCCGCAGTCGGATGCCGGATTCCGTGAGTTCATCAGAGACTTCTTCGCCAACACGGAAATTTGCGACTTCGATGCCCAGGGAAGGATCAAGATACCGCAGAACCTCAGGGATTACGCGCATATCACAAAGGATCTGATCACCATGGGCGCCATGGACAAGGTGGAGATCTGGAGCGCTGAGACAAAGGCGGACTTCGACATGGCCGGAAAGATGAAGGACAGGAAGTTCACAGACAGGCTCAGAGAGTACGGCATCTAAGGTGACATCATGGAATTCGAACACGTACCCGTACTGTTTGACGAAGTGATGGAAGCCCTGAACATAAAACCGGACGGCATATATGTCGACGGGACCGTGGGAGGCGGCGGACATTCCGAAGGAATCTGCCGGAGGCTCACGGAAAGCGGGATGCTGATAGCGGTCGACAGAGACCGTGAGGCTCTGGCCGCTGCGGAGCGGAGGCTTGCCGGATACGGATGCGAAAAGAGATTCGTTCACGCGAACTACAGCGATACCGAAGCGATCGCGGCCGCCGCCGGCAGAAAGGTGCAGGGCATACTCCTCGACCTGGGAGTCAGCTCATATCAGCTGGACAACCCCGAAAGAGGCTTCTCCTACATGCAGGACGCTCCTCTGGACATGAGGATGGATGAGACGGACAGGCTGACCGCTTACGACATAGTGAACGGATACAGCAGGGAAGAACTCACAAGGATCATCAGGGACTACGGAGAAGAGCGCTGGGCATCCAGGATAGCCGAATTCATAGCCAGGGAAAGGGCCGGATCGCCGATAGAGTCGACTGGGAGGCTGACAGAGGTGATAAAGGCAGCGATCCCGGCAAAGGCAAGACGGACGGGGCCGCATCCGGCAAAGAGGACCTTCCAGGCGATAAGGATCGAGGTAAACGACGAGCTCGGGCACCTGAGGGAGGCGGTGGAAAAGCTGCCGGACCTGCTCGACAGCGGAGGCAGGATAGCGATCATCACATTCCACTCGCTGGAGGACCGCATAGTGAAGACGGAGTTCGAGAGAAGGCTCGACCCGTGCACATGCCCTAAGGAACTTCCGGTATGCGTCTGCGGAAAGGTGGCTGACGTAAAGAGAGTCACCAGGAAGCCGGTCATACCTTCGCAGGAAGAGACAGAGACAAATCCGAGAGCCAGAAGCGCCAAGCTGAGAGTTCTCGAAAAGTTATAAGACACACAGGACACACTTACAGGACACAGGGAAACATGATGAGCAGAGAAGAGAGAATCAGAGCCGACCGTTTGAAGGCTGACAAAAGAAGCGCGGTCAGATTGCTGACTGTAATAATGATAGGCGTATTCGTGCTCATAGGCATGAGATCTTACGCTGCGATACTCCAGCATGAAAACAACATGCTGATCGAACAGAACGAGTACCTGCAGGCTGAGATAGATTCTCTGAGCAGCCAGATCACTGAAGAGACCAACGTCACAAGAATAGAAAGAATAGCGACCAAGAAGTACGGCATGGTATACCCATCCGCCGACAACTGCGTTGTTCTCAGCACCGGCGATGTCGGAGCGCGCAATCTGGCATCCCTGATCAGAAGCGAAGCATACAACTGATACAGGCGCGTATCTTAAGATGCCACTGACCCCGCAAAAGGCTCGGTGGCATTTTTTATAGAAGTACAGGGTCTAAATGCGGTATATACCTTTAATTCACAATACAATATGTGGTATACTTTATCCGTATGTGCATGACCGGAAGAGGAAGTATGAGCACTGAGAAAAAGCTTGATAAAAAGAGAGAAAAAATAAGAAAAAAAGCGCTTGAGGAAGACGTCGGCGTTATCACCTCAAAGAACCGCAACAGGCTGGCCTTCGGCTTTGGCGTGGTGCTTTTTCTTATGTTCGCGCTCATGCTCAGGATGGGATACTGGCAGATCTACAGGGCTGATGAACTCAGACTGATGGCTGCCGACATGCAGAAGGTAGATACTGAGATCGAACCGGCCAGAGGAGCGATATACGACTCGCGCATGAACCTCCTCGCTGAGTCGGTCACTGAATACGAACTGTACGCGTATTCACAGTTCATATATAAGGATGAAAGCATCAGCAACGACGACAAGGCAAAGACCATCCTGACGCTTTCGAACATCACCGGCAAGGACGCCGCCACGGTACAGGCCATGCTTGAGGGCGAGGAGAATCTGATCCTCGTCGCGGACGGACTGACAAGGGAACAGGTGGAAAGGGCCGAGGAGGAGTTCGGAAGCAATGTGATGGTCAAGACCAAGGCTTCGAGGTATTATCCTAACGGCGCTTTTGCCGCGCAGATCCTCGGAGGCGTCAACTCCGACAATGTGGGACGTTCGGGGCTTGAATACGAATACAACTCGGATCTCGCAGGCGTCAAGGGCAGGACCGTAAGGGTCACCGACAACAACGGCGATACGCTCTCGAACGGCAAGTCCAAGTATTACAAGGCGCAGGACGGATACAGCATAGTCACGACCATAGATTCCGTCATACAGCATTTCGTCGAGGACGCGCTTGAAACGGGCATGAGAAGGACAGGCGCGGATGCCATCACATGCATCGTGATGGATCCGAAGACCGGCGACATACTCGCCATGGCCACTACTCCGGAATACGACCCTAACGACGCGGACCGTCCGTCGGATCCGCTGGCGTACAAGAAGTTCGAGCAGATGGACGATTCAGAAAAGACCGAGTATCTCAGCAGCATGTGGAAGATAAACGCGGTAAGCGACGTGTATGAGCCGGGCTCGACATTCAAGCTGATCGCCGCTGCCGCGGCTCTTGAATCGGGTTCCGCGACGATGAAATCCATGTATAAATGCACGGGAGCCATCAAGGTAGACAACTATTACCTGCACTGTCTGTACACCCACGGAAAGGAAGACCTCAAGGAAGCGGTAGGAAACTCCTGCAACCCGGCTCTCGCGAAGGTCGCGCTCGACATGGGCGGTAAGACATTCTACAACTACATAGACCTTTTCGGCTTCAATGACCAGACCGGTGTCGATCTTCCGGGCGAAGGATATTCGATCGTCAAGGATCCGGCCACTATGAGCGATGTCGACCTTGCTACGACCGGATACGGACAGGGCATAGCCGTCACGCCGCTCCAGCTGCTCTGCGCAGTCAACAGCATGGGCAATGACGGAGTGCTGATGAAGCCGAAGATCGTGAAAAAGATAGTGGACTCCGAGGGCAATACGGTCAGGGAGATGGAGGACGTCGCGGTAAGACAGGTCATCTCCAAGGAGACTGCCGACATGATGAAAGAGATCATGGAATACTATGTATCCGACGCAGGCGGAACGACCGCTTACGTACCGGGATACAGGGTCGGAGGCAAGACCGGTACCGCCAACCGTGTATCGGGAAAGAAGTACAGCGCGGCTACGAACACGTCGTTCGTCGTCATGGCGCCGATGGACGATCCTGTGATCTCGATGATTTGTATCGTCTACAGACCTACGAAGGTGCAGTACGGTTCGTACACCGCGGGACCTATCGTGAAGGAGATCACCGAGAAATCCCTGGAGTACATGGGTGTAGAGCGCAAGTACACGAAAGAAGAAGAAAAAGCCGCGAAGAAGAACAAGGTCAAGGTGCCGGACATCACCGGCATGGACAGTCTGGACGCGGTAAAGACCGTAGAATACAACAATCTCAAATATACGGTGATGCCTGAGGATCTGAAAGGACAGTCCTTCGTAGTAGTGGACCAGTATCCGAAGGCGGGCACCAAAGTGGAAAAAGGAACGACAGTATACATTTACAGCGAATGATATGGTAAACACTCACGGAACAACGACATACGCTCTCATAGCAGCCATAGCCTTCGCGGTCACAATGCTTGTGACCGCGCGAATGATACCGCTTCTGAGACAGAAGCAGTTTGGCCAGTTCATCAGGGAGGAAGGGCCTGAGGCTCATCTCAGCAAGGCCGGGACTCCGACAATGGGAGGGATCGCCTTCATAATCGGCATTACGGCCGCTGTCGTTATCAGCATGTTCATGCCGGCAAGCGACACGACGGGTAAGATCGCGATACTCCTGAGCATGTACGCGTTCGGCGCTATCGGCTTCATAGACGACTACAACAAGATAGCCAAAAAGCAGAATGAAGGCCTTACCCCGAAGCAGAAGCTCCTGCTTCAGGCGGTATTCGGCCTCGCGCTCGCGATATTCATGATGACCAAGGAAGGAACGACGATGTTCATCCCGTTCTTCCGCAAGACCGTCGACTTCGGGATCCTGTATATCCCGTTCATCGTCTTCATCGAGATAGCGATGGCCAACGCGGTGAATCTCACCGACGGCCTTGACGGCCTCGCCTCCAGCAATTCCGCGATCGTGGCATGCACCTTCGCGATAATAGGCATGAGCGTCCGCGGCGGGAGCGAACCGATGGCGGTCGCGGGTCAGGCGGTCTTCGGAGCGCTGGCGGCCTTCCTGCTTTACAATCACTATCCGGCAAAGATATTCATGGGAGACACGGGATCGATGGCCCTGGGAGGAGTGCTCTCGGCGATGGCGATAGTCGGCCACATGGAATGGCTGCTGCCGCTCGCGGGGCTCATATACGTGGCCGAGGCCCTGTCTGTGATAATCCAGGTCACATACTTCAAGAAAACGGGCGGCAAGAGAGTGTTCAGGATGGCGCCTATCCATCACCACTTCGAACTCGGCGGATGGCATGAGACAAAAGTGGTGAAGGTGTTCTGCCTGGTCACATTCATCTGCTGCATCATAGCGTATTTCTCAGTGAGATAACGGAGAAAGCAAGTCATAAAAGGGTAGAAAAAATGAAAAGAGGAAAAGAATACACACAGTCACTGAAAGATAAAAAAGTGCTGGTAGTCGGTCTGGGAAAATCCGGCAAGGCTGCCGCCAGGGCTCTCAACGAGGCCGGCGCGGCGGTTTTTGTACAGGATTCCAAGACCGCTGAAAATCTTGACACGCAGTTCATCCGCTACATGCAGAACGAGGGCATCACGGCATATCTCGGGAGCGTACCGGAAGACATGACGGCCTTTGACATGCTGGTGCTGAGTCCGGGAGTGCCGACAACTCTTGATTACATCGAAGAGGCGCGCCGCGCGGGCACGGAGATAACAGGCGAGCTCGAGCTGGCGTACAGGCTCGGCGACGGACAGTTCATAGCGATAACGGGAACGAACGGAAAGACCACTACCACGACGCTCGTAGGAGAGATATTCAAGGCCGCGGGGCGCGACACCGCTGTAGTCGGCAATATCGGTAGCCCTGTAATCAGCGAGGCTGCGGGCAGTCCTGAGAGCAAGTGGCTGGTCACGGAGGTATCGTCATTCCAGCTGGAGACCACGGATTATTTCAGGCCTTCAGTATCGGCGATACTCAACCTTACGCCGGACCACCTCAACAGACACGGCACGATGGAGGCATACGGAGCGGCCAAGGCCCGCATAGCGGCCAATCAGTCCACTGAGGAGTACCTCGTCATCAATCTTGACGATCCGCAGGCATACGCTCTCGCAAAGGACACGGCCGCGACAGTCATACCATTCAGCAGAAAGACCGTCCCGGCTGCCGGAGCATATCTGGACGGCACTGAGATAAAAGTCAGGGGCCTCGACGGAGCGGAACATCTTATCTGCGACAGATCTGAACTGAAAATAATAGGCGACCACAACGTGGAGAACGTGCTGGCCGCTTCCGCTATATCATTGTTCGCCGGGATAGATCCGGAGGTCATATCCTCCGCGGTCAGAGAGTTCCCGGGAGTAGAGCACAGGATAGAGTTCTGCGGGAACGTCGACGGAGTCGACTATTACAACGATTCAAAGGGCACGAACGTGGATGCTGCGGTCATTGCTCTCAAGGCGCTCAGGGACGGCGTGATCCTCATAGCGGGAGGAGACGGCAAGAGCCAGGATTTCACGGAACTGGCACGTCATTTTGCCGGATGCGTCGAAGCTCTGGTGCTCCTCGGAAGAGACGCTCCTGTCATCGAGGAAGCGGCGAGAAAAGAGGGATTCACAAACATATACAACTGCAAGGACATGCCTGAGTGCGTGCGCACCGCGGCCGCTCTCGCGAAGCCGGGACAGAAGGTGCTTCTGTCGCCTGCGTGCGCCAGCTGGGACATGTACGATAATTTTGAGCAGAGAGGCAGACACTTCAAACAATGCGTAAAGGAAATGCTGAAGTAAAAGAGAAAATGAGCATGGCGGAAAAAGCCAGGATACGCAGGGCCATCAGGCGGGAAAGGCGCGGTAAAAACAGGGACGCCGTTTCCGGCGTGGCCGGCGTGGCTGATGAGGCAAGGAGCTTCGGGCGCGGACTCGGCAGGGTCATAAGCGGCTACGATTTCGGCGTGGTCGTGCTCGTTTTATTGCTGTCGCTCTTCGGGATAGCCATGGTATTCAGCGCGGGATATTATCAGACGATCAATTCCATCGATCCGAACCCGACGTATTTTCTGTTCAGGCAGGCGCTCTGGGTAGGCACGGGACTGATATGGATGCTCATCATCGCGAACCTGGATTATCACATATACATGAAGGTCTCCACGCTGATATTGTTAGGCAGTCTGGCGGTGCTCACGGCGGTTATCCTGACAAGTTCGACCGTAGGCGGCGCCCAGAGAGGACTGGGCGCGATCGGCGTAACACCGAGTGAGTTCTGCAAGGTCGCGATGATAATCTGGACGTCCTGCTACCTGATAAAGGATCCTTCGAACATAAGGACCCCGCAGGGACTGTTCACGCTTCTCGTCGTGATAGGACTTCACTTTTTCCTGATCGTAAAGCAGCCGAACCTCTCGACGGCCATCGTACTGGCGGCGATCATGATCGCCATCATGCTGGTCGCCGGACTCAACTACCTGTTCCTGGCTATTCCGTTCGGAGCCGCTGTAGCGGGTTATTTCTACATAATCACCAAGAAAACACCGGAGCACTGGTATAACAGGATATCCAGTTTCATGGATCCGTTCGCCTACAGGCAGGAGGAAGGATATCAGGTAACGCAGGGACTCATAGCACTGGGGAACGGGGGCCTCAAAGGGCTCGGATTCGGCCGCAGCGTCGCGAAGACCCTGTACCTTCCTGACCCTCAGAACGACTTCATTCTCGCCGTGCTGGGTGAAGAACTGGGCTACATAGGCTTCATGGTACTGATGCTGGTATACATAATCCTCCTTTGCAGGCTGTTCATGATAGCCCTTAAGGCAAAGGACAGACTCGGGTTCTATTTGGCGACCGGAGTGGCCGTAATGCTCGGACTGCAGGTGATAATCAACGTCGCGGTAGTTACCTCGTCCATGCCTGCTACCGGCATCACACTTCCGTTCATCAGTTACGGAGGCACGTCCATGTGGTCGTTCATGATGGCGATGGGCATAGCGCTCAATGTATCCCGCAAACAAAGGAAGTTAAAGAGAAATTAAAGAGATGAAGATAGTTCTGACAGGAGGCTGCACGGGCGGCCATATATATCCGGCGCTTGCGATCGGAGACAAATTCAGGGCAGAGGATCCGTCTTGCGAGGTCATTTATATCGCGAAGGGAGAGGACCTGGAGCGAAAAATAATTCCGGCACACGGATACGATCTTCTTGAAGTCGATTCCACATGGTTCGAGAGGAGCGACCTCAAAAGACTGGCAACTACAGTCAGAAGGACGCTGAACGGAAGACGCTCCGCCATGAAGATAATGAAACAATTCAGGCCCGATGCCGTCATAAGCACGGGCAGTTTTGTCAGCGTGCCTGTAGTGCTTGCCGCGAACAGCCTTGGGGTGCCTGTATACATACATGAGCAGAACGGATTCCCTGGTATTTCGAACAGGCTGGCAGCGGCAAAGGCAAGGAAAGTGTTCCTCGGATTTGAGGCGGCGCGCAGATATTTCAAGAGACAGGACAACGTCGTTTACAGCGGCAATCCGGTGAGATCCGACTTTGCCGGCAGGGACAGGAAGGAAGACAGAAAGGCCCTCGGCATCCCTGAAAACGACCTCGTTATCATGGTATTCGGAGGAAGCCTGGGTTCTGAGACGACGAACCGGATAGGCGAAGCGCTTGCCCGGGAGTATGCCGGCAAGGAAGGGTATACAGTCATCTGGGGCACCGGGATCGAATACAACAAGGCAATAAAAAGCAGGCTCGGCGAAGAAGGCTTCGCTCCCGAGAACGTAAGGATAAGCGCGTACATAGAGGACATGCCGGCTCATCTTTCGGCATGCGATCTCATAATAAGCAGGAGCGGCGCCCTGTCGACGGCCGAGACGACCATGGCCGGAAGGGCGGCCATATTCATCCCTTCGCCTAACGTTACAGCCGACCACCAGTACTATAACGCGAAGGCGGTGGCGGATGCCGGCGGAGCCGTGATAGTAAGAGAAGGCGAAGGGGACACTGAACGCGTCCTTACGATCGTAAGGGAACTCGACGCGGACAGAGAAGCCATAGCAGCCATGTCGGAAGCCAGCAGCAAGGTGGCTCCGACTGAAGCAACGGACATCATTTACAGGACAGTGATGGAAACATACAGGTAAGAATTGGCAGAAGACTCGAAGGAAAACAAAGTGATAAATAACGACGCGGACGTCAGCGCGGAAGCTGAAAAGGCTGAAAAGACGGCTGCGGAAGAGACAGCAGGCTCGGTATCTGACGATATCGAGTACACTTTGCTTATCCACGAAGTGCCTGACCTGACCATACCGCTGCCTGCCGCGCAGCCTGTGGACGACACTGAAGCCGCGGAAGAGGCTGAAGAAACCGAAGAAGACACAGGAGAGGCTCAGGAGTCCCCGGAAAAGACGGAAGGATCCGCAGCCCCTGCACCTGACGACGATATCGAGTACACCTTGCTTATCCACGAGGTGTCCGACCTGACCATTCCGCTGCCTGCCGTTCAGCCGGAGGACGGAACTGATGCCGCCGAAGATACGGAGGTAGAAGTTTCCGGAGAGACTGAGGCAGCAGGAGAAACCGCTGAGGAAACTACAGAGGCGGAAGAAACCGCAGAGGAAGAGGAAACGAGCTACGGGCTTCCTGAAGGTGAAGGCCGCAGTACGGACATGGGCGAGCTCACCAAGAGGATAGAAGCCCGCCGCCGCTATAACGAGAGAAAAAAGCGCAGATTCAGGACGCGGTTCTATATCATAGTGACGATCCTCGTCCTTGTCATAGCGTTCCTTTTGCTCTCGTTGTCGAGCATATTCACCGTAGACTCGATAGAGGTCAGGGGCAATCAGCACTATACGGCGGAAGAGATCATAAACATGGGACACGCGGTCCCGGGACGCAATCTCGTATACGACCTGAATAAAAAGGAAATCGAGGAATACCTGGAGCAGAATCCGTATATAAAGAACGCGACTGTGTCGCGCAAGCTTCCTTCGACCATGGTGATAAGAGTCACGGAGAGGGAAGAAAAGATGGCTTTCAGATATGATGATGATTATCTGATCATGGATGAAGATGGCATACTGCTCAAGAAGACCAGAAACGAGCCTATGGCTACGCTCGTAGAGGGTATTGTGATCAATAAGATAAAGCTGGGCGAGAAGATAGGCGCCGTTGAAACCGAGCGTCTTGACCGGGCCATAGAACTCATACACAGCATGACTTCGGCCGACATGTATTTTGTCAGGGTCGACATGTCAAAGGACAACGTCGTCAGGGCATATATTTACGATACGCTGGCGGTTAAGGCCAGTTATGACCTGCTGATCGAGAATCTTGAGAACGGCAGACTGCATCTTGTTGTCGAAAAACTGTTCTCGGATGGCATCGAAAGGGGAACCATCACGTTCGATGAGGATGGGACCGCGTCGTTCATGCCTGCCATCTAGTTTACAAGTAATTGTGTCTCGTAAAGCAAATACCCCCTAAATGTTGTGTTTTTTGCCAAAAAACTAATGCATCCGGGGTTTTAATATGCTACTATTACCATATATGTTTATAAGTATATTTTATTGAGGAGGACTTCATTATGGAATTTGTTTCCGACTTTGTTTCCGAACCGGACAATGCCGCGATCATAAAAGTTGTCGGTATCGGCGGCGGCGGATGCAATGCTATCAACCGCATGGTTGATGCCGGACTGCAGGGCGTCACTTTCATCGGCGTCAATACAGACAGGCAGGCACTATCGAGATGTAAGGCCGAGATCAAGATCCAGCTCGGCGAGAAGATAACCGGAGGCCGCGGTGCAGGAGCAAATCCTGAGATCGGACAGAAGGCAGCCGAAGAGAGCATCGACGAAGTGATCGCAAACATCCAGGATGCCGACATGGTATTCATCACTGCAGGCATGGGCGGCGGCACAGGTACAGGTGCTGCTCCTATCATCGCGAAAGCGTCCATGGACTGCGGAGCTCTTACTGTTGCTGTCGTGACCAAGCCTTTCACTTTCGAGGGAAAGAAGCGCTGGAACCGCGCGGCCAAGGGCATACAGTATCTCAGCAATTTCGTTGATTCGCTCGTCATCATCCCTAACGACAAGCTCATCGACACCAGCGAAAAGAACACATCGATGCTCGAAGCATTCGCGATGGCGGATGACGTTCTCAGAAAGGGCGTACAGGGCATCTCCGATCTGATCTCCGAATACGGACTCGTCAACGTAGACTTCGCTGACGTAAGAACAGTCATGGAGGGCCGCGGAGTGGCTCACATGGGCGTCGGCTTCGGCGAGGGCGACGACAGGATCGAAGAAGCCATCCAGAGCGCGGTGCACAGCCCGCTTCTCGAGACTTCCATCTCAGGCGCCAAGTCCATCCTGCTCTACGTTACGGGCGGATACGACATGGGAATGCTCGACATCAACACTATCGCTGACAGAGTACAGAGCGAAGCGGATGCCGATGCCAACATAATCTTCGGTGCTACCATCAGCGAGGACATGACAGACAAGATCTCCGTTACGATCATCGCTACGGATTTCGGCGGACGCACAGAGGGCATCGACGGCGTAAACATCGCTCCGCAGCCTGAAAGAGACACTATCGCAACCGCAAGAAGGATAACAGTAGACGGCCTGGACGCAGTCGAGGTAGAGCTTGACCAGCTCTTCGACGACAGCGAGGGCGGCAGCTCCACTGATTCTGGCGAATTCGACATCCCGGAATTCCTTAAATAAACCGGTGATCTCTATCCGGCCGCGATACCATGCTGATCAGGATAACATCGGGGGACAACAGCAGGATAAAACTCGTCAGGAAACTCACGTCGCGCAGGGGCCGTGAGACTGAAGAGCGTTTTGCCGTAGAAGGCAGGAACCTCGTCAGCGAGGTCCTCAGCAGGGGTCTTGATGTTGATTTCATCATGATCCCCGCAGGGACGGCGGAGGACGCGCCTGGCTTTATCAGGGAATGCATCGATTCTCCGGATATCACGGTATGCGAGATACCGGAGCGTGAATTCTCCGGGCTCACTGATGCCGGAAACGGCATAGGCATGCTTGCCGTGGTAAGACAGCGGAAAAGCGGTCCGGAGATTCTCAGTGGACTCAGCCCGGAAGACAATATCCTGGTGCTTGACCGCATACAGGATCCGGGCAACATGGGCACCCTGATACGCACCGCGGTCGCCGCAGGTTACAAGGCCATAGCCGCGATAAGCGGCACGGTGGATGTTTATTCACCCAAGGTGCTGAGGGCGACGGCGGGAATGGTCTTTGAGATCCCGGTCGTGTATGTACCTGACGGGGAGACTCTCAGAGACATGTTCCGTGATTCAGGCAGAAGGATAGTCGTGACTGCCGTTGACGGCGGAGTGCCGTACTACGAGGAAGATCTCAGCAGCGGGATCGCGCTGGTCATAGGCAACGAGGGAAGCGGAGTATCCGACTCCCTTATGCGGATGGCTGATGTAAAGGTGACGCTTCCGATGCGCGGAAGGATCGAATCGCTGAACGCGGCGGTCGCTGCGGCCATACTGATGTATGAGTCTGTACGCGGCCGTGAAGGATAAGTAAAAATACAAAGCAAGAAGAGGTTAAGAAATGGAAAAGAACAGAGCCGATGTGATTATATGCGGATCCAATTATGTACTTTCCAGTGAAAAGAGCGAAGAGCGCATAAAGGAGATCGCCAAGATGGTCGACGAAGAGCTCAGGGCCACGAGCAAGGCGCTCAACGTCAACCCGAATTACAAGTCCGCGGTGCTGACAGCGCTCAATATTGCGGAGAGACTCATGGACAGCACGGACATGATGCTCAAGCTCCAGACGGAGAACTACCAGCTCGACAATGACGTCAAGCATTACATCCAGCTGTGGGAGCAGTCGAAGAAGCAGGTAACGGACCTCAAGGAGAAGATGTCCTCAGAGGTAGACAGACAGACACAGAGCTCCGAAGACCAGAAGAAACTTCAGGAGAAGCTTGTTGAGATGGAAAACGCTTACTTCGACCTTCAGATGGAGAACGTCAATCTCAGAAACGAGCTCAAAGCTCTAAAGAGACTGAACAGCGAAGATGAATTCTAAGATACTGACTGTCCTTGAATTCAATAGAATACTCGGTCTGCTGCGCGAACAGGCGGGCTCGGGTCTGGCAAGAGAGAGGATCGACAGCCTGGAGCCGATGACCAACATTCGCATGGCAAAGGATGCACTAACGGAAACTACGGAAGCGGTTTCCGTTATTTCCTATAAGGGAAGCATTCCGGTCGGCGAGATCGGCGACATAGGCGGCATCGTATCTATGGCCAGACGCGGCAGATGCCTCAGCATGAGGGAGCTCCTGCAGATAAGGGTGAGCATAGCCTCATCACGCCAGGTAAAGACATTCCTGACGGGGGACATGCCCGAAGGACTGAAGGTCATACCCGAGATAGCAGGCCTGCTCGATCCCGTAACGAAGCTCGAGCAGGACATTTCGAGCGCGATAATCAGCGAGGACGAGATGTCGGACAACGCCTCGCCGCAGCTGAGAGCCATAAGGCGCGACATCCGCAACAAGAACGATCTCATAAAGTCACGTTTGCAGAAGATGATAAGCTCGGGATCCGCGAAAACACACCTTCAGGACGCGATAGTCACAATGCGCAACGGCAGGTACGTGATCCCGGTAAAGAGGGAGTATATAAGTCTGTTTCCGGGCATGGTGCACGACCAGTCCTCGACGGGAGCCACTCTTTTCGTGGAGCCGCAGTCGGTCGTCATACTCAACAACGAGCTCAGGCAGCTCGAGATGGACGAACAGGCGGAGATCGTAAGAATACTGGAACTCTTCAGCAGCAGGGTCGGCGAGCATCACCAGAGCCTCATGAACGACCAGAAGCTGATGGTTGAGCTCGACTTCATAAACGCCAAGGGCAAGCTCTCATGTCTCATGGAAGGAGCCGAGCCGCAACTCAACGAGGACGGGATCATAGAGATCCGGACTGGCCGCCATCCGCTCATACCCGCGGACAAGGTTGTGCCTATAAACGTCGAACTCGGACGCGAATGGACGACGCTGCTCATTACCGGACCTAATACAGGCGGCAAGACCGTAACGCTCAAGACGATTGGCCTTCTGTGTCTCATGGCGCAGAGCGGTCTGCACATACCGGCCGATGAGAAAAGCAGCCTGCCGGTGCTTAAAGAAGTGTTTGCCGACATCGGCGACGAACAGAGCATAGAGCAGAGCCTAAGCACGTTCTCGGCGCACATGAAAAACATCATACAGATATTCAAAAGCGCGGGAGAGGGGACCCTTGTGCTTCTGGATGAGCTGGGAGCCGGTACGGACCCTCTCGAGGGCGCGGCGCTCGGCATCGCTGAGCTTGAAAGACTCAAGGAAGCCGGCGCGCTCGTTGCGGCAACGACTCACTATACGGAGCTCAAGAAATACGCTCTTTCTACTCCGGGCGTTGAAAACGCGTCGATGGAATTCGATGTAGAGACGCTCTCGCCTACATACAGGCTGAGAGTCGGACTGCCCGGAAAGTCCAATGCTTTCGAGATATCCGAAAAGCTCGGGCTCGACAAAACGATCATCGACAGAGCGGCTGAACTTCTCGGCGAAGAACAGCTGGAGTTCGAAGAGGCTGTAAGCAGGGTCGAGGCCGATCAGGCAAAGGCGGAAGAAAAACTCGCCGAGGCGGGAAGAGAGATAGAAGCAGCCCACGAGGTAAAGTCTGAAGCGGAGAAAGAACTCGCTGCAGCCAGAAAAGAAGCCGCGAAGATCGTAGAGGAGGCCAGGCGCAAGGCGGGAAGCATGCTCAGAGACGCGCAGGGCACGATCGACGAGATAACGGCAGAGCTAAGGGACATACAGCATAAGAACAGGGACGCCGGATTCAATGAGGGCCACATTGCCGGAGGAGCCGCTGATGGCCGCAGAAAACTAAGACAGGCGGAGTCGGCGCTCAAACCGGAGAAGGCTCCTGAAGTAAAGACGGTGCAGACAGGCAAGACACCTGAGCCTGAGGACATAAAGATCGGCATGAGGGTCAAATACGTGAAGCTCGGCCAGACAGGGGATGTCGAAAGCCTGCCTGACTCAAGGGGCAACGTAAAGCTGAGACTCGGATCCATAAGGATGGATGTGAACATCAGGGACCTCGTCATCGCCGAGTCGGAGCCTCAGGGCAACAAGGAGAAAAAGAGAGCCAAATACGGAGACCTGTCATTCGGCAAGTCAAAGACCATAAAGACCGAGATCAATGTGATCGGAAAGAACCTCGAAGAAGCCTGCGACCTTGTGAGCAAGTATATCGATGACGCTTTCCTGGCCGGACTGAAGACCGTGCATGTAATACACGGCCGAGGCGAGGGCATCCTGAGAGACGGGATACGGAAAGAACTGTCGCGAAACAAGCATGTCAAGGGTTACAAGTCCGCTCCTTACAATGAGGGCGGAGACGGATGCACCGTTGTGGAACTCAAGGACCGCAAATGAGCTGAAATATAGTAAAAAACGGCGTGATTTGGTATAATGATTTGCCTGAACAAGCGAGTGGCAGATAACAAATTACAGTAAAGGAAGCAAAATGGTAGATTTCAAGACAATAATCGCTGAAAAAATATACGATGAAGCGCTCGGACTGTCCATTCAGGACATAAAGGACATGATCGAGATACCGGCGGACGAGAAGATGGGAGACTACGCGTTCCCGTGCTTCAGGCTCGCGAAGACGCTTCGCAAGGCTCCGCAGCTGATCGCCGCGGACATCGCCGCCAAAGCCGGCGATTCTGAAGCGTTCGCAAAGGTAGAGAACGTCAACGCATATGTCAATTTCTTCATCGACAGAGCCTATTTCGCGGGCGAAGTCGTGGAAGAAGTCAACAGCCTCGGCGCCGAATACGGCAGATCCGACTACGGCCAGGGACGCAAGGTCATCGTCGAGTACTCATCGCCTAATATCGCGAAGCCGTTCCATATCGGACATATAAGGAGCACAGTCATCGGAAACGCTCTTTACAAGCTCTACGATGCCGTCGGCTATGATGTCACGAGGATCAACCACCTCGGCGATTACGGAACGCAGTTCGGCAAGATGATCGTCGCTTACCGCAAGTGGGGAAGCGAGGAAGAACTCGCAAAGGAGCCTATCAAGGCGCTTCTGGGTTACTACACAAGATTCCACGAAGAAGCCAAAGAGCATCCTGAACTCGAAGACGAGGCCAGGGAGACCTTCGTCAGGCTCGAAGCCGGCGAACCGGCTGAACTCGAGCTCTGGGAAAAGTTCAGAAGGCTGAGCCTCGAGGAGTTCAACCGCGTGTATGACATGCTTGGCATTACTTTCGACTCCTACGCGGGCGAGAGCTTCTATTCCGACAAGATGCCGAGATTCATTCAGGAACTCAAAGACAAGGGTCTCCTGATGGAATCACAGGGCGCTCAGATCGTCGATCTTGAGCCTTACGGCCTCGGCGCCGCCATGATCACAAAGTCAGACGGCTCAAGTCTCTATGTAACAAGAGACATAGCGGCAGCCGTATACCGCAAGGAACACTATGATTTCTACAAGTGCATCTACGTCGTGGCTTCACAGCAGAACCTGCACTTCAAGCAGTGGAAAAAGGTCCTCGAACTCATGGGATACGAGTGGGAGAAGGACTGCGTGCACGTGCCGTTCGGTCTCGTGAGCCTTTCCGACGGCGATGACATCAAGATGATGTCGACGCGCGAAGGCAGAGTAGTTTTCCTCGAGGACGTGCTCAACACCGCAGTCGCCAAAACGGCGGATATTATGCGCGAGAAAGACGTGCAGGGCGTGGATGTCGATGAGGTTTCGAAGGAAGTCGGCATTGGAGCCGTGATATTCCAGGAACTCTCGAACAACAGGATCAAGGACTACGTGTTCTCGTGGGACAAGGTCCTCAACTTCGACGGAGAAACAGGCCCGTACGTCCAGTACACCCACGCGAGAGCGTCGAGCGTGCTGAGAAAGGCGGAAGCCGCCGGAGTCGACGTCGATTCGCTCGGAAGCATCGATCCTTCGTATCTCGGCAGCGACAGCGCATATGCTCTCGCGAAACTCATATACAGAGTGCCTGAGGTAGTGATCGAAGCGGCGGAGAAGTATGAACCTTCGATAGTCACGCGCCATCTCGTGGACATAGCCCAGGCGTTCAACAAGTTCTATCACGACGAACACATACTGGTGGATGACGAAGCCGAAAGGGCGGCAAAACTGTCGCTCGTGAAGGCGTCAAAGACTGTCATCGCGAATTGTCTGGGACTGCTTGGCATAGCCGCTCCTGAACGCATGTAAAGACGCACCCTTATCCGGCCGGCCGTACGCGGCGGCAGGACATGAAAGGAAGAACATATGAAACTTTTGCTGACAACGATCAAAACGGACAACAAAAGCACGGACCTGGAACTCAAATACCTGTACAGCGTGATCGCGGATGCTCCGTTGGACGTGACGCTCAGGACATATGACCGCCACGATCTTTATACGGATATATTCGAGGACATCGCGAACGGCCAGTACAATATAGTCTACTTCCACGCGAACGCCGAAAACGAGGCGCAGCTGAGGCATGTGGCGGACATGGTAAAGAAAGCCGCTCCGAGCATCGCCATACTGTTCGGCGGCCTGCAGGTGTCCTTCGATACCCGCAGATTCATGAAGGAGAATGACTTTGTGGACTACGTGATCAGGGGAGAGGGAGAGAGCGTTCTGTTCGGCTTCCTCAAGTCGCTACTGGACTATGAGTTCGACTTCGAGAACATTGCCGGGCTCGCCTACAGAGAGGGCGACCAGGTGGTGGTGAACCCGTTCGACGCTCCGGTGGACATGGAGTCGCTTCCGTTCCCATACGAGAGATTCGAAGCCGGAAAGGGCACTGTATACTACGAGTCCATCAGAGGCACTTCAGACAGGACGGTATACTCGCAGCATCTTCCGGACGCCAGAGTCAGGGCGCTCAGCCTCGGCAGGGTATGCACTGAACTCAGGTACTTCCTGGCCAACGAGACGGAGCGCGTCGTGTTCCTCGACAGGTTCTTCAACTACAACAGCGAGAGAGCCTACAGGATATTTGAGTACATAATCAACAACGACAACGGAGTGACATCCTTCGAATTCAACATCAACGGCGATGAGCTCGATGAAGAGACCATCAGACTGCTTTCGGAGGCGAGAGACGGCCAGATCATCTTCCATATCGACGTAGCCAGCACCAACGCGGAAGTGCTCGCGGCGATAGGCAGGGGCGAGAACATCTACCGCCTCATGTATAACACCACGAAGCTGCTGCAGGGCGGCAACATAACCACGGAGATACATGTAAGGGCCGGCCTTCCGCTCGAGACGGAAGCGATGTTTGCCCGCTCGTTCAACAAGGCGTTCGGGATGGCCGAAGGCATGCCTGTCCATATAGACGAACTGCTCATGAGCAAGGGCACGGATCTCAGGTCCGACGCGGCCGCAAACGGCTATGTATACGCGCTCAACGCGCCTTACGAGGTCATAGCGACCGGCAACATGAGCGCCGAAGAGATGCTGAGGATAAGAGGCATAGCCCGCACCGTTGAGTGTTTCGTGGGCGACGGCGGATTCAAAAAGTCGATCCCGAGAGTGCTCAATGACACCGGCATCAAGCCATACGATCTTTTCGCAAGGCTCTCCGCCTTCATCACAAAGAACGGGCTCGGCGGCAAGACACGCAAGAAAGAGCATCTCGCGCGCATACTGTTCAAATTCGCGGGCGACCTCTATGACGATCTCGCGGATCCTGTGAAACATGACATACTCAAGGACGTCATCTACGCTGACCTTGAGACCATGATCTCCGAAGACGCGATCAAGAAGTTCGACAGAAAAGGCTGGGATATAGATTGAGCGAAAACGAAAACAGAGACAGAATAAGCAAATTCCTTTCTCCGCGAATTCAGGACATGATGTTCGCGGAGCTTTCGCCTGACTATCTTTCCAGGACCAATGCCGCGGATATCCTGGGCGGGATCCCGGTGCCCGTTGGCATCGAGGGAAGCGACGCGAAAGGCGCGATAGACCTCAAGAGCATAGTTCTCAACATGGCCAAAGTCATGGGAGGGGACCCGCTCTTCATCTATGCTGACAAGTACACTGACTTCATCAAACATGCAGTAGGAGAGAATGCCGTCGCGATGCTCGTTTCAGAAGGCGCTCATTCCGCGGATACAGGCGACCTGGAAGACGCCTGCATGCTCCTGAGGGCTGCCATGAGGCTCGATCCGAAGTCTAAAGAGGCGCTCTATCTCTACGCGAGAGCCTGCAAGGAAACTTACGAGACAGAAGCGGCAGCGGCTCCGGACGGGATGGGAGACGAAGAGAAGATCGGACTGTTCAAGGCCGAGTCAACTGAGACTTTTGAGCTCCTGACAATGATCCATCCGGAATTCGCGATGGGCTACTACTTCCTCGGGTATGCGTATCTGAACATGGGCCTTTACCTGAAGGCAAAGCTCACGTGGCAGGACTTTCTGAGGCTGTCGGCAGGCAGCGAGACGGAGATCCACGAGATGGACGATCAGCTGCTTGCCTCTCTGAGAGAAGAGATATCCGAAAGGGTAGAAGAACTCGAAGCGCCGGTCGAAATAGAACTCGGCTGCAACAGCATAATGGGCGGGGACTTTGCCGGAGGCAGGGACGCGCTGATGAAGTTCACAGAAGGCAGCTATTCTCAGTGGTGGCCGCTCTGGTATTATCTCGGCGTGGCGGAGGCCTCGCTCGGGAACGCGGATGAAGCCATCGCAGACTTCAAAAGGGTGCTGACATTATCGCCGAGCAATACGGACGCGATGGACGAACTCGTTCATATCTATGAGGCTACAGGCGATGCTGAAAACGCCTCAAAGTACCGCAAAAAAATAGATATAGTAAACAGCAACAGGGAAGAGGAAAACGGAGCCGTATGACTCCGTTATTATTTTGTCAGGATTGTGTTGAATTTGTGAAGACGAATGATATAATAAGGTGTCAATATACCCGGCAACGGGCAATTGTGTCATAAATAAGGAGGTTTTTATTATGACTGGTTTATGGATGGGATTGGTAGGACGCGAGTCTCTGATCGCAGCCGATGACATGTGGGGACTCCTTGTAGTCATGACCGTGGGTGTATTCTTCTCCATCTGGCTGGAGCAGAAATACGCATGGGCTTCAAAGGTATCCGGCGCTATCATCGCTCTGATCATCGCTATGGTCCTTGCCAACCTGGGAGTGATCCCGACTTCATGCGTACTTTACGATGACATCGTATGGGGTGTGATCGTTCCTCTCGGCATCCCTATGCTGCTTCTTCAGTGCAACATGAAGAAGATCTGGGCTGAGACAGGACGAATGTTGGTTATTTTCCTGATAGGTGCGGTCGGTACCGTTTGCGGTGCTTATCTCGCTTACTTCCTGCTCAAGGGACCTTACGGCAACGCTCAGGATCTCGCAAGAGTAGCTTCGATGATGACAGGTTCATACATCGGCGGCGGTGTAAACTTTGCTGCAATGGCTTCTCAGTATGCTGCGGGTGAGGACGTAACGGCTGCAGCTACAGTAGCAGATAACCTGCTGATGGCTATCTACTTCTTCGTACTTATCTTCTTCGCAGGAAACAGCTGGTTCCGCAAGAACTTCAAGCACCCTCTGATCGAGGAAGTCGAGTCCGGCGCAGTAGATCTCGAAGAGGCCAAGACACTTGCCGCTCAGTTCTGGAGCCGCAAGGACATCTCCCTCAAGGATATCGCGATCAATATCGCGTATGCTTCCACAGTAGTCTGGGTTTCCAGACTGGTTGCGGGACTGTTCGGCGGATTTGAGCCAAACGGCGTATTCATGAACTTCGTAGTAAGGTTCCTCGGATCCCAGTACGTATGGATCACAACATTCTCCGTACTTGTTGCTACGTTCATGACAAAGACAGTAAAGGAAATGCACGGATCTCAGGAGATCGGTACTTACTTCATCTACCTGTTCCTCTTCGTAATCGGTGTTCCTGCAAACATCTACACCGTTGTTACAAAGAGCCCGCTCTTCCTTGTACTCACAGCTATCATGGTATTCGTCAACATGATCTTCTGCTTCGGAGCTGCCAAGATCTTCAAGTTCAACCTTGAGGATGCTATCATCGCTTCGAACGCGAACATCGGCGGACCTACCACAGCTGCAGGTATGGCTATCTCGCAGGGCTGGGTCGACCTCGTCGGACCGGCAATGCTCACAGGTACATTCGGCTACGTTATCGGTAACTATCTCGGAACCATCGTAGCTGTATCGCTTGGACTATAGCTGAATACTGATCACAGACAGGCGCTTTGGGCTATGCCCGGAGCGCCTGCGCGCTTTTACAGGAGAAAAGAAATGAAGTGTTTTGACGCACACAGCGATATCTGGACAGATATCACTATTAAAAGACTAAAAGGTGAGACCAACGCGTTTCACAACCACCATTTTGAAAGACTTCAGAAGGGCGGAGTAGAGGGAAGCATCTTTGTTATCTGGGTGGATCCTCCTCATACCAGGGACTACGCAAAAAGAACTCATGAGATCTTCAGCTGCGTATCGGATGAGATCGCAGAGTCCAAGGACTTCAGGATCGTAAAGACTTACGATGAGATGATGAAGGCCAGGGAAGACGGAGTTTTCTATATAATGATCGGAGTAGAAGGCATGGCATACGCTTCGTATGACCCGACTTTTGCCAAACTCGACGAGTATTATGACTTCGGAGCAAGACACGGAATGCTGACATGGAACGAAGAGAACGGCTTCGGACACAGCGCAGCGTCCGGCAGCACAGAAGGACTGAGCGACCTCGGAAAGAAAGCCGTGCTGCACATGATCGAAAAGAAGATGATCGTGGACACATCGCACCTCAACGAGGCGGGATTCTGGGACATCGCCCGCATCATGGACGGCCGTCCGTTCATCGCTTCGCACTCCGACTGCAAGAAGTTCAGCTCGCATCCGAGAAACCTCACGGACGATCAGCTCAGGGCTATCAGAGAAGCGAACGGCTGCGTGGGTCTCAATGCCTGGAACGAGTTCCTTGATGAGGACCCGGCTAAGGGTGACATAAACAGGCTGGCAGACCACTGCGAGCACATGATCGACATCATGGGCATCGACCACGTTGGCTGTGGATTCGACTTCTGCGGATTCCTCGGAGACCCTAACGACCCGGAGATCTACTCGGGAATGGACGCGGTCACTGCGGGACTTGAAGATTCGAGCAAGATCCCTCATCTCTTTGATATACTCAGAGCAAGAGGGATGCGTGAAGATGAGATCGAAAAGATCGCTTTCAGAAACTTCCACAGGATCGTAAAAGAAGTTGTCGGATAAATGCCCTGATCTCAAAGAAGGAGGATACATCATGGTAGATTACAAAAAGCCTATCCCAAAGGTGGAATTCCTTTCAAACAAGCTGCCTGTAGCCGATCCGTCGGATGAGCCGATGGTATACATGGACGGCAGGTTCATATTGAATTCATGGTACAACAAATGGCCTGAGGACAACATGAAGCCTCTGCCGGGATCGAGCCCGAGCATAATGTGCCGCAAGACCGTGTTCGAGATGGTAGAGAAGGCCGAAGCATTGCTGCCTGAGGGCTATAAATTCTCGATTTACGACGCCTACAGACCGGCCGCGGTCCAGCAGGCCTTATGGGATTATTACAGGGCTAAAAAGGTCGAAGAATTCCCTGACGCCACGCCAGAGGAAATCGATTACCAGACGATGTTCTGCGTCTCGTTCCCTTCGTACAACATCCTGCTGCCTTCGCTCCACAATACCGGCGGAGCAGTCGATCTTACGATAGTCGGACCGGATGGAAAAGAACTCGACATGGGAAGCGATTTCGATGAATTCACCAACAGAGCCTGGACGACTTATTACGAAGAGGGCGGAGAAGGCGAAGGCGTCAACGACACCGCCAGAGACAACCGCAGGATGCTTTATAATGTGATGACGGCTGTCGGTTTCACCAACTTCCCGTCTGAGTGGTGGCATTTCGACTACGGCGACGAGAAGTGGGGACTCTTCACTGACAACGCTCCTATCTACGGCGGCGTGCTTGACGCGGAAGTAAGAGATACAGTTCCTTACAACAACATGGAACTCGTCAGAAAAGCAAACGCCGAGCAGCAGGAGATCGTTAAGCAGATCAAGGAACTCCGTGAAAGGTGCAAAGCTCTTGACGAAGAAGTCGCTGCAGTAATGAGAGGATAGTATCCGGATGAGATCCAGCAGACATATCGCAAAATGGCTCATAATAACTCTTATCATGGCAATAGGCATCGGTACTTTTGCCGCGCTTACCGTGCGCAATGAAAAGGAGAAGGAGCAGAGCGAGGCCAAGTCGTCGACCTATCTGACCAATCAGAGACAGAAGGACATCGACATGAAGGACCTCAAGACTCTTTTGGGAGATTATGACGCCGAGAGCGGTTCCTGGCATCTGTTTATCGATGAGGACTTCGAGGACAAAGGCCCGTACCTGTCGGTATACGACGCCGGCGCCGGAAACCCGGGATTTGAAGGCCGTATAATGTACCTGAAGGAGGGCATCCTGATAGTCGAGATCGATCAGGACCTCTATGAGGGAATGCCTGAAGGCTGGGAGCCGGAGGGGAAGGGCAAGTACGCCATCCTCGACTACGCTCTCACGGACGGAGGCATACGTCTGGGGTACAGAGGCAAAGAAGTAGATTTCGTTAAGGCTTTCAGTTGATCTGAAAGCCTTAGCGTATCAGGAGAAAAAAATGAGTGTAAAAACAAAAAGAACCGGTTTTGCTGTCGTTGTCGCTCTGATCGTCTGCTTTGCGCTGATGGCAAGCGGCTGCTCAACGGCAGACGAGGCTGACCCGGCAGTTGGCGCAGCAATAAATGAAATCGGGGAGAGCGCAGCTGAAAACACAGAAGATACAGTTCCGGCAGCGGGGGTGTATGCCGAATTGATACGGAATGATCAAACGATAGAGATCACACCGGTAGAGGGCGGTATCACAGACAGTACCGTGCTGCCGACATTTAAGTGCACTTTCGGAGATATGACAAACGAAGCTCAGAACGCGCTTGAAGAGGGAAGAGTATTCCCTAAGGAGTTCTTCCGGGATCTGACCGCGTGCATGCTTATAAGCGAAGAGATGATGGCGGGCAAGGACCATGACGCGATCATGTACGCGCTTTCAACTCTGGCAGCCATGGCCAATGAGTTCTGGTCCCTGGATCCCGTTCTTAAGAACGTGGAGTATGAAATAGGTGATGACGGCAATGTCGCCAGAAGCATCTATAACGTGCACTTCGGAACCGGCGATCAGGATGGGCAGATAATATACGACAATCAGGCCCGGAAATGGTATCTTGGAGAAGCGGAGTATTCAGGCAGCATCGACAGTACGGAGACCATTGCGGTTTGGTGGACAGTATTTGATGTTGCGGACGGGAACATCCAATAGGAAGAGGCTGATCCCTGCAGGGCCGGAATATATGAGATAAAATGATTTGGGGTGTTGACATCAATGCCCCAATCTTCTATAATATGCAAGTCGCAATCAAGCGATGACTGTTCCGAGGTAGCTCAATGGCAGAGCAACCGGCTGTTAACCGGTAGGTTGTGGGTTCGAGCCCCACCCTCGGAGCCATTTTTGACAGATATGCCGGAGTGGTGGAATTGGTAGACACCTGGGACTTAAAATCCTATGGGTAGTGATACCCGTACCGGTTCGAGTCCGGTCTCCGGTACCACTTCGACAACAATTTAATGACGCGGGGTAGAGCAGTTGGTAGCTCGTCGGGCTCATAACCCGGAGGTCGAGGGTTCAAGTCCCTCCCCCGCAACCAAAAGCATTAGAAAAGCCTGAAGTTTCAACACTTTCAGGCTTTTGCTTTTTACCGGTTCAAAGGTCAAGTTCTCAATTGTCAACGAATTGTCACTTTGATCACTGCATTAGGCATCATCGACATCATCAATAATTGTTCAAATTGATCATGCCATTTCTCTTTTGAGAAATGGACACTCGTATAAGGAAGTTGCAGCAATTACCAATATAAGCAAAGTAAGATATTTTCTGTTTTCAGACAGACTATGGATAGAATGGTTACACTTATCTGATATAATTCTCACACATGGTTTTTATAAAACACTAGCGAGACTTTTAGACCGATAAATTCACGGTTGTTGAGGAAAAAGATGAATAGCGATTATGAAATTGCAAAAGAAAAAGATATAAGGGAATTGTTTAATCTTCAATTGCGTGCATTTGAAAGTGAAGCTGAAATGATAGGCAGCAGGAATGTGCCCGCTCTGATGGAATCGTTTGAAGAGAACTGTGCAGATTTTAAAAACTGGACGGTCCTGATTAAGCGGGATGAGTCCGGCAGGATCATAGGCGCGGTCAGATACAGAGAAGACGGCGATCATATTGAGATTGGGCGTGTCATGGTAGCACCGGAACACAGAAATCGCGGTGAAGCGATGGGACTGATGACAGCTGTCGAGGAACTCACACAGGCGAAGGTATTCGAGCTGTACACCTGCACTAAAAGCTATATCAATATAAACCTGTATGAAAAGCTCGGTTACCGAACATACAAGGAAGAGCGGGGAGACAGAGATTTGTCATTTGCATATATGAGAAAAACTATTGATTAGACGAATTCCGGTATATCTAGTGTTGATAGTAATTGGATAAGAGATTAGTGCCTGGTGGATGGTGTAGTCTTTCCTCCTTTCCCTACATAACAGTTAACAATTGATCACACTTTTGTTTTATATGCTTTCCGGCAGCAATGCGTGATGAACGTGCCCGCGCAACGGAAAAACAAGCAACAGAAGCCAAGAAGACGCATAAAAATGGTATAATCATTAATTGGATATACGGTGTTCAGGGAGCAACACGAAAGATGTTATTTTTCACAGCTGAGAAAAAGGATATTTATGACTATTTTTAAGGGACGAAAGGCAGTCGTCGCAGGCTGCGCGATACTAATAAGCTTCATGATGCTGGCAGGGATCTTATTTCCGGCGAGCGTTTTTGCAGTTGACGATAATAGCGTAACAGTAAAAGTTGGCTATTATGAGAATGAAGTGTTTCAGGAAGGGGCCAAACAGGGTGCCGTCAAGAAAGGCTATGCCTATGAGTACTATCAGAAGCTGTCAGAGTATACCGGCTGGCACTACGAGTATGTATACGGCGATTTCAGCGACTTATATCAGAAACTGCTGGATGGCGATATTGACGTACTTGCCGGTCTTGCGTGGAAAAAAGAGCGCGAAGAACTTATAGGTTACCCGGATTCGCCTATGGGTAATGAGACCTACAACCTGATAAAGCACACCGCTGATGAGAGCATCACCGTCGATACCGCGACTTTGGAAGGGAAGCGCGTCGGCGTGCTGAACAGTGCCATGGCAGATTCTCTTAAAGCGTTCCTGCAGGATCACAGTGTGCAGGCAGAGGTCGTACTTTTCGATGATTATGATCCGCTCTTCAAGGCCTTCGATGACAATGAGCTGGATGTGCTGGCGGCAGAAGGGGACGGCGCCTACGGACGCGCTGATGCGGAACTGCTTTATCCTTTCGGTACATCCGATTACTTCCTTTGCGTCAACAAAGACCGGGCAGACCTGCTTACGGACCTCAATATAGCTCAGACTGAGCTCTCTGTTGATGAACCGAATTACATCAACTTCCTTCGCAGCAAATACTATCCTGTGAGCATATCCAGCCGCGCGTTTTCGGAACATGAGAAGCAGTGGCTGGCCGGGCACGACTCGCTGCGTATAGGCTATCTGAACAATTATCTCCCGTACAGCGGTACAGATTCCGCAGGCAATGTAAACGGACTTCTGAAGGATCTCATTCCGCGGATGATGAAAGATCTTGGACTTGAAGACCTTGAAGTCTCATATACTGGTTACGACAGTTACGACAAGATGATCGCGGGGCTGGAAGACGGAAGCGTCGATATGGTTTTCCCGGTAGGCGGCGGATTGTATTATGCGGAAGAGAGCGGGATATTCCAGTCGAATGCGGTCGTTTCAGCTGCGACAGAACTGGTATACAAAGATGAATATAATGACGAAACGGTGCGGCATTTCGCTGTGAACGAGAACAACAGCATGCAGTACTACTTCGTGAAGACCTACTATCCGGACGCGGAGATCACCCTATATCCTTCGATCGACGAATGTCTCCACGCCGTGAATGACGGAAAAGCGGGGTGCACCACTCTTAATGGACTGAGAGCAAATGACATCCTGCGAAACAGCCGGTACAGCGGCTTATCGCTGCTTCAGACCGCATACAATGATGACAGGAGCTTCGGCGTGCAGATCGGAAATGAGGGTCTGCTTAAACTGGTCAACCGCGGCATCAACATTCTGGGCTCAGATTACGCCCAGAACCTTGCTTTCCGGTACACGGATCAGCTGCATACCTATTCATTCGGCGATGTGATCCGGAACAACATGGGTCTTGTCGGAAGCATAATGCTTGCGATCGCCGCGCTTGTGATCATGTTCCTGGTACGCGACTCGAAACGTTCTAAGCAGCTGCTCAGGCAGCAGGAACGCCGCGAGCAGCAGGACAAGATGATAACCGCTCTCGCTTCGGACTACCGCTGCGTCTATCACGTCGACCTGGACAATGATGACGCTGTCTGCTACCGGGCTGACCCCGAAGCCACAGATCAGACGCCTGAAGGCATCCATTTCCCTTATCTTGAGCGTTTCACCTGGTACGCAAACAATTGTGTTGCAGAAAACTACAGGGAGGGTTTCCTGGAATTCATCGATCCGGACAATGTGCGTAAAGCGCTCGAGAATGACCCTATCATAGCCTACCGTTATCTGGTGAAGCGTAACGGAAAGGAATACTATGAGATGATCCGCATGGCAGGTGTGAGGCATGCCGAAAACCGTGAGGATCATATCGTCCACGCAGTCGGTCTTGGCCTGACAGTCATCGATACCGAAATGCGCGAGACGATGGCTAAGAATCAGGCGCTCGGCGAGGCTCTCGCGGCGGCAGAGGAGGCCAATAAGGCGAAGACGGCGTTCCTGTCAAGCGTGAGCCACGAGATACGTACGCCTATGAACGCCATCATAGGACTGGACAGTCTGGCTCTGCACAATGATTCGCTCCCTGAAGAAACACGCGGGTATCTTGAGCAGATAGGAGGGAGCGCGAGACATCTGCTGGGTCTGATCAACGACATACTCGACATGAGCCGTATCGAATCCGGGCGGATGGTTATTCGAAAGGAAGAATTCTTCTTCCGCGATATGCTGGAGCAGATCAATACCATGGTCATGTCCCAATGTGAAGAAAAGGGACTGCATTATGAGTGCAAGGTGATCGGCGGTGTAAGTGATTACTACATCGGCGATGACATGAAGCTCAAGCAGGTCCTGATCAATATCCTGTCGAATGCGATCAAGTTTACGGATGCTCCGGGGAACATCATGCTGACGGTAGAGCGTACGGCCGTCTACGGAGATCATTCGACCCTCAAATTCTGCATCAGTGATACCGGTATCGGTATGGATAAGGAATTCATCCCGAAAATATTTGACACTTTTACACAGGAAGACAGCAGCAGAAACAGCAAGTATGGCAGCACCGGTCTCGGCATGGCCATTACGAAAAATATCGTTGAACTGATGAATGGCACGATCTCTGTCGAATCTGAAAAAGGCGTAGGGACAGAGTTTACGGTCACCATTACTCTTAATAACAGCGATCACCAGGGGCTGTCCTCATACTCTCTGAACCCGAAGGATATACGTGTCCTGGTGGTTGATGACGAAGAGATAGCGGCTGAACACGCAAGGATCGTGCTGGATGAAGCGGGCATCAAGGCGGATACCTGTTATGATGGGCCGGCAGCCTTGCACATGCTGGAAGTGCAGCACGCGAAGCACAAACCATATAACCTTGTCCTGCTTGACTGGAAGATGCCGGGAATGGACGGAGTTGAAGTCGCGAGGGAAATTCGGAAGAGATATGACAAGGAAACAACAGTCATCATACTGACCTCTTTCAACTGGGATGAGATCCTGGAAGAGGCGATACACAGCGGTGTCGACAGTTTCCTTGCGAAACCTTTGTTTGCGTCTAATGTGCTTGATGAGCTGGAGCGGATCGCCCGGAAAAACAATATGAGTCTCTTTAAGGAGAAACAGCGGGCTGAGCTCAAAGGCAAGAGGATCCTGATGGCAGAGGATGTCTTCGTCAACGCAGAGATCATGAAACAGATCATTCTCATGCGGGAAGCGGAGATCGATCATGCTGAAAACGGCAGGATCGTATTGGAAATGTTTGAGAACAGTCAGGAAGGTCATTATGACGCGATCCTGATGGATGTTCGTATGCCGGAGATGGACGGTCTGGAGGCAACAGCGGCTATTAGGGCTCTGGACAGACCGGATGCAAAAACGATACCGATAATTGCCTTAACTGCCAATGCCTTTGATGAGGATGTTCAGCGCTCGCTGCAGGTGGGTATGGATGCTCACTTGTCTAAACCTGTTGATCCTGAGCATCTGTATCAGACCCTGGAAGAGCTGATCTGGGAATACTATCAAACCCGCGAGCTTTGATGTTGTCTTCAACATTTTTCCGTACAACCAGCTGATGACCGCCTTAAAGGCGGTCATTTTTTTACGATATCTTTGGAAAACAGGCAGTAAATGGTACAATATTATGAAAGGTTTTATTCAACTCATAAGGAAAACGATGAACAGAAAACTGATATTTCTCGATGTCGATGGAACGCTGACGCCTCCGGGAGGACAGGAGCCGCCTGAGAGCGCTGTAAGAGCCATAAAAAAAGCTCAGGAGAGAGGTCATAAGGTCTTTCTGTGCTCCGGGCGCAATAACGCCATGATGGAGCCTTTGTATAAATACGGCTTTGACGGAGGCATAGCAAGCTGCGGAGGTTTTGTCTTTGCGGGAGACACGGTTCTTCATGACTGTCCGATGCCTGTAGATCAGAAAAACAGGCTGATGACGCTGTTTGAAGAAAGCGGCGTATCCATCGAGCTGGAAGCAAAAGACGACAGTTACTGTGACGACAGGGCGAAGCGCTTTCTGGAAGAAGGCACGCCAAGAAATAGCCAGCTCCTTCGCATGATAAAAGCCGTGTGGATAGAACTCGGTCCGCATCCTCTGGAGGAATATGACGGAAGGCCCGTCTATAAACTGGTATACGTGTATGAAAGCGAAGATCAGCTGAAGGCCGCGAAGGCGGAGCTCGGGGATGAGCTCATGTTCATAGAACATGACTTTTCAGAAGCGGACTGCAAATTCGGAGAGGTCATAAGCCGCAAGATTGATAAGGGCAGCGCCGCCCGGCTCGTTGCCGAAAAACTCGGTTTTGATATAGCCGATACCATAGGCTTTGGCGACAGCATGCTGGATCTGGAAATGATAGAAGCTGTCGGCACGAGCGTGTGCATGGACAGCGGAAGCCCTAAGCTCAAAGAGATGAGCGATCTGGTCTGTCCGGCCGTAGATGAGGACGGGATAGAGTGGGCGTTCCGCAAACTCGGGCTTATTGATTGAAAGGAACTGAATGAAGATTTGTGTTTTTTCTGATTCCCACGGATATGCCGGGAATATGTTTGCAGCAATAGAAATGGAAAAGCCGGATGCCTGCTTCTTTCTCGGGGACGGGGAAAGAGACATCGCGAGAGTGATCGAGGAGTATCCGGACCTGCCGGTCTATGCGGTGAGCGGAAACTGCGACTTCAGAACTGATCTCAGCAGTTCGCTTTTTTGTGAAGTCGGGGGCGTAAGAATATTTGCAACCCACGGCCACCTGTCCCGTGTCAAGTACGACTACGATCTCGAGACACTGACCTCTCAGGCAGTCGAAGCCGGGGCGGACATAGCGCTGTTCGGTCATACACACTCTCAGCAGCTGTGTGAAAGCCGCGGCGTGACCCTGCTCAATCCGGGGTCGATAGGAAGGGGATATTATCCGTCATACGCAGTACTGACGATAGAAAACGGCAGATGCATTGCCGATCTGAAAACGATATGAAAATAAGCGCAGCTGAATAAAAAGTGAGGGAGGAGACGTCAATGATTTATCTACTGTTTAATCCGCTGGCCAATAACTCAAAAGGCGAACATGACGCCGTAC
>JBGUKZ010000098.1:0-1533 GCA_045114795.1 Anaerovoracaceae bacterium
CGCGGGACAAAAGAGAGCGGAACTTGTTAGAGCGCACGAAGCAGACCGCCGGGCGCTGCTGTATGTAGTAAATATTCGTTTTGGACGGAGCCCGCTCCATCCAGCGGATCTCCTCGGGAAGCTCTGTGGCCGCAAGAACAGCCGCCTGCGCGATCTGGGCGGGCAGGGTCAGATGCTGCTGGCTCGAGATGATGTCCAGGATCGTCTGGTAAGTGCTGTGGCTTTGGCGTCCTCCCATGTACTTGGGATCAGCGTAGTGATACCCGGAATAGGCCTCTCCGAAGATCGTCTTCTCGGCCTTCAGATATGCCGCGTAGTCCTTTACGTCTGTCTCGTCGTAGCCATAGCGCACCGCAAAATAGAGATTGAAGAACACCTTGGGGTCCTTAATGATCTTCTCGTAGACCTCGATCCAGAGCTCCGGGAAGGGGAATCGCGTCTCTATTGCGCCGCTGTAGTTATAGTTGATCATATACAGGCCGTTCTCCAGCAGCTGCTTGTCGCCGATTACGCCTGTATACTCGAGTTTTCCGTGCTCGACAATAAAGGCCCTGATCTTGTCCAGGTACTGATCCAGCTCTTTAGCGCTCAGACTGAAAAAGCTCTTTAGCAGTTTCTGTGTATCGCCCGGTCCCAGCAGGTTCTTCAGGATCTTCAGGCCTCCGCGCAGACCGGAGGACTCCTTCTGAGTGCTCTTCGCTTCCGGAGCTCCCTGTATTTTCAGCACCGGTTCGTAGGACGCTTTCGGGTCATACAGTCCGTATCCCTCCGTATTCAGGATACTGCCGGCTCCTTCACTGCCCGCGATCTCCTCATACAGGACCTTCTCCTTGTCGGTGAGAACGTCCGGGCCCGGAATGGCTTCGCGCAGAAGGGCTCCGCATTCTCTCTTCGCCTCTTCGCTCCCTTCGCTGCGGCGCTTGAGCATGTCAAGTCCCGCGAGGCGCATCTGCTCTCTGTCCGCCGCGGAGAGCGTTTTCTTTTTCGCCTTCTTGCCCTCGTCAGGCGACTCCGCCGGTTCCGCGCCGCTTAGAAGTCTCTCTATGCTCTCGTAAACGCCTTCTTTCTCCTGTCCCTCAAGGATCTCGATGATATAGCGCCTCGCCTCCTCGTTTTTAAAGCGCAGAAGTCCCTCCAGCTGACGATACTCGTCCTCTGTGAGCCTCTTCGAAGCGTCCGGGGAAGACTGCAGGTTCTTAAGGAGCCGGAAGGCCGCCTTTCTCGTAAAGCACACTTTTTCCGCGACATAACCGATCAGCGCGTCCCGCTGGATCTTCGTCTTCGGGTCATGCAGAAGGACCCTCAGATAATAACTGCGGGTGTTGTAGTAGGAATCCATGATGTCAGTAAGGCGCACGCAGATCTCATCGATCTTCGGCTCATCCTGCAGCGCATACGCGATCATCGCCATCCTCTGCGTGAGGTCGCTCTTGTCGAGGGCCGCGCCGTACCAGGGGAAGATCAGGGGCGAATACTCTATTTTGCGCTTTTTCATGGTGTCCGCCAGATTTTTCAAAATACTGTAATGCAGCC
>JBGUKZ010000099.1:0-43404 GCA_045114795.1 Anaerovoracaceae bacterium
ACCTACAACGATGATGAGAACCATCATTACGGTACCCCATACAAGACCGTCTAACCAGCCTATAAATTCACCAACGCTCATAAAAAACCTCCTTATACAATTACAGTAACATATAGAGATTGGCTGTACTCGTTCAGATCGACGAACATAGTACCCCAATCTGAATCTATACACATAAATTCTAATGTGTTGAAAATGTGATGTCAAACAAAAACATCGTCAATAAATTGTCAGTCTAAGTGCCTGAAACATAAAGCATTGATATTTCAACACTTTGATATTTCAACGGTTTTCTTAAAGTTTTTTTAAATACAAAGCAGAGCTCAGGATAGCCTCTGCGTCCGGGTCCGGGACCTTTGTGAGACAAGTCCGCGCAGAGCATGTTTGATGCATGTTCATATGGAAATGGATCGCCATTAGTGATACAATAGATTGGTTATTTGTGGGCTTAGGCTAGGGCATGCGCAGCGCCGTGGTGCCCGTCCCTAATCCCATTAATGCAGGCATATATTCAAAAGCAATGATGCTTGAGGAAGGATGGGATATTTATTATGAAAGAAGATTTCAGACCGTATCTTGAGAGCGCGGAGTCGGTCCTGGAAGAGACCGGCTCAGCGTCAGCCGGTCTTTCGCCGGAGGACGCCGCCGCGAAACTCGAACTGCACGGTCCAAACAAGTTGATCGAAGCAAAAAAGAGGAGCAGCATCGCCAGATTCTTCGACCAGATGAAAGATCCGATGATCATCATACTTCTGGCCGCGGCGGCGCTCTCGCTGGTCACATCGCTGTATCAGAACGAGAGCCCTTCCGATGTTTTCATAATCCTGTTTGTCGTCGTGCTCAATTCAGTTCTGGGCGTTGTGCAGGAGAACAAGGCGGAAGAAGCTATCGAAGCTCTCAAGCAGATGACCGCGGCAAGATCCAAGGTGCTGCGCGGAGGCGAGATTGTAAGCGTCGAGAGCAGCGAGATCGTCCCGGGAGACATAGTCATTCTTGAAGCGGGCGACAGCATCCCGGCAGACGGGCGCATCATAGAAGAAGCTTCGATGAAGACTGAGGAAGCTGCTCTGACCGGAGAATCGGTGCCGGTCACGAAGACGGCCGAGGCGCTTGAGATCGGCAAAGGCGCAAAGGACGTGCCTCTCGCGGACAGGCGCAATATGGTCTACATGGGAAGCACCGTGGTATATGGCAGAGGAAAGGCCGTCATCACGGATACCGGCATGACGACCGAGATGGGCAAGATAGCCGACGCCCTTTCCCAGGCGGAAGAGGAACTGACTCCTCTCCAGATAAAGCTGGCCCAGCTCTCGCGCATACTCACCAAGCTGGTAATTATCATCTGTCTGTTCATATTCGCGCTCGGCGTCGTCAAAGCCGGACATATCAGCATGGATGTCATGATAGACACCTTCATGCTGGCCATATCGCTGGCGGTAGCGGCGATACCTGAGGGACTGGTCGCCGTGGTGACCATAGTGCTCTCGATAGGCGTCACCAAGATGTCGCGCCGGAATGCCGTCATAAGGCGGCTCACCGCTGTGGAAACGCTCGGATGCGCTCAGATAATATGCTCGGACAAGACCGGCACGCTCACTCAGAACAAGATGACCGTGGTCGACTACGCCGGACACGACAGGGATATCCTGGCTGCCGGCATGGCGCTCTGCTGCGACGCGGAGCTCAAGGTGACCGACGGCGTCGAAGAAGTCATAGGCGAACCGACAGAGGCGGCCCTCGTCGCCTACTCATCGGCGCAGAACCTGCCTAAGACGGATCTCGTCGACATGTTCCCGCGCGTGGGCGAAGCCCCGTTCGACTCGGGCCGCAAGATGATGTCCACTGTCCACAAGAACAACGACATGGATTCTCCGGCGGGACTCGATACTGAACTCGACAAGCTCATAGCCAGATCGGAATACGTGCAGTTCACAAAGGGCGCGCCTGACGTGGTGCTGCGCCACTGCACGCATATACTTACGGATCACGGCATAGAGCCTCTTACGGAAGAACTTGAGGCGAATGTCAGAAGAGACAACGCGAGGATGGCCGGCAAGGCCCTGCGCGTGCTTTCGCTCGCCGCGCGCGTTTATCACGAGAGACCGGACGACTTCTCCGACAAGGCGCTCGAGCAGGATCTCATATTCGTTGGCCTCCTCGGAATGATCGACCCGGTCAGACCTGAGGTGAAGGCCGCGGTCGCCGAATGCCGTACAGCCGGCATCAGACCTATTATGATCACAGGCGATCAGCTTGACACGGCTGTCGCTATCGCCAAGGACCTCGGCATGATCGACAGCGCCGACGACGCGATACTCGGATCGGCTCTCGACGACATGAGCGACGAGGAGCTGCTCAACAAGATCAGCACCTACTCGGTATACGCGAGGGTGCAGCCTGAACATAAGGTAAGGATAGTAAAAGCGTGGCGCGCGCACCGCATGGTGACAGCCATGACAGGCGACGGCGTCAATGACGCTCCGGCGATCAAATCCGCGGATATCGGAGTCGGCATGGGCATCACGGGCACCGACGTCACAAAGAACGTTGCCGACATGATACTGGCCGACGACAACTTCGCGACAATAGTCGCGGCCGTCGGAGAAGGACGCCGCGTCTACGCGAACATCAGAAAGTGCATACAGTTCCTGCTGGCGACAAATATAAGCGAGGTGCTCTCGATCCTGATAGCCACGATCCTGAACTTCACCATACTTAAGCCGGCGCACCTGCTGTGGATCAACCTCATAACGGACTCGCTCCCTGCTCTCGCCCTTGGAATGGAAGAAGGCGAGGACGACGCGATGAAGCAGAAGCCGAGAAGCGCGCGTGAGGGAGTATTCGCCGGAGGCATGGATGTGGATATCCTGTATCAGGGCGGCATCACGACACTGCTTGTGCTGACGTCATATTTCATAGGCGAATTCATACAGACCGGACAGTGGCACATAGTCCCGAGCAATGACGGGATCACGATGGCCTTCCTGACGATGTCCATGTGCGAGATATTCCACTCCTTCAACATGAGATCGCGCAGGCAGTCCATATTCAAACTCAACAAGCAGAACGGCTGGCTCTGGGGATCGGCGGCAGTGGCGCTGCTCCTGACAACCACGGTCATAGAGATACCGGCTCTGGCGAAACTGTTTGAGTTCACACCTATAAGCTTTAGAGAATACGGCATCGCGGTGGGACTCGCGATAATCATCATACCGGTAGTAGAGATAGTAAAAGCGTTCCAGAGAGCTGCGGCGCGCCGCAAGAGCGTAGAGCTCCGGAGCTGATATAAAGATATATAAATGGAAGATAAGGTCGATGACCGCAAACTGAATGAGGAAGCGCCGCAGAAGAGGGACTCCGACAGGCTCGGGACAGAGCCTGTCCACCCGCTGCTGCTGAAGATGTCGGCACCTCTCGCGGTGTCGATGTTCGTAATGGCCCTGTACAATATCGTGGACTCGATATACCTGGGCCACTACAGTACGGAATCGCTTACGGCGGTCTCGTACTGCTTCCCTTTCCAGAATCTCAACATCGCGTTCGGAGTAGGAACATCTGTAGGCATGAGCGCCCTGCTTTCGAGATACCTCGGCGCAAGGAAGTATGACAAGGCGGACAAGGTGGCGCACAACGGATTCATCCTAGCCGCGATCAATTACGTCATATTCTTTGTGATCGGCTGTTTTGCCGCTCCGATCATGCAGATGATCACTTCGGCCGATACGGACCCGATGATCATATCCGAGGGAACTGCTTATCTGAGGATAACGCAGTGGCTTTCCATAGCGCCAATGATGCAGTCGATGCTGGAGAGGCTGCTGCAGGGCACGGGCAAGACAAACTACATTTTTTACATGCAGCTGTCCAGCACCGTGTTCAACGCGATCGTAGACCCCATACTCATCTTCGGATTCTTCGGACTGCCGGCGATGGGAGCAAAAGGAGCGGCACTGGCAACGGTCTTCGGACAGATACTCGGATGTATACTTGGCTATACGTTCAACAGGAAGTTCAATAAGGAAGTTTCGCTCTCGATACACAGGCTGCGTCCGCACTGGCAGACCATGAAGGAGATCTACAGGATAGGTATCCCGTCGATCGTCCTGCAGTCGGTCGGCGCGGTGATGAACTTCAGCCTCAACAAGATACTCGCGGCGTTCTCGGACCTGGCGGTCACGACATTCGGCGTGTACTTCAAGCTGCAGAGCTTCGTGTTCATGCCGCTCTTCGGAATGAACAACGCCTCTGTGCCTATCATAGCGTACAACTACGGCGCGGACAGAAGGGACAGGCTGGAGAAGACCATGAGCATTGGAGCAAGATACGGCATCGGACTGATGTCGGTCGGCACGCTCCTGTTCTGGCTCTTCCCTGAGCAGCTGATGGCGCTGTTCGATTCTCCGCCGGAGATGGTGGCAATGGGAGTAGTGGCGCTGCATATCATATCGCTCAACTTCCCGTTCGCGGGATACGCGATCATGAGAGGCGCGGCTTTCCAGGCGCTGGGCAAGAGCGTGTACAGCATGTACATCTCGCTCGTGAGACAGCTGCTGATCATAATCCCGTGCGCGTACATTTTCGCCAAGATAGGCGGGGTAGACATGGTATGGTGGGCGTTCCCGTGCGCTGAGGTCGCGGGATTCACGATGTCCGCCCTGTTCACGAAACGGATAAGAAAGACTATAATAAGCAAAATGACTCCGCGGGACGCGGAAGGAAACCCTATAGAAGAATGACGGAAAAGGAACAGCTCAGAAATGAAATAAGGGAGAAGCTGAACGCGGCCGGTGAGGATTACCTCCGCGAGGCTTCGGCAAAGATCGCCCTGAACGCTCTGAACATCCCCGAGATGAAGGAGCAGAAAAGGACGGGTTTTCTGGGGCTCAAAAAGACCGGGAAGACCGTTCTCGCGTACTGCTCTGTCGGGAAAGAGCCGTCGACTCTCGCGCTCATAAACAGCCTGCTGGAATCGGGCAGAAAGGTCTGCCTGCCGCGCTGTATCGACACCGATGAAGAGGGGCACAGGGCAGACGCGCCCGGCGACATGGAGGCGCGTGCCATAACAGGCTTCGATGACCTTGCAGCCGGGGCATACGGCATACCGGAGCCAAAAGCGGATACCGGGCTCGTGCCGCCGGAGGAGATAGATATCGTCATACTGCCGTGCGTTGGCTGCGACAGGCAGTGCAGGCGCATAGGCCATGGCGCGGGCTACTATGATAAATACCTTACAAAGGTCAGAAAAGACTGCTTCACGATGGCGCTCTGCTATGAAGAGGCGCTGGCTGACGAAGTACCGGCTGAAGAACACGACATGCCGGTCGACGCCGTGGTGACCGAAAAGACGGTCTACCGATGGCGTCCGTAAGCGATATCATTGAACAGGTAAAGACGGAAAAGAAACGCGCGAAAGACGCGCGAGAGAAATATATGTAAAGGAAGGATATTATGGCAGAGAAAAAGAAAAAGATAATGCTTACGGGCGACCGCCCGACAGGCAGACTGCATATAGGACATTACGTGGGATCGCTGAGGCAGAGACTCGAGCTTCAGGATGACCCGAGCTACGAAAAAGTATTCGTCATGATCGCGGACGCGCAGGCGCTGACCGACAATTTCGACAACCCGAAGAAGGTCAGGGAGAGCGTTTTCCAGGTGGCGCTCGACTACCTGTCAGTGGGCCTCGATCCTAAGAAGACCCACATGCTGATCCAGTCCGAGGTGCCGCAGCTCCACGAACTGACGGTTTACTATATGAACCTCGTCACGGTCTCGAGAGTGCAGAGAAACCCGACCGTAAAGGCAGAGCTTAAGATGAGAGGTTTCGAGGGCGAGAGCGTGCCGGTGGGATTCTTCACCTATCCTATAAGCCAGGCCAGCGATATCACCGCCTTCAAGGCCACGATCGTGCCGGTCGGCGAGGACCAGGAGCCTATGCTCGAGCAGTGCAGAGAGATCGTAAGGACTTTCAACCGCACATATAACTGCGACGTGCTGGTGGAGCCTGAGATCTACCTGCCTTCGAACGAGGCCTGCCTGAGACTGCCGGGAACGGACGGCCAGGCAAAGATGAGCAAGTCGCTGGGCAACACTATCTATCTCTCGGACGATGAGGAGACCCTGCGCAAGAAGGTCATGTCGATGTTCACCGACCCGGGACACCTCAGAGTAGATGACCCGGGAAAGGTCGAGGGCAACACCGTGTTTACTTACCTCGACGCCTTTGTGCAGCCGGATTCATTCGAGAAGTTCCTGCCTGAGTACAAGGATCTCGACGAGCTGAAGGCTCACTACAGGAGAGGCGGTCTCGGCGACGTGAAGGTGAAGAAGTTCCTCTTCGCGGTGCTGAATGACTTCCTCGCTCCGATCAGAGAGAGAAGAGCTTATTACGAGGCTCATCCTGAAGAGGTCATCGCTGCGCTGACCGAGGGTACCGAAGAGGCCCGCAGGACGGCAGCGCAGACCCTCAAAGAGGTCAAGCAGGCAATGCAGATCGACTACTTCGACCAGTGGGCTGAAGAGTACGGCAAATAGAATAGAACGGCGGACCGGGGCCTTGCGGCCCTGGTCTTTTATTGTCAGATTCCATGGAATCTTCACACGTTCAACGAAATATGGGTGCGGCCGGGTGCTACAATTTTTATGTCATGATCAGGAGAGTAACAGGGTTATATTACAGCCCTGCCGGAGGCGCGGCCGTGATGACCGAGCGTCTGGCGGGGAGCATAAGAGCCATGCTCGATGACTGCAGTCCGGAGGACATCAGCCTTGAGTGCCACGACCTGCTGAAGGCGCAGGCGGCCGGCGTCAGGCTGGATGAGGAGACCGTAGTCGTTATCGGCATGCCTGTTTACGTGGGAAAGATCCCTCTGCCGGCCGCCGAAGCGCTGCGCGGCATCCCGGGAAACGGCGCCATGACGCTCGCCTCCGTATCTTATGGCGGCAGGTCTTACGGCAATGCCCTGTTCGAACTCAACAGTCTGGCCGAGGACTGCGGATTCAGACCTGTCGGCGCGGGAGCGTTCCTGGTCAGATATATAGCAAGAAGGAGCAAAGTCCATGGTTCAGGTCCTGCTCTTGATACGGAGTCCATCAACGACTTCAGCAAGGCGGCATCGGAAAAGATAAAAAGGCTCATGGGCTGCGAGATAGAAGAACTCAGGATAAAGCCGGCGCCGCTCGAGGTGAACGGAAGGATGCCTGTGCACAAGATCAGCCGCGTCTCGCCTAAGGCTGCCGCTGCAGCTCAGAAGGTCATAGAGAAGATGAGCCTTCTGAAGAGGCATTCCGAGTGGTTTTTATAGGTCTAGCGGAAATATTGTATACAATATTCGCTAAAATATACAAAAATCTCAAATAGAACGATATGCCATGACAGGCGCAATATAGGGCGTTTCACAGATGTGAGCGTCTTCTTTTTATGTCTTAATGGCAGGAAGTGTTGAAAAATCAAGTAAAAAATGTCGGTTGACGATTGACATTACGGTTATACAGCCCTAAAATACATGTATACAATTCCGCGATCAATGGAGGTATCCACTATGAAAATGATCACTGACAGCGATGAAACAGCAGTAAGGCGCACCAAATTAAATGAAAGGACCAACCTGCTCGAGATGGAGAACTACCATTACGAGGTGCAGGACATCCCGAATCCTAATCTGCTGCGCGAGTTTTTCGGATACACCGAGATACCGAAGGTGGGCTTCAACTTCCGTACGAGTCCGTACGGCATGCCGGAGCATGTCTGGATCACCGACTCCACTTTCCGCGACGGTCAGCAGTCAAGAGAACCGTACACGACAAAACAGATCGCGGACATATTCAAGATGATGTCGAAGCTCTCCGGCCCTAACGGCATCATCCGCCAGACCGAGTTTTTCACGTACTCGGACAGAGACAAGGAAGCCATCAGGGCATGCCAGGACCTCGGCCTTGAGTTCCCGCAGATCACCACATGGATCAGGGCAAAGAAAGAGGACTTCAAGATCGTCAAGGAGATGGGGGTAAAGGAGACAGGCATACTCACCAGCTGTTCGGATTATCACATATTCTATAAGCTGGGCATGAGCCGCCGTCAGGCGATGGATCACTATCTTTCGGTAGTGCACGACGCGTTCGAAGCCGGCATAGTACCGCGCTGCCACCTCGAGGACATCACGCGGGCGGATTTCTACGGCTTTGTAGTGCCTTTCGTCAGCGCGATACAGGAGATGTCCGAGGAAGCGGGTCTGCCTGTCAAGATAAGAGTATGCGACACCATGGGCTTCGGAGTGCCGTATCCGGGAGTCGCCCTGCCGAGATCGGTGCCGGGCATCATCTACGGACTGCATGAATACGCCGGCGTACCGAGCGAGTGCCTTGAGTGGCACGGCCACAACGATTTCTACAAGGCCGTATCCAACGCGGCGACAGCGTGGCTTTATGGCTGCAGCTCTGTCAACTGCACTCTCTTCGGCATAGGCGAGAGGACGGGCAACATCCCTCTCGAGGCGATGGTCTTCGAATACGCGCAGCTCCACGGAACGCTCGACGGAATGGACACCACCGTGATCACTGATCTGGCCAGATACTACGAGCAGAAGGTCGGCTATCAGATCCCGCCTCAGACACCGTTCGCCGGAGCCAACTTCAACGTGACGAGGGCCGGCATACACGCCGACGGGCTCCTCAAGAATGAAGAGATATACAATATTTTCGATACTGATAAATTCCTCAAGAGACCTCCTCTGGTCAACATAAGCCAGAGCTCCGGAGCCGCAGGCATCGCCCACTGGCTCAACACAAGCTACGGACTTACGGGCAGCAGGCAGGTGGACAAGCACAGCGCCGTTGTCGTATTCATCAAGGAATGGGTCGACGAAGAGTACGCGTCAGGCCGTGTGGCCGAGATCGGCGCCGACGAGATCTACAACAAGGTCAACGAATTCATGACGAGACAGGCTTAGCTGAAAGCAGCGATGGCAGATACGGAAAGCCGGGAGATTTTTTCCGGCTTTTTAGGTTGATTTAAGCTTCCGCGTCTATTATCCATTCGAAAGATGAAAGATCATCGAAGGGAGGAAATCTGAAATCATGGCAAATACCGGAACGGAAACAAAGATAATTAAAAAACCCAAAAACACAAAGAAAGAAAACAAATCCGGCAAGGCAAAGAAGGCGTTTGCGGGAGCTCTCGCGGCTTTCATGATCGCCGGACTTGCGGCCTGCGGGACTCCGGCAGCAGATGAAACCGCTTCTTCTGCGGAATATCTTACAAAAGAAGACATCACCGTCAGTGAGACCTTCACGGATGAAAGCAATGGGGGACATGCCATAGAAGTAAGCGGAGAGGAAGCGAACTATTCCAACATCGGAGTCACCAAGACGGGCGATGCCGACGGCGATGACGCGGATTTCTACGGCGGGAACTCGGCGGTCTTCGCGACGGAAAAGGCCGCGCTCACCATAACAGATTCTCTGATCGAGACTAACGGCAGACACGCCAACGCGGTATTCTCATACGGCGAAGGCACTGTTGTGAATATTTCCGACTCGGTCATCGAGACGCAGGGCGACTGCTCGGGCGGTCTCATGACGACGGGCGGCGGCACCATGAACGCGGAGAACCTGACTATCAATACTTCGGGCAGGTCGTCCGCGGCTATAAGATCCGACCGCGGCGGAGGCACGGTCACAGTAACGAAGGGCTATTACAAGACCACGGGCATGGGCTCGCCGGTCATCTACTCAACGGCAGATATCACCGTGAACGACGCATATATGGAGTCGACCGCTTCGCAGGGAGTCGTCGTGGAAGGCAAGAACTCCGTGACGCTCAATGACGCAACCCTGGTCGCCGACAACAATACGCAGAACAGCGACAATTCCGAGTGGTATCAGGCTGTCATGATCTATCAGTCGATGTCGGGCGACGCGGCCGAAGGCACGTCATCATTTACGGCAAACGGCGGCAGCATCACAAATAAGAACGGCGACATATTCTTCGTCACAAATACTGCTACGGATATCAGTCTGAGCGGAGCCGAAATAAACAATGAGGATGAGGAAGGCCTGTTCCTGAGAGCTGCGGCCGCGGGCTGGGGCAATGACGGATCCAACGGCGGCCAGGTAAATCTGAACGCTTCCGGACAGACCATCAACGGCGACATCGCGGTCGATGATGTTTCGACGCTCAACCTCTACCTGAAGGACAAGTCCGCGTTCAGCGGCGCCATCAACACTGACGGTCAGAGCGGCGACGTATATGTCGAGATCGAGGACGGCAGTACATGGACGCTGACAGCCGACTCATATGTATCCGGACTCACGGTAAGCAAGGGATCCGCGATAGACCTGAACGGCCACAAACTCTATGTGGACGGCAAGGAGTATACGGCGGGATCCGCCTCGACAGGCGAGGCCTTTGAATTAAGTACAAGCAGCGGTTCCGGCGGAGCGCCTGACGGCATGCCGGGCGGAACTCCTCCGGACGGAGAACCCCCTGAGAAACCGGACGGAGGCTTCCCGGACGGTCAGCCGCCGGAAAAGCCGGACAGCAGCAACTGATGGACATAATATAAAAGAGAGCCAACGAAAAGGACCGGCGCCCTGCAACACGCAGGGCCGCCGGCCCTCTTTATATTTATTTTGTTCCCGGCGATAGGCCGGCCGTCGGCTACAGGACGTCCTTTCTTCTCGACTCAAGGTCGCGCTGCACACTCATTCCGTGCTTTGCCGCCTCGGCGCCGACCTTGCTGGTGCTCTCTTTTACACACGGGTCCGATGCCATTTCTTTCACAGGCTTTTCACTTGTATCGACCTTTGTGGCATCGCCTATCCCGAGCGACTCGGCCACAACGCCAAGCGTCGATACCAGACCTGTTATTTCGGTAGGCATGTAGATCTTGGTCGCTCTTCCGTCCGCGACGTCTCTCAGAGCCTCAAGGCCTTTCAGCTTCAGCACGCTCTCATCGATATGGGCCTCTCTCAGCTTTTCAAGTCCCTCTGCCTGAGCTTCATACACCAGTCTGATCGATTCCGCCTCACCCTGGGCAAGAGCGATCTTCGCTTCTTTCTCGGCTTCCGCGGCAAGGACCTTCGCCTTCTTGTCACCCTCAGCGCGGGAGACTACCGACTCCTGATGCGCCTGAGCTTCAAGCACGGTCTGACGGCGCTCACGCTCGGCCCTCATCTGCTTGGTCATTACCTCTTCGATCTCCGCAGGAGGATCGATGTTCTTGAGCTCTACTCTCGTTACCTTGATGCCCCACGGATCCGTAGCCTCGTCCAGTATCGCCTCCATCTGGGTGTTGATCGCCTCTCTCGAGGAGAGCGTGGTGTCGAGCTCCATGCCGCCGATGATGCTTCTGAGCGTGGTGGCCGACAGGTTCTGAAGGCCGGCGATAGGGTTCTCAACGCCGTATGTGTACTTCTGAGGATCGAAGATCTTTGAGAACACGACGGAGTCTACTTTTACCGATACGTTGTCCTTGGTGATCACCGGCTGCGGAGGGAAGTCGAAGACCTGCTCCTTAAGCGTGATCTTGTTCACGATCTGGTCGATGAACGGGATCTTCACGTGGAGGCCGGCGTACCAGATGGTCTTGAACTTACCGAGCCTTTCGATGACGAAAGCGTGCTCCTGAGGCACTATCCTTATATTCCTGACCAGTACCAGGATAAGAAAAATAACAATGATCATTAAAATGATTTTTCCGAACATGACAGTTCCGCCTTTCTTTATTTATATTTGTTTCGACAAACATTATACCACATAACGCGGACCTCTTTTTTGTTGTCCGTTTTTTCACCCGCGCAATACTGTATAATGAGCATGGCACAAAGAACGGCAGGCTGAGAAAACGGGGTGATCCCTTATGAAAACGATACTCGGGATAATACTGCTCATCATAGTTTTATGCTTTGCGATGGCTCTGCTGCCTCTGGCTATAGGAGGCTTCATTGCCGCGCTGAAATTTTCCGAAGGCAATGTGATGGGAGGGATCATCGCGATCGTCATCGGACTCCTGTGTGAGGTCTTCTGGTGGTGGTATATTACCAACGGCGAGGGCTCCGGCGGATACGCAGAAGAGGAGTGCCCTTACTGCGGCAGCGGAGATACTGACGGCAACCACTGTCATACATGCGGCGGCGATTTCTGATGTGCCGCTCCGGCCGCGGACCGTTCCGGATGCAGTACCATAGATAAAAATACACAAGATAAGGACGTACAACTGAATGGACATACTTAAAACAATAGCGGAAGAATCAGGTATAAAACTCTGGCAGGCGGAGGCGGTGGCAGAGCTGATAGACAGCGGAAGCACCATACCGTTCATAGCGCGATACCGCAAGGAAGCTACAGGCGCGATGGATGATGAAGCGCTGAGGCACTTCGACGAGCGTCTCAAATACCTGCGCAACCTTGAGGATCGCAAACAGACCATATTAGCCACCATAGAAGAGCAGGGCAAACTGACAGACGAACTGAGAACGAAAATCGAAGAAACTGTCACGGCGGTCGCTCTCGAGGACCTCTACAGACCGTACAAGCCGAAGAGGAAGACCCGCGCGGACATCGCCAGGGAGAAAGGCCTGCAGGGCCTCGCGGACTATCTCCTGTCGAGGGGCTCGGATGACCCTCTCAGGGAGGCGGAGAAATACGTCTGCGAAGAGAAGGAGGTCCCTGACGCGGACACCGCCATAAAGCTGGCGCAGGACATAATCGCAGGCGACCTGTCGGACAACGCCGACTACAGGGAATGGATCAGGAAGAAGACCTTCAGCAGAGGCTTCATCGAATGCGGCCTCGGCGCCGAGGGAAAGAAGATCTCGGAAGCGGGAGAACGCTCCGTATATGAGAATTATTACGAATACCGCGAGGCAGTCTCGAAGATTCCGGGACACAGGATCCTGGCCATCAACCGCGGCGAGAAGGAGAAGGTGCTTTCGGTGTCGGTCGAAGCTCCGGCAGACGACATACTGGACTATCTGGACCGCAGGACGCTCCGGGGCGTATCGGATGCCTGCAGGCCTTATGTAGAGGCGGCGATCGAAGACGGATATAAAAGGCTCATCGCCCCGTCCATAGAGACGGAGATACGCGGCAGCCTCACGGAGACCGCGGAGGAAGGCGCCATAAAAGTCTTCGGCTCGAACCTCGAGCAGCTGCTAATGCAGCCTCCGGTCAAGGGCAGGACGGTCCTGGGCTGGGACCCGGCCTTCAGGACAGGCTGCAAACTGGCGGTCTGCGATCCGACAGGGAAGATACTGAAGACAGCCGTGATATATCCGACGGCTCCTCAGAACAGAGTCGCCGAGGCGGAAAAGACCCTTGAAGGACTCTGCGACAGATACGGCATAGACATAATCTCGGTCGGCAACGGCACAGCCTCGAGGGAGTCCGAAAGGGTGATAGCGGACTTCATCCGCAAATATGAGAGGGACAGGCGCGGCAGGAAGCTGCATTACGCGATAGTCAATGAAGCCGGCGCTTCGGTGTACTCCGCCAGCAAACTCGCGACCGAAGAGTACCCTGACCTCAATGTGGGCGAAAGAAGCTCCGCCTCGATAGCGCGCCGCCTGCAGGACCCTCTGTCCGAACTCGTTAAGATCGACCCGAAGGCGATAGGCGTGGGTCAGTATCAGCATGACATGAACCAGAAGCGCCTTGGAGAGGCGCTCGCCGCTGTGGTCGAGAAGTGCGTGAACATGGTCGGCGTTGATGTGAACACGGCATCGCCGTCGCTCCTCGCGTACGTGTCGGGTATCAGCAAACAGATCGCCGCGAACATAGTGGCGTACAGAGACGAGAACGGACGCTTCGACTCGCGCAGGGAACTGCTCAAGGTGCCGAAACTCGGGCCTAAGGCTTACGAGCAGTGCGCGGGATTCCTGAGGATCACGGACGGAAAGGAGCCGCTCGACGCTACGGCGGTGCACCCTGAGAGTTACGACGCGGCAAGGGCGATCCTGAAGGAGTGCGGATTCGGCATCGATGACATCATCAAAGGCAAAGTCAAAGGTCTGGCGGCCCGGACCGACATCGCGAAGAAACTGGGGATAGGCAGCTACACCTTCGCGGACATAGCCGCGGAGCTCGAGAAGCCGGGCAGGGATCCGAGGGACGAGGTGCAAGCGCCGGTACTCAGGAGCGACGTGCTGGAGATGTCTGACCTGACTCCGGGAATGGAACTGAAAGGTACCGTGCGCAACATAGTCGATTTCGGAGCCTTCGTGGACATAGGCGTACATCAGGACGGCCTTGTGCATATCTCCCAGATGTCTGATAAGTTCGTGAAGCATCCGCTCGACGTAGTCAAGGTGGGCGACATAGTGAACGTGAAAGTGCTGTCGGTCGATGAAAAGCGCGGCAAGATAGCGCTGACGATGAGGATATGATATTAGACATATAGGAAAATATTTTTGATTTTTTGTCAAATATATTTGACAAACGATGAATGAAAGTGTATTATGACCTCGCAAGGGACGGAGTGCGGCGATCATGGTCCGGACAGGACCGCAGCAGATGGCCGGCAAGTCTGAGAGGAGGATACACCATGAAAAGCACTGAATACGCAGCGGGGCTGGCTGTCGGGATAATAGTCGCCCTTATACTGTTTCTGATAGTCTGGAGATTCAATAAGAAAAAACTGAAAGGTCAGTTCGATGAGAGACAGGAACTGGTAAGAGGCAGAGGCTACAAATACGCGAGCTTCACCCTGCTCAGCCTGGTGACGCTGGATCTACTGCTGGAGGGCTTCGGCGCTTTTGAAACGCTTCCGTTCACCAGAGAACTTTTCCTGTTCTTCGTGATACTGGCCGGCGTGATGGTCTACGCGTTATACTGCATAAAGAACGACTCGTACTTCGGAGTCGGCATGGACACAAGGACATACCGCGCGATCATGTGGGTAGTCATCGTCTGCAACGCCATCTCCGCTTTCTCAGGACTCAGGGAGGGCGCGATGGTCGACGGCAAGCTTGCGTTCGGACCTTTCTCAGCGCTGCTCTTTGTTATCGCTTTCGTTATTATAATGATCGCGCTTAGCGTCAGGAGCAGGAACGCGGCCCTGGAAGAGGACGAAGCGGATGAAGTTGCTGAAGAGGCCGGAGAATAGCTGATGCCTTGCAGGCGGGAGGACGCATATGAAAAATCTGAAGATGAAATCAGCGCGCGTCGCCAGGGATCTGTCACAGCAGCAGCTGGCCGACCTCGTCGGTGTCTCGAGGCAGACTATAAACGCGATAGAAAAAGGCGACTACAACCCCACCATCAACCTGTGCATAGCGATATGCCGGGAGCTCGGCAAAACACTTGATGAGCTGTTCTGGGAGGAATAGAATATACCCATGGTCGATATAGACAGGTTTTACGAAATGCTGAATGAGGTCTGCGAGGAGCTTCCGGACGAGTTTTTCCGGGAGCTGCATTACGGCGTACAGCTGTCCGAGGATCTCAAACTCTCGCCTCTCGACGAGGACGGCACGATTGTGATCATGGGCGAATACAACAGGTCGAACCACGGGAACCGCATCACCATATTCTACGGATCTTTCGAGAGGACCTGCGGATGGATGTCCGAGGAGCAGCTGAAGGACAAACTGCGCGAGATAGTGAGGCATGAGTTCAGGCATCACATGGAAAACCTCGCGGGGGTGTACGGAGCCGACTCTCTCGAGCATGAGGACAGGGAAGAACTGAAGAAGATCGCGGAATCGAAAAACAGAAACAGTAAAAAAGACAATAAATAAGAAGATAAACAAGGAGGCGCGCGCTTGACTGAAAAGGACTCTGCGGGCGCGGGAAGGCGTCATCAGAAAAGTTACAAATACAGGCTCATACTTAAAGGCACCCTGATAGGATTCATCACTGGGGTGCTTATTTCTGTGTTCCGGCTGATGCTGACGGGAGCAGACGCTCTCAGGGACCGCATGGTGGAATACGCGGGTTCCGGCGCCGGACACGCGGCCATCGTCGCTCTCATACTGATAGCGGCAGCGGCTGTCATCACAGTGCTTCTGGTAATCGAACCGGATATAGCGGGCTCGGGCATCCCTCAGGTGGAGGGAGAGCTGCGCGGACAGAAGGACATGTGCTGGTGGAAGGTCATCGCCGGCAAGATGGCGGGGTGCGCCCTCGCCATTGGAGGCGGACTCGCGCTCGGGCGCGAGGGCCCGAGCATACAGATAGGCGCCATGGTAGGCAAGGGATTCGCGCGGGCCGGGCGCACAACGCTCACTGAAGAGAGGCTTCTTCTGACATGCGGAGCCGGCGCCGGTCTTTCGGCTGCCTTCGGAGCCCCGCTGGCAGGAGCCATATTCAGCCTCGAAGAGCTGCACCGCAATTTCTCTGCGGAGGTGCTGCTGACCACGATGGCGGCAGCGGCGGCCAGCGATTTCGTCACGGCCAACTTTCTCGGCCTTACGCCTGTGTTCGGCTTCGAGGTGGAACACGGTATCCCGCTGAAGTATTACTGGGCGGTGATACTGCTCGGTCTCATTCTCGGGGCGTTCGGGGCCGTATACAACAGAACGGTAGCTTTCATGCAGGACGCGTCCGAAAAAACCGGAAAGGCGTTTGCTGACATAGTGTGCAGGATAGCCGGCAGGAATGCCGCGCTCATAAAGGACGGGCTGCACCCTACCATCTTTGCCGCGCGCGCAGCCGCGTTCGGCAGGATGCTCTGCGTCATGGCGCTTGCGTATATAATGTATTTCGCGTATCCGCAGGTGCTCGGAAGCGGGAGCGGACTGGTAGGACAGATCAGCCGCGGGGAATTCGCTCTCGGAGCGATAGCGCTCCTGCTCCTGGCCAAATTCATATTCTCGACCGCGAGCTTCGGCTCGGGTTCTCCGGGAGGCATCTTCCTGCCGCTGCTGGTGCTGGGCGCGCTCACCGGAGGCCTCTTCTCAAGACTGCTCGGCCTCGCGGGCGTCGACCAGCGCTACATAACGGGCTTCGTGGTCGTCGCCATGGCCGGCTATTTCGCGGCCATAGTTCGCGCGCCTGTTACGGGCGTCGTGCTCATCACCGAGATGACCGGCGACTTCACGACGCTGCTGCCGCTCGTTCTGATCTCGCTCACAGCCTACCTGACAGCGGAAGCTCTCGGGGTCAAGCCGATCTACACGCAGCTCCTCGAGCGCAGCATGGGCAGGCCTTCAGCCAGCCTCAGCGCGCTCCTTCGTGAACGCAAGACCGTGATCGACACCGAGGTCCACATCGGATCGCGCATGGACGGAGGCCATGTGGCGGACTTCGGCCTGCCGCTCGGTACGCTGATCGTAACAGTCACGCGCGGAGGCGTCGAGATAATCCCGGATGGCAATACCATACTCCGCGGAGGCGATGAGCTAGAGATCCTCACAAGAGAAAACGACATCGCGGATGTCGAGTCTATAGTCGAAGAAGCCTGTCACGTCGTAGAAGTGAGCGATTGATATACAGGCTTTATTGACCGTATCGCTCCGGTCTGTGATAGAATACATAACATGCTGCAGAACTTTATCATATGCGTGAACGCCGTCATTCCGTCGGCCATATATCTCATCATCGGCATACTCCTCAAGATGTCAGGCATGGTAAGCGATGAAGAAGTAAGGAAATTCGCCAGAGTGGTATTCGTTGCTCTTTATCCTTTTATTATGTTCGACAATCTGTACGGCAGGAGCATAGGGCAGAATTTTGACCTGCTCCTCGTGGTTTACTGCGTGGCATTCACTTGTCTGCAGATCGCGCTCTCCTGGCTCATCGTCTGCCGGATCGAAAAAGAAGACAGGAACAGAGGAACGATGATACAGTCCGCGTTCCGCAGCAACATAATCCTTATGGGACTTCCCGTGGGCATAAACCTTTTCGGCAAAGGCAACGTCACACAGGTAGCGCTGGTGATACTCTTCATAGTGCCGCTGTACAACGTCATGACAGTAGTGGTGCTGGAGAGATTCAGGGGAGGCAAGGCGGATCTTGTCCATACAGCTAAGAAAGTGCTGATGAACCCCATAATCCTGGGAGCCATCGCGGCGGGCATAGTCATGCTGCTGGGCATAAAGCTCCCGGCGCCTGTTGAACAGACCGTAGGCACCTTGTCGGACTGCACCGCGCCGATAGCGATGATACTCCTCGGAGCGGCGCTCAACCTGAAGGGATTCAGCAGCGACAGAAAGAAGATAGCGTTCTGCGTATCATCCAAGATACTGATATGGCCTGCACTGGGCATTACCGGCGCGGTGCTTCTCGGCATGAGGGACGTAGCGCTCATAGCGGTGCTCCTGATGCTGGCCACGCCGACCGCGCTCGCGGCGTACACCATGTCCGAGTCAATGGGAGGAAACGGAAGACTCGCGGGGGAGACTGTAGTCATCTCCACGATCGGAGCGTGTTTCACCATGCCGGTATGGCTCTTCATACTGAAGACCGCGGGCATGTTTTAAGAGGGATATAGAGAGGGATAAATGAGTCTGGAACTTGTCATCACCAGCGCGCTGCTGGGAGTCGGTCTCGCCATGGACGCGTTCAGCGTGTCTCTCGCGAACGGCCTGGCCGACAGGGACATGAAAATAGGAAGGATGCTGACTATCGCCGGCACTTTCGCGGGCTTCCAGTTCGCGATGCCGATGATAGGCTGGGTCTTCGTCCACACGGCGGAGAGCAGGCTGGAATGGTTCAGCTCGCTGGTACCGTGGATCGCCCTCCTGCTGCTTCTGTACATAGGCGGCAAGATGCTGAAGGAAGGCATCGAGGAGAACCGGGACCCTGAGGCCGGCGAGCCCGAGCAGGTAGGCGCGGGAGATCTCATCATGCAGGGCATCGCCACGTCGATAGATGCTCTCTCGGTCGGCTTCACAATCGCTGCCTACAGCCTGCTGCAGGCGCTCTCGTCATCGCTCATCATCGGTGTCGTGACACTGATCATCTGTCTGGCGGGGCTCAGGATAGGCCGCAGGCTCGGAATGGTGCTCGCCGGCAAGGCATCGATACTCGGAGGAGTGATCCTGATAGGCATAGGCCTTGAGATATGGATACGCGGAGTGTTTTTCTGAGTATTTACAGCGACTTTCGTGTATCATTCTCATAAACATCACGATTTCGACATAATTGGGGAATAATATATGGGTGTACAGAGAAGAACTCTGAAACCTCCATATAACATTTTCCATATAATACCTAAGACAACTGCAAAAGCGGTGGCATCGGGCCACCGCTTTTGTATTGTGTTCATACGGCCGCTTCCGGCCGGAGCTTCTTTTGTCCGCGTTTTCCGTCACTCTGTCCGGAGCGCCACCACAGGGTCCTTGCGCGCCGCCATGCCGGACGGTATCAGACCGGCGATGAACGTGAGGAATATGCTGATGAATACCAGGGCGACGCCTCCTGCCGCCGGCAGTATCGCCTTGAGCGCCGATATCTTCGTGAGCCCTATCAGTATGTGGTTGATCGGTACCAGAAGTATCAGGCTCGCGCCGATGCCTATGACGCCCGCGCAGAGTCCGACGATGATGGTCTCCGCGTTGAATATGCGGGCAATGTCCTTCTTGGAAGCTCCGATCGCGCGGAGTATGCCGATCTCCTTGGTCCTCTCAAGGACGGAGATATATGTGATGACGCCGATCATGATCGAGGATACTATCAGCGAGATCGCCACGAAAGCGATCAGCACGTAGCTTACAGCGTTGGTGATGTTCTTGACCGACTTGATCATTACTCCGGTGACGTCGGTGTAGCTTATGACCTTGTCCTCTTCGCCGTTGTCCTGCATCTCCTTGTTGTAGTCGTCTATGAATTTCAGGAAAGCTTCCTTGGATTCGAAGTCCTTCAGATAGAACGACATCGCTTCCGGCTTCGCGATATCCGCGTAGCCCAGCTTCCTGAGGTTGCGCTCGTAACTCGTTTCCTGACCGCCCGAGACATAGGCCGTGATCAGCCTTGTGATCTCGTCTTCGCTCATCTTCATTGTGAACGCGTCGGCAATGCCGGAAGGGTCGACCTTGATCAGACCGCCTACAGTCTGAGCCGTGTTGATCACTGCCGGCGGAACATTCTTTGCCGTTTCCGCAAGAGCTATTCCTTCGGCATACGCAGCGACCAGATTGACCGCCTCATCGCTTTTAAGGTAGTCTTCCAGAGCAGACTTAAGAACAGGGGCGAGGACGGCCGGCGAGACCTTGCCTTCCTGATCGTCCAGAGCCTCATTCAGTTCTTCGACCGTTATATTGAACTGCGCGGCGATCATTTCCGCCATTTCAGGATCTGCTTCTACCTGCGCTTTTAAACCCGCGACCTGATCCGACCACTGTTTCTGAGTTTCAGGGACCTTGTCTTTCAGTATAGCTGCAAATTCTTTCAGCATCTTGTTGACGGCCGCTCTGTGGGAGCCTTTATCAAGGTTGTTGCCAAGAGCTTTTGTGATCACGTCCTCATTGAATGGAACGGAGCCGATCTTATCCGGTTTTTGCGTTAGGATCTCCTGCATTATCCCGCCGCCATTTTTGCCTGCGGCAGTCATTACATCTTTTATCGTTCCGCTTGGATCGGCGTCTTCAAGAGCGTCCTGGATGTTGTCCCGGATGGTGTCTGTAACGGCATTCGGGTCGATGTCGCCGCCGAGCGCTTTTTTGAGCTTGTTCTCGTCTATGCTGATCATGTCCTCGAAGCCGAGGTCCTCGTCCGTCTTGTTGCGGATGGATTCAAAGGACTTGCCGCTGAAGACGTCGGTGTTCTTATTTTCCTTCTGTATCCTGACGATCTCGGATTCGGAGGCGTATTCGATCATGTGGTGCGTCAGGAGCGGCAGATAACCGATCCCCGAATCCATCGCGTTGGCCGAAGAGACCTCCTTGGCGCATACGATGCCGGTGATCTTGAGCTTCTCGGATCTGTTTATCAGATCCTCCATGTAATCGTCGTCCTCCGACATGTCCTCCCAGACATCGTACGAGGAATTGCGTTTGTATGTGTCGCACGAGTGCACCAGGGCGAATTCCATGCCGAGGAAGTCGTCGTAAGTCCACTCCAGCTGCTCGCTGGTGTTCTCCACCTCCTTGCCGTTCATGACGTCGTTGATCATGTCCTTGAGTTCCTGCGGGTCGCGCAGACCCAGAGTGTAGACGATGTAGTCGTTCAGCTGGTCCTCACTGTCGAGCACCAGAAGCAGCTCATTGTACTTCTCCGGCCATCTGCCGGCGAGCACCTTGTACTGCGACTTCAGAAGCTCCTCGTTGTCCATCATCTGGAAGAAGACGTCGCTGTTCATCATCGAGAAGTTGGACTGCTGGAAGCCGCTCATGTATGACTGCATTATGGAACCCGGACTTACGCGCAGCGGGCCGTACTCCATATTGGTAGAGTAGATGTTGACCGTGAGGCCGTACGAATAATCGTAGGCGTTGAACCAGCCGCCTATGGTATCGATGTTCGAATCCACGCGCTCCTTGAAAGCGGCGAGGTCGTTGGTTCCGACGCTCGCGAGCATGTCAGTCATGATGCGCTGCTCGTGGACTTTATCGCCGGAGGCTTCGCCCTCTGTGTCCTGTGCGTTGGCCATGAACGCGGCGATCATGGATGTCATGTCGGCGGTCTCGGCCTGTATGGTGAGAGGGTAGGACGAAAGAGTGTCCTCTTCGAGTTTGTCTATATATGTCTGGAATCCGTGCGAGACTGAAAGGATCAGGGCGATGCCTATGATGCCGATGCTCCCCGCGAACGCCGTGAGGAGCGTCCGGGCCTTCTTAGTCATGAGGTTGTTGAGCGAGAGGTGGAGAGCCGTTGCCATCGACATGGAACGGTTGCGTCTGCCTGAAGCTCTCCTTGATGACTTGCGCCTCCCGGACTCCGGCGCGTCTTCTGTTTCCGGTATCTCCGAAGGGGTTGCCGCGCCTGCTGCTCCCGCGAGACCTGCCGCAGGGACTGCTCCGGCAAGAGCCGCCGGATCCGCTGCTCCCGGCACGAACGGATCTGAGTCGCTTATCACCTGACCGTCGGACAGCCTGACTATCCTTGTGGAATAGGCTTCCGCGAGCTCAGGGTTATGCGTGACCATGATGACCAGCCTGTCGGCGGATATCTCCTTGAGTATCCCCATGACCTGCGTGCTCGTCTCCGTATCCAGCGCGCCTGTAGGCTCGTCAGCCAGGATGATATCCGGGTCGTTTATCAGGGCGCGCGCGATCGCCACGCGCTGCACCTGGCCGCCGGACATTTCAGCCGGCTTTTTGTATATCTGATCGCCGAGTCCTACCTGCTCAAGTGCCGCGACAGCGCGGGCCTTCCTCTCGGCCGCCGACACTCCGGAGAGCGTCAGCGCCAGCTCGACGTTCGAAAGCACATTCTGATGCGAGATGAGGTTATAGCTCTGGAACACGAAACCTATGGTGTCGTTCCTGTAGGCGTCCCAGTCGGCATCCCTGTATTTCTTGGTGCTGATTCCGTCAATAAGAAGATCGCCGTCGGTGTACTGGTCGAGTCCGCCGAGGATGTTGAGCATGGTGGTCTTGCCGCAGCCCGAAGGCCCCAGCACCGACACGAATTCGCTCTCACGGAAAGCCAGGCTCACGCCTCTCAGGGCGTGAACCGTCTCTGCTCCGGTCCTGTATTCCTTTGATATATTCCTCAGCTCAAGCATAGATAGGTGAATTATATAACAAATAATGGTACAATACACGCGGATTGTTTTTCTGACATAGAGGTCAGAATAAAACTCAATATTAAGGAAGGTAAAATGGCAAACAACTGGACAATCAATGAAAACGGCAGGATCGTATTCCCGGTCCCGGAAACGGTAAAGATCCCGTGGGACAAGAGCAGGGGCGAGCTGCCTCTGACTGTGGAATACTTCAACGGCACCATGTACGAGAAGGTCGAGGAGACCGCTAAAAAGCATCCTCTGATGATCGCTCTCGACTTCATGGGCAAGCACATCACATATAAATACATGGTCGACCAGATCAACCTCTGCGCTAAGTCGCTCAGAGTACTGGGCATACGGGAGAATGACAGGGTAACCATAGCGATGCCTAACTGCCCGCAGGCGATATACATGCTCTATGCGGTCAATCTGGTGGGAGCGGTCGCCAACATGGTGCACCCTCTCAGCGCTGAGAAAGAAATAGAGAACTACCTCAACATGTCGGGCTCCGTGATGGTGGTCACGCTCGACCAGTTCTATCACAAGATAGAGGCCATCCGTAAGAATACGAAGATACAGAACGTCATCATTGCCCGCATAAGGGATGAGCTGACGAGACCTATCAGGGTCGGCTACATGCTGACAGAAGGCCGCAAGATACAGAAGATCCCTAAGGAAGCTCCTGTCTTCCAGTGGCCTGACTTCATGAGTCTGGGCAGACACTGCGGCTATGAGTACAAGGTCGAAAGAAAGCCCGATGACCCGGCGGCCATCCTCTATTCCGGAGGCACCACGGGCATCACCAAGGGCATAGTCCTTACCAACCTCAACTTCAACGCTCTTGCCGGTCAGGTGATCGCGGCGAACCCTATTTACAGGGTAGGCGATAAAATGCTGGCGGCGATGCCTATATTCCACGGCTTCGGCCTCGGGGTATGCATACACACGATGCTGGCAGGGGGCGGACGCTGCGTGCTGGTTCCGAGGTTCACGCCAAAGAGCTACGCAAAGCTGATCACAAAGTACAGATGCAACTTCATCGCCGGAGTCCCGACCCTCTTCGAGGCCCTGCTGAGACTGCCGTCGATGGACGGAAAGGATCTCTCCTCGCTCAAGGGAGTTTTCTCGGGCGGCGATTCGCTTTCGATCGAGCTCAAAAAGAAGTTCGACAAGTTCCTCTACGACCACAACTCGAAGATACAGGTGCGTGAGGGCTACGGCACGACGGAGAGCGTGACGGCGGCATGCCTGACTCCTCCGCAGATGCACAAGGAAGGCAGCATAGGCATACCGTTCCCGGACATGTACTACAAGATCGTGAAGCCGGGCACGGCGGAAGAGCTTCCGTACGGTGAAGAGGGAGAGATAATAATGTCGGGACCGACCGTCATGGCCGGCTACCTCGACATGCCTGCCGAGACAGCCGAGACACTGAGAGAGCACGCGGACGGACTTACGTGGCTGTACACGGGCGATCTCGGAACGATGGATGAAGAGGGCTTCATCTACTTCCGCGGAAGAGCCAAGAGAATGATCATCTCGTCCGGATACAACATCTATCCTGCCCAGCTCGAGAACGTCTTTGACGCGCACGATAAGGTCCAGATGAGCTGCGCCATCGGAGTGCCTGACGACTACAAGATGGAAAAGGTCAAGATGTTCGTCATGCCGAAGAAGGGCGTCAGGGGCGATGAGGCTCTCAAGGAAGAGCTGATGGCATACGCAAGGAAACACATCGCGAAATACGCGATGCCGTACGATATAGAATTCCGTGAAGAGCTGCCTAAGACCCTGGTGGGCAAGGTGGCGTACCGCGTCCTCGAGGAGGAAGAGGAGGCGAAGCGCAAAGCAGAGGAAGCGGCCGAAGCCGCGGGACCGGAGGCTTAAAATGCTGAGACAGGACCTGGACCTGGCGTGGATGCTCCAGTACGAGAACATCGCCTGGTATGAGGACGGCAAGGTCTACATACTGGACCGCCGCATCTACCCTATCGACGTGAAGAAGGTCGTGTGCAATAACCACCGCGAGGTGGCGGCGGCGATAAAGGACATGGTCACCCAGAGCGCGGGACCTTACGTTGCCGCGGCCATGGGCATGGCGCTTGCCGCGCACGAGTGCGCCGGAAGGAGTGAGACCGATCAGATCGATTATCTGACAAAGGCCGCTCACACGATCTCGCATGCCAGACCAACCACCACGTGGCGCATGCAGAAGATCACCGAGGAGTGCCTGAAAGCGGCGAAGGACGCGCTGAAGTTCGGCATACAGGACGTATCGGAAGCGGTCAGAGATCTGGCGATCGACCAGAGCAACCGCAGATATGAGGGCATTGGCAGGACCGGCAGGTATCTGGCCGAGCTCTTCCCTAAGAAGGGTGCTATAATGACCCAGTGCTTTGCCGAGACCATTGTCGGCATGATGCTGAGGGAAGCCAAAAAGCAGAAGAAGGATATAAGGATCTTCTGCCCTGAGACCAGGCCGTACTTCCAGGGCTCGCGTCTTACCGCTACAGTCTGCCGCGACATGGGATTCGACGTCACGGTCATCACCGATAACATGCCGGCGGCCGTGATGAAGAACGAAGGCATAGACCTGTTCACCTCGGCGGCGGACGTAATCTGCTGCGACGGTCACGTAGTAAATAAGGTAGGGACTTATCAGATAGCCATAGCCGCGAAGTACCACGGAGTGCCGTATTACGTGAGCGGCACGCCTGATCAGGGGCACCCGGCCGTGGACACGGTAAAGATAGAAATGAGAGACCCTGAATTCGTGCTGCAGGCCATGGGCGTGCCTTGCGCGAACCAGTACGTGAAAGGCTATTATCCGGCATTCGACATAACGCCGCCTGAACTCGTGACCGGAGTGGTCACCGATCAGGGAGTGCTGTCGCCATACAGACTGGATGAATATAAAGGCGTAAAGGACCAGTTTTTAGTCTGATCCCGGCGCGGCACTTTGATCCGGACGGGCGCGATATATATGATTGGGACATGGACAAGATAAATATCGAGATGAATGAAAGAAGAGGCGAATTCCTGGTGGGGCTGGCCCTCGCGTTAAGAGGGAGCTCCCTGCTTTTCGCGACTGTGGCTATGCGCACCATGGGGCCTTTTCTTACGATAGCCATCAGATTCACTATCGCGTTTATCATAATTGCGTTTCTGTTCCGCAAGAGCATCACAAAGGTCGACGCGAAGACGCTGCTGCACTGCGCGCTCATCGGCATCACCTTTTTCTTCGCGATGCTCTTCGAACTCATGGGCCTGAAGACTACGCCGTCATCCGTAACGGCCTTCCTCGAAGGCGCGGTCGTGATCGTTGTGCCAGTGCTGGCGTGCCTCATCTATAGGAGGCTGCCGGACAGGATCACCGTCATCTCGGCAGTGCTGTGCCTTATCGGAGTCGGCTTTCTGACACTCAAGGGAGATCGCGTAGGATTCACAAGCGGCGAGCTACTTGTCCTTCTGGGAACGGTGTGGTATTCTCTGTCGGTCATCGCCACCGATACGGCGGCCAAGAACGATGACCTGCTGGTGGTGTCGATATATCAGCTGCTCTTCATCGCCATATTCGCCTACATCGGCGCGTTCTTCTTTGAGGAGATACGCATGCCTCAGAGCGGCAGCGAATGGGGAGCCGTACTGGCGCTCGCGATCATATGCAGCACAGTGGGATTCACCATCCAGCCATTCGGACAGAAATACATAACGGCTGAACGGGCGGGCATACTCGCGGTGTTCAATCCGCTTACCGCGGCCTTTCTGGGCGTTGTGTTCCTGCACGAGGTGCTGACACCGGGCGTCATCATCGGCGCCATACTTATAATTATCGCTATAGTTCTGCCGGCCTGGGTCAAGGACAGCAAGGCCCGGCAATCAAATAAATGAAAGAAGGAAGTAAAATGGCAAAAGTAGACATCTTTTCGGGATTTCTCGGAGCGGGCAAGACCACGCTCATCAAGAAGCTCATTTCTGAAGGCTATGATACGAAGAACATCGTGCTTATCGAGAACGAGTTCGGCGAGATCGGAGTCGATACGGGCTTCCTAAGGGAATCAGGAGTAAAGATCAATGAAATGGTCGCGGGCTGCATCTGCTGCACGCTCGTCGGAGATTTCGGCAAGGCGCTCAACGAGGTTATCGAGCAGTATGACCCGGACCGCATACTCATCGAGCCGTCCGGGGTTGGTAAACTGTCCGACGTCATCATCGCCGTGCAGGATCTTCAGAACGACAAGATAGAGCTCAACGGCTTCACAACGGTAGTCGATGCCAAGAGATATAGGATGTACATGGAGAATTTCGGCGAGTTCTTCGCGAACCAGGTAGAGCACGCCAGCTCCATCTTCCTCTCGCATCAGCAGGGATTGACTTCTGCCGAGATCGATGAGGTCGTGAAAGACATCAGGACGCTCAACAAGACCGCGCAGATCGTGACGACAGACTGGGATCAGCTGTCCGGCGCCAAGATGCTCGAGGTAATGGAGTCCGACAAGACTCTGAACGCCGAGCTCGACAAACTCAGGCAAGAGGCCTATGAAGAACTCGAGGCCCATGAGCATGAGCACGAGCATGAACACGGCGAGGAGTGCGGCTGCGGTCATCATCACGAGCATCATCACCACGATCACGATGATGATGACGAAGATGAGCATGAACATCATCACCATGAGCATCATCATCACGACGATGACGACGAGCATGAACATGAACACGGTGAGGAGTGCGGCTGCGGCCATCATCACCATCATCACCATCATCATCACCACCACGGCCATGACGCCGATGAGGTATTCGATGAGGTCGGCGCTCAGACCAGCAACAAATACACTAAGGCTGAGATCGAAGAGATCATCGACAGCCTTGATGAGTGCGGCGAGGTCATCAGAGCCAAGGGCATCGTAGAGAATGCCGACGGCGGATGGCTCGAGTTCGACTACGTGCCGGGCGAGGGCGAGGTCAGGGAGACCGGAGCCGAAGCGACAGGCATGGTGGCCGTGATCGGAACGAGACTCAACAAGGAGAAACTGCGCGAGCTGTTCAGGCTGGCATAGACAGAGCGTAAACACAATGAGAGAAATACCGGTTTATCTGTTCACCGGCTTCCTTGGAGCCGGCAAGACATCATTCATAAGGGAAACGCTTGAGAACCACGAGTTCGGCGACGACGGCCGCACCCTGCTTCTGGTGTGCGAAAACGGCGAAGTGCAGTACGAGCCTGAGAAGTTCGTCGGTCCCGGAGTCAGGATGGAGCGCATAAAGACTGAGGCGGAGCTCAACGACGTAAATCTCGGACGCATCGACAGACAGGGCGGCTTCGACCGCGTAGTGGTTGAGATGAACGGGATGTGGGAGAATCAGAAGCTCTTTGCCGCAATGCCTCCGGGCTGGGTCATCGCGCAGGAGATGGCTTTCTTCGACACCACCACCTTCATGATGTACAACAAAAACATGCGCCAGCTCTGCTTCAACAAGATGCAGACTGCCGACATGGTCATCTTCAACCGCTGCGAGAAAGGCTTTGACAAGATGCCTTACCACAAGGAGGTCCGCATCGCCAACCGCCGCAACATGATCGTCTATGAGTACGGGATCGACGACATCGAGCCCGACGACATCATAGATCCGCTGCCTTACGACATGAACGCCTCGAAGATAAAGATCGAGGACGAATGGTACGCTGAGTGGTACAGGGACATCAATGAAAACGAGGACGATTACGACGGCAAGGTATTCACCATCAAGGGACGCGTCGCGCTTTCCGACGAGCTGCCTCCGGGCCAGTTCGCGTTCGGCCGCCACGTGATGACCTGCTGCGAGGCCGACATACAGTTCGCCGGCCTGCTCGCCTATTACGCGGGAGCCGAAAAACTCAGCGTCGGCGACTGGATCGAGATCACCGCGAAGGTGCGCTGCGAGTACACCGAAGCGTATCAGGAAAAAGGCCCTGTTCTGTACATCAGGAATCTTAAAAAATGTGAAGCATGCAAGCCTGAGGTAGCGACCTTCTGATAGAATGTAAAAACCACAGTTTTATGTGGAATCAGAATGGCGGCAAATGCCGGAGGAGTGCTGATGGACAGAAGAAAAAGAGGCAAGAGGAGAATCGCCAGAACGGCTGTCGTATGCGTGCTGACAGTATGCATGCTTTGCTGCGGAGCGGTCCTCGACGGAGATGTATTTGCCGCGTCCGAATTCAAGTACGCGAGCCCTTTCAGCAAGACGGGCTATGACACGTACTACCATAACGGAAGATTCACGGGCAATCTCATCGTAAACGGCGTGGACATCTCAGACTGGCAGTCCAAGAACTGCGACTTCGGAAAAGCGAAGGCCGCGGGAGTCGACTACTCCATCATGAGAGTCACATGGACATCTTACGGCAGGAGCGCCCTGACGCTGCATAACGACGATAATTTCTACAGCCAGTACAAGAACGCGAAGGCGAACGGCGTCATGACCGGAGCGTACGTGTTCTCTCAGGCAAAGAACGCGACAGAAGCTAAAAAGGAAGCCGAGTTCGCCATAAAGAGACTCAAGGCTCTCGGCATCGGACCGAAGGACATGAACCTGCCTGTATACATGGACTATGAGTTCGCGGGCGGAGTGCTCGGAAGGATGCATGGGATCAGCAGGACCGCGGCGACCAACGCGGCGGTAGCGTTCTGCAACACCATAAGGGCGGCGGGATACACGCCTGGCATCTACGCCAATACCAGTTTCTTTGGCTCATACATCGTAGCGAGCCAGCTGGCTCCGGACGTGGAGCTCTGGTGCGCGCAGTACTATAAAAGGAACCAGTCATCGGTCAACTACACGAAGTGGCAGTACTCGAGCAGCGCCAGGATAAACGGCATGCTCTCGTATACAGGCTCTCAGGGCAGGATAGACGTCAACTTCTGGTATCTGAACAAGAAGAATGCCGAAAGCCCGGTCGTGACGAAGATCACAGGAAAGACCACGCTGAGCGTCGCGGACGCGAAGGCGCCTAAGTTCAAACTGTATAAGGGAAGCACTCTGCTTAAGGAAGGCAGGGACTATTCCATCGGCGGCATAAGGAACAATAAGAAGGGCAACGCATACGCGTACATCAAGGGCATAGGAGCATACGGCGGATATGCCCTGATACCGATCAAGGTCGCGGACAAGACTTCCGGTGACGCGAATCAGAAGATCACCTGCGCGAACTATCTGACAGACGCTTCGACCGCGCTGTCCAGCTATCTGCCGACACCTAAGGTCGTGGTAAAGCCGACCAAGATAATAAAGCTCAATACCAGGAAGCATAAGTTCTATATAAGGGTCAAGAAACTGTCCAAGGCGAACGCGAGCGGCTACCAGGTCAAGTACAGCCGCAACAGCGACATGTCCGAGAGTGTCGTCAAGACTATCGGAACAAAGTACAACAAGGTCAAAAAGAACGTAAGGACCAACGCCAGCCAGAGATACTACTATGTACAGGCAAGGACGTATAAAGACTCGGGCGGCATCAGATATTACTCTTCATGGACCAAGGTGAAGAAAGTCTGGGTCAAGTAGACTGAAATCAAAAACACACACTTCAAAGGGAGGCTGCGGCCTCCCTTTTTATGCGGTTTCGGCACAATGAAAAAACGACTCTGAACACGCCGAACCCCATCAACCTGTGCATAGCCGTTTCTTCAAAGCACTATCTCATATCGAGTTTTTAACGATCCTCCCCGTAGACCGGAGAACCGTCCATAACGCTGCCTGCGGACACGCTCCTGAGAGCCGAACTGACAGTCCGCGTAAACAACAGTTATTACAATTACATTGTATTGAATGAAAGACGGCAATGTTATAATATTATTACGAATTCTATAACAAAATTACAGCCAAAAACAGCATGCGAAAGGTATCCGGGGATACGTGTCCGCATGAAAAGAAACAGAATGTCAGATAAGAAAACAGCTAATTTAATACTAAGCCGCACGCGCAGGAACCAGATATATCTTCCGTACGCGCGAAAGAAACCGTATTTCGACGCGATCGCATCCGGCGACATCGAAAAGATCGGAGAACTCTCGCAGCAGAACTACGAGTACCCCACCGCGCTCTACAACAGATGCGGATCCTACAGCGAGGCGATGGAAAAGATGTACTACGAAGCGGTCGGCGCGGCCAATGAGATGTGTCTGGTCGCAATACAGTCCGGTCTGCTCGACATGGTCGCATACGACATACGCGACGAGTTCATCAAGGAATTCGATAATGCCGTCTCGCTTCCGGATATCTACGACCTGGTCCACGGCATGGCCCACAGCTACGCCGTCAAGATGAAGTACGTGCTCAGGGAAAAGAAGAGATCGCCGAGGCTGGCGCGCATGATGACCTACATCGAAGAGCATCTGACCGAGAAGATAGAGCTTGCGGACATAGCGGAGGCCGTGGGCATCAGCCGTACCTACGCTTCGGCAGTATTCAAGGAAGAGCTCGGCATCACCATTAGCGAGTTCATACTGAACGAGAGGCTCCTTGAGGCCAAGCGAATGCTGAGAGACAGCGATCTCAGCGTCGCGGCCATCGCGGACAGGCTCGCGTTCTGTTCGCAGAGCTATTTCACTAAGAACTTCACGGAAAACGAAGGGATGACGCCGGTGGAGTACCGCCGTCAGTTTGGTTAAAACCACATACAGAAAGTAATGACGAAATCATCATCCGGAGAATTTGATTACAGCAGCTGGGAAAGATCGTATGTCTGCATAGACCTCAAGTCTTTTTATGCGTCTGTTGAATGCGTGGAGCGGGGACTCGACCCGATGACGACCGATCTTGTCGTGGCGGATCCGACGCGTTCGGACCGCACCATCTGCCTTGCCGTATCCCCTTCCCTGAAGGCGCGCGGAGTGGGCGGCAGGCCCAGGGTCTTTGAGATACCCAAGAGCTTCGAATACATAATGGCGCCGCCGAGGATGAGCCTCTATCTTGAATACGCGGCGGCCATATACAAAGTCTACCTCGATTACATCGCTCCGGAGGACATGCACGTCTACTCCATAGACGAGGTCTTCTTCGATGTCACAAAGTATCTGAAGAGGTACGGCCTGGATCCGAAGCAGATGGCCGAGCTGCTGATGAGAGAAGTATACGAAAGGATAGGCGTCAGGGCTACGGCGGGAGTCGGCCCCAACCTCTATCTGGCCAAGATAGCCATGGATATAATCGCCAAGCACTCCGGTGATTTCATAGGAGTGCTCGATGAGACCGCGTACAAGGAGCAGCTGTGGGACCACAGGCCTCTCACCGACTTCTGGATGATAGGCCGTCAGACAGCGAAGAAGTTCGAGCGCATCGGCATAACCACTATGGGCGGCATAGCCGCTCTGGCCGCGCGCGACGAGGACTGGTTCTTCAGACAGTTCGGCATAAACGCCGAGCTCATGATAGACCACGCGTACGGCATAGAGACGACGGAAATGTCAGACATCAAGGGATACAAGACGAAGAGCCATTCGCTCTCGCACGGACAGGTGCTGATGCGCGACTATACGAATGAAGAGGGACGCCTGATCATAAAAGAGATGACCGAGCAGCTCTGCCATGAGATCACTGAGATCCGCAAACTGACGCAGAACGTTTCTATCGCGGTCGGTTACAGCAACGCCCTGCATGTTCCCATGGCGCACGGCTCGGTGTCCTTCCCCGTCCCTACGGACGCGTCTTCCCTCATAATGCCGGCGGTCGCGGACCTCTATGACAGGATCACCGATCATGAGTATCCGGTCAGGCGCATATTCGTCAACTTCAACGACATAAAGCCGAGAGACGGCGACAAGCAGATGACGATCTTCGACCTGGCGGAGACCGAAGCCGCGGAGGAAGGCAGGACTCAGGGCCAGAGGAAGAAGGCTGAGAGAGACGATCCCGTCGCGGAGACGCAGGCGAAACTGAAGCGCGATACTGCCCTCCAGGAGGCGGTCAACGCCATAAGAAGCAAGTACGGCAAGGACTCGATGTTCAGGGCCATGGACCTTGAGGAAGCGGCGACGACCAGGGAGAGAAATCACCAGGTGGGCGGCCACAAAGAATGATGAGAAGTGATGAAAGAAGAACGGATATCTAGTATAATGGACGGGGAAAAGATATGGGAGCGTCCGGAATCGAACAGACCGAAGATGCCCCGCAAGCAGCGAGCCAAACAGTTCGCTCCTTTTGATGCGCTCACCGGCCTGAGCGAGAAACTCAGAGAGGCTGAAGAGGAGCACGCGAGGGAGCAGGAAGGAAAATAACGCAAGATGTTAAAGGGAGTCCATAACTATTCGGAAATAGGCAGGCTCAACAAAGTGCTGCTCCACCGCATAGGCAGTGAAGTCGACGGCCTCGTGCCGGACAACTTCGCGAGGCTTCTCTTTGACGACATACCTTATCTTAAAGTTGCACAGCAGGAACACGACCGCTTCGCGCAGATCCTCAGGGAGAACGGCGTTGAGGTCGTTTATTATGTTGATGAAGTCGCGAAGGCTCTCGGGAAGGCGGACATCAGGGACCGTTTCATAAGGGAGATGCTCGACGAGGTCAATTTCTCGTCGCGCGCAGTAAAGGAAGCGGTATACGCGCATCTCATCGGGAAGACGCCGCGGGACCTGGTCAGCGCGGTCATCGCCGGAGTCAGAAAGAGCGATATCAGCGACTACAGGCCGCACACCCTGGCCGAAAAGATCAACGAGGCATATCCTTTCTACATGGACCCGATGCCCAATATGTACTTCACGCGCGATCAGGCGGCGTGCATCGGCAACGGCGTCTCCATACATCACATGAGCACGGCGACAAGGAGACGCGAGAGCCTGCTGTTCAAATACATATATGAGTTCAACAGCGATTTCGCGCCGGCCGGCACGGAAAAATGGTATGACTACAGCGATCCGTACAGCATCGAGGGCGGAGACATACTGGTGCTCAGCAAGGACATAGTCGCGGTAGGCCTTTCCGAGAGGACCACAGCCGCGGGCATAGAGACTTTCGCCGGGAACCTTCTCGGGGAATCGGACTTCAACAAGGTGCTGGTGTTCAACATCCCGAAGAAGAGAGCGTTCATGCACCTCGACACGGTGTTCACCATGGTCGACTACGACAAGTTCTCGATCCATCCCGAGATAGAGGGGCCTCTGCAGCTCTTTGAACTAAGTCTCGGCGCCGGCGGAGAGATACGCTTCGAATCCAAGACCGAAGATCTGAAGACCCTCCTTGCGCAGGAACTCGATCTGCCGGCAGTCAAGCTGATCCGCTGCGGAGGCGACGACGCAATGGCGGCTCAGAGAGAACAGTGGAACGATGGTTCCAACACCCTGTGCATAGCGCCGGGCAAGGTCATCACATATGAAAGGAATTACGTGACCAACGATCTGCTCGACAAAAACGGCATAGAGGTGCTGACTATGCCGAGCTCGGAACTCTCAAGGGGCAGAGGCGGCCCGCGCTGCATGTCCTGCCCTGTCAACAGGGACGATCTGTAAAACCAGGATAAAAACGGCGCGCTGCGTGAAGGACGCGGCGCATAAGGAGGAATACATGGCAATCAGTTTAAAAGGAAGAAGTTTTCTAACACTCATGGACTTCACGCCGGAGGAGATCAGATATCTGCTCGATCTCGCGCATGAGCTGAAGGCAAAGAAAAAGAGCGGAGTCAAGGGAAGAACGCTCGAGGGCAAGAATATAGTCCTGCTCTTCGAGAAGACGTCAACGAGGACCAGATGCTCGTTCGAGGTAGCCGCGATGGACGAAGGCGCGGGAGTTACTTACCTCGACAGTAAGAGCTCGCAGATGGGAAAAAAAGAGAGCATCTCGGACACGGCTAAAGTGCTCGGCCGCATGTTCGACGGCATCGAATACAGAGGCTATGAGCAGGCCGTAGTTGAAGAGCTGGCAAGGGAGTCCGGAGTCCCGGTATGGAACGGACTCACTGACGTTGACCACCCGACGCAGATACTCGCCGACATCATGACGATAGAAGAGCATATCGACAAGCCGCTCAACCAGGTCAAGGTCGTGTTCGTGGGCGACGTCCGCAACAACATGGCGTACGCATGGATGTACGGCTGCGCGAAGATGGGCATGGAATTTGCCGCGTACGGACCTAAGGAACTCTGCGACGGAGTGGACCCTGAGGTCCTGAAGCGCGCGAATGCCGCTGCCGCGGAGACCGGAGCGAAGATCGCCGTGACCGACGACGAGGCGTGCCTGAAGGGCGCCGACGTCATCTACACGGACATCTGGGCATCGATGGGTGAAGAGGATCAGATCCCTGAGAGAGTCAGGCTGCTGACCCCTTTCAAGGTCACGGAAGAACTCGTCGCGAAGACGGAGAACCCGGATTATATCTTCATGCACTGCCTGCCTTCTTTCCACAACTTCGACACGACGATGGCCGCCGAGCAGATGAAGCTCGGATACGACATCCGCGAGGTGACCGAAGAGGTCTTCAGCGGGAAGAATTCGGTCGTTTTCGACGAGGCCGAGAACAGGATGCACACCATCAAGGCAGTCGTGGTAGCGACGCTGGCCTGACAACATACACATACGCAGGAGAGGAGAGCTTACAAAATGCAATTTGAAATGCCCGTATACAGGGCGCCGGACTTCACAAAGCCGGAACTCGCGAACGCGCCTGACTGCAGGCTCGAAGCAGCGGACATGGACGGAGTGGCGCCCGAGTGCTTCCACAGCACATCGATGTTTCCTGAGTACTTCAAGGTGAACGGAGAGTGGAAGCTGGCTGAAGAGAGCCGCATGGATTCCAGCGTCGTGCTGAGGCCGGACGGCAGGCTCGACGTGGTCGAGAACCGCAACATCAGGAAGGGCGACCTGGTGGTGCTCGGCAGGAGCGAAGACGGACACGAGGGCATATACGTACACTGCAATGGCTTTGATGCCGGGGAAAGCGGGATAGAAGATCAGTTCGTGTTCCGTCAGGGCCGCAGCAGGGAGACATCGTATGCCCGCGACTATGACAGACTGTTCGAACTGCTCAGATATGAGAAAGAGCACGGATTCATCACATGGGTCATGGGGCCGGCGTTCGCCTTCGACCATGACGCGAGGGCCTGCATGCAGGCTCTGGTAGAGTATGGCTACGTCGACGCGCTGATGGCTGGCAACGCTCTGGCGACGCACGACCTTGAGGGCGCCATGCTCAACACGGCGCTCGGCCAGGACATCTACACACAGAGGTCGATGCCGAACGGCCACTACAACCATCTCGATGTGGACAACAGAGTGCGCCGCAGCGGGTCGATCCCGCAGTTCATAAAGGACTATGATATCGACAACGGCATCATATACAGCTGCGTCAAAAACGATGTGCCTGTCGTGCTGACGGGCTCCATCAGAGACGACGGCCCTATACCTGAGGTGATAGCGGACGTATACGAGGGACAGAACGAGATGCGCAAGGTCATCAGAAAGACGACCACGGTCATCTGCCTCGCGACAATGCTGCACACCATAGCGACGGGCAACATGACGCCGTCGTTCAGAGTGCTTGAGGACGGCACCGTCAGGCCGGTGTTCCTGTACACGGTCGACGCCGACGAGTTCGTGGTGAACAAGCTTCTTGACAGAGGAAGCCTGGCGGCCACGACCATGGTCACCAACGTTCAGGACTTCATCACCATTGTGGCGAACGGTCTGGGACTTGACTGGAAACAATATTCAAAACCAAGAAAATAGATAAGATCGTAATACTGCAGAAAGGGGAACGTATGCGAGAGTTAAGACATCTGATCAATATCACCGACCTCAGCGTTGAGGAACTGGATCACCTGATGGAGACCGCCGACGATATAATCGCGAACCCGGAGAAATATCAGGACGCCTGCGCCCACAAGAAGCTGGCTACGCTGTTCTTCGAACCGAGCACTCGCACCAGGCTTTCTTTCACGGCAGCCATGATGGAACTCGGCGGCAACGTGCTGGGATTCGCATCGGCGGATACGAGCTCCTCGAAAAAAGGCGAGTCCGTGTCCGATACGATAATCATGGCGGGCTGCTATGCCGACATCATCGCGATGAGGCATCCTAAGGAAGGAGCTCCGGTAGTCGGAGCGGTCAAGTCCTCGGTCCCGATCATTAACGCGGGCGACGGCGGACATTTCCACCCTACACAGACGCTGACCGACCTGATGACCATACACCGCAAGAAGGGCGAGATCGGCAATTTCACGGTGGGTCTCTGCGGAGACCTCAAGTACGGCAGGACGGTGCACTCGCTGATCGAAGCGCTGCTGAGATACGAGGGGATAAAGTATTATCTGATCGCGCCTGAAGAACTGAGGCTGCCGGGCTATATCAGAGAAAGGCTCGATGAAGCGGGCGTCGAGTGGCATGAGGTGGAGAGCCTCGACGACGCGATACCTGAGCTCGACATACTGTACATGACGAGGATCCAGCAGGAGAGATTCCCAAGCTGGGAAGAATATGAAAAACTCAAGGACAGCTTCATACTGACAAGATCCATGCTGAAGCCGGCAAAGGAGGATATGATAATCCTGCATCCGCTGCCGCGCGTCAACGAGATAGACGTGGACGTGGACGATGACCCGAGAGCCTGCTATTTCTATCAGGCGCTGATGGGCAAGTACATCCGCATGGCGCTCATACTGTATCTGCTGGGGATCAAATAGAGGAGGTATCATATGAACATAGACGGAATCAACACAGGATATGTGCTCGACCACATCAGGGCCGGCAAGGGCTTCGAACTCTATCACCTCCTCGGTCTCGATAAGGCGGACTGCACTGTTGCCATCATACAGAGGGCAAGCAGCGCGAAGTACGGCATGAAGGACATCATCAAGATCGATGCCGACATCCCTATCGATTACGACCTGATCGGCTACATCGATACCAACATCACGGTCAACGTCGTGAAGGACCGCAAGCTTGTGAAAAAGGTCAGACCGGCTCCTCCGGAGATCCTCACGGACGTCATCGAGTGCCGCAACCCGAGATGCATCACCTCGGTGGAAAGAGGCATACCGCAGAAGTTCAGACTCATAGACAGGGATACGCGCAGCTACAGATGCGTGTACTGCGACACCCTGTACCGCGAGAACAAATAGGAGGCTTTTATGTTCGGAGAACTTATCGATCTGTTCAGGGAAAATCCCGAGATATTCAGATCCAAAATACTGCTTTATGTGATCATAGGCGTCATAGCCATAGTGGTACTCAACCTTCTGCTTGACGGGGTAAGGAAGTACATAAGGGGACTCGATACCGCCGCGATCGGCGCGCTGGTCTTCTGGCTGGGATACAAACTGTCGCAGGTCCCGGCAGTCCCTAGGGGAGTCGCCGAGATCGTAGTCCTGACGGGAGCCGTGTTCTTCATTATCGGGCTGCTCGTCTTCATCTTCAAAGTCGTTTTCAAGCGCAAACGCAAACGCAAGGCGGAAGCCAGGGAAACCGGCAAGCACGAAGCTCAGGACAAGCCGGAAGAAGAAAAGGGAGAATAGCGTTTTGAAGTATCTTTACATCCTACTTATATTCATACCGGTCACGATAGCCGGCAAGATCATGGGATTTTCGGACCCCATGCTTTTCCTGTGCAGCTCGCTGGCGATAATCCCGCTGGCGGGAGTCATGGGAAAGAGCACCGATGAGATCTCCGTATTCTGCGGCCAGAGAATAGGCGGACTGCTGAACGCGACTTTCGGCAACGCGACAGAGCTGATCATCGCTTTTGTCGCGATGAAAGAGGGTCTGTTCGATGTTGTGAAGGCGTCCCTCGCCGGCTCGGTCATCGGCAATATACTGCTTGTGCTGGGCATGTCGTTCTTCGCGGGCGGACTGAAGTATAAAAGGCAGACCTTCAGCAAGGATTCGATCAACGTGACATCAAGCATGCTGCTGCTGGCGGTACTGGGACTTTCCATACCGGCCATATTCACGCACACCCTTCCTGAAGGGAGCCTGACGGCGCAGTATGAAGGACTCAACATCATAATCGCGCTGCTCATGCTGGCGGTGTATGTCAGCCAGTTCATCTTCACTTTCGTGACCCACCGATCTCTCTATGAGGAGACCGTGCCTGAAGAGGAAGAGCATCATCCTGTCAACCTGCGGCGGGCGGTAGCACTGCTGGTGGCTTCGACGGTATGCATCGCCCTCCTCTCGGAGATATTCGTGGCGACGGTGGAGCCTATGGCGGACAGCGCGGGTCTCAGCAAGACCTTCGTGGGCATCATCCTTGTACCTATTATCGGCAACGCGGCAGAACACTCGTCGGCTATCATCATGGCGGTCAAGAACAAGATGAACGCCGCCATCGAGATAGCGCTGGGATCCAGCCTGCAGATAATACTGTTCGTAGTACCGGTGCTGATATTGCTCAGCCTGTTCTTCACGCCGATGAGCATAGTTTTCACGCCGTTCGAACTGGTGGCCCTGGTAGGATCGGTGCTTATCGCCAATAACGTGGTATCCGACGGAGAATCCAACTGGCTGGAAGGTCTCCAGCTGATCATCGTATACATAATTATAGGCGCGGCGTTTTTCTTCGTATAGGGCCGTGAAAGGTCAAAGCATTTAAGGGATTGGCTATGAGTGTTGTAAAAAAGAAAACAGATCAGGAAACAAAACTTAAGCTATTCTCCATGGAGAATACTTCATATATATTCATACCGTTCAGTTTCGGAAACAGCGACAGTTTCAGGCCTCTTGTCAGCGCGCTCAAGGGCAGCAGCACGTGGATCCAGATTCTCGACAAGGTCAAATACATGCATAAATTCGTTGCCGACAAAATCGACTACAGCGACGAGGAGAACTGCCAGTGTTTCCACTTCAGACTGAATGACGATCACAGGGGCAGCTACGGGCTTCCTGATGACGAGACATGGTGCACGATGAGATACAAATGGGCCATGTACAGGTTTATCATAAGGGACGTCCAGATGTTTCTGTTTACGACGACCATAGGGATCATCGCGTTCCGCGTCACCTTTGAAGAGACAGATCCGTTCAGGATCTCCGACGCTCAGTACTATCTGAAAAAAGTATCGAGACAGCCGTTCGAACTCGGTTCTCCTGATAACAAGAGCAACATGCTGGACATCTCAAAAAAACTGATGGACAGTTTTGCTGATACGTGCAGCTGCGATTTCTTTTACTATTCATGCCCGGGCGAGGAAAGAGCCAATCTGCTTTCCTTCACACCTTCGGAACCGAAGGAGGATTTCAGCAGGGAGCTGTTCTTCCTCAGAAGATGCTACGGCGAGGGCTACCGCTACGTTAAAGACGCGCAGCAGGAGCAGGAGGAACTGCTCTCGGCGTCGGACGACGTCCACTGGGGCATCTCTCCTGAGGCGGCGGCCTGCATCGCCTGTCCTGACGCGTCAGGACGGGACAACTTCATCAGGGGCACGCTGTTCAAGAATTTCAACAGCCAATATCTCCTGATGTATGTGCTGCTGCTGCATCAGAAATACGCGCTTTATCTGTTCCAGACAAGGATGAGTACGCCTGACCGTTCCGACCTTGTCAAACTCGAGGAATATCGCAACAAACTGTACGAATTCGAAGCCGACTTCGTATTCAGCTGCATAACTGAAGTACCTCAATACCAGCTCCTGTATGAAAAAATGACTGCAGCCTTCGCGCTCAGAAAGATGTTTGAAGACGTCCATGAGCCGCTGACGTCGCTCGGCGAAGTCAGGCGGCAGGCCGAGGAGAAGGAACAGGAGAAGAGGGACAGGAGCCTTGAGAAAGCCCTGGTCATGATAACCATGCTGAGCGTTTTCTCCGCGTGGGTCGACAGCTATGATTTCTTTGGGGAGTTCCTGAGAGATATATTCGGCGCCGGTGAGGGCGTCATCAAGGCGGTACAGGTAGCGTGCGCGATCCTGGTTATCGGGGTCGTGCTCTATGTGCACCGCACACACAGAAAAACGAATGGGAAATAAACAATTTAGAATGCAAAAACTGCCATATTATTACATAGGATGTTTCTTCGATAAGGAAGAGGAAAAGCGCCTTCTGGAACACAGACAGGGGCCGGCGCTGGAGCACCGGATAGGATCGCTGCACGTTACGGTGGAATACCTGCCCGGACAGGTCGATACGTCACTCTTCGGAACAGAAGTCGAAGCGATCGTGACCGGATACGGCAATAACGGCAGGAACGAGGGCTTCAGTGTCGAAGTCAGTTCCGCCGATGAGGACATGCAGAGACTTCTGGACAGCATAGAGCTGCCGCACATAACTCTTTCCCGCGCGGAAGACGCGGAATCCGTGGGCACAAAAAAACTAAGATTCGATCCGATCGAGCCGTTCTCAGTCAAAGGCAAATTCGGGGGATATATACGCGGGCATGGTCCGGTGACAGACTGAAGCGTTCGCCGGCTGCTCATATAGGAAGGGAGGACCGGAACTTTGAAACAGCAGAAAAAGAGAAGATCATTAAAGCAGCAATTCCATTACTTCTTTGACCTGTGGCTGTCAAAGGGGACGATCTCCATGGCAGCGCTTCTGTTCGTTATCACCGGCGTGGTGATACTCATTCTGTCGATCCTGATGAAAACTTTCTGCGCCAGCCGGGGCATAACTCTCAGACAGGCCATCTGGCAGACCCTGACCCACACGCTGGATCCGGGAGTGCTGGCCGGCGATGACGGAACGGTATTCTTCCTGCTCATCATGCTGCTCGCGACATTGTGCGGCGTCTTCTTTACCGCCCTGCTCATAGGTGTTGTCAATGACGGTATCTCGAGCCGTATGAGCGAGCTGGCCAAAGGCCTCGAGCCTGTCATAGAAAAGGACCACGTGGTCATCCTCGGATTCAATGAGTCGACGTTCATCATAATTTCGGAACTCATAGAAGCCTATGAAAACCAGACGGGAAAACGCAACGCGCTCGTCGTCATGGACACCTTCGACAAGCAGGAAATGGAAGAGAGGATCCGCATACAGTTCCCGGATACGGGCAATCTCAGGATCATCTGCAGGAGCGGCGAAACATACAATCAGACAGACCTTGAACGCTGCTCAATCCTGACAAGCAAGTCGATCATCATAGCGCTGGAGAATGATTTCGATACGATAAAAACTATCATCGCGTGCACACAGATGCTCAATGGCTGCGATGATTCGGAATCGTTCGTCACGGCTGTCATCAATCAGAAGAAACATGAGCTCGCGGCCCGCATCGCGGGTAACGACAAGATGCAGTCAGAGGATTCGTTCTCGGTCGAGAACGACCGCCTGGAACTTCTCATGCTGGAGAGCACGGTAGCGAAGATCATGACGCATACTTCCCGCCAGATGGGACTCTCCAAGGTTTTCATAGAGATATTCAACTACTCGGGCAATGAGATTTATATCATCAGAAATGAAGGCCGGGACAAAGAGGTGTTCAAGAAGCTACAGGGGATGACGGTACGGGAGGCGAACCAGTATCTCCATAACGCGATCGCCATCGGAATAATCGATCCGGAGGGACAGGTCATCATAGATGATCCGAATACTGTGGTGCTCTGTGACGATTGCAAGCTGATCGTGGTCGAAGAAGACGACAACAGGATACAGATCGGAAAGAGCAAACCGGAGACGTCCTATGATCCTCCGGTCGAGGTATATGAAGACACGCCGGTCACGATACTGATCATAGACTGCAACTCCAAGCTGCCTTCGGTCCTGGAGGAGATGAGCAATTATCTCAGTCCGGGGTCTCTCATCCATATTGCCGCTGATTCAGAAGAACTGGATACACTGCTCGGTGAAAACTTCGCGGAAAGACTGAACGATGAGAACGGTGTTCCTTCCATAACGGTGAACAGGGTCCTGAAGCCCGGAAGGAAACTGAATATTTACGATTACTCAAGAGTAGAGAGACTTATCGATAAGTGCAAGCCGGACTTCCTCCTCATCATGTCCAATCAGGCCTGTGACAATGAAGAGGCGGATACAAGATCGCTCAATCTCCTTCTTTACTGCAAACATTATAAAGAAAAGCATCCTGAACCGGACTTCGGCATCACCTGCGAGATGCGTAACGTCGAACACCAGAATCTGGCCGACGTAATGATGCCGAGCGACTTTGTCGTAAGCAGGAACATGGCGGCGCTGATGATGTCGCAGATCGCGGAAAACCGTGAACTCAAGGATGTCTTCGAGACACTTCTCGTTTCGGAAGGATATGAGTTATATATCAAGCCGGCGAATTATTATCTTGATGTAAGCGGCGGAAAGGAAATCGACCTGTTCTCGCTGTCAGAAGCAGTCGCGGAGAAGCACGAGGTATTCATAGGCTATAAGCTTGATTCCGCAGGAGACGCGGAACCGATCCTTGCGCCTGATAAGATAAAGAGAGGCAAGCCTGTTACCGTAAAGTTACACGAAGGCGACCAGCTTGTGGTTCTTGCGGAAGACATCAGGGTACAGTCGTGGTAAGCGGCTTACAGTTGTTTTTTCCCGCTGTGAGTGGTATAAAAAACCTAACAGCATTTCTACTATTTTGGATGGAGGACATTTTAAAATGAAAAAACTGTTAATTTGCGCAGCCATCGCCGGCGGTGTCTACGGGACAGTCAAGTATCTCGACAAGAACGGCCTGCCTGTACTCGGCAACCTGACCATGCACATCCCGTTCAAGCCTAAATACGACTTCTGGGACGCTTTCACAAAGGGCATCGAGATCGCGGAAGGAATGACCAAATAACTCAGATAACAAAAATAACAGAAGATCCCGCCGGAATGAAGTGAACCCCTTTTGTTAGACAGAATCTGACGAAAGGGGTTTTGTTATGTCAAGAAAAAGAAAGTATTCAGATGAGTTTAGACT
>JBGUKZ010000100.1:0-2166 GCA_045114795.1 Anaerovoracaceae bacterium
TCCGGATTCGCCTGAGCGTCAGCAAGCACTTCGTTGGATATCGTGTTGAACTGAACATGGAACCCGCCCAGAGCGAAGTAGCTCTGCAGCATTGCGCCGAGATTAGCCCTGCCGCGCTTCGTCGCTACAAGATCATGATTCAGGCGCAGGTTGAGCAATGTTCCTCCGCTGTGGATATCGTGTTTCATCTTCGCAGCGCTTCTCAGGGCTGCCAGACATGTCGATTTGTCACTGCCGGTATACGGAGAAACGCCTTCGTTTATCGGATCTTTTGCGTGCCTGCCTTCAGGAGTAGCCCCCAGCACCTTGCCGGTAGGCAGATAATTAGAAATGCCCATGAAAGCAGTAACGAAATGATTCCCGTAGAGATCGTCATATTTTGTGACCTCGTCATAGAAGAAGTCAGCAAGATCACGCGCTATCGAATCTACATAGTTGTCATCGTTGCCGTATTTAGGACAGGCCAGCGCGAGCTCCCTGAGATGCTCATAGCCTTCCCAGTTATTGTCAAGGGCATCGATGAGTTCTGTCATCGTGGTCACTCCATCTTCAAAGACCAGCTTCCTAATGACAGCAAGTGAATTTGCAGTCACGGAGAGCCCTACGCCTGTAAATACAGGGCCGATATTATATTTCGCACCGCCGTCTACCAGATCGCGTCCGTTCTTCATGCAGTACTCATTGCATGCCGACATGAATGGTCTGTGACCTATCTCTTTATGTATCTCCTGGGCAGTCACAAGGCTTATTACGCCGTGACGCACCAGATATCTGAATTGCTTTTTCCATGCCTCGAGTATCTCATCCATCGAAGCAAAAGTTTTTGGATCTTTCTCCTCCAGAGATACCTGCTCACCGGACAGGCGGCTCCTGCCCTGATTCAGCGCAAATTCGAGAGCCGCTGCAAAGCTTATGCTGGCAGCTGATGTCCACTCAAACGTCTTGCGCGAGTGAGGCACTACGCAGCCGCAGTTGTTCCAGTCCCTTGCGTCCTCAGGCCTGTATCCTAGGTTAGAGAGCATCTGGTATCCGGTCCTGTCGCCATGGATGGCCGGGAATCCGCATCCCGTTGATACGAGTTCTGTAACTGCCTCCATGAATTCAGGCGGGCAGTCAGGATGTATCCTGCAGCTCAGGGTCGGCTGGTGGGTCATGCACTCTCTTGTGGCCTGTATAGCGATATATGAGATAGTGTTAGTGGCGTCTGTTCCGTCGACTTTGGTGCCGCCGACAGTGAGATTCTCAAAATTGGTGTAACCCGCAAAGAAGCTGGCCGTGTTCTTGGATATGGTCCACGCCCACTCGCTGTACTTCAGCCACAGGCACTCAACAAGTTCAAGCGCCGTGTCGTAATCAATGATGCCCGCTTCTTCATCCGCCTTGTAATACGGATACATGTACTGGTCGAACCTTCCCGGGTTCCATGCCAGAGGATTCTCGGCTATGATGCCTCCGAGCTGTACGAACCACACAAACTGTACCGCTTCTCTGAAAGTTTTTGGCGGCTGCTCAGGGATGCGTGAGCATACATCAGCGATCTCTTCGAGTTCCTTCTTCCTTACCGGATCCTGTTCCGCGGCTGCCATCTCTGCAGCCTTTTCGCTGTAGCGCCTGCCCAGAGTGATCATTCCGTCTGCTATCAGAACCATCGATCTGTAGAAGTCGATCTTGGCCTTCTCTTCAGGAATGGCCTCATTCAGCTCCGCCATATAGGCTTCAGCCTCGGCACGTATGCCGCCGTAGCCTTTAGGGAGCAGCACATCCACATAATCAGCGGAGATCTCTCCTATGCCGTTGCGCCACTTGGAATCTGTGTCAAGGAATCCCGTATCCACGCCGATCTTCTTTGTCGCCTCTGAAGTCCTTGCGAGGAAGGCTTCCTCAACGGACTTGCCTTTCCAGTAAGGGAAGATGTTCTCCCTGATGAATTCAGTCTGCTCCGGAGTGACATCATAAGGATCCTGTCCCCTCTCAGGGAAAGTATCTATCTCGTCGTTGATCCAGAGCCAGCCGAATTCAGGCGTCAGTATCGCGCACTTTCTGAATTCACCGCTGGTGCCCACAACAAGCTCTCCCTCCCATATGTTTACAGGGAGCTCGCAGCAGGTATCGTAAAATGCCTGCGCAGTACGTATCAGATGAGGCTGTCCCTCAGTACGCTGAAAG
>JBGUKZ010000101.1:0-3403 GCA_045114795.1 Anaerovoracaceae bacterium
GATTACTTGTCTAAGAAAAATCGCGATAAGCAGTACTGCCGCAATGTAGCCGAACTGTATTATCGCGTTCCATAGCTGAGTGTTAGCAGCTGAATAATCCAAAGCTTACTCCTTAACAATATCCTTTAAAAGATCTCTGGCAATAACGTACTTTCTCAGATTTGTCTTTGAAGACTTATCCGATCTTAATTCATAATACCCGCTTTCGTCGCTGAAAACAACTCTGGCGGCCAGCGCCATGGTCATATTGGAAATGCCCGGCACACTGAATTCATGCTCTCCTATGGACAGCACAAAGTTTCCTTCCTTATATATAAGGGCCACTCTGCCGTGAGCCTCTTCCTTTTCGGCGTGATCATCGCCAATGCTGACAAGCGTGACATTATCGTCCGCGAAGATTTCGACTGTTTCCGCGGAACGGCTTTCACGCAGCTCTTTCATGCGTCCCGCCAGCGCCTCGCGATCCAGTTTTTCCCAGTCGGCTACTGTCTCGGCAGGTAAAGCCGGTTCAAAAAATCCGGTATCGGTCATCCTGACCTTGAAACCGCAGCCGCAGCTGATATAGTCGCCGGAAGACCTCAGCGTTCCGAACGCTCCGCACTCAGGGCAGCTGAAAACATCTCTTTCAAGGCCCTCGGCAAATCCTCCCTTGCATCTGAACCGGACCGGTCCGTCAGGGCGGGTCTTCTGCCACTCCCATGTGTCGAACCCGAGATCCTTCTCGATCGCGGCTTCGACCTCTTCATCGGTCATTCCCTTAAGGGTCTCCGGGCTGTAGACATTCACCGGATGCCCGTAGATCTTGCCCTTGCGGGCTTCCATTGACCATCTCGGTGCCGAAAGGTATCCGCCCTCAAGCATATAGGTGACCAGGGTGGCGCCGCTTCCTTTCACCAGCTTGCCAGTATATGGCATGACCGGCATAGACCGTCCGTCCCAGGTCTGTTCGCCTTCAACGGCAAGGAATATCGACTCGCCACGCTTGATGCGCTTCATCGCGACCAGCGCTGTGCGGCTGCTTCTGGCGCCTTTCTGGTGAGGGATCAGGGAGAAATGTCTGTCGAGCACAGGTCCCCAGGTCTTCATCCTCAGAATATGCTCACTCGCGATGAAGGTGAGGGGTTTGTTCCTGAAAGCGATGCCCACCAGGATGGGATCATAGGCACAGGCGTGGTTGATCGCGACAATGACCGGGCCTTCGATGTCGGCAGGCTCAAAAGCGTCGCACGAAAAATCAAACTTGCGGCGCATCCACGGCCCTATAACGAGCTGCGAGAGGTCCCAGGATCTCTTTCTGCGCCTGTCCGCTTTTTCTCTTTCCCTGCTGTCAGCCTGCTTGCGCATCTTTTCACCTGCCTTTATCTTGTATACATGTTTATTTTATCATTAGTTAAACAAAAAAGGGGCGCGCAGGCGCCCGAAATTTTAATGTTTTATCCCTTGAATTCCTTCTTTTCCTTGCCGAAGTGGAGCTCCTTGAGGCCTTCTACCTCATCGCATATCTCCTTGAGACTGCAGGTGTGGCAGTCTGTGGACATTCCCTCGAGTATCTTCGAGAGCGTCTTGGTGATGTCGCGGACCTTCTTTGCGTCCTTCTTCATCTCGGCATAGTCCGGATCGTCTGACGTGAGGAATATCAGTTTGACAGCCTTCACGTCCGGATTCTGCTTGAACTGCTTGATATAGGAATTGCCGACCTGCTCGAAGGTGATGCCTTTTCTGACGGCTTCCTTAGATACCCTGACCTGCTCCCTGAAACTGTCGGATGAAGACCTGATCATGTAGCCCTTCGGATATACGTGATACTTGACGAAGTCGATGTCCTGGATGGCCCTGAACAGAGGCTCGGTGTCCTCTTCATTCTCGCCGTTCAGATCGCCGACTCTGATGATCGCTATCCTGGCAAAAGGCACGCTGCCGGTGATGCGGTTGAGGTCCTGTCCGTATATGAGGATCTCATCCCTGTCGGCAAAGCCCTCAGTCGAAGTGACGCACGCGTAATTGACAGCCGGCTTGTTGTCGCCGCCCAGCTCGTACGCCGCTTCCTTCATCATTACCAGCTGGTTGCCGCCGACATCTTCCCAGCATCTGTCCGGATTATATTCATAACGCTTAGGCTGCGCGGTTCCCAGCAGCCCATCGATTTTTTCGATTATAGAATTATACAGTTCCATTCTTTCACCCTTTTCAATTGAGGGGGCCAGGCTTTCGGGCCCGGCCCCTTCCGATTCTTAGAATTTGATATCGACCGGCTTGCGGTCAAAGATCTCATTTACTCTCTTGTATGCCCATGCCAGCAACTTCTGATCGAGGTTGAGGAAGTAGACCACAAAGAGCGTTCCCGTCGCGACTCCAAGGATCGTCGTTACGAGCTTGAAAGCCCTGCAGACCGGGTTTTTCTTCTTGTTCTTCATTATAGTTCTCCTTTCGGATTACTTAGCCTGTCCCTTCTGACGAGCGAATTCAGCAGCGCCGAGAGCTCCCATCAGCTGCGGGTCTGTCTTGAGGTTGATGACCTTGAGCTTGAGTACGTGCTCGATAGCGTCCTTGAGGCCGTCGTTCTTAGCGCAGCCGCCTGTCAGTGTGATGGAGTCGGTAGCGCCGGCCTTCTTGGCCATTACGAAGCATCTCTTAGCTACAGCCATCTGGATTCCTGCAGCGATCTCATCCATTGGCTTGTTCTCGCCAACGAGTGTGATTACCTCGGACTCAGCGAATACTGTGCACTGAGCAGTGATAGGAATAACGTTCTTTGCGGTCAGGGACAGCTTCGAGAACTCAGGGAGAGTCATCTCGAACGATCTTGCCATAGCCTCGTAGAATCTGCCTGTTCCGGCAGCGCACTTGTCGTTCATGGCGAAGTTCTTGACTGTTCCGTCCGTGTCAACGGCGATGCCCTTGACGTCCTGTCCGCCGATGTCGATGATAGCCTTTACGCTCGGATCAGTTACGTGTACGCCCATAGCGTGGCAGGAGATCTCGGAGATGTTCTCGTCAGCGAAAGGAACCTTGTTACGTCCGTAACCTGTTCCGATCAGATAAGCGAGGTCCTTGGAGGACTTGAGGCCTACCTTCTTGAGGACTTCATCCATAGCCAGTTTTGCGGAGGCTTCGGAATTGATCTTGCTCTTGATGGTGGTATCGGCAACGATCTTGCCATTCTCATCAAGAATAACTGCCTTGGTATAAGTTGAACCAACATCACAGCCGCCATAATATTTCATGATAGTTTCTCCTTTTAAATATTATTTGAATTTAATAGATAACAATTTATTACATGCCGAGTTCATCGTCGAAGTCGCAGAGCGTCGGATCTACCGGTTCTGCGTGCATTACCGTTCTCATGTACTCGTTTACCTTGTCTCTCATGGTCTTTCTGGATACCGTTCTAGGGTCCATCAGG
>JBGUKZ010000102.1:0-1771 GCA_045114795.1 Anaerovoracaceae bacterium
TTTCCCGGGGGAGACAGAGAAGGACTTTGAAGATACACTGTCCCTCGTCCGCGAGGTCGGCTTTGACAGCGCCTTTACTTTCATCTATTCAAAGCGGAAGGGTACACCCGCTGCCGGGATGGAGAATCAGGTGCCTGAGGAAGTCGTTAAAAAACGATTCAAAAGGCTTCTCGATGAGGTCAAGGTCACGGCGGAAGAGCGGTGTGCCCGCTTCACCGGCAGGGTCATGGACGTACTTGTCGAGGAGGAGAACCGAGAGCCGGGTCTGGTAACAGGCAGAATCGAACACAATATCGTCGTCCATCTGCCCGGAGACGCTTCTATGATCGGAAAAATCGTGCCGGTACTTCTTAGAGAGTGCAGAGGCTTCTATTATTTCGGCGAACCGGTCAGTGAATAAGACCCGGCAAAGGATTAAGACTCGCTGCCGTAGCCGCGTGGGATAATAATGGCAATCCCAGCTGAACAGAGGATTAATAAACATGGCATTATCACCAATGATGCAGGAATACGTGAAAATGAAGGAGCAGTACAAGGACTGCGTCCTCATGTACCGCGTAGGAGACTTCTATGAGATGTTCTTCGACGACGCGGTCCACGTATCGAGACTGGTGGAACTCACATTGACAGGAAAAGAATGCGGTCTGCCGGAGCGGGCGCCTATGTGCGGCGTTCCGCATCACGCCCTTGACGTGTACGTGAGCAGACTCATAAAGAAAGGCCAGAAGGTCGCGATCTGCGATCAGGTCGAGGACCCGAAACTTGCCAAGGGTCTGGTCAAGAGGGAAGTGACCCGCGTAGTCACGCCGGGGACAAATCTTGAGATAGACGCCGGCAGCGAAAGCCGCAACAATTATCTCATGAGCATTGTCTGCACCGAGGATCGTTACGGCATCGCCTGCGCTGATGTCACAACAGGCGATTTCATGCTGACAGAGGTGGACAGCATACGAAAGCTGACGGATGAGATATACAAATTGTCTCCGTCAGAGATCATTTGCAGCGAAGCTCTTATGATCTCAGGTCTCGATATTGATGACCTCAAGGGGCGTCTCGGCATCATGATCTCACCGATGGATCCGAGGTATTTCGGTGACACAGTCTGCAGAAAGACCCTTCTCGACCACTTTCACGTGGCCACCCTCGAAGGCCTCGGTATCGGAGAGTTTACATGCGGAATGAACGCGGCAGGTGCGCTGCTCACTTACCTCTTCGAGACACAGAAAAACGATCTCACGCACATTTCAAGGATTCAGCCCTATCACACGGAAGAATTCATGATCGTCGACGGGACCGCAATGCGAAATCTTGAACTCATCGAGACGCTGCGCGAGAAGGAAAAGCGGGGGTCTCTCTTCTGGGTTCTGGATAAGACGAAGACTGCCATGGGGGCCCGCATGCTGCGGACATGGATCGAGCAGCCTCTGATAAACGCGGACGCGATCAACGACCGGTACGACGCGGTCGAAGCATTGAATGCAAATGAAATCACATGCGCCGAAATCCGCGAATACCTGAACCCGGTCTATGATCTCGAGCGTCTTGCGGCCCGAATAAGCTACAAGAGCGCTAACCCTCGCGATCTGATATCTCTTCGCTCATCGCTTGAAATGCTGCCCCACATAAAGGCTCTCCTGACAGAACTCTCCGGGACGAGATTTATGACATTTCTCGAGACCTTCGACACGCTAGAAGACCTCTGCTCACTGATCGGTGATGCTATCTGTGATGATCCGCCTCTTGCTATGAAAGAGGGCGGCATCATAAAGGA
>JBGUKZ010000103.1:0-29555 GCA_045114795.1 Anaerovoracaceae bacterium
GCTGTAGTTCTTGACGCCCGCCGCGCCCTTGTCAGTCGGCGTCACTGTCACCTTGTCGCCGGTCGACAGCGTGAACTCTACCTGGCCCTCTGTTCCTTCGATAACTTCTGTACCGTAGGTAACTGTGTAGACCTTGTACGTGTGGCTCGATCCGTCGTAATCCCAGTCTTTATCCGCCGAAGCGATTGACAGTGTCTGGTCAGCTTTTTCAATCGTTAATGTGGCTGCTACATAATTAAATGTATAATATGTTGTGCTGTCTACTACTGCCGCGCTAGGTACGATTTCATCCTCATATACGTTAACGTTGGTCTGACTTCCTGCAAGTGTAATACTTGTAAGAGCATCTCCTTCCAGAAGCCCCTCTACTTCTACATATGTATCGAAGCCCTCTGTATAGGTTCCCGCAGGTCCTTGAGGAGATCCGTTGTATGTATAGGTTTTGTCTTTTGCTGTGATCGTCAGCGGCAGCGTGTAGTAAATAGTGATCACATTGCCGTTTTCCGAAACAGTTACCGTCTGGCTTGGATTATAACTGTCAACAGTAAGATCCTTCTCCTGATATGTAGTTGCCGGTGTAGCAGTATATTCTGTGCCAATCGTACACGGCACAACTTCATCATCTTTGACCTGAATAGTTGTTCCCTTCAGGTAGTGATGAACAGTTACATTAGCCTCGTTCAGCTTGAAGTGCGCATAGTATGTGTGTGCTTCATAAATACCGACACTGTTCTTTGATGGAACAAACTCCGCATCTGTGCTTATTGGCTCAGTGCCATCATCGACCGTCCAATAATCAAACGCATATGTTGATGATGAAGCTGTTGCTGTTGATCCGGCAGGTGTTCCGGTCGCTGCTTTAATGGTCTCAGAACTATTGGAAACAGTTCCTTTCTCTTCATCGCCAGTCGCCACCGCATAATTGATCGTGACGTCTTTCTCTTCCCAGACCGCGAACATTGCGTGATATGGAGCAAATTCGTCAGCCGCGATCTTTGTAACCGTCTTGCCGTCTTCACTGCCTATATGGAACGCACCGTCTTTATAGAACAGGTATGGCGTTTTTCCTGTTTGAGTGTAATTATCTTCATCACTATAGAAGCTGGCTACAGATGCGGCATCATTGCCGATCGGAACTCTTGCCCAGCCTTTGAACTCATAACCAGGCTTAACGCTGTCAGCAGGCTTTCCCTGAATAGGAACAGCCTCGTTGATCGAGAGTGTGCTGTTGTTATAGTCTGTCGCTGAGCCTTCTAACTTGTCGATGTGGAATGCGTCAGTCCCGTTGTTGTAGTACCACTTGAGATGTGTCGGCACTCCATTTGCCGAGCCTACATACTCTGCGCGAAGCTGAATGGTATATCTATGCTTGGTGACTATCTGGCCATCTACGGTTTCCTGATATTCTTCATATCTTGCATTTGAAGCTTTTACAGTAAAACTTTCACCCGGATAGATTTTGTTATCATCACCCGGAATGTCGACATACTTCTGCCCATCCCATTTCTGCATGACCCAATATGCAAACTCCTGCTTATTACTAGGCGCTTTCACGGCACCTACCGCAGTAGCCTTCGCTTCGTCCACATACAGGTTGGTGTCCTCCGCAGTACCGGTTCCTCCGTTTTTATCATATATTACGCCGATACCTTCAGCGTCTTCCAATACAGCGCGCCACTTCGCATATAGGTTGAATTCCTTCGTGATCCACGGACGGTCAAGGTCGCCGTTTGTCGTAGCGCCGTTGCCCCATTTGTCCATCGGATCAGTCATATGCGTATCCTTATCATAATCCGTATGAACCGTCGTCTCATTCAGTTTGGTCGAATCGTTAAATACCTCAGTGCAGGCCTCGTCAGTGAACCATCCGACAAACTCATATCCGGTTCTGGTTCCCGTAGGAGCACTGATCTGTTTATCGTAGTCTACCCTGAAGTTCATCGCCTGCGATCCGCCCCAGTCAAGCGTATTATCATTCGCCGGAACATTCGGATGCAGGAACACACGGTACTGGATCTGACGCCACTTAGCATAGACCTTTATTCCGCCAACAGGCATTTTGTCCCATACGTATGGTGTCGTGCAGCCTTCATCCAGATACCAGCCTTCGAAGACATATCCCTTTTCGCCTTCAGGTAATTCCGGAACGTAATCTCTATACTCGTCAGCAATCGTTGCACCCTGTCCGATCTCACCGCTTTCGCGGATAAGATGTGACGCGCGGTTCTGGATAGTGTTGCCATTACCATCTACATAGTTTCCGTCAAAATAACTGATCTTGAACTGCTGGCGATTGTATAGATAACTTAAGTGATAGAGCGTTGGATTGTTGCCCGTAGTCCAATAAGTCACATTATTATTGTTCCAGTTTTCGCCTCTTTTTGTAACAAAGTCAAAACCAGTGTACTTCGGCTCATTCTGGGAGTTTACTTGCAGGTTGCTGGAGCGGACCTCCATGACAGTCTCTTCATAGTAGGTTTTTCCGTTATATGTCCGTGTGGTTTTCCCGGAATAATCCTCTCCTTCAATAGTCTCATACCAGATATGATATCTCCAGTTATAGTAGGAATTGCCCGGGAAACGGATCATCACGTAGTTTCCGTTCGCATTGTTTGTTGCGCCAAGGATGTTCTCATCCATGACGGAAATTATACCCTTAACTGTACCCGATCCCGAACTTGTAGGGTTTGGTTTTAGTTTTGTGCCGACCATCATGACATAGCTGACAGGCTTATAGTCATCCGTCCCGATTATTTTATCGTATGTAGGCCACTTCGCACTTATGTCTTCTCCATAGTAAGCCTGCATGACAAAATAATAGTAAGTTCTTCCTCCGACACTCTCAGACTGAATCGTATATCCGGTTACCGATGGATGCTGCCTGCTAGGTCCGTGCCATGTGACAAGGTTATCTAAGCTTGAACCCGTACCTGAGCCGTCGGCAATGTCATACCTGTTGTTTTGTGTTGCATCCCTGTATAGATAAAACTTGAAATTATACACGATTCTGTCATAGTAAAGATTCAGAACAGCATCGCCTTCCGGCGTTACGGTTACCTGCTGGTTCTTGCTGCCCTCTGTAAGACAGAAGCCTGTGTAATGGCCATAGTTATTGCCAAATCCCGTAACATAATCCTCATCGCCATTGTCAACAAATGTATATGGGATCGTCTGTCCAACCGTGGCGTTTTCTCTTACGAGGGAGGCTTTTACCTCATAACCTGTTCGTGCCTGGTTTTGTGTCCAGAAGATGACCGTATATGATGCGGTTGTATTAGCTTTCCAGCTTGCATAAACAGTGGTTTTTTGACTGATTGTACCGCCAAACTCGAACTTCCCTGTCGTAATGCTGGTATCGTTGCCATGCGCGTCAGCGTGTTCTTTGGAATCATACCAGCCCTCGAAACTATAGCCGTTTCTGACCATCGGATTCGCAGGCGCTGTTGTAGGATCATTTGCCAGGATGAATTTAGGGGCGTTATAAGTACCGCCTTTGCCGTTTTCATCAAAGACAAGCCAGTTTCCTTCAGACTGTTGTACAGCGAATTCAATGCTGCCGGTAATGGTCATCGTAGTGCCGTTTTTGTACGGTTCTGATGCTGCTTCTCCATCGTACATGGCGTCGCTTATTTTATCGGCTCCTTCGTCCGCGACCCAACCGTCAAATATATGCTGATCATCGCCCGGCGTAAATCCCTGATTGACCCTATATGAGCATCCCGGTGTCGCGTCCGGATCGTTCGCGTCATAAGGATAGAAGACCTGTTCATGGCCAAGGGTAACGCCTTCACCGGTATAGGATACAACATAGTACTTGAAAAGCATTGCGTAGTATGTTAAGACTGCTCCGCCTTCCTCGTCTCCGTCCTTTATGGTGCTCCAGTTGGTAGCCTGAGCATTATCACGAATATCTTCGATGGTAAGAGCTGTCGTGCCGGCAGTATATTGCGGACTCGTTGTCCATCCTCTGAACGTTACGCCGGCCGGAAGTTCTCCTGTTCCGGGATCATAAAGGAGCTCGCCGATTCTTCCGATATGCCCGGACGAAAAGTCTGATTCCTTGACATATTCCGTAGCGAGGACAGTATCCTCGTCCAACATGAAGACTACCTTGAGTCTTGCGTTTTCTCCCTGGTCAACGACTGCATATACTGAGAAATCCCTTGCTTTGAACTCTACGTTTCTGCCGCTGGTTTCGACTTTGCTGTCAGCCACCTTGGAGGCTTCTCCGTTGTCCTCGATATGGACGACCGCGGCATCATCTATCTTCCTGAATTCGGACGACACAAACTTGACCGACACCTGTTTCTTAGGCTCGATCTCTTTTCCGTCCTTATCCTTGAAGGTGATGTCGACGGCTTTTACGACTTCCGCGTTCTCACCCAGTTCTGCCTTGACAGCGTCTTCTACTTCGCTGGCCGCGACTGCCTTGAACGATGCAGTCGTTCCTTCAGGAAGCGCTCCTTCAGGTGCCTCAACGGAGACCCTGACACCTCCGACTGTGTCAGAGAAAGACTGCGCAGGATACTCGGGTTCAGGGTCTGCTTCTTCAGCATCCTCCCCTTCTTCGCCGTCCTCTGCAGTGTCTGTATCCTCTTTGTCTTTCAGGGTGACCATGACAAGTCTGGCAAAGTCACGTCCTTCGTACTGGCCGCTGTTAGCAGTCATGTCGCCTTCGAGCTTCCTGACGTTGCTGTTGCTGTCCTTGTTGTAAACAGCCAGATCCTTGCCCTGGATCTTTTCGCTGCTTACCTTGACAGTCACAGCCTTCTTAGGCGCGACCTTCTTGCCGTCCTTAGTGAAGGAAACATCTACAGACATCATTTCATCGATGTCCTTGTCCTCCTGAATGAGGTCCGCGACGACTTTTTCCGCTTCGTCTGCGCTTACCTTGTCAACATCAAGCCTGACGCCTTCAGGGAGTGCTCCCTTAGGCGCTTCGACCTCAACGTCAACATCGCCGGCTTTGCCCTTCAGTTTGACCGCAGGGTATTCCGGTTCTTTCTCATCCTCTTTTACCTCAGTAGCCTTTTCTGCGGGTGCCGTCTTATCAGCCGGTTTATCCGCTTCAGACTCTTTGGTTCCGGCAGGCTCTTCTGCTTTCGGCGCAGGCTCCTCGGCCGGTGCCGCAGGTTCTGCTGCAGGCTCCTCTGCCTTCGGCACCGGCTCTTCCGCCTTTTTCTCGGCAGGCGCCGGTTTCTCTTCCTTCTCAGGCGCAGGTGCCGGCTTTTCCGCCTTTGCCGGTGCCGGCTCCTCCTGTGCCGCGGCTGCCTGATCACTGCCGCTCTCGTCAGCGAGTGTGAACACCGACGACGGCATGTATGTGATCATCATTGCCGCGCACAGTAAAAACGCCAGAAATCTCTTCAGTGTTTTGTTCTTTTTCATAGCCTCTGTTCTCCTCCAAATAAGGGGCCTCCCTGAAAGAGTTGTATCTGCTTTTATTTGTAACTGTAGCTTTTATCAGATAAACGAAAATCTCCCGGCTGAATCAAGCCGTTCGCCTAATATCCCATTTTGACAGTTTATTGTACATCGGCACGTCCTCGGTCACAATATTTCTACAGTAATACGAGCGCAATCTGTTCATATATTAAGGTTGTCGCTAATAGTATATCCTTGCAGTCTGACAGAGTTTCCCCCACCCATGTTTTCCGTCCATATACTATCACCTGAAGCGTCATCATTTCCGTCAGTTATTTCAAAATACTGATGGAGTCCGGTCCCGCTTTCAGGCCTCTCACAGCAACAAAAGCGGCCGCGGGCATTTACCCGCGGCCGCTTCTGTAATGATTTCTCCGATCGTATTCTATCGCATTCTATTGTTGCGGTATATGCCGGTCTCAGCCTATTCCCAGCCCATGACCTTCGCGAACACCTCTCCGATCTTCTCGTGGATGACCAGGTCCGCGCGGCTGTCCGCGCTCGTCGCACTCATGTTGATGAGTACCAGTTTCTTTCCGCGGAAGTAATGTATAAGTCCCGCCGCTGGGTACACGATGAGCGTTGTACCGCCCACTATGAGGGTGTCGGCGTTCGAGATGGCTCTGACGGCTCCGTCTATCACGTCGCTGTCGAGTCCCTCTTCATAGAGCACCACGTCAGGCTTTACCCTTCCGCCGCACTTGTCGCATACAGGCACGCCCTTCGTCTCCAGCACCTTCTCGACACCGTAGTACGCGTGGCATCTCTCGCAGTAGTTGCGCAGGGTGGATCCGTGGAGCTCCCACACCACCTTGCTGCCCGCCTTCTGATGCAGACCGTCTATGTTCTGCGTCACGACAGCTTTCACCTTGCCCTGCTTCTCGAGCTCGGCCAGAGCCTTGTGGCAGTTGTTAGGCTCGGCATTCTCGTAGATGAGCTTATCCCTGTAGAATTCGAAAAAGTCCTCAGGGTGTCTCACGTATAACGTATGCGAGATCATCTCCTCAGGCGAGACGGTGCGTCCCAGGTCCTGATTATAGATGCCGTTGGCGCTCCTGAAGTCCGGGATGCCGCTTTCGGTGGACACGCCCGCGCCGCCGAAGAACACTATGTTTTTGCTTTCATCGATTATCTTTTTTAATTCTTTGATCTTATCATCCATAGCTGCCCCCTCTTTCTCCTTGCTCAGTGGTTTATTTCAGGCCCGAGGCCATCATGTAGATATTGAATATGTCTTCAGTGTCGAGGACTTTGAAGTTGCCTATCTTGCGGGCGTTCTGGAATGTGACGCCGAGGGCCGCCTTGCGGCAGGCCGCCTCATCGAAGTCAAGGCCGAGCCCCTGAATGTTTACCGGCATGTCGATCGACTCAAAGAAGGCTTCGAATTTTTCGATGGTCTTTACAGGATCGCTCTCTCCGAATACGCCTTCGCCCAGCTTGACGAATCTGTCAGGGTCGGTGCTGAGCACATATCTGGCCCATGATCCCCAGATGGCCGCGAGGCCCGCGCCGTGCGCTACGTCGTATTCCGCGGAGAGCTCGTGCTCTATCTGGTGGCAGGCCCAGTCGCCCTTGTTGGAGTTGCCGGCCGCCATCAGGCCGTTATGCGAGAGCGAGCCGCACCACATGAGGTTGGCGCGGGCGTCGTAATCGTCAGGCTTCTCGAGAGCCGCAGGAGCCCACTTCATGACTTCCTTCAGCAGCGTAAACGAGAGCTGATCGGTGAAGTCGAGAGCATAGCCCTGATGGAAATATCTCTCAAGGGTGTGCATCATTATGTCTGTGGCGCCGCAGGCAGTCTGGTATTTTGAGACGGTCGCTGTCAGCATCGGATCCAACAGAGCGAATTTGACTCTTCCGAAGTCGGTATTGACGCCTCTCTTAAATACAGGATCTGTCTCGTCATTGGTGATGACCGAGGAGTCGCTCATCTCGGAACCCGTGGCTGAAAGCGTAAGAACGCAGCCGACCGGAGCCGTGCCCTCCACCTTGCGCTTGCCGCAATAGAAGTCCCAGACGTCTCCTCCGCCGTAAACACCGTAGCCGATGGCCTTGGCGCTGTCCAGAACGGAGCCGCCGCCCACGGCGAGTATGAAGTCGCAGCCTTCGCTCTCGTAAAGCTCGATGCCCTTTCTTACGAGCGAAACTCTCGGGTTAGGCACCACGCCGCCGAGTTCCACATACTCGATGCCGGCATCTTCAAGCCTGTCCTCTATGTCGTCGAGAAGGCCGGTCCTTCTGACCGAGCCGCTCCCGAAGTGCAGCAGCACTTTGACTGCGCCGTAGCTCTTAAGCACGTTGCCGATCTCGTCCTCGGCCCCGACGCCGAAGTAGACATGAGTCGGTGTAAAGTATTCCATGATCGCCATAACATTTCTCCTTTATTCTATTCTTTTGGTCCGTACCCTCTTTGTTGCACGTTTTTCGCCGCCGTCAGATGCGGCCCATTTCCTTGTCTATTTTGCGGTTCCTTATATAAAGGCATACATCTGTAGTCACAAGCATTATATCGATGATATAAAACCAGAACGAGTACTGAAGCTCGCCGGTCTCGCGGAAAATGATAAGTTTCGCGGCCACCCCGAAAAGATAGCTTATGATCACGATGATCTCAAAATACACGCTCTTGCCCAGAGTCGTTTTGCTCTTTAACGATTTCGCTATGTTGAACGGCCATGAACAGCCGAATCCGATGAGCATGATAGTTTCAAATAGTACTGCTGTTTTCATAGATTTCTTTTTTTGTTATTTCCTGATCTCCTCGAACAGGATAGCCTCGTAAGGCTTCATATGCATTATCTCTTCTACCTCTTCATCCCTGCGTCCGCAGTTGGTCATGCGGATCTTCAGCTCGTCGAGCTCGAAGTCGCCCGGCATTATGAAGTCCGCGCGCACGCCCGAGAAGTTGCCGACTATCAGGAAGCGCCTGCCGTCCATGCTCCTGCTGTATGAGATGACCTGTCTGTCGTCCGGATAGTACTCTATCGTCTTTCCGTAGAGCAGCACGGGCTCGGACTTTCTCAGCGCGAGCAGTTTCTGGTAGAAGCGGTATATGGATCTTCCCGGGTCGAAGGCCGGGTCTTCGGGATCCGCAACCTTTCCGCCCCGCGCGAGGTCCTTCTCGACATTGATGTCGCGGTAGTCCGGATTGACGCACTGCCACGGCTTTTCACCGCGGTTGAACCCCGCGTTTGCCGTGCCGTCCCACTGCATAGGTGTGCGGGCATTGTCTCTCACGGCCCATCTTATGATGCGGAGGATCGCCTTTTCCGGAATACGCATGCCCCTCATCATGTTGAAGATGAAGCGCGATACCGGGTCTTTCATCTCGTCCATGCTGCTGAAGCGGGTGTTGGTCATTCCGATCTCTTCGCCCTGGTAGATGAAAGGCGTGCCCCAGCCCAGGAATGTGATCATCGCCAGGAAGGTCGCCGCCTCATAGCGGTACTTCTTTGTGTTGATGCCGAAACGGCTGACGCTTCGCGCCTGGTCGTGGTTCTCGAGCACCAGAGTGTTCCAGCCCGTCCCGTGGTATCTCAGCTGCGGGTCCAGAAGACCGCGTTTGAATTGTCTGAGGTTGAACGGCTTTGCCACCATCTTGAGGCCGAACATATTGTCCGCCATGAGATGCTCAAAGTGGAATATGCCGTCCAGCTCGCCGGATTCCTCGTGTATGTATCTGTGCGCGTGCTGTTCGTCAGGTATGTAGGACTCGCCCACCGTGAAGGTGTCGTAGAACCCGAGCGCGTTGTCGTTTAGCTCCTTGAGGAACTCATGCATGCGCGGGCCGTCGACATAATACTGCACGCCCTTCTGGAAGTGCAGAGGATTCCTGTCGTCCTTGAGCGGATAGACTTTCGAGATCATGTTGAAGACATCGAAGCGGAATCCGTCGACGCCCTTGTCGAGCCAGAAGCGGAGCGTGTCCGCCAGTTCTCTCCGGACCGCCGGGTTCTCCCAGTTGAGGTCGGGCTGCTCAGGCGCGAAGAGATGCAGATAGTATTCGTCCGTGCCCTCGACGCGCTCCCAGGCCGGGCCCGTGAACGATGATGTCCAGTTGTTTGGCGGCATGAGTTCGCCGTCCTTGTCGCGCTTGCCTTTCCTGAATATGTACCAGTCGCGGTACGGGGAGTTCCTGTCGGCAAGCGCCGCCCTGAACCACTCGTGCTGATCGCTGGTATGGTTGAACACGGCGTCCATCATCACCTTGAGTCCGCGCTTATGGCACTCGGCAACAAGTTCCTCGAAGTCTTCCATGGTGCCGAAGGCCGGGTGTATGGACCTGTAGTCGGCGATGTCGTAGCCGTAGTCCTTCCACGGCGACTTGTAGAGCGGCGAGAACCATATCGCGGTCGCTCCGAGATCTTTGATGTAGTCGAGTTTCGAAATGATGCCGCGGATATCGCCTATGCCGTCGTTGTTGGCGTCCATGTAGCTGATCGGATAGATCTGATAGACTACCGCTTCTTTGTACCAGTTGGTTTTTACTGACATGATAGTTGCCTCTTTTTCTTGATTATGTGCGGCACACGCAGCAAGCTATCCCGCCCGGAGCGTGATAGCGACGGAAGGGATACTTGCGACGAGATGTGCCGCCTTTATGCCGAGGTTACAGACAGCAATACCGGCAGCAGCTGCTTCTTGCGGCTCATCACGCCCGGCATGTCGTATATCTGCTCATCGATCTTCGCGTAAGGCAGGTCGCGGTTCGACCTGCAGTCAGACGCGAGCAGCACGCTGTTTTCCCTGAGCACGTCGGTGACCATGAGAAGCGTCCAGTCAAGTCCCTGAGAGTCGGCGATCTTCTGCAGCGCTTCGATGTATACAGGGGCGTATTCCCTGACATCCGTAAGAGTCGTGACTTCGCACTGGCCGATGCCCATCTTTGTGCCGCCGTTCTCGTATTTCTTGAAATCCGAAAGGATCGCTTCTTCCGGGACCTGAGTCTTGAGGTTGTCGGTGATGCTGAACAGCTTCTCGCCGAATTCCTGTACGCTCGGCACCTTGGCGAGTCTCGCGAGCATCTCCACCGCCTGCATGTCCTGTATCGTCGTCGTAGGACTGCGGAGGATGAGCGTGTCGGCGATTATACCTGTGAGCATGATCCTTGCCGCGTGCTCATCCGGCATGATGCCATGGCGCATGTAAAGCTGATAGATTATCGTATTGACGCTGCCGAGCGGCTCGGCCGCGATGAATATCGGTGTTGATGTAGAAAGCGAGTCGAGCCTGTGGTGGTCGATGATCTCCACCACGTCCGCGGTCTCTATTCCCTCCACGCTCTGCGCCGGCTCGTTGTGATCCACCATGATCACTTTTTTGACCGGTCTGTCGAGGAAGCACCTCCTTGTGACGAAGCCTTTGAACTCGCCCTTCTCCATGACGGCGAGCCCCCTGAGGTGGGAGTTCGTGAATATCCTTCTGCCCTCAACGAACAGGTCGTCGATATCGATGGTCTCCGTCGCCAGTTCCATCATGGACTCGACCGTCTCCGCGAGCCTGATCCTTCTGAGCGTCTCCGCCGTGCCGAGGTCTGTCATGAATACCGACCCCTCGTATCCGCTGTAGTCCACATCAGGCGCCTCGTCAGCCGCGGCGATGATGATGGCCGGCACCTGCTTCTTTATGGCGTGCTCGATGAGCTCCCTACGCAGTCCGAGCACCACGATGCAGTTGTCGATATCTTCAAGCAGTCCGCTGAACGCTTCGAACGACGCGGCTCCTACAAGCAGCGATCCTTCTATCGTGTCGCTCTTTCCCCTGTGCAGCAGTTTTCCCGGTATGACCCGGAGTATGTTGTCTACCGTGAGCCTGTAGGTAGGGATCTCCTCTTTGTTGTCCGACAGGAACCATTTCGTGATGTCGTCAACGCTGAGCAGGCCCTTGAACTTTTCGCCGTCGTAGATCGGCACAACTGACGGGTTCTCCTCGCTGTACGCGTTCACGAGGGCAAAGATCGGCGCGTCTGCCTGGATGTAGGTCTGCGGCTCAAGCATCACGTCTCTCACCTTCGGATAAACATCCTTCCTGTAAGACGGGACTTCGATACCCATCGCCTCCATCTGCTCCCTTACCTGGTCGGATACGGGACTGCAGTGGATCGCGACGTACTCGTTTGCCGGATCCGTCAGATTCTTGAGATTCGCATATGCCAGCGCCCCGCAGAGGCTGTCGAGGTCCGGATTCCTGTGTCCTGTGATATAGACTTTGCTCATTTGTTTTATCCTTTTTCAAATATATTTTTTGCCCGGTAGAGCACCCAGACGATGCTCCACACGTATGCCACTGTAACGAATATATTGACCCTCATGTTCTCCCTGAAGACCAGCATGAGCGCCGCGAACACGGCCGCGAAGACAAGCATCTTCAGCATGAACCGAAGATCCATCCCGCATCTCTGTTTGGCGTATTTGCCGGTGCAGAACAGGAACGCGTAATAGGCTATGATCGCCGATGTGATCAGTATGATCTTAGGCAGCAGCGCCACCTCTTCTTCGCGCATGAACTCGAGCGACACCGTGATGCAGCCGAGCGCGAATATGATGAATATGTGGATGATCATGTACAGCATGCCGCTGTCTTCCGACTCCCTGTCCAGAAGATGGTCGTATATGAGTTCGTATGAGACGAACAGCCCCGCGACTATAAGGAAGCACATCAGCGAGAAATATATGACGTTCAGGTCGAAGCCTCCATCGCCCACGAAGTACGCGGAGATCACTATTATCATCTCGCCGAACGTGAACACCACGTAGAGCATGGCGCGCTCGGTGAGGTGCGTGAAGTCGATGACACCGCCCGGACTTTTGTTCCTGTTCACGACAGTAAGGATGATGCCGGCGAGTATCGCGGCCAGCGATACCCATCCGGTCATTGCCGGCGGGACAAACCCTGCCGCCAGGGCTATCGCCGCTTCTATGAACAGTATCGCGGCCATGCGCTTTATCAGGTCGCGGTTCCAGACATCCGCTTCATGGTTCCTCAGTTCAATGACGTACTGCAGTCCGATGTTGATCAGTATGAGCGCCCAGGCGATGTGATACTGCGCCTGATACGCGAACCAGTCGGTGCGCGTGCTCTGTCCTATGAAGTACATCAGATACATGTTGATCAGCAGGAAGACGTGATCTCTCACACCGTTGCGGCCAAACATGTTTATGTAGAACGTCGTGAAGTTCCATATCTGGATGATGGTCAGAGTGCACACTATGTACGCGAAAAAAGCATCGCCTGAAACAAAGCCGTTCTCAAAGTGGCTGAGAAGAGCATTGTTGCGGCCCACCATGTATACGAAAACGAGGTCATATATGAGCTCGAGATATTCTACTTTCTTCTCTTCGTTCTTCAGCTGGAGCATCTATCCCAGATGTTTTTCCGCCCAGCGGGTCACGGTCTCTCTTGCTTCCGGGCACTTGCTGCCCTGTATGGCCAGAGTCTTTCCGACCTTCGCGCCTGTGCAGAACTTCTTGAGATCGGTGCGGCTCCTGGCCTCGCCGCTCCCCTCGTGGGTCATGACAGGCCATACGTGCTTGCCCCTGAAATGCAGTTTCTCAAGCTGAGTGAAAACGGCGCACGGATATGTGCCCCACCAGCACGGTCCGGCAATGACGATATTATCGTATTCGCTTATGTCGCGGAGATACTCTTTCAGCTTCGGACGGGCGTTGTCCCTCTGTTCCTGCTTCGCGACCTCGGTGCATTCCATGTAGTCTGCCGGATAGTCATCGACCGTCTCGATCTCGAAAAGGTCCGCGCCCACCGCGTCGCGTATGTACTGCGCGACCAGCTCGGTGTTTCCCACCTCGAGATCCGCCAGCTTGCCCGCTACATAATTCTGTCCCTTGCGGGAATAGTATATTACAAGGTTTTTTGCCATTTCTTCTCCTGTATACGGCGGCACATACCGCCGCGCTTATTTATCCAGCTTTGCTTCCGTTGCGGCCATGAACTTTTCGGCATCGATGATGAAGCGCTCGTGAGTGCCGCCGCCTATCGGGCCCGCGTCATCGGACGCGCTGACTTTGAAGACCAGCCTGCGCCTGTCGATCTCGACGAGCTCGCTCTCGCATGTGATGTGCGCCCCCAGCGGGCTCGCGGAAAGATGCTTCACGTCGATATGCGTTCCGACAGTGGTCTGACCTTCTTTCATAAAAGGCTCTACGCTCTTCCATGCTGTGTTTTCCATGAGAGCGATCATCGCCGGTGTCGCGAAGACCGGCTGTCCGCCGCTTCCCCACGCGTCTGCCGTCATTTCTTCCGTGACCGTCAGTTCTCCGCTGTTTTTTATACCTGTTTCCAGCTCTTTCATGCTTACGTCCTTTCTGCGCTTTTTGTACCAGATAATTATAGCATATTCATTTTGTCATCAGACCATGCAAAAAGGAATGCCCTCGCGCCGGTGGGGATGAAAGAGCGTTAATAATCGTAAATTATATCCCCTATGGGGGCTTGCGGCTGTTTTTCACGGTTTTATAATTCAATTGTAAACGCGCTTCCGCTATGGCGTTTCCGCCTCAGCGGAATGTTGTTATATGGAAAACGGAAGGAGAAATTATTATGGCATGTTTTCTGGTAAGTGCTGCTGAAGCGCTGGTCGTTACCGGCATCGAGAAGGCAGAGGAGAAGAAGGAAAAAGTCCAGATCGAGAGTGGAAAGTTAGACAACATCGAGCCTGAAAAGGTCCCTATGAGCAGAAAGCTGAAATGGCTCACATGGATGCTCTGGGGCGGCGCTATCCTGCTCTGCTACGAGCACGTATGGCACGGCGAGGTCGTTCCTTGGTTCCCGTTCCTGACAGCGATGGCAGATCCGGCGGACGCGGCCGAGATGTTCCACGAAATGGCAACAGTCGGCGTAACGATGGCTGTAATCATCACGGTAACATGGTTCATCATGTGCAAGGTATCTGATGCCATAATGGCAAGGAAACCAAAAGCCGCGTCACAGGAACTGTAGGAAGGAGGTTGCAGCGATATGACACTTCTCATCACAGTATTTGCGGCGATCATCGTAACGGTCAAGTGGTATACCCGCAAGGACGACACAATGCAGCTCGGAATGCTGATGTTCATGTTCTGGGGCGCTTCCCTGATGTGGCTCGGCGACGCTATCTTCGGATATGCTGAGGACGGCGCTGAGTTCTTCGCGCCATCCGGCGCGGATATGCTCAATGATGCATACCTCGGATTCTCGGTAGTAGCTCTCGCCCTGATAATCTGGCTTGCAAGACTTCTCATCACAGACCCTAAGGGAGTCGTCAGAAAGTCCATGGCCAAGTCCGTTAAGGACGACGCAGCTAAGAAAGCCGCAAAGGCAAAAGCGTAAAGCTTTACACAGATCTGAAAAGAAAGCAGACATGCGTAACGCATGTCTGCTTTTCTCATGAACAGAGGATGTTCTAAGGGGCCGCATGGCCGTATTTCATTTTTCTGAATGGTCCGGGATCCCGTATGAAATCATCGGGCCTCCCTCGATTATGTTTAGAGATGCCGTCTGATGAAGCATCATCCCGTTTTCCGAAGCAATGATCTCATGCTTTATTTCTCCGAAGTAATCCTTTATCGTGCCAAGTCTGTCGCCGCGTCTGAATGAGTCGCCGGCATGCATGTCCGGATACCAGCATCCTGACGCAGGTGAAAACACTTCTGTCTCGCGAAGGGTCTGCTTATCGTAGACCTGAGCCTGCCCTTCTATGATGCCAAGGTGTTTCATGATGTTGAGCACGTCTGCCTTGTCCTGCTCTACCTGATCCCACGGCATCTGCGAGAGCTGTCCCCGTTCTATGAGTACGCTCGGCACACCGTTCACTGACGCCAGATTGTATGCTCCTCCCGTAAGGCAGCGCGATCTGACGCAGTATTCCGTATTGACGCAGGCCGCCATTGCCGCTGACTGTTCCTCGACTGCAGTGTCTCCCACGTAATATACATAAGGTGTCAGTTCTTCATAGCCGTCTCCGCTGTGCAGGTCGATGTAGGCGTCGGCATGAACGATGAATGTATTGAACAGCATGTGCGCAAGACGGTAAGCCGCCGTCCCGTACCGGTCTCCCGGAAACACCCTGTTCAGGTTTCTTCCGTCCTCATATACCATGCTCATGGTGCGGTTCTCAAAACCCGAGGTGTTGGCAAGCGGCACTATGATGACATTGCCTTTTATCTCTTCAGGATCGATCTCGCGCGAAAGCTCGATCGCGGCCTGTATGCCCACGAACTCCGCATTATGTATTCCTGCCGTTATCAACAGGGTAGGCCCGGCTGAATTGCCGGAAATAAGGATGTGCGGAACACGAATAGTGGTTCCGTTCACATGGATGTGATCTTTTACGGTCTTTCCCGGGACCAGATCATGACCCGCTATCTGAAGCGCTCTCATACGGCAAGCACGCTTCTCAGAAGATCGCGCGTGTATTCGTGCTGAGGCGAATTGATGACGTCCGAAGTGATGCCCGTTTCAACAATTGTGCCGTCCTTCAGAACCATTATGCGGTCGCAGACCATGCTGACCAGAGCCAGATCATGGGAGATCATCATTATGGATACTCCCTCTTCATCGCGGACTTCTGTCAGCAGTTTTATTACCTGCGCCTGAGTCGTTACATCGAGTGCGCTGGTGATCTCGTCGCACAACAGTATATTAGCGTGTGAAAGCAGGGCTCTGGCGATCGACATCCTCTGGCACTGTCCTCCCGACAGATGGCTCGGGCGGCGCGTCAGAAGCTCCTCGTTCAGACCTACCTCACTGATGATCCTCACGAGTTCATCGTGAGTTGCCGGGTTGCCCTCGTGCAGCGACTTGTGCATGTTCATTTTAGGATCGAATGAGCCTACAGCGTCCTGGAAAATCATGCGGAGGAACCTGCCGGTCTTTTCCGGACCGGCTCCAGTGTACTCCTCGCCCATGTGATAGAGTTTCCCGCTGTCCGGCTTCTCTATGCCGCTTATGACCTTGAGCAGCGTGGACTTGCCGCTTCCGGACTCGCCCACTATGCCAAGGATCTCTCCGCGCCTCAGCTCAAAATCGACATGCTTAAGCGGCATGACAACACGGTCACGATTCTTGTAAGACTTATTCAGATCATGTCCGAAAAGAACGATTTCTCTGTTATCCATCTGCCTTTGCTAATCTTTCCTGAGACGCGGTACGTCGCGCATAAGGTTCTTTGTGTATTCATCTTCCGGATGGTTGAATATGCGCTCTCTGCTGCCGTATTCGACCATCCTGCCGGCTTTCATTATTCCTATGTTGTCCGCCATGCGCTTGGCTATTCCGAGGTGGTGCGTGACCATCAGTATTGCAGTGCCGTTGGCGTCTCTTATCTTCATGAGTTCATCCACGACGGCGCCCGCTGTCGTAACGTCAAGCGCGCTGGTAGCTTCATCACAGAGCAGTATCTTAGGCTCAAACATCATGGCCGCGGCGATGGCGACCCTCTGATTCATGCCGCCGGAGAGCTCGTATGGCCTGCTGGCGAGAACGGCCTTGCCGTCCCTGATGCCGATGCGTCCCAACATGTCGCTTATAAAGCCCTCATCGTAATCCATGTTATGTCCGGCAAGAGCCTCCTTAAACTGCTTGTCGTATTTTCTTATCGGGTTGAACGACGCGGCTGGGTCCTGCGGTATAAGGGCTATGCCCGTACCCATCAGCCTGCGCCTCTCTTTAGGATCCATCTTCGCAAGGTCCACGCCATTGAAAAACACTCTGCCGCCCGTGATATAGAGTTCGCCAAGTCCGTGGATGGCCTTGACCAGTGTAGACTTTCCTGACCCGGATTCGCCTACTATGCAGACTATCTCAGCCGGAGCCACGTCAAAGCTGACACCGGTGACCACGTCCGGCGTGTCGATGTCGTATGTCGCGCTCAATGATTCGATCCTAAGCAATGGCTCGCTCATCTATTCGGCCTTTCTGTATTCCATCACGGCATCGCCGAGATAATTGAATACTACGATGGTGATGATAGTCGCGGCTGCAGGGAAAAGCACTGCCCACGGCGCCAGCTGTATGTAGGCGCGGGCTTCGCTTATCATGGAACCCCACTCCGCCTGCGGCGCTACGACGCCCAGTCCCAGGAAGGACAGGCCGGAGATGCCTATCATCGTCGTGCCTATCTGAGTCAGCGCGTTGATCAGCACCGGCTCGAGAATATTAGGCAGTATGTGCCCTGCCATTATCTGCAAGCCGTTTCGCCCCTGCAGGCGTGCGGCTGTTATATACGGCTCATTCTTTATGGAGAGAGTGTGGCTTCGCGCAAGGCGCGCGAACGATGTCCACATCGTTATTCCCAGAGCAAGCATGGCTCCTCCGAGTCCTCCGCCGAGTATGCCGGCGACGGCGATGGCAACTACCATCTGCGGGAATGCCAGCATGAGGTCGGCAAACCTCATCAGTATGTCATCGACTATGCCGCCGTAGTAACCGCAGAGCATGCCGATGATGATGCCGATCACGAAGGATATGGCTACAAGGAAGAACGTGGAAGCGATGGTAGTGCGGGCGCCGATCAGGACACGCGAAAGCACGCAGCGCCCCAGATTATCGGTGCCGAACGGGTATGCCGCGGAAGGTGCCTGCCTTATGAGCGCTGAGCTGGTCGCGTACGGATCGTTAGGCGCCAGCACGCCGGACAGCAGGGCTATCACCACCAGGAGGATGGCGAAGGCCGCGGCGATTATTACCTTTCTTCTCAGCTGTTTCTTCTTTGTCATATGCTGCTAGATCCTCGGATCGAGCACGTGATAGATCACGTCTGAAATAAAGTTGATGACCACGTAGATGGTTCCCATGATGAGCACGAATCCCATTATGGTCGGGTAGTCACGGGCGTTGATGGAGTCCATTACCAGCTTGCCGATACCCGGCCAGCGGAATATGGTCTCTATGACTACGCTGCCGCCCATCAGTGTTCCTATCTGCAGCGCGATTATAGTAAAGATATGACCGATCGCGTTGTGGAACACGTTGTTCAGCAGTATATCCTTTTCCTTTACGCCCCTGGTGCGAAGACCGGTCACGTAGCTCTGCTCGAGCTGCTCCATCACCTCGGTGCGTATCTGACGGGTGAATCTTCCCGCCATCGGTATTGCCAGTGATATCGCCGGCAAAAAGAGTCCCTGAAGGCTGCCGGTGGCTACGACAGGAAACAGGTTGAACCTGATGCACAGCAGATACATCAGAAGTACGGAAATAAGAAAATTAGGCAGGGCGTTGCCTATGAAAGACAGCAAACGGACTATGTGGTCCAGCAGGCTGTTCTTCTTTACGGCAGACGCTATGCCCAAAGGTATGGACACTAAAAGAGACAGGATAAGGCTCGCCAATGCCAGTATCGTGGTGTTCTTAAGACCATTGACCAGCTTAGGCGCCACGGGCATGTCATCCTTGAACGACAGTCCGAAGTCGCCGTGAAGGATGCCCACGAGCCATTCTCCGTATCTTTCCGTAAACGGGCGCAGCAAACCGAGCCTCTCCTGTTCCGCCTGCAGCATCTCTTTGGTCACCGCGACGCCCTGCGAAGAAAGTCTCTTCTCCGCAGGGTCGCCCGGCGCAAGATACATTAACAGAAATGTAAGAAAGCTCAGAATGATCAGTATGAGGATCAGTTCGACCAATCGTTTTGCGATCTGCTTTCCTAAACTCACTTTTGCCCTTTTCGGTGTTTATTATCAGTTGCCTTTTGTCGTGTTCGCGTCAACTCCGTAGAAGTCGAACGGGATCTTCTCCGCGAAGCCGCTGACTCCCGGTTTCATAACCGTCGTGTGGTTGAACAGTCCTACGTAACCGAACGCGTTGTCGTCGATGGCGATCTGGATGATCTTGTTGGCGAGATCAGCTCTCTTGTCAGGGTCTACCTCCGTCTTGAGCTGCTGGATCATCGCTTCGCACTCTGCGTTCTCGAATCCGCCGACGTTGTAGTAAGCGCCGTCAGCAAGAGTCGAGTCGATGAAGTACTGAGGGTCGCCGCACTTGTCGGAGATCATGCAGTAGAGAGCCAGATCGAAGTCAGCTGTAGCGATGTATGTCGAATCCGGATCCTCCTCGACTGTCAGGTACGAATCGATGCCGATCGCCTTCAGCTGCTCCTGTATGAGGATGGCAAGGGTATCGAGTGAGCGGGCGGCATAGTAGCAGATGTTGAGCTTCAGCGGTTTGCCGTCCTTCTCATAGATGCCTTCAGCGTTCAGTGTATAACCTGCCGCTTCAAGAACTTCCTTTGCCTTTGCCGTGTCGACTGCAGGGATGGTGACCTTGCTGTACGCTGTCGAATCAGGATATGGCGAGTGAGCCGGGCTGACTGTTCCCTTGAGGTAATCAGCGATAGCGTCCTTATCGACTGTGAGCGTGATCGCTTCTCTTACGGCGTCATCAAGTCTGTTCTCATTCAGGATGTAGTACTGGAGTCTCGTGCCTGCTACAGACTCGACGTTGTACTTGTCAGGCTCCTTCTCATAGACTTCGAGGGCAGCGGACGAAACGCTGTTGTAGCAGTCGATCTCGCCGCTCTGCATCGCAAGCAGCTTAGGATCGTCTTCCTGCATGTAGTAGAAGATGGCTCCGTCGAGCTTGACATCGCCGCCCCAGTAATTCTCGTTCTTCGCAACAGTGACGTCGCCCTCAGGATTGAACTCGCTGATCACGAACGGGCCTGTGCAGATCGGGTTGTTGTCAAAGTCCTCTGTGGCGTCAAGGTCGATCATTCCGCACTCAGGGCTGGCAAGGTCGTTCTTGAGCATAGGATATACGGCATCGCCTGTGTTGACTACAATGGTCTTGTCGTCCGTCGCCTGCCAGTCAAAGTCTGCCATATAAGCAAACCTTTCATTGACCTCGGCAAGTCTCTGGATGTTTCTGATCACCATATCAGCTGTCAGCGGGTTTCCGTTCGAGAACGCTACGCCGTCTTTCAGTTTGATGGTCCATGTCGTTCCGTCAGCTTCCGCGCTCTCCGCGAGGCAGTCTACCGCTGTAGCGGTCTCATCGAATCTGAAGAGCGCTTCTGAAAGGCCATATATCGATGTGTACCACCCGTAATACTCCTTGTGCACGTCGATGCTTGGATAAGCGAACGACGCGGCAGTTTTCAGGACGTTGTCGCCCGAACCGCCGGATGAAGAGCCGCCTCCGCATGCCGTCATTCCCAGCACCATGCAGGCAGCAAGCAGCATGACCAATAGTTTCTTCTTCATGTTTACCTCCGTTGTTGATGAAAGTTTGTATTTATCTAAATGCCGGGCTATTTGACCGCCCTTACGCAGAACATTCTGTCCGGCATGTAGAATCTGTCTTTTTCGGCGTAAAGCCTGTCGCCTGCGCCAAGGTCGCTCGTCACCTCTGTGAATCCGATCTCTTTCAATACCGCCTCATCCCACTCCGGCCTGTCGAGCGAACTGACGGAAAGCATGTGGTAGATGTTGTGGCATTCCTCCGTCAGCGAGTCATCCAGACCCTGATGAGCACAGTTCTCAGCCTGGTCATACTTGTGGAAACCCTTGGCGTACTCCGCATCGTAATTGAGAAGCACTCCGCCCGGCTTCAGTACTCTGTGCCACTCTCTGTATGCTTCCGCCGGGTGCGGAAGAGTCCATGTCAGATTACGCGAGATGACCGAGTCAAAAAACTCGTCCGGGAAAGCAGGATGCTCGGCATCCATCACAAAGAACTCCGCCGAAGAAGAGAGATGGCTCGCGGCCAGTTGCTTGGCTTTCGAGATCATGTCAGGAGTAAGATCTATTCCCGTGATATTGAATCCGAGAGGCGCCAGAAGCATCTCAAAGAAACCGGCTCCGCAGCCGACGTCCAGTATCCGTATGTTGCTGCCGCGCGGCAGCCTTTCAATGAGGTCTTTCCTCCAAAGATCAGCCTTGTAACTGTGGGCTTCATCATGCTTCGCTTCGGCAAAGCTGCCCGCGCGTTTTGTCCAGTAGTGCGCTACATTGGCCTTGATGCTTTCGGATTCTTTTTCGAAGGGTATTGCTGTGAGTTCGCTCATGTGCTGTTCTGGCCTGCTTTCTCAGATCGGGAACGTTTTTGAAACGTACAGTTTCCGTGTAATAACAGTTTAAGTTAGCCCCAGGACTCTCACAAGCCCCCCTGGGGGATGTGAAATGCGTTAAAAATCTGATACGATAAGAAATGGATATGGAAAAGAAAAATATCAACCTTGAATACTGGTCGCAGAGGGCCTCCGGCTATTCCGATGTTAATAGATGGGAGCTCGAAGGCGAGAGCCGCGGCAAGTGGAGGTCTGTCCTCAGCCGTCTTATCTCCGCTCACTATCCGGACCGTGAACCGGGCTCTGTTAAGGTGCTCGATATCGGCGCGGGTCCCGGCTTCATAGCGATCATCCTGACTGAGCTGGGCTATAGCGTCACCGCAGCCGACATGGTGCCGGAGATGCTCGATGAAGCCAGACAGAATGCCGGCGTTCTTGCTGACGCCGTCGATTTCCGTATAGATAACGCTGAAGCTCTCAGCCTCGCGGATAGCAGTTTCGATGTCGTGATAAGCCGCAACCTCACATGGAACCTTCCGAATCCGGGCAGCGCTTACTCCGAGTGGCACAGGGTACTCAAAGACGGCGGGATGCTGCTCAACTTCGACGCCAACTGGTACAACTATCTGTTTGACGACGAAAAGCGCGAAGCGTATGAAAGCGACCGCATAAAAAGCGAGGAGCTCGGTCTCGATGATCAGAACGTAGGCGACAACTTCGACGTGATGGAAGATATCGCCCGCGGGATGCCTCTGTCCAAAGAGCGGCGGCCCGCATGGGACATTGAAGTCCTTACGGGTCTGGGAATGAAGGTCCGGACAGATGAGGATATCTGGCGCGAGGTATGGACACAGCAGGAGCAGATTAATTTCTCGTCGACACCGATGTTTCTGGTACAGGCAGTAAAATAAGGCACGGTCCGAAGACCATGCCTTTCTTTTTTTGCTATTTTTTATGTCAGAACTGAAAGTCTCTGAGACACAGCAGAGGCTCGTTTTTGCCGAAGTCCCATGTATGTGTCGAGTCTCCTCCGCAGATGAAACGTTCAGGACACGCGGCGCATTTTGAGCTGCCGGCTGTCCTGTCTCCTCTGAAGACTTCGAAACGGTTTTTCCAGACTTCCATGAAGTCATCTTTGCGGATATTACCCTGCACAAGTTCCGGCCTGTTTTCTATGTCCAGACACGCGCAGATATCCCCGTTGCTCCTCACGCTCGCCGTGAGTATTCCCGCTCCGCAGAGGAAGTAATGATCGCGCACCATGCGTTCATACTCTACTCCCAGGTAATGCGAGCAGCCAAAGGTCACTTCCATAGGGCAGTCCTGGTCGAATCTCTTTTCGCGGATGTATGAAAGCAGGCGCCGGAACTGGTCAGGCGTCAGCAGTAGATCCGCTGATTCGCACGCGCGGCCGATCGGCTCTACGTTGATCGGACGCCAGCTTGTGACGCCCATGCCGCAGAGCAGATCATACACCCGTTCGAGATCATCGAAGTTTCCATGATGGAGCACCGTCGTGACCTGCGGTTTGAAGCCTGCTTTCTGAAGAGCCTCCAATCCGCGCAGGGCAAGGCGCCATGCCCCTTCCTTCTGCCTGAGGGAGTCGTGCGATCTCTCCATCCCGTCCAGACTGACGGACACGGTGGACATCCCGGCCTCCCTGAGTTTTTCAGCAACAGCGTCGTCAATGAGTGTGGCGTTTGTCGTCATGCCCCAACTGAAGCCCATCTCTTTGACGAGCCGGGCTATCTCGAAGAAGTCCGGATGCATCATCGGCTCTCCGCCGGTCAGGCAGACCGCCGGCTTGTCCGGGTGCTGCTGAAGGGTCCTGAGCGTTCTTTCGATATCTTCGACCGTGAGAGCCTGCCCCTCTGCCGTGCAGCTGCTGCCGCAATGTCTGCACCTCAGATTGCAGCGGTCTGTTATCTCAAAAAACAGCCACCGCAAACGCGGAGACTGCTTCAAGTCTTCTCTGTGACGGGCAACGGCCTCAAGCTGCGCTCTCTTTAAAGCCTCTGCTGTCATTATTTATTGGAATCGACGACCGGCGCCGGGCTTCCGCACTCCGGGCAGAAGCGTTCGTCATCGATCATCAGGCATGTGCTCCATGTGAATCCGCACTTCCCGCATTTATGCGTCCTTGAGACCGGAGGCGGTCCGTAGATGCACGCGAAATTCTCTTCTATGAACTCAGGCGTGCCCATCGGCGCTCCGCAGTAGCGGCAGTACTTGTCGCCTTCCTTGTATGAGTTGCCGCAGTTGGCGCAGACCTTGCGCTTTTTTCCAAGTTCCATGAATGCTCCTTCCTCTTCAAAGTTTCCCAAGTATTTCATTGAGCTTTTGCGCGAATGCCGCGTGCCCTTCCGGCGAGAAATGAACTCCGTCAAAGGTCACGTCGATCCCCCATTCCCCTGAGTCGGCAAACAGGCAGCCCTTTTGTTCAGCGAGTTCCCTGTAGGCCTCCCCGAGGTCCTGCGATTCTTCTATGAAATCCTCATCCATGACCCATTCGCCGAACTGCAGAACAGGCGGAGATATCAGAAGGACCGGCTTTCCCGCATCGATGATCGTATCAAGAAAGATTCCCATACGGCCGGCGATCTGCTCCGCGCTCAGGCCGCTGCAAAGATCGTTCGTGCCGAGCATGACAGTGACCAGGTCCGGATCGTTGAGCCTGATCAGGCCCGGGTACCTTGTTTGCCCGCGCGGGACCGTCATGCCGTTGACTCCGCAGTTGATGACATCGCAACCCTCCAGACGGTCGGCCCACGGCACTCCATCCGGGTATCTTGACCCTATGTATGAACGCGGATCGTAGCCGTATGTATTCGAATCTCCTATGCAAAGGATCTTCATGTCAGTGCCTGCCCTTTCTCTCGAGGACGTATCTGAACCAGGCCTCGAACTCGGCGCCGAGCCTCTTTACGAGATCGGCGGCTTCTTCAGGCTTCGCGGAAGCGGCGTACAGGCACTGCTGCGCGATCTGATACTTTCTGGCAACGGACATGCGCGCCAGCTCCTCGTCCGTGTACTTCAATATGTCAATCATCTCTTCCTGGGCGCGGAAGAATCTTATGAAGGCCTCCGCGGTCTCATGGCCCACAATAGGCTCGAGAAGCGAGAAGTCGTTGTCAGAGCTGTCGAGCACTCGCGACGCCATCTCCCAGCGGCGCGGATCGGCATAGCCCTCTGTTCCCGTGAACGGGGTCCTGAGGTAAAGCTCGTTATTAGCCAGGAATTCCATAACGTATGGATTGATCTTTTTTCTGACCGCCCACGGCATCCAGTTCTCCACAGTCGTGCGTATGTATACATGAGCGAATCTTCCGAACAGAGGCTCCGCCAGATCGTGGGCGACGCTCGACTCCGCCCTGTCGTTCCCGGCCGCGACGATGCGCGCGTTCTCCGGAAGAGGCCAGCGGTTGTTGACAAAGCGCTCCAGCACGATCTTGAATATGACCGCCTGGGTCTGCTTCGTGGCATTCGTCAGCTCGTCAAAGAACAGGATGTGCGGCTTGCCGTCCTCGCACAGGCGCTCGAGCTTTACCAGCCAAACCGGCTTGATGTCTATGATAGTGTCAGTCGACTCGTTGTATACGGCGCGGCCGTTTATGGTCTCAGGCGTCTCGTTGACGAGTTCTATGTCGAGGACATCGGGATCTATCTCCTTGACGCGGTCGCTCTTTCCGTCTCCGGTCAGCCCGTGGATGAACACCGGTATGTCCGCTTCTATGAACGCCCTTATCAGGTCCAGTTCATCATGCTCTTCCATGTGGTACGACGTCCCCGGGATCGATGAGGCGATCTCCCTGTCGTCTTCGGCAAGCAGTTCCCTGATAAAGCCGTCCGCAAGATAAGCCGCGGCTTCCTCTCTGGTGAGGCCCGCGAACAAAGCCCTGCCGGCTATCAGCAGCTTGTTGATCTCGTCGTAATACCAGCGCACCGGCCGCACTTCAATGAATATCTCCTCGCCCGCGGTGACAGCGCTTCCGTCGGACAGCTGGACATATCCGCTCGAAGTCTCCTCCGTGACGGCGATCCTGACTATCTGCTTGGCTCCCAGCCTGTAGACGTCCTTTTTTTCTCCGGCGACCGTGTAGCTCATCCCGGTCTTTTTCAGAGTGCCGTCATCGTATTGCTTTTCCGCCATCTCGCGCATGGACGACTCAAGTATGACCGACGGGAAGGTCCCGAGTTCTGCCGTAACGACGCCGCCCGATTCGCGGACCTGACTGAGCAGTTTCTCGTCTCCCGGCTCCAGCAGAAGCGCGGGCCTTACCGCGCAGTTGCCGCCTGTATGGTCACGCCCGAATCTGTCGACGCAATCTCCCCCGGAAAGGAAGTAATTGACTCGGTCGTCGCTCAGCGTGAACCCGTCATCGGGAACGGTGATCAGAGCCAGATCGGTCGCGCGGGCCATGGTCCCCGCGGCGCGGAAAAGCGGGAGCGGGTTTTCGAACAGCTGCTTATGTGATAAGAAAATCGACTTCATATCTGTTTATCTCCTCAGGTTTTTTAACGTATATCACCTTTCCGCCGGGCGGGTCGACCGGCATGTCGCTGTACACGAGCCAGATGGCGTCGCTTCTGCTTTCCGGCATGTCCGCGTATCCGTCCGTGAATATTATCTTGGTCTCGGCATCTCCCGTGAAGGCCCTGACGGCAGTCTCAAAATTCGTTCCGCCCGAGCCCTTTATCTCAAGCTTTGAAATATCCTTTTCGGAATGTATCTCCTGGAATCCGTAAAATTCGGTGTCGAAGCAGCCGACCTTTACGACAGCGTCCTCCTGCAGTATCTCTTTGACTCCTCTGACGAATGCTCTCAGAAGATCTTCGTCGATCGACGCGCTGGTGTCCAGAAGGATCTCGGCGTGCGGCACCGGATACGGTCTGAACTGCTCGATGAGTATGCCGTCCCTGATCCTGTCCGCCGGGAACCAGTCGTAGTCGAGCTGCATGCTCGGCTCCAGGAGATCAGCGAGGCCCGCCACAGCCTTCGCGAGACCCGGGTCTTCTATGTCGCGGTTCTGCGCGCCCTGAAGGTCACCTGCCTGATTGTTCCTGTCTCCCTTTTGCGGCACTGCGACATACTGGGCGTCGGACTGCTTTTCCGGGCTTTCCTCTTCCGAGATTCTGAAATCATCTCTTTCGGCTTTCTCGTACAGGATGTCATACATCTCTTCCGCGCTCAGGCTCGCCGCGTCCTTCCGGCGGAAGATATTGACCGGCGGCTCAAAGCCGTCAGCCAGCAGGAACTCATTGACAACGGCCGCGCAGGCGAGGTCCCATATCCGGGACTCCTTCCCCCTTCCTCTCTGCTGATGAGCAAGCTGTATATGCATCAGCTGCTGCGCGATCAGATACGTCTGGGCGTCCCGTGGGAACTGCCTCATGCTGCGGCTGTTGTAATAGACGGTCCTTCCGCTGTACCCCGCAGGATCCACCGACGGGGTGTTTTTGAACTCCACGACGTCGATCAGATCCTGCCATTCAGGATACTTTTCCAGAATATTCGATTGTGCTTCATTCAAGTCAAATCGTATGTCCATTTTCATTAGACCGGCATCTGTCCGGCTCCTACTATTACTGTATCCATAATAACACAATCGCCGTCATAATCACCGCACAATAAAAGAGGGCCGTATGACCCTCTTTGCCTTTTGCTTCCTTTTCTATTTTGCGCCCCACATTCTCTCAAGTATGAGCGCTGCGAGGTAGCAGAACCCGGCGACCATTATGAGAGATACGATGTTATAATCTGTCATGCCGGCGAGCGTCAGCAGTATCCCTATGCTATAAGAGATGAATATCTTCGCTGCCCTTTTGGGCTCCCCCGGGACATACCACTTTTTTGAGGCATTAACGGCAAATACGACCGGGCCCGCAACCACGAGCAGCAGACCCAGGAAAACTCCATAATTGGCCAGGCCCCCAACAAAAACTATACCGGCTATCGCAAGCACATAAATGGCCACTGTTTTCAGGGTCTCCTTTAATCTTTCTTTGGAGACCGGCCTGATGCTGCCCGAACTCCTTCGCGACCGGGACCTTCCCGATCCCGGGGAGCTGTAACTTCTCGGTTCATATGCTGCTCCACCATATGCTGCTCCACCGGAACCGGTGTTGCCTGCGTTTGCAAGTTTACGCTTACAGTCCTCCAGCTGCCAGAGAAGATCTTCTTTTCTCCTTTTCAGGTCTCTGAGTTCCCGTTCGAATCTCTCCACATCGCGAAGATGCATTTCCGCCATTCCTCGCGCATGATCGTCTGAGAATACCAGCCCACCGCCGTTTGCGGCTTTGGCACCGTATCTTTTGGCTTCTGAAGTTGCGACCTCCAGGCTTCCCTTGGTCCAGTCTATATCTTTATCGATTCCCTGGATTTCATACTCCAGCTGCTCTATCCTATTTCTTAAAGTACTTTCATTCATAGCTGCGCCTTTCTTCAAAACCTGTCCTTTTGCACCTTTGTAAGTGCTATTTCAGTTTAACATGACGGAAATCAGATATCTACCTCACTGAAAACCCGGTTCCCAAAAAAGAGTATAAAAACCCCACCCCCACATTCTTCACTATTTAGAATGTGAGGATGGTTTTTTATTTGAGAGATATTATACTCACCGGGACCGCATCCGTAAACGATTTTCCGATGCATATCTCAAAACGGAGACCGGAAACAGTAAGCCCTAGTACAGCTTCGCGCCTGCCGGGATCCTGTCATCTACGAGCAGGAGATTGAGCATCTCCTCGCCGTCATACTCGTTGACCGCGCTGATCAGCATTCCGTTGGAGTACTCTCCCATCATCTTTCTCGGCGGAAGGTTCACGATCGCTATCGCAGTCTTTCCAACGAGTTCAGAAGGATCGTAGTACTTCTTGATGCCGCTGAGGATGACTCTGTCCTCACCGGATCCGTCGTTCAAGACGAACTTCAGCAGCTTGTCGGACTTCTTCACTTCCTCGCAGGATTTGATCTTCACTGCTCTGAAATCCGACTTGCTGAAGGTATCGAAGTCGACTTCCTCTTCGAAGAGCGGCTCAACTTTTACCTTGCTGAAATCGATCTCAACGCGCTCCTTCTTAGCACCGCCCTTGCCTTCCGGCTTCATTGTCGGGAGTATCCCCTAACGAAGGAGACGGCTTCATTCCAAAAATTTTTAGCATTTTGGCACCTTGTCTGGTCAGGCACAGACCATTTTTGTGAATTCAATTTTTTTGATTTGAAGACTCTCCGAAGCATATGGGACAGTGTCTGGGGTGAAATGGGGTAAGACCATTTAGTTTTTGTAACTAGGCTTCCTCATGCAGCCAATAGGTTTTTCTCCAATGTCCAGCAGGACCCTATTCCATTCGCGCACGCTGAACTTTCCTTCATATTTTAATATTAATAAATACATTGCGTCAATCGGAGAGTTTTCCTGCAAACGGAATGAGGACATCCTCAGCAAGTGTAACGACTCATTGAAACCTAGTTTCATAGCCACGCACACGGCTATGATCATTTCCTTCGTTGGCCGATACTCATCTTCGCACTTCATCCTCCTGATAGTCCGCTCAGATAGATCAGCTTTCGTTGCCAGACTTTTACAGGTATAACCATTCTCATCCATAAGCTGCTCCAGCATTTCGCCGAAGCCAACTTTATGCCTATCTGCCCGGGTTCTTATTTTAGCGTCTTTGAGTTGGTCCCTAAGGATTTTGTATTCTATCTCATCCATTGTATCTCGATTTTGCTGCTTCAATATAAAAGATTATTCTTATTATATTTTCGAATTCCTTTATGCAGCAAGTTTACAAGATAAAGCGACATTGATTCTTCTATCATCTTAGTCTTATTCATTTTGCAGTCCCTTTTAGGGACTTTCAACGGAAAAGTTGGTGCTCCTGACCGGATTCGAACCGGTACTTGCAGGATTTGAAATCCATTTCCTCTACCTTATTGGGATACAGGAGCATAGATACTGCTATTCTCAGAGAAATAAATATAATAATTTTTCTCACGTGATGTGATTTTTGAAAAGCCGGAATCGTATCCTATATGTAAGCGTTAAACCAAACGGATCCCGGGTCCGTATCATATATACAGAGGAGCAGACAGCTTTGCAGAACAGAGAAAAGATCAAGGAAATATACGACCGTC
>JBGUKZ010000104.1:0-8581 GCA_045114795.1 Anaerovoracaceae bacterium
ATGAGCCAAAACTTCCACACAGAGTATGTCCTACATGCGGTTATTATGACGGCAAGGACGTCGTGAACGCAGAGTAGTGGAAAGAAACAGCTAAAAATCAGGCAAAGCCCCTGCAAAAGGGGCTTTTGTTTTGTTAAGAAAGCCATTACAGAAACAACATCTTGTAGTATAATAAGTAGGCTTTATACATTATATATGTCAGAGGATGGTTATATGGCAAATCAGACTAGCAATAACGGACAGAAACGCGGCCCGGGCAGACCGCCGGGGAGCAAGAATAAACCAAAGGACAAACCAAAGACGTCTTCATCAGCCAAGGGCGAACCAACAAAACAGGAAGTGCTCGAGGAGATGCAGCGCAGGAGCGACCGCGACAGGCGCAATATCGATGTCATCTGGAGCATAACACTGTTTGCTCTGGGTCTCTTCCTGTTCATCACCGTAGTCGTGAATTCGACCGGAAGCTTCGGCAGAGCGGTGCACGACGTCTGCAATGGCCTTTTCGGCGTAATGGCGTATGTTCTGCCGTTCCTCGTTTTCCTGTTTGCCGCGCTGCTTCTTCTGGGCAAGCTCAGGCACATAGGATCCGGTACGGCGATTTTCAGCCTCCTCATCTACATAAATATGTGCGTCCTTAATTCAGCCAGATTCATCGAGATGGAGGAATTAAGATACGGATTCAAAGACATCGCTTACTTTTATACCAACGGAGTGGATGGCTTCATGGGCGGAGCGGTCGGAATGGAGATAGGTTCTCTTCTTGCCAAATTCTTCGGCAAGCCGGGTCTTCTCATCATAGCGATCGCCGTGATCGTGATATCCGTTTTCATGGTGGCAAATACGCCTATCTCCAGATTTGCGTCAAACTTAGGCAAAAAGAGAGAACAGAAACGTATTCTCAAGGAACTTGAAGAGGACGAACGAAGAAGGCTTTCGGAAGGCCAGATCAGCGAGGCTCTTGCGGCGGAACCCGCAGTCAGCGCTGACGCGCCAGAACCTAAACCTTCTTTCATTAAGTCCGTACTGAACTGGATAATGGGAGAAGACGATCCTGAGGAAGAACAGCATACGGCTTCCGGAGATGCGGCGGCATCCACGGAAATCCCGGCTCCTTTCGGCAGCATGTCAGGAAAGGATCAGCCGGTGATCTCCGGCGGATCCGGCAGGGCGGATGACACCATCATAATGGATTCTCCGATGGACAAACAAAAAGAAAGCACCGGAAAAGGCACTTTCTTCGGGAGGATCATGGACCGCTTTGCCGCGGGAATAGACAGTGAAACGGGAGAAACGCTCTCCTCTGAAAATCTCAGGGATCATGACAGCGGCTCTTCCGGCAGGGTTCATACTGAAGACAGACATTTTGACAGCGATGACGTAGAAGACTACGGTTATCCGGGAAGAAAACGCAAGAACGCTGCATCGGCGCCGACCGGACTCGGACTCGGCGATCCTGATGACGTAGGCCATTCCGGTTCCTTCGGACTCGACGCGCACGGCGGTCCTGCAGGTACTGCTTCTGCGGCAGCCGGGACGACAGGACGCGCTTCATCAGGATCTTCCGCGTCATCTCAGAAAAAGAAGAGCGCGACGGATGCAAAGAAGACCGCCGACAAGACTCAGCCGGACGGCGACGACGCAAAGATCGCAGCAGGCTTCAATACCATGACCGAAGACTCCTCATATGAACTGCCGCCTGTAAGCCTGCTTAAGAAGGGCACCGCGTCGAATCAGATGATGAGCGACGTGCAGCTCCAGGAACGCGCAGATCTTCTCGAACAGACGCTCAGGAATTTCGGCGTGGACGCGAAGGTCGTCAAGGTCACACAGGGCGCTTCCGTTACAAGATACGAAGTGCAGCCTGCGATAGGCGTCAAGGTCGCGAGCATAACTAAGCTTTCAAACGACATAGCTCTCAACATGAGAGCCAGGAGCATCCGCATGGAAGCTCCTATACCGGGCAAAGCGGCTGTCGGCATCGAGATAGAGAACGATAAGGCTGCGCCTGTACTTGTACGTGACCTTATCGACACTGACGAATTCATGTCGGCAAGATCCGTGATCGAGTTCGTTGTCGGAAAGGATATTTCAGGCAATAACATCGTCGCGGACCTCAAGGACATGCCGCACCTGCTGATAGCCGGCGCGACAGGATCGGGCAAGTCGGTCTGCATCAACTCGATAATCGCGAGTTTCCTCTACAAGGCAAGACCGTCCGAACTCAAACTTATCATGATAGACCCTAAGATGGTCGAACTCGGCAATTACAACGGCATCCCGCACATGTTGACGCCGGTCGTCACTGATCCGCGCAAGGCTGCGCGCGCTCTTGCCATAGCGGTAGACGAGATGGAGAAGCGCTACGAACTCTTTGCCGAGAATAATGTAAAAGACATCGAATCATACAATCAGCTCATGAGACTTGACGAGCGCTATGCCGACTGCAAGCCTCAGATAGTGATCATAATCGACGAGCTTGCCGATCTCATGATGGCGTCGCCGGCAGAGGTAGAGACATCGATATGCCGTCTGGCGCAGAAGGCCAGAGCCGCCGGCATCCACCTCATAGTAGCTACACAGAGGCCGTCCGCGGACGTAGTTACAGGTCTCATAAAGGCCAACATCCCTTCGAGGATCGCGTTCAGCGTAGCGTCGCTGACTGACTCGCGAATCATCCTCGATATGGCCGGAGCCGAGAAGCTACTCGGCAAGGGAGACATGCTGTTCTCGCCTGTGGGCTCCATGAAGCCGCTCAGGGTACAGGGGCCGTTCATCTCCGAACAGGAGACTGAGAAGATCATCAGGTTCGTGAAAAAGGAAGGCGGCGGTCCTGACTATGACGAGGAACTCATGAACGGAATGGAGAATTCCGACAGAAAGGCAGGAGGCGAAGCGCAGGACGAACTGACTGAAGACGCTATAGCTTTCATCTTCAAGTCAAAGCAGGCATCGGTTTCCATGCTGCAGAGAAGATTCCGCATCGGATATAACAGGGCGGCAAGGATAATCGATGAAATAGAAGATAAGGGGATCATAGGTCCATCAGACGGCTCAAGGCCTCGCCAGCTGCTCATCACTGAAGATGAATATTACGGCGGAGGCGATCCGGAACCCGAGTATGAACCGGAGCCGGAGCCTGTACAGGAGCCTGAACCGGAACCTGAATATGAACCGGAACCTGAGCCAGAATACGTGTCTGAAGAGGACGAGGTACCGGAACCCGAGATGGCTCCTGAAGACGACGGGACAGGCACGACTGAGAAACTAAGCAATACCAGAGCCATGGACTCATTCAATTCGCTCCCGGAATCCGTGAGAAGAATGATCATGGATGCTGACAGCGAAAGCGATTACTGATAATGAAAAAGGTATTTATAGACACCTGCGGGTGCGCGAAAAATGAATATGACTCACAGGCGCTCGCAGCCTCTCTCGTCGAAAGAGGCTGCGTTATCGTATATGATACGCGCGAAGCGGATATCCTGATAATCAACACCTGCGGGTTCATAGAGGATGCTAAGAAAGAATCGATCGAAAGGATATTCGATCTCATAGGACAAACAGACGGGGGCAGAAAGAAGCTCGTCGTTACGGGCTGCCTCTCAGAGCGCTATCACAGGGAACTTGCCGAAGAGATACCTGAAGTGGACTTCTTCTTCGGAGTGAACGACTACGACGACATCCCGGATATCATCCTTGGTGAAAAGGACGCGTCCGGACAGACATCGGACAGGGTGGGATGCGCTCTCGATAAGCTCCCGTACAGGAAGCGCAAGCTGGACACTTATGACGCGGAATTTGATACGGAGGATGCTCCGTATTACGCTTATCTGAAGATCGCCGAGGGCTGCTACAACGCGTGCAGCTTCTGCGCGATACCGGGCATACGCGGCCGTTACCGTTCCAAGAAAATGGAGGACTGCGTAAGAGAAGCCGAAGACATGGCGTCTGCCGGCGTCAAAGAGCTGATCCTCATAGCGCAGGACACGTCCCAGTACGGAAGAGACCTGTACGGAGAAGTCCGTCTGCCGGAACTTCTGCGCCGACTGTGCGGGATAGAAGGCATAGAATGGATCAGGCTGATGTATGTTTACGATAACGGTATTACTGACGAACTCATAGACGTCATCGCAAAAGAGCCTAAGATCTGCAAATATATCGACATGCCTATACAGCATATATCCGGCAACGTCCTCAGACTTATGAGAAGACAGTCCGATCCGGACTCGATCAGGGCGGTCATAGGAAAACTCAGGGAAAGGATCCCTGATGTCCATATAAGAACGACACTTCTGGTCGGTTCACCGGGCGAGACCGAAGAAGATTTCAAGGAACTTCTTGATTTCGTGGACAGCTATGAGATCGACAGGCTCGGAGCTTTCGCGTATTCCGACGAAGAGGGCACCGCCGCATATGAAATGGAAGGAAAGGTGCCTGAGGAGATCTGCAGGCAGAGGCGGGACACTGTCATGGAGCACCAGCTGGCTGTCAGCACAAAGCTCAATGAGCGCGTCACCGGAAAGACGCTTGAAGTGATAGTGGATAACTGCGCGGAGATCGATTCGACCGATCTGGTCAGCGATTTCAACGATGTCGATGAAGAAGTGCTGAAACGCCTGGTGAATGTCTATGAGGGACGTACCAGATACGACGCGCCGGAGATAGACTGCTGCGTCACGTTCACGACAAACAAAATGGATCTGGCCCCCGGCGATATAGTGAAAGTACTGATAACAGGCGCTTATGAATATGATCTTGAAGGGATCGAGGTGAAATAACAATGAATCTACCTAACAAACTCACAGTCGCGAGAATGATAGCGGTGCCGTTCTTCATAGCGGCATACATGCTTGGATACTTTCCCGCTGCTCTCGTGCTTTTCTGCCTGGCGTCTCTGACTGACGCGCTGGACGGAAAGATCGCCCGCAGCAGGGGACTGGTTACAAACTTCGGCAAAATAATGGACCCTCTGGCAGACAAGATACTCGTTTACTCTGCTTTGTGCCTCTTCATCGAGTCGGATCTGATCAAGGCGTGGATGATGATAATCATCCTGGCGCGCGAGTTCATAGTCGCGGGAATGAGGACAGTGGCCGCCTCCGAAGGTAAGGTGCTGGCCGCCGGCATGTCCGGAAAGATCAAGACTGTGCTGCAGATGGTGGCCGTCATCATGTACCTGTTCGCCATGTCAGTACCGTCTATATATGATAAGGTGCTGCTTGCCGCAAATGTGATCTTCTGGGCATCGCTCGTCATGACCGTATACTCTGGAACTGAATACGTCTGGAAGAACCGCGAAGTTTTCAGCATGTGAGGCGCGCTTATGAAGGCATCCATTCTTGCGGTAGGAACTGAACTTCTCTTCGGGCAGGTCGTGAACACGAACGCGGCGTACCTGTCCGAAAACCTGAACCGCATGGGCTTCGACGTCATGTACCATTTTGTCGTGGGAGATAATCCCGCGAGACTCAAGGAAAAACTGGCCGACGCCTTTGCGGATACAGATCTTGTGATACTTACCGGCGGACTCGGGCCTACACAGGACGACCTCACAAAAGAGATGGTCGCCGAGTACATGGGCGCCGGGATGTATCTTGATGAGAGAGTAGTGGCCGAACTGAAGGCCTTTTTTGAGAAGCGCGGCGGCAATATGGCTGAGAACAATATGAAGCAGGCATATCTGCCGGACGGATGCACGCCTTTTTACAACGCGTCCGGCACGGCGCCCGGCTTCGCGCTCGAAAAGGACGGAAAGATCGCCATATGTCTGCCGGGCCCGCCGCGCGAGATGAAATGGCTGTTCGAGAACGGCGTCAGGGATTATCTCGAGAAGCTTACTGACAGAAAAATGGTCTACCGCGTCATAAGGACCATAGGCATCGGCGAATCCGATCTTGAGATGCTTCTCATGCCTCTCATAGACGGACAGACAGACCCGACCATCGCTACATACGCGAAGGAAGGCGAGTGCACCCTCAGGGTCGCTTCGCAGCGCGGCAGCGAAGAGGAAGCTCTGACGGCGGTCAATGAGATGACCGGACGGATCAAAGCCCTGGCCGGAGATTACATTTACAGTTATGATGACGAAGAACTGAACGAAGTGGTCGTAAGGATACTGAAGGAAAAAGGCCTTACGATAGCTTCCGCCGAGTCGTGCACGGGCGGGATGTTCGCGTCCGCGATAACCGACGTCCCGGGAGCGTCAGAGGTATTGTCTTCGTCGTATGTCACATATTCACCGGAAAGCAAGATCGATGAAGTGGGAGTCCCTGCGGAAACCATAGAGCGCTTCGGCGTGGTCAGCAAAGAAACTGCTGAAGCCATGGCGGCCGGAACAAAGAAGCGTTCCGGCGCGGATATAGCGATATCCATAACAGGCTACGCGGGACCCGAAAGCGATCCGGGGCATGAGGCAGGCGAGGCGTTCATCGGCTACGCGATGGGGGACATAAAAGGCCACTACGAGATACGCACGACGAGGAACGACCGCAGATGGAACCGCAGGTATTTCATGCTGAGGATGCTGAGGGCCGTTTACATGCTCATACGGTAAAAGGACAGGTCCGGGTACCCGAAAAAGTGCTGTGACCGTAAAAAAGTGCTTATAGTGTCGAAAACAGTGCGTTTTTCGTTCGACAAATCTTAAAGCTTGAAAATATAATATTGACACCGGAAATATATCGCGATATTATACATACGAACAAGCGTTCTTTTTAATAATCAGGGAGGCAACATGGCAATTCAGACAGGGAACAACGCGGACAGCGCCGCGAAGGAAAGAGCACTTCAGCAGGCGCTCGATCAGATACAGAAACAATACGGAAAAGGATCCATCATGAGACTCGGAGAGTCCGGACCGGTAAGCAATATAGAAGTCATCTCGACAGGTTCGGTCAGCCTCGATCTCGCGACGGGAGTAGGCGGTTATCCAAAAGGAAGGATCATCGAGATATACGGTCCTGAATCATCGGGAAAGACCACTCTTACGCTTCATGCCATAGCAGAAGCGCAGCGCAATGGCGGACAGGCCGCGTTCATAGACGCGGAGCACGCGCTCGATCCGGTATATGCAAAGAATCTCGGAGTAGATGTTGACCAGCTTCTCGTCTCGCAGCCTGATACGGGCGAGCAGGCCCTTGAGATCTGCGAGATGCTCACAAGGAGCGGAGCAGTGGATATAATCGTCATAGACTCGGTAGCGGCTCTCGTGCCTAAGGCTGAGATCCAGGGCGATATGGGAGATTCCCACGTCGGACTCCAGGCAAGGCTCATGTCGCAGGCGCTCAGAAAGATCGCGGGCGCCATCAGCAGAACGAGCACATGCGTCATCTTTATTAACCAGCTAAGAGAAAAGATCGGCATCATGTTCGGCAACCCGGAGACTACAACGGGCGGACGCGCGCTCAAGTTCTACGCTTCGATGAGGCTCGATGTCAGAAAGATCGACACCATCAAGAAGGGCGAAGACGTGCTCGGCAACCGTACAAGAGTAAAGATCGTAAAGAACAAGGTGGCGCCTCCGTTCAGGAAAGCCGAATTCGACATCATGTACGGAACGGGCATCTCCATCGCGGGAGACATACTCGACCTCGCGGCAGATACGGGCATAATCGAGAAGTCCGGCTCGTGGTACAGCTATAACAATGAAAGGATCGGACAGGGGAGAGAGAACGTAAAGACGTATCTCGAAGAAAATCCTGCCGTACTGGAGGAGATCCGCGGCAAACTGATGGCTCAGCTCGCTCCGGAGGACCCTGACGACGGCCTCAAAGTTGACGAAGACGGCGTAGTCATCGAGTAAGACTCAAATATCTCCGGAATGACCGGAACATTATAAAAAGAATTCAAATTCCTTCTTGACCTTGCAATCGCAATGTAGTATCATTTCTGTCGGTTAACCGCTCGGAGCGGGTTTCCAAAGCGTAAGCACCCAAGCTCCGGCGAGTCTGGTTTAAGGAGGAATTTTAATATGTATGCTATCATCAAGACAGGTGGCAAGCAGTACAGAGTACAGCAGGGCGACGAGTTCAGAGTTGAGAAGCTCGATGCCAAGGTAGGAGACAAGGTCGTATTCGATCAGGTCGTAGCTGTAGGCGGAGACAAACTGATTGCGGGAACACCTTTCGTAGACGGATATGCCGTTGAGGCTGAGGTCCTCGAGCAGGGCAAGGCTGACAAGGTCATCATCTACAAGTACAAGGCAAAGAAGGATTACAGACGTAAAAACGGTCACAGACAGCCGTATACGCTGGTAAAAGTAACCGGTATCGGAGCAGGAGCTCCTAAGGCCAAGGCAGAGAAGGCTGCTGAGCCTGCAAAGAAAGAAGCAAAGGAAGAAGAAGCTGCTCCTAAGGTCAGCGCTTCCATGAAGAAAGACGAGCTTCTGGCAGTAGCAAAAGAGCTCGGCATCGAGGTATCCGCAAAGGCTACCAAGGCTGATATCATTGCTGCCATCGAGGCCAAGTAGTTAAGGAGGAATCACAATGTCAAGTAAAAAAGGAGTAGGAAGTTCCAAGAACGGCAGAGACTCCGAGGCGAAAAGACTTGGACTCAAGGTAGGTGCCGGTGAATATGTAAGCGC
>JBGUKZ010000105.1:0-2436 GCA_045114795.1 Anaerovoracaceae bacterium
TCGTGACCATGGGACCGCCTCAGGCTAAGGCTGTTCTGAAGGAGTGCATCGGTATCGCTGCAGATAAGGGTTATCTCGTAACAGGCCGTACTTTCGGCGGTTCTGACACTCTGGCTACTTCCTACATTCTCTCCCATGCGATTAAGAAAATCGAGGAGACAGAGGGCAAGTTCGATGCGATCTTCTGCGGCAAGCAGGCTATCGACGGCGACACCGCACAGGTCGGTCCCGAAATCGCTGAGTGGCTGGATCTTCCTCAGGTCACCTATGGACTTGAGTGCTTTGAGGACGGGGATGGCCTCAAGGTCAACAAGGAAATCGATGGCGGCTACGAAGTGATCGGTATCAAGTGCCCTTGCCTTGTTACTTTCACAATGCCCAGCTTTGAGTGCCGTTATCCTACCATCAAGAGAAAACTGATGGCTAACAAGGCTAAGTTCGAAGAGCTCGGCGATGATTTTGATCCTACGATGGATGCAGCACACTATGGCTTGAACGGCTCCCCTACACATGTTAAAAGGTCCTTCACACCTCCTGTAAAAGAGGGCGGCATGAAGATCAAGGAAGAGACCGGCGAAGACTCCGCAAAAGTGCTTGCTAAGATTCTTGTGGATAAAGGCATTGTCTAATAGGAGGGGAATATAGAATGGAAGCTAAGACAAAAGATTTGTGGGTATTTATTGAAACAAATGAAGACGGCACACCCATGAGGGTCGGCCTTGAGCTTCTTAACCCCGGCCGTATGATGGCTGACAAGCAGGGCGGCAAGCTGGTTGGTATCGTTGTCGGTAACAACGTAGCTCCCACTGTTGAGCAGGCCGGTATCTACGGTGCTGACCAGGTCATCTATGTTGAAGGCCCTGAGTACCAGCACTACACCACTGATGCCTATACAAAGGCTCTGTACTATCTGGTAGAGAAATATGGCCCCACCACCGTCATGATCGGTGCAACCAACAACGGCCGTGACCTTGGTCCCCGTCTCTCCTCTCGTCTGCAGACCGGTCTGACCGCAGACTGCACAAGCCTGGATATCGATGAAGAGACCGGCAACGTTGCATGGACTCGTCCTGCATTCGGTGGTAACCTGATGGCTACCATCATGTGCCCTGATCATCGCCCTCAGTGCGGCACTGTCCGTCCCGGCGTTTTCAAGAAACCCGAAGCTGGCGAGAACAAGGCTGAAGTTATCAAAGAAGAGTTCCACGTAGCTCCCGAAGATATCCGTACAGTTCTCCTTGAGGTCATCAAGGAAGCAGCAGGCGAGATCGTCGACCTCGAAGGCGCAGACATCATCGTCGCTGGCGGACGTGGAGTTGGCGGCCCCGAGGGCTTCGCTCCCATCAAAGAGCTCGCAGATCTCCTGGGCGGCGTCGTAGGCGCTTCCCGTGCAGCAGTCGACTCCGGCTGGATCGCACATTCTCACCAGGTTGGCCAGACCGGCAAGACCGTCGGCCCCAAGGTTTATGTTGCCTGCGGAATTTCCGGCGCTATCCAGCACGTTGCAGGTATGAGCAGCTCTGACTGCATCATCGCCATCAACAAGGATGAGGATGCCAGCATCTTCAATATCGCGGATTACGGCATCGTCGGCGACCTGTTCGAGGTTGTTCCCGCTCTGACCGCTGAGATCAAGAAACTGAAAGCTTAATCGCTTCTCAGATCATCATTGATCAATCTGTAAATTACAGCACCCCTCTGCGAGCTCTTCGCAGAGGGGTGCGTTTACGTAGAAATGAGAAAAGTGAAAAAGCGGCAGTGACAGTTTCTTCACTTTCAGTGTGTTTGGAGTATATTTTATGGCAAAAAAGGATAAGGGCGATGTGAAGACAAATGCCATGCGTATCCTGGACCGTGCGGGAATACCGTATGAGCATTTTTCTTATGAATGCGATGAGTTTGTGGACGGTGCGCAGACGGCAGACCATCTGGGGCTGCCGCATGAGAAGGTTTTCAAGACGCTGGTTACTGCAGCTCCTGACAGGGAACATTATGTATTCGTGATTCCGATCGATGAAGAGCTTGATCTTAAGAAGTGTGCCAGATCTGTCGGTGCCAAGTCGGTAACTATGATCCATCAGAAGGAACTGTTTCCGCTGACAGGATATGTGCGCGGAGGCTGTACAGCAATCGGATTGAAAAAGAATTTCGTGACAAGACTTGATGCGCATGCACAGGGGCTGGATCGTATCTATATCAGCGGCGGTAAAGTGGGATGCCAGATCCTGCTTGCCCCGGATGATTTCATTAAGACTGCCTGGAAAGCGCAATATGCGGACCTTATCAGAGACTGATGGATAAGGGCAGCAGGTGCGGCAGGGGAAGGGCATGAGTCCATGCCGAAAAAACGAGTCCATGCCGACAGGTTCGCAATCGCGAGCGATTGCTCACTGTCGCGGCATTCGCCGTATGTTTAAACCCGTGCAAAGTCTCGTA
>JBGUKZ010000106.1:0-4105 GCA_045114795.1 Anaerovoracaceae bacterium
GGACTCAAGGAAAACGTAGGCAAGGGCAAAGTGCAGACAGTTCTCGGCGTTATCGACAATCTGGACAACTATCCTGAGGACTGCACAGGCAAGAAGGTCGTTGTTATCGGCGCCGGCGCCGTAGGACTCGATGTAGTGGAATTCTTCGCGCCTAGAGGAGCGGACACCACGGTAATCGAGATGCTGCCGTATATCGTCGGACCGGCACTCGATCCTATCACAAAGGTCAGCATCGCTGATCTGATGAATAAGTACAACGTACACCAGAGACCGTCCACAGCTCTTCAGGAAGTAAAGCCTGACTGCTTCGTGGTCAAGAATCCGGACGGAAGCATGGAAGAAGTTGAGTTCGATTACGGATGCATCTGCATGGGACTCAAGTCCAACAATCCGGTACTCGACATGCTGAAGGAAGAGTTTGCTGATGTCGAGCTCATGAACATCGGTGACTCCAAGAGACAGAGAAGGATCATCGAAGGTACTGAGGAAGCTCGTGCCATCGTGAAGGTCCTTGAGAAGAAGGGATTCTTCTGCTAATTGCAAATCTCTTACAAATCAAAATCCCGGTCTCAATGAGGCCGGGATTTTGTATTGTCATTGATATGCTGACTAGAAATCGAGGTCTTCGATCTCATTTATGCGGCGGAGGTGCTTGCCTCCCTCAAAGTCCGTGGTCATCCACTTGTCGATGATGTCAAAGGCAAGTTCCTGACTTATCATGCGGGCGCCCATGCAGACTACATTGGCGTTATTGTGGCGTCTGCACATCTCCGCCATCTCGACAGATGTGCAGAGTGCGGCTCTGATGCCCGGCACCTTGTTGCAGGCGATGCTGATTCCGATTCCCGAGCCGCACACGGCGATGCCGCGCTCGGCCTCGCCGGACGCCACCTTGCGTCCCACGGCGTGTCCGTACTTCGGATAATCGACCGATTCAGGCGAATCGCATCCGACGTCTATGACCTCATGACCCTCTTTGGTCAGCTTCTCTTTGATCGCTTCCTTCAGCTCATAGGCTGCGTGATCGCTTCCAACTACGATTTTCATTATGCTGCCTCCACAAATATTACTTTGTTCCGAAGATACGGTCGCCCGCGTCTCCCAGTCCCGGTACGATGTAAGCGTTCTCGTTGAGGTGATCGTCCTTTGCGGCGATAAAGATGTCTACATCAGGGTGCTTCGAGGTGAGCGCCTCGATGCCTTCAGGAGCAGCGATGAGGAACATAAGAGCGATGTCCTTCGCGCCCTTTGCCTTGACAAAGTCGACAGCGGCAATGGCGCTTCCGCCTGTCGCAAGCATCGGATCGACGATGATGATCTTTCTCTGGTCGATGTCCTCCGGCAGCTTGCAGTAGTACTCTACAGGCTCGTGTGTCTCAGGGTCTCTATAAAGTCCGACATGTCCGACTCTTGCGCTCGGGATGATCTCCAGCATCCCGTCAACGAAGCCGAGTCCCGCTCTGAGGATAGGAACTATGGCAAGCTTCTTTCCTGCCAGGATAGGAACCTTTGCAGGGCAGATCGGAGTCTCGATCTCCACTTCCTTTGTCGGAAGATCCCGGGTGATCTCGTAGGTCATCAGCATTGCGACCTCACGCGCCAAGTCTCTGAATTCCTTGCTTGCTGTGTTCTTGTCTCTCATCAGCGATACCTTGTGCTGAATAAGAGGATGATCGAAAATCATTACTTTGCCCATTGCGTACCTCCTATAATGTGCAACTCCGTTGTGATTATTATCAGTTTGTTGTGAAAACGTCCCTTTTCCCTGTTTTTCTTATCATACTATGTCGTAGCCCGCGCTCCTCAGCATGCGGTTCATGACGCTGAATCCGAATCCGTCATCATCGACAGTCCTTATGAGGATCAGGTCATAACCCTGCCTGTCCAGTTCGCGCAGTTCGGCGAACAGCCTGTGTGCCGCCTTGCCCGGATCGTTGTCATAGTCGATGATGGCGACTTTTTCGCCTCTCTCCCTGGCCTCAAGTCCGAGTTGCTTGGCCTTTTCGCGGAACTCTCTGCCGCTTCCCTCGATGAGCCTCACCTTCGCCTTAGGCGAATAGTGCTTGTATTTCATCCCCGGCGAACGCGGTCTGAAATCCGGATCCGCGCCGGCCTCACCGCCGTTCTCCGGTTTCTCAAGAAGGGTCTTGTCGTATAGCACCGCTCTCTTCAGGAGTATCATCAGCTTCTCCTTTGTGATGGCGCCCGGCCTCAGTATGCGCGGGATTATGTCCGTAAGATCCAGTACCGTGGACTCGATCCCAACGTCGCACTGCTCTCCCATGATGACGGCGTCGATGCGTCCGTCCATGTCCTCGAGCACGTCATCGGCAGTGGTCGGACTCGGTCTGCCCGAAAGGTTGGCGCTCGGCGCCGCGATCGGTCTGCCCGAGAGTTTGATCAGCCTTCTGGCTGTAGGATTCGAAGGCATGCGGACCGCTATCGTATCGAGCCCGCCTGTCGTTATATCCGGCACGATGTCTGATTTTTTGAAGACCATGGTGAGCGGCCCCGGCCAGACGTTGGTGATGAGTATCGAAGCCTCGCGGCTGAGCGACGCGGCTCCGCCCTTGATAAGAGGGTACAGATCCGTCGCGTTCGCTATGTGGACTATCATCGGATTGTCTGACGGGCGGCCTTTTGCAGCATATACAGAAGCGACGGCCTCAGCGTTGAGAGCGTCAGCTCCCAGCCCGTAGACCGTCTCTGTAGGAAAAGCAACAAGTCCGCCGGCTCTGATGATCTCGCCGGCACGTCTTACGTCACTTTCATTTGTAGATAATCTCAAAGTTTCCACTTAACCAAAGTCCTTCATTTTAGCCGCCTGATCGGCAGTGATAAGTCCGTCGACCGCTTCGTCGATATCCCCGTCGAGGAACTGGTCGAGCTTGTACAGGGTCAGATTGATGCGGTGATCGGTCATGCGGCCCTGCGGGAAGTTGTATGTGCGGATGCGCTCGGAACGGTCGCCCGAACCGACCTGGCTCCTTCTGTCTGCGGAGATCTTGTCGTTCTGCTCCTGCACCATTTTATCGTAGAGCCTGGCCTTGAGTACTCTCATGGCCTTCTCTCTGTTCTGGATCTGCGACTTCTCGTCCTGGCATGTGACCACGATGCCCGTAGGCAGGTGGGTCATACGGACGGCCGAGTCAGTCGTGTTTACGCACTGGCCGCCGTTGCCGGACGCTCTGTAAACGTCTACCTTGACGTCGTTAGGATTGATCTCGACCTCTACGTCGTCGACTTCCGGAAGCACGGCAACAGTGGCGGCTGAAGTGTGGATGCGGCCTGACGATTCCGTCTCAGGCACCCTCTGCACTCTGTGCACGCCGGATTCGAACTTGAGTCTCGAATAAGCTCCGCGGCCCTTTATCATGACTACGGCTTCCTTTACACCGCCGATGCCGGTATCGCTTATCTCGATGACCTCGGCCTTCCAGTGGCGGCGCTCGGCGTATCTCAGATACATCCTCAGCAGGTCTCCTCCGAAGAGAGCGGCCTCTTCTCCGCCGGTCCCGGCCCTGATCTCGAGAATGACGTTCTTGTCATCGTTAGGGTCCTTAGGCAGCAGCAGGATCTTGAGGTCTTCCTGCGCCTTGGCCATGCGCTCTTCGAGATCCTTGGCCTCTTCCTTGGCCATCTCGCGCACCTCTTCGTCGTCTTCGAGCTCAATAAGCTCCCTGGCGTCAGCCAGCTCGCTCTGCATCTTGCGATAGTCCTCGTAAGCCTTGACGACAGGCTCCAGCTCGGCCATCTCCTTCATGTGCTTCTGCCATGTCTTCTGGTCGGCGATGACAGCAGGATCCGCGACCTTCTCGCTCAGCTCTTTATATTTTTCAGTTATGAAGTCCAGTTTATCAAACATATATGTCCCTTTTGTTACGGCATTTCCGTCGTACTTAACCAATTAATTATATCAAAAACTCCGGTTCATTACATCGTATTATAAGAATTCGGCTGTCTATATGCACATTAAAACCGGAGCCGTAGATGCTCCGGTTTGATGTCCTGTTTTGCGATCTACAGGCCGTACTTGTTCTTGAACTTCTCTACACGGCCGCCTCTGTTAGCAAACTTCTGCTGGCCTGTAAAGAACGGGTGGCAT
>JBGUKZ010000107.1:0-2217 GCA_045114795.1 Anaerovoracaceae bacterium
GTAGCAGCGGAATATGCCACGCCTGCGGCAGTCAATGCGGACATGACCTCGACCGCCTGAATTTCCGTCATAGTCTCCACATGACGATCATTTCTCGGCAACTCCTTGTAATAATCGGAGTTGACCTTGAAACCGCCGTCATCGGTGAGGACTGCATCGCCGTTATCCACCATAGTCATGAGCCATGACTCGACCTCGATCTCATCGGCGCTGTCAAGCAGTTCAAGCTGTTTCCGCATCTTTTCAAGCTCCGCTGTCGCATTCTCCCTCATATCCTGGGGAACAAAGGGATTCTCCGCAAGGCTCTCCATATTCTTGATACCCTCACGAAGTTCAGCTCTTGCTTTGTCGATGTCCTCCTTGCTGCCGTTGTTGATGATGCCGTCGATCATGTTGTAATCATCTTCAATCTGCATTTCTGCACTTGCAAGCGGCTGGTCAATGAGCTTGTCAGCGATCGAAGCGACCTGTGATCTGTCAAGAGTTTCGACCTCCTGTGCCGCCTGCACAGCACCCTCAGCAAGAGAAGGCATATCCATAGTGCCGTTCTGCACCATTTCACCGAGCTTGTCGCCTGTGAGAACCATAGAAGCATCGAGCTGGTCATTGGTCTGCTCCTCATAGTGCGTTTCGGGACGGGCGAGCTTCATGATCTTGCTTTCCAGTGCGCCGATACGCTCATTCACGCCCTTGAGCTGCTCACCGAGTTTGAGCTTGTCCACGGCACTTGTTTCAGGAGCGTTATAAGTGTCAAGAATATCCTGTCTTTTCGCTTCAAGCGTTGCTTTCTTATCGCTCAGGCAGTCAACGGTCGAGCTGTTCAGCCTTGTCATTGCATCTGCAAACGCTTCTCTGCGCTCCTTGTTGAAATGGATACCGAAGCTCTTGATCGTGTCATTGAGTGCAATAACACGGTTCAGCTTGTGTTCGATACGGTCATGCTTTGCGGTCAGGGTGTCGATCTTCTTCCAACCCTGATCTATCTTTTCCTGCCGCTTCGGGATCTTGACCTCACGGATAGCCTGAATACGCTTCTCGTTATTGGCGATCAGAGTGCGGATACCCGGCAAGTTTCCGATAGTCGCTTTCAGCATACGGTTCGTATCTTCGAGCTTGTCAGCCTTAGCGGACAGGGCTTCGATCTTCGCCTTGTTGCGGTCTATCTTATCCGTCTGATTGGCGATCTTCTCATCAAGGGAGTCGATGCGGCTCTGATGATGCTCCGCCTTTGCGTTCAGAAAAGGAAGAAGTTTGCCCGACTTCTGAGCGCCGGACTCGTTCTGCTGATGTTCCTGTGCCTGCGCCTGTTTTCTTCTCAGTTCTTCCTCCGCATCGACCGCAGGCTGGTCGGCGGTTCTCTTATCGTCATTGTCCTGTACGGGCATAGGCTACCTCACTTTCTCTTTCTCACGATGATGATAACCGCTGTGGTCACAGCCGTAACAACGGCACTTCCGATGATGATAAACTTCTTCATGGTCTGTTCTTCCTTTCTCTTTCTTCTGTCTGAATGATACGCTCCTGTTCATTCCGCTGTCTGCGGCGGGCGATCTCAGACAGGTGTTTATGGGCTTCTCTTGTAAAGTGGTCATTGGAATGACGGCGCTGGTATTCATCGTAAAGCTCCGTAAATGAGCGAACTTTGTCCGCCGTCTGCACAGGTTCGGCAGGAGCTTTCGCTTTAGTCTTGCCAAGCTCATACTCCTGAATATCCGAGATCGTCCTGCCGTTGAGGGTATGGATACGTTCAAGCTCACGCTGTATCGTGACCTTATCGCAGAGCCAGAAGTTGACGTATGTCTTGCAGAGGGCAAGCTGTACCTCGTCAGGACGGGACTGTAATGTACCGATTGTTGTATTCAGCACCTCTGCGACTTCACCCAAGAGCCGATAAAAGCCGTCAGGTTCGCCGTAGACTTGCAGCTCACGAAGCAGTGCTTCATATTCTCCCGACTGTGCCTTTGCGATAATATCCTCGACCTGTTCCTTGAAACTGCCGTCAAAGGTAAGCACCATTTCAGCATCACCGAATCGGGCAGAAAAAGGAATACCGCCTTTGTCGAGGGCTATGCAGATCGCCTGTGCCTTATCCGTTTCAATGCGGATAAATTCTTTGTTTCGGATAGCGGTAATATCCGTCCCTGCAATGTAGGGAAAGTCCGTCATGGAGCGATCATCTCCCTGATCGTGTCGATAAGGTCAGTATTGGTGCTGTCG
>JBGUKZ010000108.1:0-12198 GCA_045114795.1 Anaerovoracaceae bacterium
TATGGCGGAGGACATGGGACTCGAACCCACGGGGCTGTTACGCCTTACCTGATTTCCAATCAGGCTCCTTAGCCACTCGGTCAATCCTCCACGGCTAATTATTGCTTTTGGGCTTTTGCCCAGCTCGGTAATAATAGCACAAGCAGTGCTGAATTACAACACAATTCAGCACTGCCTTTTTTTAGAATACTGTTTTTATCTTGTCGACCATACGGTCAAGATCTGATCTCTGCTCAAGCGCTGCGGTAAGCCTTATCGCCTGGCTCACATTGTCTGTAATGAGTCCGTCAGCGTCCGTACAGAGGAAGTGCTTCTGGGATCCCTCTTCATTGGCGGTCCATACCAGCACTTTTTTGCCTTCCTTGTGGATCGCGTCCATGGCATCGGACGTCGCAGACTCCTCTTCGAGCCCTATGTAATCACAGTTGAGGGCTGCCGTATTACCGAACGACGCGAAAGTCAGGAATCCTGTCTGTATCTCCGGATAGTTGGTCTCGATGTAATCTATAACGTCGTACTGCAGCGAGATCAGCACGCACTCGTCCTCCATCTGGTACTGCCTGATGAGGCTCACGGCGTCGTCGGCCATCTGTATGTCCGCAGTATTCCCCTTGAGTTCGGTGAACAGTACCATCCTGCCCTTGCTCGCGATAAGCATCTCCTCGAATGTCGGCACAGGCTCGCCGTCGATGGACAGCTTCTTTACTTCCCTCAGAGTCATCTCCTCAGGTCTTCTGTCATCACCGGCCACTCTCTTGAATGTTCCGTCATGGTTCAGCACATAATAACCGTCTTTGGTCCTCTGTATGTCTATCTCACTGCCGTACGCGCCTGCGTTCCAGGCTGTCTCAAGGCCGGACAGAGTGTTCTCTCTTCCCTCATTGCCGCCTGCGCGGTGAGCTATCACCTTTACGTTTGTCTCGAGCGGGAAGAACTGATCGAAATGCGTATACATCACAACGACCGCGACGATCGCTATTATCAGTACCGCCGCTATCCCCTTCTTGTATTCTATCGGCTTGTCGCGTTTTATCCCGGCGAACTCGAATTCGCTCCCCTGATTGTATGAATAGAACAGCTGGGTCATCTTCAGGATATAGAGCGGAGTGCCCTGCAGCGCGGTAAGCATGGAGATGATCGTGCCTGCCGTAACGAAGAATATGGTCAGGACACGGCTGACCGAGCCTGCCGGAAGCAGTGTGATCAGCTTGAGCGGGATGAACAGGCATATGATAGCCATGCCCGCCAGCGAGAAGACTATCAGAAAGACGAACTGAACATTCTGTTTCAGGTAGTCCTTCCAGTTCGCGCGGACGAGAGCTCTCGACTGTCTGCCTGCGTCTTTTATGGAAAGACCGTCTATGATCACTCCATGGAGTATGAACAGGTTCGCTATGCCTATGGACAGAAAGACCAGGACAGCGACCCCGGAAAGCGCGGAGTAAAGCACAGAGCCTTCGATGACTGATGATATGAACGTCGGAATATACAGCCCTTCAGTTGCGGAAATGGATACGCCGAGACCGATGATAGGCGCGACGAGCGCGATGTACAGCACTACCAGCAGTCCGCGGATATTGAGCAGCTTACCTACGGAATAGAAGCCTTCTTTGATGGTGTCTTCAAGGGTCTCCTTCTGTTCGGAAATGAGGTTCCTGCTCAGCACTATCTTTGAGTTGAGGTCGAATGCCACGTAAATGAAGAGCGATCCGAGCCCGAGCAGCACGATAAGTATGCCCTGCCAGGTCGTGAACAGGAATTTCCAGTCGCCTGTGGTCACAGCCACCCGTCCGCTGCTTTTCAGCAGCGCCTGGAATATCCTCCCGAGCAGGAAGAGCCAGATCGCTATGATCAGCTTCGTGACTATCTGGTAGTTCAATATGTCAGGCAGCGCCTGAGTATATGGTTTTAATATTTTTCTGATCCGATTATCCTTATTCATCCTGCGTATGCCGCCGACTTCATTTTTGCAGCCTCGACACTATGGCTGATCCGGTGTCCTCTGCCGCCCATCTGATCTTGTCCACGGACCCCATCAGGTCTCCGCGGAACGCATCTGTTGCCATTTTGTATTTATCAGTAAAAAAATCGTCTCCGAAATCTTTTTCGGCTATGTGCTCATCCTCGAATCCGGCTCCGGCCGGGATAAGAAAGTAATCGCGCTTGCCTCCGATATCGTCCCATGTGATATCGACATAGTAGTACTCGCCGTACAGTTCGACTATATTCCACGTATGGGATGCCGTTTTCCCGTCGATGCCGACCCCTTCGCCGAAGATGACCCTGTTGTCTATGCCCGCCTCCAGGAGCATTCTGTAAAAAGCGACGCAGTAGCCCTGACAGACCGCCCTTCTTTCCACCAGCGCTCCGTACGCGGTACGCTTTATGTCCTCGCCGTCATCAGCAGGATCGTATTTTGTGTGGCGGAGGATATAGTCATGGATCGCGACCACCTTTTCGTAATCGGTCTTGCGCTCAAGATCAAGCGCGGTAAGCGCCTCAGCGATCTTTGCGTCTACTTCGGCTTCCTGTTCAGCTGTGTCGTAATAGGTGAAATCGAATTTGACCTCAACGGCGGGCTCGACCCCGGAATGCGTCGTATGGGCCTCGCCCTTATATGAGGCGTACTGGAAATTGATATAGTCGCCTTCATCAGGCTTCCCGGTATGCTGTGTCGCGAGATCCAGCATCGTGCCGATGACTTTCTTCAGCCCGTCCTCGTTGGTGCTTCCGATCACGCCTACCGTGACCTCTCCCTTGCGCTGCTTCATGGCCTCGCGCAGCAGCGCAACGGCATCGTCCGGGTCCTTCTGATAAACGACATCATCGTCCGCAAAAACACATAAGAAAGAAGCGGCAAATAATGCCGTTATGAACAACACTATTGCCGCTGTCCTTATGCTTCTTTCCTTCAAATGTCTATTCGTAGATCTCCCAGTGATCTGTCCTGAGCGCCTTCAGAGCGCCTTCAGCGAGGGCTCTCATCTCCTCTTCTCCAGGGAATCTCATGATAGGAGCTATCTTGCTTACATACGACGCGATCTCGTCGCAGAATCTCTCGGAATACGCCATGCCGCCCGTGAAGATGATGGCGTCGACGTTGTAGCGGAGGACCGCCGACATCGCGCCGATGTCCTTGGCCAGCTGATATGCGATGGCCTTGAACGCCATCAGCATCTTCTCGTCGCCGTCATTGAAAGCGGCGTTCTCGACATCTCGGAAGTCCTTGGTGCCTGTGTATGAATATACGCCGGCTTCCTGTCCGATGATCCTCTTGACCTCGGCCTTTGTCATGCCTTCCTTGAAGCAGAGGTTCACGAGAGCGTTGGCAGGGAGGGCTCCGCCTCTGTCCATGCCCATGGCTCCGTCGTCCTTGACGTTGTTGACGTCCACGACTCTGCCCTTCTTATGGGCCGCTACCGAAACACCGCCGCCCAGGTGGCAGACGATGAGGTTGAGTTCTTCATAAGCCTTGCCCAGATGCTTCGCGGCCTTTCTGGCCACCGACTTGTGGTTGAGCGGGTGGAAGAACGACTGTCTCTCGAAGCCCTCGAGACCGAGGCCCGAGTATCTCGCGAGAGGCTCCATCTCGTCCACGCATACCGGATCCACGAAGAAGGCCGGGATGCCGACGGAATCCGCGAGTTCCTTCGAGATGTATGCTCCGAGATTTGCAGCGTGCTCGCCGTACGGAGGGTTCTCGATGTCGTGGATGACAGCGTCGTTCACTTTATATGTTCCGGACGGGATGTGTTTGAAGAGACCGCCTCTTCCGCATATCGCGTCGAAATCCTCAAGCTTGTATCCGTTCTTCTCTATGGTCTCCAGGATGGCCGCTTTTCTGAACGGAGCCTGGTCTACCACATGAGGGTACTTCGCTATCTCAGCCGCGTCGTGGTCGATGCCCACGCGCATCACTTCTTCTTCGTCTTCGAATACGCAAATCTTGGTGGAAGTCGCGCCCGGGTTGATTACTAGGATCTTCATTTCTTTTTCTCCTTTCGACTGTCGTCGTATATAGAGTCTGTACTGATTAAAATATAGCTTTTACCGGCGGCTTGTTCAAGCCTTGTCCCTATCCCCTGTTCATGCGGTTGTTGTACTTGCGCCTTTCGAGCTCGGTCAGCAGTTTTTTGCGCAGGCGGATGTCCGTCGGCGTCACTTCGACCAGCTCGTCGTCATCTATGAATTCCAGCGCTTCCTCGAGCGTGAATACTCGCGGAGGCGTCAGTTTTATCGTATCGTCAGATCCCGCTGCCCTCATGTTTGTCGCCTTCTTGGCGCGGCACGGATTCACCACCATGTCGTCGGACCTCGCGTTCATTCCGACCAGCTGTCCCTCGTAGACATGATCCTGAGGCTTCACGAACATCTGCACCCTCTCCTGTATGGTGAAGATCGCGTACGCGGTGCAGTTGCCTTCCTCCTGCGCGATCGCGACGCCGTTGATGCGGCCCTGTATGTCGCCCTTCCACGGCTCAAAGCCGCTGAAGCGTCTGACCATGGTGCCTTCGCCCCTTGTATCGTTTATGAACTCCGTTCTGTAGCCCATGAGACCCCTCGTCGGCGCTGTGAATATGATGCGCGACCAGCCGTTGCCCTCGGACATCATGGCTGTCATGAGGCCTTTCCTGAGGTTCAGTTTCGAGATGACCGGTCCCGTATATTCGTCAGGCACGCTCACGACCACCTCTTCTACCGGCTCGAGCTTCTCTCCGTTTGGCCCGCGCTTGATGACTACCTCCGGCTTGGATACGGCCAACTCATAGCCTTCGCGGCGCATGTTCTCGATGAGTATCGAGAGGTGGAGCTCGCCCCTGCCGGACACCTTGAACGAATCCGTGGTGTCGGTCGGCTCCACCAGCAGGCCTACGTTGACCTCAAGCTCTTTCTCGAGCCTGTCCTTTATATGTCTGGACGTGACGTATTTGCCCACTCTGCCGGCGAACGGCGAGGTGTTTACCATGAAATTCATGGAGAGCGTCGGTTCTTCTATCTCTATGGTGCCCAGCGAATCCGGGTGATCCGGGTCGCATATGGTATCGCCTATCGAGATGTCGGAGATGCCGGATACGACAACGATGTCGCCGGAGCCGGCCTCCGGAACAGCCGTACGGCTGAGTCCTTTGTAGACGAATATCTGGTTGATCTTGTTTTTTGTGACGCTGCCGTCGCTCCTGGTGACCGACACCATCTGGGCCTCCTTTATGGTGCCCCTGGTGATGCGGCCGATGCCGAGGCGTCCGATATAGTCGTCGTAGGCGAGCGTCGATACCTGGAACTGCAGCGGTTCGTCGTCCCTGTCGGGATACGGGTCGCAGTGCTTTGTGATGCACTCAAGCAGCGGCTCAATGTTTAAGCCCTCGTAGCCCTTAGGGGACTTGCGGATCTTCTGAGCGCCCTCTCCGATGCTGATGCCTTCGACCTCGGACGGATCCCGTACCGCGATGCCCTGTCTGGCGATGCCGTAGAGTATCGGGAAGTCAAGCTGCTCGTCGCTGGCTTCAAGGTCCATGAAAAGCTCGTAGACCTCATCCACCACCTCGTCTATGCGCGCGTCCTTCTTGTCGATCTTGTTGATGAAAAGGATCGGGTTCACTCCCTGCGCGAGCGACTTGCTCAGAACGAACCTCGTCTGCGGCATCGGTCCCTCGCTTGAGTCAACAAGAAGAATGACCGTGTCGACGGTCTTCATGATGCGCTCTACCTCGGAACTGAAATCCGCGTGTCCCGGAGTGTCGACTATGTTGATCTTATAGTCCTTGTACATGATGGAGCAGTTCTTGGAATAGATGGTGATCCCGCGCTCCCTTTCGATCGCGTCGGAGTCCATCACGCAGTCCACGATCTGCTCGTTGTCCCTGAAAACATGCGACTGCGCCAGAAGAGCGTCCACCAGAGTGGACTTTCCCGCGTCTACGTGCGCAATGACTGCTATGTTGATTATTTTCTGTTTCTCTGCCATTACCTTTTATATGTTCCTGTATCTATATGTTCTCGAAAGTTCTTATGAACGATCTGAAGTCTCTCGCGTAATCTATCGTTGTAGGCGTGCCCCTCAGGTTGCTGAAAGCCTGCCCTTCAATGTCTACGCTGTACCATTCAGGCTCCGGCACCTCGAGCGTGAGGAAGGATATCGCCCACGACTCCTCGGCTCCGAAGGCCAGCGCGTACAGCATCATGTCGTAGTAGTACTGATCATCCTCCAGATGATTCTCCAGCAGTTCCTTTGGCGTAGGATGATAGATGAAGTTCCTGAGCCGGCGGATCCTGCTGACAAGCGCCGCGTTGTTCTTTCCTCTGGCCCTCATGATGATTATGAGGAATACCGCGATCGCGGACGCCATGATCATCGGGAATATGACAAGCGGCATGCGGGTGTTGACGGATACCCTGTACGAAGCGTAAAGGACCGGCAGCGCGAACAGCAGCGCGCTCATGATCTGCGAGAAGATTCCCGCGGAGTTGGACGACGAATCGCGCTCGTCTATCACCTTGCAGAGCAGCAGCGACGCGAACGCGGCAGCCGCGCCGATCAGTAGGCTCTCAGCATAGTTCGGACTGCGGTAACCGTAGAAATACGAGATGCCGTTCGACAGCGCGAGTCCTGTGCCGAGCACGCCGGCGCCTATGTACCTGAAAGTACGGGATATAGGGGTGAACGGAGAATCCTCGCTTGCGGTAAAGCCCGCGGCAACGTCGTTCTCTATCGACGTGCGTATCTTCTCCAGCCTTGCCGGTATCTTGTCCATCTCAACGGCTCTCCCCTTATAAACATCTTCAAAGAGAATGCTCAAGGCGTTCCTGTACATCTTTTCCTCGCCCTTAGGACGCTTGCCTTTGATGATCCTGTATCGCTTCGGCTCGTATTCACTTATGGTAAGGTAGCCCTTCTGCGCGAACTGCAGCAGCATGTGCAGCACGTCCCTGACACGGACCTCGCTGTTGAAGGCGTAGCCGATCTCGATCGGAGAGAGCCCTTCGATAGGCTTCGTTACCTTCTGCTTCTTCACCTTAGGGTCCCTGCCGCCGATGAACCAGAGCACGAACAGTATGAGCGAAACGCCGGCCATCAGGAATGTGATCGCGGCGACTGACCAGCTTCCGTCGATCTCGTCCTCCCAGTAGCCTTCAGGCAGCTGGGCCTTGAGCGTGATACCGAAATTCTCCGGGATCATCACGCCCGTGACTGTCACGGTATGCGAGGACTCCTTAGCCTTGAAATCGATCTTGTTGTTGACATCCTGGACGCCGAACTGACCGGCATAGCAGTGCATGTCGTCGAACGGGAAGTCCTCCGGGAATGTGACGGCGATGCTGACCTTGCCTATCGGCTGCTTCCACTCAGGAAGCAGCGCGTTGAAGTAGAACATGTCCTTGGCGGTGTCGCGGTCGCTGTACTCGCGGATCCTGTACTTGATAGTATATTCATGAGGCCCCTCGGTAAGCTTGTCGGCGTCGGTTATGGCCACAGTGCTTGCTTCCGAAGCAGTGTTCTTCTTGTACGCAACATTCTCAACTTCGATGCCTTCTATGCGGAAGTTGCCGCTCGGGATCGCGAACTCGATCTTCCGGAGCTGATCCGGGATGTTGACGCTGATCTTCTCCTCGACGGTATAGGAGTGGTCCTTGCCGACCACCGCGGTCATATCGTAATTCGTGACTTCGAACGCGCCGTTAGGTACAGCGACCTGTGTCGCCGGTTCATCCTCCGTAGTTTCGGTGGTCTCGACCGATTCGGAAGTCTCTGGCGCTTCAGCGTCCTCGCCTTCAGCGTACACCATGCTGAAATCGAAAAATGTGAAAACGCAAAGAACGAGCGCGGCCAGAAGGCACATCGCCGCCCTGCGGTAAATGCTGTTATTTCTGCTGTTTTTGCTGTCTTTTTTCCTAAGTATCATCTTCTCCTCTTATAAAGCCACAGTTAGAATTATTTTAACACTTTGGCGCCTGTCTGTTCAAGTGCGCGGGACCTCTGAGACACGCGGCGGATATACCCGTTCCGCGCCTGCCGCCGGGCTTGATTAAGTGTTGATTATATGCGCTTTATGTTGGTAAAATCACATTTGAAAGACATATGATGCCGGCCGGGTGCCGGAGTTTTCGGAGGAAGACATGGTAACAAAAAGAGAAGATTATATATCCTGGGACGAGTATTTCATGGGGGTCGCCCTTCTGGCGGCCAAGCGCAGCAAGGACCCGAACACTCAGGTAGGCGCGTGCATAGTTGACAGGAACAACGTGATACTGACCACCGGCTATAACGGCTTCCCGAAGGGCTGCTCGGACGACGAGTTCCCATGGGACCGCGAGGGCGAAGTGACCAAGTACCCGTATGTTGTGCACGCTGAGCTCAACGCGATACTGAACGCGTCCGGCAAGGACCTGAACGGCTCGAAGCTGTACGTCGCCCTCTTCCCTTGCAACGAGTGCGCCAAGGCGATCATCCAGTCGGGCATAAAGGAGGTCATCTACCTCTCAGACAAATATGCCGACACGCCGGCAACGCAGGCGTCCAAGCTGATGCTGAAGACAGCCGGCGTGAAGCTTACACAGATGAAGCCTGAGATCAATGAGATCTCGCTGGATTTCAGAGTCGCGAAATAAGCCGCGCAGCATAAAAAGGAGATCAAATAATGAAACTGATAATTACCGCTCCGCGCGGCAAGATGGCAAGCCTTATAGTCGCTGATGCCGCGTCAAGAGATGATGTAGAGATAGTGGCAGGGATCGGTCCTAAAGGCAGGGACTATATCGGCAAGGACATCGGCGAGGTCGCCATGATCGGAAAGACCGTGGGCGCGCCCGTCGTCGATGATCTCGAGTCGGTGATCGACGACGCCGACGTCGTATGTGATTTTTCGAGAGTCGAGCTCGGCATGGAAGTCCTCGATGCCTGCATCAGACATAAGAAGGCTCTCGTTATCGGCACCACGGGCTTCGATGCCGGGCAGCGCGCCCGCCTTGAGGCCGCAGCAAGCGAGATCCCCATCATGATCGCGGCCAACACGGACCGCATGGTCAATGTGATGAGAAAGCTTCTCATGGAAGCCGCCAGAGAGCTGTATTACGACACGGATATAGAGATAGTGGACATGCACGACAATACGAAACTCGACGCTCCGAGCGGCACCGCCCGCGAGCTGATCGAGAGCATGGGCGAAGCGGTCGGCGTCGACCTTGTCGACGATGCCGTATACGGCAGGCCGCTCGGCAGACATCCCCGCGAGAAAGGCAAGGTCACATTCCACGCCATCCGCGGAGGCGACACTCCGTCCAGCCACACCGTCTACTTCTTCGGCGACGGCGAAAGGCTCGAGATCACCCACCACTGCCTCAACTGGAAAGGCTGCGCCAAGGGCGCCGTCAGCGCCTGCGTCTGGATGGCGGATAAACCTGCCGGCCTCTACGGCATACGCGAATCCATGGGCCTCTGATCATTAAATATCGGACTCTAAAAATAAAGGGTGCAGATCCTGAAGAAAAACTTCACTATCTGCACCCTTTTATGTTTCTAATTGTTGTCCGGGCAAAACTTCCCGATTATATGCCTGGCGGCGCGGATTCCGTCGACCGCGGCCGATGTTATGCCGCCCGCGTATCCCGCGCCCTCCCCGGCCGGATATATGCCTTTTATATTGCTCTGTCCGTCTTCGCCGCGGATTATCCTTACAGGCGATGAGCTCCTGGTCTCGACCGCCGTGACTATCGCGCCGGGGTCGTCATAGCCCCTGATCTTCTTTGCAAACTCCGGCACGGCTTCTCTGATCGCTTCAGCGGCAAAGTCCGGGAGAGAACCGGTGACAGCCTGTCCTTTATCAGTATCCGTCTCGCCGAGGAATTCAGCCATGCTGCACTTAGGGGCCGTGAAATCTCCGCCGCCGTTCCTGAACGCGAGCCTCTCATACTTCTCCTGGAATCTGACTCCCGCCAGCACATCGTCCGAGTCGAAGTCGGAAGTCCTTACATCGCAGAGGATTCCGCTGTTGGCGGTGCCGCTGTCACGCCTCCTGTTGCTCATGCCGTTGACGCAGAGCTCGCCTTCTGCCGTCGAGCATACCACGACCTCGCCTCCCGGACACATGCAGAACGAGTATACCCCGCGTCCGTTCGACGCCTTATGATTGATCCTGTAATCAGCCGGAGGCAGCTTGCCGGCGTTCTCTTCTCCGTACTGCGCCGCGTCGATGAGAGCCTGAGGATGTTCCATGCGCACGCCTATCGAAAAAGGCTTCTGCTGCATGTCGAGGCCCGAGTCCCTTATCACCCTGAAGGTGTCGCGGGCGCTGTGGCCTATGGCAAGAACAAGCACGTCCGCCGGGATGCGCTCCGCGGCCGTACCGTTATTTCTGATCACGTTTACGGCTTTCAGGCTGTCGTCTTCGATCTCCAGTGATTCGAGCTTTGTATCAAAGAGGATCTCGCCGCCGAGATTCTCGACCTTTTTGCGCAGATCGACTATCACCTCTCGCAGCACGTCAGTGCCGATGTGCGGTTTCGAGAGGTACATGATGTCTTCGCCCGCTCCCGCGTCGCGGAATTCCTTCAGCACCTCGCGGATCAGACTGTCCTTGATGCCTGTCGCGAGCTTGCCGTCGGAGAAAGTGCCTGCTCCGCCCTCGCCGAAGAGCATGTTGGCCTCCGGATCAAGAACGCGCTCGCGCCTGAATCTCTCTACAGCCTCGACCCTCCTGTCCATCGCGGGCCCGCGCTCCAGAACGAGAGGCCTGTAGCCTTCCCTCGCCAGCTCGAGCGCGGCAAAGAGTCCCGCGGGACCCATTCCGACTACCACCGGCCTGTGCGCCAGCGGCTCGTCTCCGTGTTTTGGAGGCCTGACTGCTGCCGCCTCCGCCTCTTCATCAACAAGAGTCAGATCGCGGCTGCGGCCTGCTCTGAGTTTTTTGTCCGTAAAGAAATCGACCGTATATACGAACTGTATATGCGGTTTCTTTCTCGAGTCTGTGGATCTGCGCCTGACCTCCCAGCCGCGTATGTCGCTCTCCTTTATGCCGAGCGTCTTCGCGATGACTGAAGGCAGCACGTCCACAGATTCATCGATCTCGGTTTTGATCTGCGCCAGCCTGTATTTTTTCACGTTTATATCCCTGAAATCCCGGTCTTTTCCGCTATGTCGTCTGCCGCGGCGAGTCCCGTCAGCCACGCGTTGCTCAGGTTGAAGCCTCCGCACTGGAAGTCCCTGTCGGCCAGCTCACCTGTTATATACAGACTTCCTACCAGCAGCGATTCCGAGCTCGTCTCATCTATCTCATCGAGCGCGACGCCGCCCATCGTTACCTGCGCGTCGTTCCAGCCGCGTATCTGTTTAGGATGGAACTCCAGCGCGTGCACGTGACCGGCTATCGATCCCACCTCTTCATCAGTGAGCGAGGACAGCGGCCAAGCTGCGAATTCTTCGCCCTCTTCGTCGGTCATGCCGCCCGATACGCTCTGTATTATGTAGTCAGCAAGCGGCTCTTTGAGCACCGTGCGCAGTATCTCTCCCGCCGGCGTCTCCGAGAAGCTTCCGCTCTGCCTGTCTCTTATGTATCCGGCGATATCGCCGTCCGGGAAGAGGTCCGCCCTGACGAGGAAATCGTCAAGGCTCTCGCCCGCGCGCCTGTCGTATCTCATGTGCCTGGTCATGTTGAAGACGCAGATGCCTGACAGGCCGTACTTGGTGAACTGTATCTCGCCTGATTCCTCGAATATCTTCGTGCCTTCGCCGAACTCATGCGCCGGATCCTTATAGAGCGAGACCACGCCCGCGCTTCTTGTTCCGCCGAGCGTGATGCCGCAAGGCTCGCGGCCATCGTCCCATTCGGCGCATTCGATGCCTGTCAGCGCCGGGACCGGGGTCACCACGCTGTGGCCGAGGTTGCGGGCTATCCTGTAGCCGTCGCCTATGGTGCCGTATGTCGGGCCGGCCTTACCGCCCATCGCCAGTATCACGAACGCTGCCTGCGTGATGATGCTGCGCATGCCGTCGCGGTCCTTGATCACAGATTCCATCTGGAAAACATTGCTGCTTCCCGGAGCCGGATCCGAAACCAGCGACGCAGGCATGTACTTTATCGACATCAGTTCCTCGCCGCACGCGAACCTGACTCCCAGCGCCGCCGCCCTTTCGACCAGGAGCGCCGCGACGTCCGCCGCCGATTCGGAGTACGGATAAACAAGGCCGTTCCCGTATGTCCTGGT
>JBGUKZ010000109.1:0-2985 GCA_045114795.1 Anaerovoracaceae bacterium
AGCTTAAAATCTATGAGGCCATCTGGGACCGCTATTACAGGACACCCGTGCCAGCATTTGATCCGCCAAGGATCGTGAGGTCATTGAGGACAGCGAACAATGCGAGCACGGTCATGAATAAGGCGTTTTTCGACAGCCTGAAGAATGACGCGAACACTATGTATCCGAAGCCCATGCTGTATCCTTTCAACGGTATTCAGTACCGCTCGGATGTCGAACGGCAGATTGCCATCGGCTACACTGAAATGAACGTGCCGTTTAAGTATGAGCCGGAGCTTTGGGTGGCGGGCATGAAAAAGCCGATCTATCCTGACTTTTTCCTGTACATTCCTGAACTGGATACGTGCAAGATCCATGAGCATTATGGTTTGATGAATTTCGCGAAATATGTGCGCGACGCGAAGCTTAAGAGCAGCACATATATTGAGGCGGGGCTTCTTCTTGATCAGGATGTTTTCTTCACTTATAACACGGAGGACCAGCCGTTTGATCTGAGGTATGTTGCGGCCAAGCTTAACGGTGTCATTTACGGCAATCTGATCACCAGCAATGAGTGGATCGATAACGTGTCGATCTAGTGCAACAGGACTTTCGCCGCGCGGTTACAAAAACGCCTGAAACTGTAACGTCCGACGCCGCGCCACCCCTCAATATACTTTGATTTTCAAATCTTGTTGTATAATGGATGGGACGAAGCAAACAATAAGGGTGTCTGTATAGGGGTGGCTGGATCGTATGAATATAACGATCATATGCGATGTGCTTGGTGAGGCGAACAACGGCACGAGCGTCGCAGCTTACAATCTTATAAATCACTTGAAGTCGCAGGGGCATAATGTCACTGTTGTCTGTTGTGACGCTGATAAGAAGGGCAAGAGCGGGTTCCGCATCGTGCCTACCCTTGATCTGGGCCCCATCATAAATGCAGCACTTGCAAGGAACGAAGTCGTGCCGGCGAAGGCCGATGCGAAGATCCTGGAAGATGCTATCAAAGGCGCTGATGTTGTGCATCTGCTGATGCCTTTCCCTTTGGCCTGGAAGGCTATTCCGATTTGCGAAAAGTACGGCATTCCGATGACGTCGAGCTTCCATGTCCAGGCGGAGAATTTCACGTGCCATATCGGACTTATGAAGTCGAACTTTGCGACTAAGGAAGTCTACAGATATTTCTACAGGAAGGTCTACAGCCACTGCGCGATGACGCACTATCCGACGGAGTTCATCAAGGAAGATTTTGAGAGCAACGTTAAAAAGAGCGTGCCGTCTAAGGTAATATCCAACGGCGTTTCAGAGTACTTTTTCGAGCCCGCGCCGGTGGAAGCTGTTAATAAGCAGAAGAAGAGAAATCACGATAAATTCACGATCGTAGTCGTCGGAAGGTATTCTTCCGAGAAGGCCCAGCAGGTCCTGATCAAGGCGATCGCGAAGTCGAAATATAAGGACAGGATCAAGCTCATCATGGCGGGTGAAGGCCCTAAGGGCAAGAGCTACAGGCGTCTTGCAAGAAGGAACGGCGTCGACTGCGAGATGCGTTTCATCGAGCACAGCGAGCTTAAGGAAGTCCTCAATGCGGCTGATCTTTACGTGCACACGGCATATGTCGAGCTCGAATCGATCGCATGCCTGGAGGCAATAGTTACGGGCCTTGTGCCTATCATCTGCAATTCGAAGAGGAGTGCCGCGAGGTTCTTTGCGAAGGACGACAGATGCCTTTACAGGAAGTGGGATTCCGAAGATCTGAAGAATAAGATCGAATATTTCATGGATAATCCGGATGAGCTCGAGATCTGCAAAGCAAAGTACCGCACGCAGGCCAACGTCTCCAGGCTCGGCGAGTGCATGAATAAGATGGAACAGATGCTCGAGGAAGCTGCAGGTACACGCGAAAAAGAGGCTTAAGTCATGAAAGAGCGCACGATCTATTATTCCGACCTTCTTAATGACGATTTCGCCGGCACGGATATCAACACGGTCAAGCTTCCCGCTGACTATAATTATTTTCCGAAGACCGCCATCAGACGCGGATTTGCAGGCGGCCTGAATTTTGCGGTATCGCCTCTGATCCTTCTGCTCCAGCAGGCTGTTTACGGCGAGAAGATCGTCGGCAGAGAGAAGCTCAAGGGCTACAGGAAAGACGGTTTCTTCCTTTACGGCAATCACACGAGGACCATGGGCGACGCTTACTGCCCCAACCTCCTCGCGTTCCCGAAGAAGGCTTATATTGTCGCGAGCGCGGACTGTTTCTCGATCAAGGGCATCAGAAGAGTCGTTGAGGACTTAGGCGGCATCGCGCTCCCTAACGATCCGAAGGGCTTTAAGAATTATTCACAGGCAATGAAACAGCACGCGGATGAGGGCCACATCATTACGCTCTATCCTGAAGCGCACATCTGGCCGCAGTATACGGGCATCCGCCCCTTTAAGCCTGCGACACTGCATTACCCTGCCGAATCCGGCAAGCCCGTGTTCACCTTCACGACCACATGGCAGAAGCGCAAGATCCTGCCCGGCGCGAGGACGGTCGTTTATGTCGACGGGCCCTTCATTCCGGACATGAACCTGCCGATGGACAAGCGCAAGGAGGTCTTGAGAGACCAGACGCTTGAGGCCATGACAGAGCGCGCGAAAAACAGTAATTACGAGAAGATCCACTACGTTTACAGGCCAAAGGACGAGGGTGCGGCCGCTGAGCAGGCAGATGACGGCAAGGCCGCAGCACAGCCGGCCGGCAGCACAGAAACCTCAACCCCCATCCACTCATAAGGAGCCCCCACTTGACCAAAACTCCCGCCAAAAAGCTTATTCCGTTACTCCTGCTGACATTTACGATGGCAGGTGTTATCGGCTTCATCTATGAGACGGCCTGCACCATTATCTACGAAGGCGGATATTATAAGCGCGGCACGACGTTCGGACCGTGGATCCCGATCTACGGGTTCGGTGCGCTCATGATCTTCGCGCTGACTGTAAAGTTCAAAAAGAAGC
>JBGUKZ010000110.1:0-2145 GCA_045114795.1 Anaerovoracaceae bacterium
GGCTACGACGGCTATTATACCGTTGAAGACAAGGGCGGCGCAGTTAAGGGCTACATCATAGACATCTACGCAGAAGACGGTGAGACAGGTAACCACGCTACCTGCTACCGCAACGTTTCCGTAGTGAAGTAAAACAGCTATCTCCAAATGCTTTTCGCGAACTTGATGCGGAAAGTATTTGTATTTTTATAGAAGGAACAATTATGAGCAGCAATTCGAAAAGACACAGTTACAAAGACCCGAAGTACAAGAACACGAATCCCGTAAAGATCATTCCCTTAGGCGGTATCGGCGAGATCGGCAAGAACATGACCGCCTTTGAATACAACAACGACATCATCATCGTCGACTGCGGCATGAGCTTTCCTGAAGAGAACATGCCCGGCGTCGACTGCGTGATCCCTGATTTCACATATATCAGACGTAATCACGAGAAGCTCAGGGGCATCATCATCACACACGGTCACGAGGACCACATCGGCGCTCTCCCCTATTTCTTAAGGGAGTTCAAGTGCCCTGTCTTCGGCGGTACGATGGCTATCGAGCTCATCAAGTTAAAGCTCCAGGACAAGAACGTCCCGATGGAAGGCTTGAAGCTCTCCACATGCAAGAACGGCGACATCATCCGCTTCGGCAACGCATTCTCCGTCGAATTCATCAGAGTTAACCACTCGATTGCAGACTCCTACGCGCTCTGCATCAACACGCCCGTCGGCCGCATCGTCCATTCCGGCGACTTCAAGATCGACTACACGCCGATCAACGGCAAGACCATCAACCTTCAGCGTCTGGGCGAGCTCGGCAAGGAAGGCGTTCTCATGTTCATGTGCGAATCCACGAACGTCGAGATCGACGGCTTCTCGCCCTCCGAAAAGCATGTCGGTGAAGCGTTCTCGTCCCTCTTCCGCAAGGCTGAAGGCCGAATCATCGTCGCAACGTTCTCATCACACGTTCACAGAATGCAGCAGATAATAACCGCAGCCGAGAAATACGGCCGCCACGTCTGTCTCTCCGGCCGCTCGATGGTCCAGGTTTTCAACATCGCCAATCAGTTGGGCTACATCGACATCAAGCCCGACACACTGATCGACATCGATGCGATCGACAACTATCCCGACAACAAGATCGTAGTGCTCACGACAGGCTCACAGGCCGAGCCGATGAGTGCTCTTACACGTATGGCTTATTCTTCTCACCGCTCCGTCGACATCACTAAGGGCGATACGGTCATCATCTCCGCTGACCCTATCCCGGGCAACGAGAAGCCTATCTACAGAGTCATCAATGAGCTCTACAAAAAGGGCGCGCACGTTATCTACCAGTCGCTGGCAGACGTTCACGTCTCCGGCCACGCATACAGGGACGAGCTCATGATGCTCCACACCCTTATCAAGCCGCAGTTCTTCATCCCCGTTCACGGTGAATACCGCATGCTCTGCCTCCACAAGGAAATGGCTGAGAGCCTCGGCATGAACGAAGACAACATCTGCATCCTCGAGAACGGCGCCGTATTGGAGCTCACTTCCGACGAAGCAAAGATCGCAGACCACGTTCCCGCAGCGCCCGTCCTGATCGACGGCACAGGCACGGTCGACGCAGACGACAGAGTACTCTCAGACAGAATCCACCTTTCTGAGGACGGCTGCCTCGCTATCGCGATCACGGTCGATGAAGAAACAGGCGACCTCGCCTGCTCCCCTGCCGTTAATTCCATCGGCTGCTTCGACGAAGACGAGAACCAGGATGTCCTCTACGAGCTCATTTCCGACAAGGTCGACGATCTCTTAAAGCAGGCCAGCAACAAAGCCGGCAGCGTTGAGGCGTTCCTTCAGAAGCGCAACTTCAGAGAGCAGATCAAGAACTTCGTATACTCCAAGTCCGGCCGCCGCCCGATGATCATATTCAACATCAGTTATGTCGGCGGGTACAGCGACGACGACACTTACTACGGGGACAGGTAATTCAGCTTACTAATCTGCCGACTAATAAACTATCGACTAATAACTTACGGACTAAAATGCGGAATAGCTTTTTTAGTCCGTAATTTTTTCAGAATGTGGCATCACTGAAGGCTGTATTTACGTACTAGTTTTCGAAAACAATAAATCAGTCCGTAAATCGTTGCAAAGAACACGAATTGCAGCG
>JBGUKZ010000111.1:0-7292 GCA_045114795.1 Anaerovoracaceae bacterium
GCCTCTTCAACGGTCAGCTGGGTATCAGCGCCCGGTTTTCTGTAAAAGGAAAAATCACGCTCGCCTTTTTCATCTACCGAAACTATCGCCATGGTCGTCGGCTGATAGTCATCATAGTATAAGCCGCTGATATCTACTTTATCTTTCTTCAGTGTGTCCGCGAGGCTGCGCCCGAAAGCGTCATCTCCGACCTTGCCAATAAAACCCGCTGAAACGCCGAGTCTGGACGCGGCCACCGCGACGTTTGCCGGAGCTCCGCCCGGAAACGCGGTGAATTCACCGTTGCCGTTTTCATCCGTTCCTCTCTGTGTAAGATCTATGAGAAGTTCTCCCAGTGTAATGATTTCTGCCATGATTCCCTCCTGTCACATGGTGATTATATATTATTCCTCTGTCACACTTCCAGCACTGCACGTATCCCGCGGTCCAGATATTCGTTCCAGAACGCCCAGTCGTGACGTCCCGGACCTTCTTCGAAAACAAAGTCCGCGGATTCAGAAGCCAGAAAGTCTCTCAGCTTGCGGTTAGGACCGATGAGGCTGTCGTCGGTGCCGCAGGCAAAATATATTTTAGGTATGTCCCGGCCTTCCTTTTTGAGTTTTTTATACAGGTATTCCGGGTTTTTATCAGATTCCGTCAGTTTTTCCGGGTCACCGAACATGCCGGCGACCATCTGAGGCGGCACAGTGCCGTCAAGGCTGCCCGCCGCGATCCCTCCTGTTATAAGCGCTGAAGAGAGCGCGATGCAGGCTCTGAACTTTTCGGGATGTGAAAGCGCCACGCACAGCGAACCGTAGCCGCCCATCGAGAGTCCTCCGATCACGCTGTTTTCCCTCGTCATCTTTATACCAAAAGTCCTTTCGAAATATGCGGGCAGTTCTTCGGTTATGAACTCCCTGTAATTCGCCCCCTTGTAGCCTTTGTCCAGATAGAACGAGTTGCCGGTCGTAGGCATGAATATGTTCAGGTTGTACTGTATCGCCATCCACTGGGCCATGCTGCCGTAAAGCCAGTCGGTATCAGTGCCCGTGAGCCCGTGCAGCAGTATAAGGTTCACCGGATCACGGTCGTAATGCCTTTTGTCACGGACCTCATCCATCTCCACGTCATTGGGCAGTATGAAACTGAAGTTAGTATGCAGCATTATCGACTGCGAATGAAATTCCATCCTTCCGCTTGCCATTTATCTCCTCCTGTCTCTTCCCTTCAGCTGATATGCGGTCACATCCATCATGAGGCTGCCGGTGGCTCCGAAACTGATCCCGTCCGCTTCCTGCGGCGTGTAGTATGTCAGCGTCATCACCTGCTCGCCTCCGTTGACGAACACCTCGGCGCTCCATTTATCTATAAATATCCTCAGGCTGAGACAGCCGTCTGAATACTTTGCCCTGTAACTTCTTCTGGCAGTGATCTCGCTGCACTGGCCGCTTCGGCTTCTGTCTATCGTGATAAGCGATCTGGCCGGCTTGTAGCTGAGCCTGATGAAATGATCATCATCCTTTGCGAAATCTATGGTGAACTCCCTGTAGAGAGGAGCTCCCACTTCATACGGGGCGATCTCAACTTCCAGCTCTACCGACCTGCCGGATATACCGTGAAAACTGCGCTCCTCATCCCTGAGCAGCACCCCGTCATGATCCAGTCTGCTCTTTCTGTATTCGCAAAGCTCCCTGACGGGCCACTGGTACAGCTTCCCGTCATTGTATTTGAGTTCTCTCGGTATGGTCATCTGCCCGAATATGCGCGAGCCGGCCGGTCCGTGGATGTATCCATCCGGATCCGCTGCAGGAACTGCGTATTGCAGTCCCGGCCTTGTCAGGTCATCGCCCGAGTCCGCGAAGTTTCCGTACTTCGGATCCTGCATCCAGCCTATCATGATATGCCTGCCGTCCGGAGCTTCCATCACCTGCGGAGCATAGAAGTCCAGGCCTATGTCTACCGGCTCGTACCCTCCGTCGGGAGTGAATATCTCCGCCTCTTCATCGTATTTGCCCGCGATGCAGCAGACATTGCTTCCCTGCGGGAATCTTACCGATCCGACCGCTTCATCAGCCTCGGCATGCATGTCCATAGGACTTGCGATCAGTATCTGTTTGCCGTCCAGATCAAAGAAGTTGGGACACTCCCACATGACGCCTATCCTGCGGCGGTCTTCAAACAGGACCTTGTCGAATTCCCAGCTGAAGCAGTCACTGCTCCTGAACATCACAAGCTGCGTTCCTTTTTCATGCAGATAGTTCCCGTCTTCACCTGTCTCGCCCGTCCTGCCTGCCGCGGCGAGGCATCTGTATGTGCCGTCAGGAGTGCGCCATATATACGGATCCCTGAATTCATAAGGATCGCAGTCTTCAGGAAGATCATCCGCTTTTATGACGGGATTGTTTTCGTATTTTTCATATTCGACGCCGTCCTCAGTCTCCTTCGATACAGCCACGCATTGCGTCTGGAGCCATCTGCCCTTGCCGAGCGGATCCTCGCGGCTGTCGCCGCAGCCTGTGTACATCAGAAGCTGTCTGCCGTCCGGCAGCGTCACCGCGGTGCCCGAGAAGCATCCGGACCCGTCATATTCCGTATCCGGAGCCATCGCGCACGGTCTGTACTCCCAGCTTATCATGTCGCTGCTTACCGCGTGTCCCCAGTGCATCGGTCCCCAGTACGGACTGTTTGGATGATACTGATAGAAAAGATGGTATTCGCCTCTGTAAAAGGAAAACCCGTTAGGGTCATTCAGCCATCCTGTGCGCGGCGAAAAGTGGTAAAGCGGTCTGTCGGTCTCAGGGACTTGCGCTTCCGCCTTTTCTTCATATTCTCTTACTTTTTTTAATTTCTCACTGATCAACTTATATTCCCTCAAATTTTATATATGTCTACCTGCCGCGCCGGATAGTCTCCCGTCAGCTGAGGGAAGGTATATCCGTTCTGCATCAGCGTCTTTCCGCGGCACTCGAACTCTCCGCCTACGGAATAGAGCGCGTCCGGATCCAGCCCCTTCAGCTTTACATGGACCAGGGTGTAATTCGCCTGAGGATCGGTGACGACGACGCTGAGTATGCAGCGGCTCCTGTCCGGACTCACATTCTCCCAGCAGTAGTACCTGCTGTTTACAGACGGATCGCTCAGTCTGTAAAGACTGCCGTCGTGAACGACAGGTTCTATCTCCTTATATTTCTTTATCTGTTTTTTGATCTCTTCGCATTCCTCATCCGTGAGTTTATCCAGATCGAGCTCATATCCGAAAGTCCCCGCCATCGCTACGACTCCCCTGGTCGACAGAGGCGTCGCCCTGCCTGTCTGGTGGTTCGGAGACGCGCTCACATGCGCTCCCATAGTTGAGGACGGATATCCGAACGACGTGCCGTACTGTATCGCGAGCCTCGCCACCGGGTCGGTATTGTCAGAACACCAGATCTGCGGAGAATATTGCAGCATGCCCGCGTCAAAGCGTCCGCCTCCGCCCGCGCAGCCTTCAAAGAGCACATCAGGGAACTCTTTTGTCAGCCTGTCGTAGAGTTCATAAAGACTCAGGTAATAGCGGTGAGGCACTTCCCCCTGTCTGGCGGACGGTGTCGAGTGAGAGTAAACGTCGGATATCGGGCGGTTGAAGTCCCATTTTATATAATCTATATCGTTATTCCGGAGCAATCCGGAAATGGTTTCGTATAAGTACTCATGCACTTCCCTGTTTGACAGGTCTAGTACGAGCTGATTGCGCGCCATCATCGGCGCGCGGCCCGGAGCCGTCAGCGCCCAGTCAGGATGCGCCTTGAAAAGATCGGAATCTTCGCTGACCATCTCAGGCTCTATCCAGAGGCCGAACTTAAGACCCATTCCTTTGACTTTCGAGATCAGGCCGCTCAGCCCGTCCGGAAGTTTTTCGGTGTCGGTGACCCAGTCGCCGAGACCGGCCTTGTCGTCTTTTCTGTTTCTGAACCAGCCGTCATCGAGCACGAGCATCTCGATGCCCAGCTCTTTGGCTTTGCGCGCTATTCCGAGCAGTTTTTCCTCGGTGAAATCAAAGTACGTCGCTTCCCAGTTGTTGACCAGGACAGGTCTATGGCTCAGTTTATATTTGCCGCGTACGACATTATTGCGTATGACGCGGTGATAATTATGCGAAAGGGCTGTCAGTCCATCCGCGTATGTCAGTATCACTTCAGGGGTATAAATCGATGTTCCGGGTTCAAGCTCCCAGCGGAACCTGTCGTCATTCAGACCCATCACCACCCGGACGCTCTCGAACTGATCGAGTTCGACTTCAGTCTTGTGGTTGCCTGAATACATGAGCATCATGCCGTAGCACGCGCCGCTGTCTTCCGTTGCTTCATGATCGCAGATCATCACAAAAGGGTTATGCTGATGGCTCGACATCCCCCGTCCGGAGACCAGGGTATGTATACCGTGGAACAGCCTGACGCGCTCCATCTGACGCTCCATGCAGTGCCTTCCGTGGAAATGTATCATGTCCCAGCTGCCGTACGGCAGTTCAAGACACATCGACGACGCCTTCCGCAGCCATACCATCTCCTTGCCTGTATTGATTATCTGCGCTGATCTTGTGATCACGTCAAGATCTTCAAACACTCCGTAATACAGTTTTATCCCGATATTAGCGGCGCTGTCTCTGAGCGTCACGATAAGAGTCTGCGCTTCCCCGTCTTCATCATAGACGCAAGGGAGCCCCGGTATGCTGTACTTGCCGTCGATTATCTCATGCGAGACATACTTGAATTCCGCGCAGCGGCTCCCGTCGGAGCATGACGCCGCAATGCTGTTCACGCGGAAGTCGCCAACGCCGAAAGAAGTGTATTCCTGCGCCATGGAATCGAGAGAATATGTGCGGTCGTCCCGCATGGCGTACGGATTGCCGGAGAATCCCCGGTCGTAATAGCGGAAGGAATACGACATGTCATCCTGTCCCGGTTTAGGACCATAGTACATGTGCTGAAGGTATCCCAGCCGGTCAATCTTCATATGATAACCGGTATTATTTGTCTCGAGTATTATCTGTCTTGTTTCTTCTATATACCGTATGCTCATATCCGGATACGCAGCGACATTCCGGCTGCGCGATGTGTTCAAAAATGCGTCGGGGCTGCCACATGAAAGCGGCAGCCCCTGTCATTACTCTGTCCGCTGGCTATTCAGCCCAGAGAAGGCTCTTTTCTGTCTCCTTGTCGAACAGCTGGATCTTTCTCATATCCACTGAATATGTAGCTTCCATTCCGTTCACGAGGTCGACTTCAGGATCGACTCTGGCTGTGCACTGCTTGCCGTTGATGTCTCCATAGAGGAAGACTTCCGCGCCGAGCAGCTCGCGTACTTCGACTTTGCACTTGAGAGTGTTCTGCTTGCCTTCCTGACCTCTGCCGTCACCGAAGTGCTCCGGACGGATGCCGAATACGACTGTCTTGCCGTCATAGCCGCCGTCCTTAAGGATCTTGGCCTTATCAGCAGGCATCTTCAGAACATCGTCTCCTATATGCAGGAACGCGTCATTGCCCTTGATCTCGACAACAGCGTCGAGGAAGTTCATCTGAGGCGATCCGATGAAGCCTGCTACGAAGAGGTTGCAAGGCTTGTTGTAAAGATGCTCAGGTGTGTTGATCTGCTGAACGATACCGTCCTTCATTACTACGATACGTGTACCGAGAGTCATGGCCTCAGTCTGGTCATGGGTTACATAGATGATCGTTGTTCCCAGTCTCTCGTGGAGCTTGGCGATCTCTGTTCTCATCTGTACTCTCAGCTTGGCGTCGAGATTCGACAGAGGCTCGTCCATGAGGAATACCTTAGGGTTTCTTACGATCGCGCGGCCCATGGCTACACGCTGTCTCTGTCCGCCGGAGAGAGCCTTTGGCTTTCTGTCAAGCAGCTTCTCGAGGTCGAGGATCTTGGCTACTTCATCGACTTTCTTGTCGATCTCTTCCTTAGGAACGTTTCTGAGCTTGAGCGCGAATCCCATGTTGTCTCTTACTGTCATGTGAGGATAGAGAGCGTAGCTCTGGAATACCATAGCGATGTCTCTGTCCTTAGGCTCTACGTCATTCATCTTGACGCCGTCGATGAGGAATTCTCCTTCGGAGATGTCCTCGAGGCCGGCGATCATACGCAGAGTTGTGGACTTTCCGCATCCGGAAGGTCCTACGAAGATAATGAATTCCTTATCTTCGACTTCGAGATTGAAATCGTGAACAGCGTGATAGCCGTTCTCGTAGATCTTCTCAATGTGTTTTAATGATAAACTTGCCATTTATTTTTCTCCTTTTATTCCAATATACTTGTTCGGTCCTGACTGATATCCGTCATTCTTCCTCCAGGTCTCTGAATATGCCGTCATACAGCATCGCGCAGAGGTAACCCGGCAGAGTGAATCCGTAGAGCAGAAACGCCAGAGGCGCGGCCTTATGCAGATAGACAAGCACCAGCACCCAGGCGATCCACGCGAGCGCCATGCCGGCTGTTCTCGGCAGGTTGCCGAGCGACAGTCTGACCGCGTTCACGATCGTTCCCTTCACGGTGTTTTCGTATCTCGCCTGAAGGGCAAACATGTATACCGCCGTTACGAATATGAATACCGCGACTATCGTGATGATGATCATCATAAGAGTCATCAGCCTTGACTCGGATCCGTGGAGAGCCCACATGTCGACCGCGGTTATGATACCGATAAGTATCACCAGCAGTCCCTCGGGTATGCTCTGGCGGAAATTCTTTTTGAAGGAGTCCTTGAACATCCTTATAACATATGTCTCGTCTTTTCTTACAAGGTGCAGCAGCACGTGATTCATTGCCGCCATGGCTCCGCCGGCAGTCACCAGCGGGATGGAATACAGTACCGTGAAAATGTTGAGTACCGCAAGGTCCACCAGTCTTGCAAGAAACTTCATCACCGGGTTCCCGGAGTCAAAGAATTTATCCATCGATTATCAGTTCTTACCTTTGCAAACTTATGATTAGCCCTTTACAGCTCCCGCAGTAACTCCCGCAACGATGTATTTCTGCAGGAAGAGATACAGGATGAGTATAGGCAGCATGGCCAGCAGCAGCGCCGCCATTACCAGACCGATATCCGTGGAATACGTTCCGTAGAATGCCTGCGTAGCGATCGGAATCGTGTAGATTTCCTTATCTGTCAGCACAAGGCTTGGCAGGAGGTAGTCGTTCCAGAAGGCCATAGCATCGATGATGGCCACTGTCGCGACTGTCGGTTTGAGCAGCGGGAAGACGATCTTCCAGAAGGTCTGCCATCTACTGCAGCCGTCAATGAGGGCGGCTTCCTCCAGTTCTAACGG
>JBGUKZ010000112.1:0-1508 GCA_045114795.1 Anaerovoracaceae bacterium
CTATCTTTACTTCGCCTTCTATGCGAGGAGCTGAAGGGTCCGACAGGTCGATTATGAAGAGCGGATCGATCGCTTCGTAAGTGATCACATACGCCTTGCTGCCGATGAAACGTACGGCTTTGATGCTCTCATTGCGGGCGAATCCGGTGACCTTGCCGGTTTCCTTAAGCTTTGTGTCGAGTACAAACAGATTGTTTACATCGATCCCTGCGCGCTCAGAAGTAGTTGCTATACGGAAGTATCCGTCGCGCTCATCCATGGAGAACTGGGAATCGACATATCCGCGGACAGTAGTGGTAGCATCGACTTTCACCTTGAGACCGTCCAGATTTGCACGGACAATGCGTGTATAGAAAGTTTCGTTATCGTCAGGCCATTCCATGGAGGTGCAGTAGAGATTGTGGTCGTTGCAGTAGATCTGATCGCTTGCTCCGAAGACAGCCTTTGTGGCAGATCTGCCCTGAGCTCCTGAAGCGGTGTCGATCGCGCTGATCACGATGTATGATGAAGTGCGCGGATCCGGAACACAGCAGATCTGTGCTGCGTCAAGGCTCTTCAGGTCTTCAATGCTGCCGCACATAGGTACTGCACGCCCGCCTCTGTAAACGTAGTCGTTTGTCACGAGGTATACGAAGTCTCCGACCATCCGGCTCGAGAGTATGCTTCCTGTCTGGCTGAAATCATACAGGACTTCAGGCTTGCTGCGGTCGCTGATGTCGTATACAACGATGCCAGAAGAGGATTCGTCGCTGTCATCCTTGTATATAGTGCCGACAGTTATGAGCCTGTCGCCTTTAACGTATATATCGTTTATGTAGTTCTCGACTCCTGCACTTCCGATAGTGGACAGTTTTTTTGTTTTACCGTCTATAGCTGAGAGTATGACGACTTCGCGCTTATCCGTTACGTAATAAATGTATTTGCCGTCAGTCTTGACGATATCTGCCTCATCAACATCATCGACCTGCAGATATGTCTCTGAATGTCCCCCTGCGGCGCCTGTCGTTCCGGTAGCTGCTGATTTTGGAGTCTCTGAGTTAGTGACGGCTTCGGAATCCTCGAGGACGGCAGTTCCGTCCGTTCCGTCCGTTTCATATTCCACAAGGTCTTCGTCAACGGTTCCTTTGCCAAACCTCAGGAGGCCATGTCCCTGATCACCGTCAAGACTTTTGAGAAGCCTTTCTATCTCTTTTTCGCTTTTGAAGGTGTACAGCTCGTCTCCGACGATCGAGGTGTCAGGAGGCGCAGTCAATATGTCTCTCAGTCCGCTGATCCCGAAGATAGCTATGACTGCGACGGCTGCAACTGCGACCCAGCGCTTGAGCGAAGGACGCGCTTTGGCACGTTTAGGTTCAAAGCTTTTTTCTTTAATTACATTATCCTCAGCGGACTCTTTTTCATCAGCCGCATTGAGCATGGCGAGCATGTTCTCCTCGGAAAGGCTCTCCGGGGCTTTGATATCGTCGCTGTCAAACAATTCTTTTATATATTCATGATCTTTGCTCATT
>JBGUKZ010000113.1:0-1891 GCA_045114795.1 Anaerovoracaceae bacterium
ACATTCCTGCCCAAGGCATACACGCTGAACAATTATGTGAAGCTCCTTACGGACAGGAACGTCCTGAACTTCCCGCGGATGTTCAAAAACACGCTGATCATCGCCATCTGCAGCTGCTGCATCAGCACATCGTTCGTGCTGTCTGTGTCGTATTCGCTCAGCCGGATGCGTTTCAAATTCCGTAAACCGTATATGAACATCGCGATGATCCTGGGCCTGTTCCCGGGATTCATGACAATGATCGCGCAGTACTTCATTTTGAAGGCCATGGGACTTACGGAAGGCTCTTCCATAAGGATTGGTCTGATCATCGTCTACAGCGCTTGCACCGGTCTGGGATTCCAGATATCGAAGGGCTTTTTTGACACGATACCCAAAGCGATCGATGAAGCGGCGGTCATCGACGGCGCAACACAGTGGCAGATCTTCACCAAGATCACAATGCCGCTGTCCAAGCCGATCGTCATCTATACCATCATGACCTCGTTTATCGCGCCGTGGGTGGACTTCATCTTCGCGAAGGTGCTGTGCAGGGCGAATGCCGACCAGTTCACGGTCGCTATCGGCCTGTGGAACATGCTGCAGAAGGAGTACATCTATCAGTGGTACACCTGCTTCGCAGCAGGCGCGGTGCTGATCTCGCTCCCGATCGCTATTCTGTTCCTCTATCTGCAGAGGTTCTATGTCGAAGGCATGTCAGGAGCAGTCAAGGGATGAGAAAATTACAGAGAGCAATATGCATGATCCTTTGCGCAATGCTGTGTATTACAGGATGCGGCAAAGATCCAAATACAGATCAGACAGCGGGCGGACAGCCCGCTGTTTCTGCTGTCCAGATGCTGGATTTCAACAAGGACCTGACGCGGGTGGACAGAGATGATAAATACCGCACGACGTATGAGATCTTTGTCTATTCGTTCTGCGATTCGAACGGAGACGGGATCGGCGACCTGAATGGCATCCGTTCCAAACTGGACTACATTCAGGACCTCGGATTTGACGCGATTTGGCTGACCCCTGTGCATCCATCGTCGACATATCACAAATATGATGTGGACGACTACTATGCGATCGATCCGGTGTACGGCACATTAGAGGACTATGAAGCCCTGCTCCAAGAGTGCCACGACCGGGGCATCCGCGTGTACATGGATCTTGTGCTGAACCACACTTCGGATGACAATGCCTGGTTCAAGGCAGCATCGGATTATCTGCACGAACTCCCTTCCGGATGGGAACCCGATACGTCCTATTGCAAGTATTACGACTATTATAATTTCACCAGGCAGCCGTCGGACGGGTATGCACATTTAGAAGGCACCGAGTGGTACTATGAGGCAAGATTCTGGTCGGAGATGCCTGATCTGAACCTTTCGAGCGAGGCCGTAAGAGGAGAGATCCGGGATATCATGGCTTTCTGGCTTGGCAAAGGCGTTGACGGATTCCGGCTGGATGCGGTGACATACTACTATACAGGAAATCCGGATGCCAACACAGAGTTCCTGAGATTCCTTACGGAGACGGGGCGGAGTATTAAGGCCGATTGCTATTTGGTCGGGGAAGCGTGGACAGACCGGAACGAGATCGCGCTGCTCTACGGGAGCGGGATCGATTCGCTGTTCGATTTTCCGTTCTCGAACAACAACGGATTCATCGTCAACATCGTGAACGGCACGTATGCAGCTTCCGATTACGTCAAAGGAATGCTGTTGGCGCAGGAAGCATATAGCAGCGCGAATCCGGACTATGTAGATGCGCCGTTCTATACGAATCACGATACGGCCAGAAGCGCGGGGTTTTATAGCGCGGATGAAGGCCCTGTCACGAAAATGGCCTACGCGATGAGCCTGTTCATGACCGGCAACTCGTTTGTCTATTATGGCGAGGAGAT
>JBGUKZ010000114.1:0-4741 GCA_045114795.1 Anaerovoracaceae bacterium
TCGCGTCATTATTGTGCTTTGAATTTTCGAGGACTAACAAGTTTTGCTTGTTTGTCTTTGTTTCAAAGTCTTTCAAATTTCAGGGCCTAGACCCTGTATTTTCAAGACCTGTTCTGCACTATGAAGTTTTCAAGGTTCCGTTGCCGCTCTGAGCGACAGCTTCATTATTATATGAAAATGGATATCCCAGGTCAACACTTTTTTTGAATTTTTTCAAACTTTTTTTGAAAAAATTCTGCGGACCCTCAAAGGCCCGCAGATTGTACTGTTTACATTATATATATACTATATATGCGGCTTTACAATTTGTTCCCGCTTGTACTTTTTTCGTCTTTATTCTGACAATTCCCTCTCGGCTTCGCGTTCCTGACGCGTGATCGCGGCGCTCATCATGGCGTCCTTCTCGGCAGCCATGTCTTCCTTGATCTTCGCGATGCGCCTCTGCGCGTTCTTCTGCTCGCGTATACCCTCTTTTGCCTTGGCGAGTGCGCGCTTTTCATCTTCCTGAGCCTCCATGAGCTTCTCTTCATTGCCGGTCACGAAAGTCGGCTTGTTATACTCGATATCGAGAGACTGCCAGAAGCGTCTGAGTCCGAGTATGATCATGCATATGCCCGTGAGGAGCGTGGAGCTGAGTCTTAACGCGGAGTTATTAAAGAAGATGTATACGCCGAACAGCAGCATCAACGTGCTGATAGCGATGCCCACTCTGTGGCCCCAGTCGGTATCCATGATATCCAGCCACTCGGTCCTGAACGCGAGAACTCCCTCTACCGTGAGCCACATAGCCAGCAGGATCTGCGCAGATACATCATCAGTGACATTGCCGGTCAGGATGACGATGCCGACGATGAGCATGAGTATGCCGTCCTTCGCGATGCCGACGCTCTTTTCCGAGACGTCAAAATCGGCGCGCCTGCTGATTATCAGCTCGATCGCTCCGAGCAGCACAAAGACCAGACCAATAACGAACGCCACCGAAAGGAACGCGGCGCTGCCGTTGGCCACACAGAATATTCCGGCTCCCACCATCGCGATACTCGCGATCATCATCAATGTTCTCATTTGTTATCTCCTTCAAAGTTCGTACTATACTACCACTAAAATACCCGCTCTCGCAAGAGCGGGTATCTCATCGTATGGACCGGCCTTTGTCCTACAGGCTGTAGCCTGCGTGGAAAGCCTTCTTGTTGAGGTCGATGAACTTGGCCTTTACGTTTGCTTCGATCTCAGCGTCCCAGTCGATATCGTCGAGTCCCATGGCCTTTACGAGGGCTCCGAGAAGAACGATGTTCATTGCCTTAGGATTGCCGAGCTCTGTCGCTACTTCAGCAGCCTTGAAGGCCAGCACCTCGCACTTTTCCTTGAGGTGGTCGATGATGCCTTCAGGATATTCAGCGTTGCCCAGGTTGACCGGCACCGGCTGGATGCGATAGTCGTTGATGACCATCTTGCCGCCGATCTTGAGGTGGTCGAGCCATCTGAGGGCTTCCATCTCTTCGAACGCCACGATAACGTCCGCAGAGCCCTTGCCTACGATAGGGCTGTAGACCTTCTCGCCGTATCTTACCTGTGTGGATACGGAGCCGCCTCTCTGCGACATTCCGTGGATCTCACTCATCTTGACGTCATAGCCTGCTTTGATGAGGCCGCTTGTCAGGATCTTGCTGGCCAGGATAGTTCCCTGTCCGCCTACTCCTACCAGGAGGATATTCTTTACTTCACTCATTACCTTGTCACCTCCTCAATAGCCTTGAACGGGCAGACCTGCTTGCAGACTGTGCAGCCGTTGCAGCTCGTCTTGTCGATGACGACCTTCTCCTTCGTGGAGATCAGAGCCGGGCATCCGGTCTTTACGCACATCTTGCAGTTCTTGCACTTGTCCTGATCGATCACGCACTGTGTCTTGTGCAGTGTCGGGAACTCGTCGATATCCTGCTGGCTGAACTTCTTGAGTACGCACGGCCATCTTGTGATGAGCACTGTCGGCTCATCCTTGCCGAGGAGTTTGTCAAGAGCAGCTTCGACTTCATCGAGGTGATTAGGATTGACTGTGATGATGTTCTCATCCTTTACGCCGATAGCCCTGCAGAGAGCCGGGATGTCTACCTCAGGAGCTTCCTTGCCCATAAGTGTGTAGCCCGTGCCCGGGTTCTGCTGGTGACCTGTCATTCCCGTGATACGGTTGTCGAGGATGATCGACAGGTTGCTTCCGCTGTTATATACGGCATCCATCAGCGAGTTTACGCCTGTGTGGAAGAACGTGGAGTCTCCGATTACAGACGCTACCTTTGTAGCCTTGCCCGCGGCCTTGAAGACCTTGGATGCTCCGTGGCCCTGCGAGAGCGAAGCTCCCATGCAGATGGTGGTATGTACCGCGTTGAGCGGAGGAGCCATGCCGAGTGTATAGCATCCAATGTCTCCGGTGATCATGAGGTCGCCCTTCTTCTGTCTCTTGGAGAGGCAGTAGAACAGTCCCCTGTGAGGGCAGCCTGCGCAGAGTGCCGGAGGTCTTACGACGGTCTTCATGTCAGTCGTGTATGTCTCAGGCTCGACGCCTAGGAATGCCTTTCTGACGATGTCCGTGTTGAGCTCGTCATACCTTGGAATGACGTCCTTGCCCGTGCACTCGATGCCGAGCATCTTTACATGCTCTTCGATGTATGGATCCATCTCCTCAACGATGTAGACCTTGTCTACCTTGGAGCAGAAGTCTCTGATCAGATCGTCAGGCATCGGGAACGTGAGTCCCAGCTTGAGATAAGAAGCGTTGTCTTCGAATGTCTCTCTCGCGTACTGGTATGAGATGCCGGATGTGATGACGCCGATTTTTGTGTCGTGCATCTCGACCCTGTTGAACTCGCAGTCGCACGCGAATGCCTTAGCGGCGGCTACTCTCTCCTCAAGGGTGGCTCTCAGCACCTTGGCGTTCGCAGGAGCTGTTACATATTTCTTGATCTTCGGTTCATAATCAGGAACAGCCGCTTCTTCTCTGTCGCCCAGTTCTACGAGGCCTTTCGAGTGGCACGTTCTGGTGGTGACATGGAAGAGCACCGGCATGTCGAATCTCTCCGAAAGCGCGAAAGCCTTCTTCATGAAGTCCTTCGACTCCTGAGAGTCAGACGGCTCCAGCATGAGAAGCCTTGCCGACTTAGCGGTGTTTCTGTTGTCCTGTTCGTTCTGCGAGCTGTGCTGACCCGGATCGTCCGCGACTACCATTACGAATCCGCCTGTCACGCCTGTGTAGGCGAATGTGAAGATAGGGTCCGCAGCTACGTTCATTCCAACGTGCTTCATCGCGCAGAATGATCTTGCACCTGCAATGGATGCTCCGATCGCCGCCTCTGTAGCTACCTTTTCATTAGGAGCCCACTCGGAGTAAACGTCTTCTCCGTACTGAGGCATGTTCTCGAGGATCTCAGTGCTCGGTGTTCCCGGATATGCCGAAGCGAATCTTGCGCCGCCTTCCCAGGCTCCGCGAGCGGTCGCTTCGTTACCGGACATGATAACTTTCATAAAGCATTTCCTCCCTTTTACATGTTACCGGAAGCGCATCTCTGCGCTCCCGTGTTTGATCAATGCCCTTACGCCATCATTAGCTTCTATATAATTATAGAAGAAACACGATATTTTGCTGAATCAATTATACAGCGGAAAAACGGCTCTTTCAATCTGACGCCTTGCACAAAAAAGAAGCAAGGTCCCGCCCCTGCTTCTTTTTCTTTATTATAATAGGCCATTATAACAGGCCTTATTTTGACTGATAGTCAATGCACTGCTGTCTGTCGAGGAAGAAATGGATCCCCGGCGAACTGTCCTTCCACCTGTCTTCCTGGAAGCCGTTCGCAGGCTCCAGCCACTTGCCCACTTCATAATAGAAGTCCGGATCGACCGTCGACTGTGCCCATGTGTAGCTCTCGGTCTCGTCTATGCTCGTTATCTTGAGCACCTTGACCTTTGCCGCCCTGCCCGTCTCCATCGTGGCCATGCAGCGGTGAGCCTCTCTCGGCACCAGCATCATTACCACCCTGAGGTCTGTGCAGCACTTCCAGCAGACAAACGCCTCTCCCACTTCCGGGCAGCGCATGTGGTACCACTTCGTCTCGTCATCGGTGATCACCTTGTCCTGATTTATCGCGTCTTCAAGCACGGATGAATAGATATTGGCGCCTCTGAGGTCTATATCAGTCATATCCTGGAAGCGGAAGCTGCATCCGCGCGCCTTGCAGCCGCAAAGCTTCATCCCTACCAGGTCATTATCATAGAAAGCGATGTTGTCCATCTGAGAGCCGCTGAAATCGGTCCCGCGAAGGTTGCAGCCATCAAAAGTGGAGCGCCTGAAGTCGATATTCGTCAGGTCGCGTCCGGCAAGGTCAAGACCTTTTATTACACAGTGACGCATGTCAGGCATAGCGCCACCGGGCTGTGCCTTAGTTTCCGCGGCCGCCGCTTCGCGCATCCTGCCCAGTTCCGCCTCAAAATCCTCTATCGTCTCGAGACGGCGCTTCGAGCTTTCCGGCACCGGTACGTATGCCTCATTCTCCTGAACAAAGTCCGTCTCACTGGAAGTAAAATTCATATTATGTCCCTCCTGATAGTCCGCATACCTGAATGTATTATACAAGAAACCTCGTTAAAGTGAAAAACGTATAGCACATATACTGCAAAACCTTCGAAAATGGCCGGCGTTGCTATACGCTTTCCCTATTTGTCGAAATTGTGTATAGCATGGAAGCCTGTC
>JBGUKZ010000115.1:0-6658 GCA_045114795.1 Anaerovoracaceae bacterium
TCGAAGATGTGCTGCAGTCCGCCTACAGCCATTCTTCTCATCGGAGCCCACTCATGATATTTCGCGATATCCATCAGGCAGTTCTCGTAGGTGTCAGTCCTGATATCCAGGTCGAACATCAGCGAGTCCATGTTGATGATGGTGTTGAGGCCCCAGCAGTTGTAGGCCCATGTGCACCATGCGGAGTAGTAAAGCGGAGCGCAAGACCACGCGATGACTCTGTGTCTTGTCATAGGGAAGGTGTTGATGTCTTCATTCACGCACTTCTCCATGATCTTTCTGACCTTGGCGTCAACATCATGCCAGAAAGGTCTCTCGCCGTACTGCGAGTAGAAGATCCTGTACAGAGCCTGAGCTACGCCGTTGATAGGATAGCTGTGAGTATTCGCGGCTACGTCCCATTTTTCTCTCTCGAACTGGTTCTGCTTGTTCTGCAGTTCGATGTGTTTCTTCAGCTCTTCCCAGTGGAACTCGAGTCCGGTCTGCTCTTCGATGAATCTCCAGGCCATCTCGATCTCCTTGGCGCAGTTCTCGAGAACGGAATCGTCATCGAACTGCATTACCTGCGGCATCGCGAAGAGCGGCTTGTTCATCATCCAGTCCTGAATGACGGATGTTCCTACCGAGCTGTCGCAGGCCTCGTTTGTCGTGACCATAGCAACGTATGAATCAGGAACATCATCCTCGATGTAGATGCCGGCCTCGGCCTGGCACATCGGGCAAGGGTCGCCCGGAAGTCCGTAAGCCTGGACCGCGTCGATGTAGTTGAGTACTGTGTGGTTGTTGCAGTGGCATGTTACGAAGTACGGGATCATCTGTGTCGGCAGGTAGTAGCCGCCCTGATCCATGTACGGATAGATGACTCCGCCCCATACTGTCTCGTCTGTACCGATCGTCTTGGCTCTGAGAGCCGGATCTCCGCCGATGTTGAGGTCTCTGTTGAAGAATCCGGTGATCTGATACAGGCATGCGCTTACGATACCTCTGAAGTGCCATGCGGAAGCGGCGAGTGTTTCGCCTCTCATACCCTCAAGGCATCTGTCGAACCAGTGCATAACGGTCAGATATGTCTGACCCATCCATCTGTATCTCCATGTTCCCTTGAGGAACTGGATAACGCCCTTAGGGCCGCCGCCGTAAACCATGAGGTCGCGCACGATCATTCCGTAGTTGTACAGCCAGATGTTGTTGAAGTAGTACATGGTATCCTTGAAACCACGCCACTCTCTGTGTTTATATAGACCTGTCTTAGGGATATACAGGTCGCCAAGACGTCTTTCACCGTGAGGCTTGCCATACCAGAAGTCCCTTGCAGCCTTCTTGACGTCGAGGTCTTTAAGTTTGCTGAAATCAGGTTTCTTCATTTTAGTTGCCCTCCTGGATCTTCTTGAGCTCTACGCTCTCAACGAAAGCCTGGAATCTTGTCCTGAGCTGGCCGGAAGCCGTGTTGATGTACTCCTTCTCGATGGAGCATACCGGGAATCCGAAGTCTCTAGGCAGAACGATCGTGTCGATCATTCTCTCAAAGCTCCAGTACTCGCAGAACTTGTTGGATTCCACGATGATACCGTCTGCCTTGTATTCCTTAGCGTAGTCAGCGAGCTGTTTCTTGCGGTGCCTCATCTCCCTCTGCTCCATGAATCTGGCGCACTGGCTTGTCAGCAGGTAATGTCTTGCGACCGCTGTCAGAGGATCTTCGCCCTCCTTGACGTCGATGTGCTGTCTGGACTCGAGCGAGCCGTAGCAGTGTCTGTCGGCTACCACGAGAGCTCCGCATCCCTCGATCAGTTTAATGAAGTCAGGGTCGTCGTTCTCGGAACCCGCAAGCAGAACCTTGATCTTGAAGTTAGGCTTGTCGTCAGGCTCTCTTGTCTTGAGTTCCTCAAGCGTCTCTCTGAGTTTGTCGACAATGAGGTATTTAGGGCATACCATCGATACCAGTGTGATAACGCTGAACTCGTATCCTGTGATCGTCGGATTGTCGAGTTTGCGGAAATCTCCGATAGCTCTGACGATATCGTTCACCTCGTTGTTGATCTCGATCGCCTTCAGGATGGCCTCGTCAGATGTGTCGACTCCGTACTCTTTCGCAAGGAAATCGAGGACCTTGATCTTCAGCTGCTTCCTGTAGTGATCGATGCTGTTCGCGTTCTTCTTGAACGGAACATCCGTGAAAGATGTCTTGAACGTCGCGTTATTGATAACGTCGTCCATGTATTCGAGATGCTCCTGGAATCTGCATGTGACCGTGCAGGTCTCTGTCGCGAGCTGGGCGTCGATGAAGTTGAATCCGCCCTCCAGAGCTCTCTCGAGAAGTGATCTGCCGTAATGGCATGTACGGCCGGACATGTAATACGAAGCCATGTCAGGCGACGTGCACTTAGGCGCTCTCAGTCTTACCGCGAAGCAGCCCGGCAGATCGAGGAGAACTTCAGGCATGAAGTAGCATGTGTAGCCGAGACACAGATTGCCGTCTTCCTTGCCCTTGCGCACGAGCTCGTTGTTGGCTTCCTGCAGCAGGTCCTCAAAGTAGATCAGATGCTTTAAGTCACGCATTATGTGTCACCTTACCTCTCCCTCTCTTAAAACTCTCATAGGAAAGTGCCGCTTCCATGTCTTTCAGCACGCGCAAAACCGCGGAACTCACATGGAGCAACCAGTTTTCCTACAATATATATTACTGATTCAATTTTAAGGCTTTCGTTATAATTGTGTCAACGCTGACGGAGGGCGGAAACTGTCCAAAGCGATTTGGTTTTTGTATTTTTTTGATACAAGATATACGCTTTTTTTATATCCCCTATATAGGGTTGTGAGTACTGCAAAAAAACACAATATTTGATACAATGAACGGGCAGGAAACACCCGGCCATACGGCCGCGGGAATGACAGAAACAGCTTGAACGGAGGCATAAAATGTGCACAGACAACACAAATAAAAACGCGGCCGCGGATCACGCGCACGAACCGCATGAACACGACCACGGTCACACCCACACCCACGCGACGGCTTCTTCTCCTGAGGAAGCGCTCGCTCTTCTGAAGTACATGCTCGACCACAACCGTCATCACGCCGAGGAGCTCCACGACCTGGCGCACTCCTTCGATGACGTGGCCGCGGATCTCATCCACGACGCGGTCGACAAGCTGGGCGAGAGCAACGACCTGATCGAACAGGCCCTGTCGCTCATAACCAATGCCTAAAGCCTGATAGTGAGGACATTGAGTCCCATCATATTCTGATATGTGATCTCCTTCGCAAGATCGATGACCATCTTCAGGCCCATGTTCCTGAACGGATCGTCAGGATCGAACATGGCCGCTCTCTCCATCGGATCGAACGGTATGCAGTCATCCTTGATGCGAAGCATTATATTCCCGTCTTTATACACCACATGCGCCTCGGCCATGTGGTGTTTTTCGTCCTTGTTGAATCCGTGGTCCACCACGTTGCCCGCCATCTCCTCAAGGCATAGGGCGGCATAGTATGACGTTCTGTTGTCGAGTCCGTGCTCTTTGCAGAACGTCTGCACTCTGACCGCCGTATCCGTCACGTCCGCCATGCTGTGCAGCGGGATGTCAAGACGGTCACCGGCGGACACTCCAAAGCCCGGCCGCAGCATCAGCAGGTCATCGCCGCGAGGGAAGCGCCTGTTGAATATGCACGCGTAGCACAGCGAAAGAAGAAGCGTCATTAAGATGCCGACAGGGTTGGCGAGCCATACGCCCGGAGCGCCCATCTTAGGGGCGAGTATGAGAGACGGAATGACCATCGAGAAGAACCCGTCAAACACGGACAGGATATTCACATAAATGTTGTGTCCGCATGCCTGCAGGTAGTTCGCCGCCGCCTGGCAAAGGACTATGAGCGGGATGCAGCATCCGCAGATAATGAAGAGCTGGCGCGTAAGAGCATAGACTTCGGATGATCTGTCAGGGAAGAACAGGGCGCTCACCGGACTGCTCACCAGCACCGCGGCCGCGCTCACTGCCAGCGAGACTGGCAGGCATCTTGTAAGCGCGAGTTTCAGGAGCCGCCTGAGAGAGTCCGCGTCCTCTTCTCCATAGAAAACACTCGCCAGCATCCTGAGAGCAGCTCCCGTGCCGATGGCGAACGCGTAGAACAGCCCGTTTATCATGTTGAATGCCGACTGAGCGGACAGTCCGTCATTGCCCGCGTAAGCAAGGAGTATCCGGTTTATCACGATGCCCCGGATAGCGAGCGTGAACACCAGGACGGCCCCCGGCGCGCCGACGGCTATCATGGAGCCCAGCACTTTGAAGTCTTTGTATTCGCGTCCCGCCCTGAGCTGCGACCTGCCGCTCAGGTAGTACGGGATCAGGATCATAAGATATACCCAGTTGCTGAGCGAGGTCGCCAGGGCAAGTCCCCATGCGCCCTTGCCAAGCACGGCTACGAACAGTATGTCGAATATGACATTGGCCGCGACCATCCCCGCTATGCCTGCGTAGCCCCGGGCGCTTTGCCGCTCCATCTGAAGGAAGACCGCGATCTGCTGCGCGAGCAGCATCGGGATTATGCCCGCCGCGTAGCCCTGAATGTATGAAATGAGAGCCGGTCTCAGATCGCTGCCCGCGCCAAGGATATCCGCTATGGTTCCTGGCATTATAAAACTGACCGCCGTAAGCAAAGCTCCGGCAGCCAGCGCCGCGCCCAGATCCATCGTAAAGATGCTTCTGGTCTTTTCAAGGTCTCCGCTTCCCATAGCCCTTCCACAGAGGACGGACGCTCCGCCGAGCAGCACCGACCCCACGGCCGTCAGCGCGTTGACCATCGGAAAGTACAGTCCTACCACTCCGACAGTCGATGCGTCGACGCACCTTCCGGCCACCGCTCCGTCAACTATGAGATTGACAGAGCCCATCGCGACTATGAGGATCTGTACCGGAAGCAGCTTAAAGAACAGCCGCTCCAGCATCTCATTGTTTTTCATTGATAGTCGTTCTGATAGTCGTTTTTATCGTCAGCTCTTACTGTATACCGTTGATCAGGCTGTTCAGGTCGTCAGGCGAGAGGCCGTAATCCTCATCGCCGCCAAGGCCGTAAGCCGTGATGGAGTAGTCTATGCCTTCAATGCTCCAGATAGTCTTGGTGGCTTCGCCCTCACGGTTTCCGAAGCAATTTACCTCGAGACCCTTGATGTTCTGTGTCCAGTTGTACTTGTACTCTCCGTAGTCGCCGGAGATATCTCCTTCGGCGTTCTCGAGTTCCTTGCTGCCCTTGCGGATGGTCATGGATACCGCCGGGAATTCGATGTCTGCCTCTGCCATGCCTTCCATGTATCTGTACTGGTCTACCTTGACCTCTCCGAGACTTATAATGGCTTCTCCGTCAGGGACCATGAATCCATCAAGTCCGGCGCCCTCAGCGGCAGCTTCCGCCGAGTCCGCGTCGCTCCACGGATTTGCCATTCCGGTGCCCTCGCCCTCGGGCTCGGCTCCGACATACTCAAACACCATGCCGTCCGCGACCTTCTCCTGATCGTCCTGCCATGTAAGGGTGATCGGATCGCCGTCTTTAAAGAACATGAAGCCGTGCCCGCCGGTGTAGACTTCCGTCTGCTCCTTTACGTCTCCGTTTTCTTCATACGTGTAATCTGTCCTTACGCAGTCATGGTACTCGAACTGCAGAGTCTCGGGATCGAAAGTTCCGCTCATCATCCAGCTGCTGTTTTCCCACGCGCTGCTGCTCCATGTGACGATGGCTGTCGCACCTTCATCACCGTCAGCGCTGATGAACACACTTGCTCTGTCGCAGACATAATTACCGACGTAGTTCATGACCGGATTCTGTCCGTCATCCGGCTCCGCGCTCTTTCCGCACGCCGAAAGGCCCATGGCGAATACCATGACAAGCGTCATCAGGAGCACCAATACCTTAGCATTCTTTTTCATCCCTTTATTCCTCCCTTGATATCACGCTGATGCCGCGATCAGCCGATAAGATGGATATCGCCTATGAGCGGAAGCGGCTCTGTACTTCCCGTTGCCGCTCTGTAAATGCCCATGACCCAGAATACCAGCACTCCCAGCGAGACTATACCTGCCGCTATGCTTCCGATCACAGGTATGACCTCGAGAACACCGCCCACGATACTCAGGATGTTGAGTACCAGCGCCTGGTTCAGGTGATGCGAAACGTATCTGTCGGACCTGTCGCCTATGCAGAGAGCGATCAGGAACCCGATCCATGTTATATACGACACTATCGCCGCAGTTTTATTGTTGCCGTTCATTTTCGTTTCTCCTTCCTTTGCGTGTTTTTCATACGTAGTGATTATATCTTAAATCGCGTGTCCCATTGGCTTTCATTGACGAATATTAACAATTCGATTACGGCTGCAATAAACAAGACCCCGGCTGCTTAGCCGGGGCCTGTTTGGGGAGGTTCCCATGTTATTGAAGGTTGATTCCTGTTTACGCGTTTGCTTCCGCCATCTCGCTGTCGTCTTCTTTCTCATCGTCCTTTCTCGCGACTATGGCGATGACCGCCTCTGTCAGGAGGATCGCTGCTGTCACGATCGTCCATCTGTCTGTCAGGGCCATCGGAAGGCTCATGTCCTCTGTCAGGATGAAGAGGATGGCTGTGCTGAGTGCCGCGATGACGCTTGCCGCTGTCGCGAAGCCTCTGTGCTTC
>JBGUKZ010000116.1:0-2953 GCA_045114795.1 Anaerovoracaceae bacterium
GATGTAGAGAGTGTAGGATGCCGTGAGTCGCTCCCTGATCTCGTATTTGGCGACGATATCGTCAGCGTTGATCTTGTGGAATAATGCTTTGCGGTCCATTACGTAGCTAAAGCTCTTAGACTGGACGTCGCTCCTGATCTCATAGATCTCCGATGCGTCTATTCCCATGTTTGCCGCATATTCGGCTGCCGTGAGGATCGATGCCTGGGTGTTTCCGAGAAGGTCGCTCATGGCATAGAGAAGGTCATTTACTATGTGTTCCTCAAATGTATCCGCGTCCCTGTAGATTACGGAAACGTGCTTGGCTTCGGGTGTTCCCATTGACTCGATGAAACCTTCGGGCACGATGATGCCGGCGATCGCGTCGCCGTCCTCGACAAGGCGGATTACCTTTTTCTCGGAGTTAACCTGGTTGATGTCGATCGTGTGCTTGACGCTGTCCATCTTCTGCACGAGCGCGATTCCGAGCTGGTTGTAAGAATCGTCATCGGGCACATAACATGCGACCGATACGATGCTGTCTGTGTTGTTCTCGAAAAGGAACTCCGACGCATACGTGACGAGCGCGAGCATCGCTATGCCGAGTGCTAAGAAATAGCACAGTACATAGGGAAGGAAAAGCAATACTCTTTTGCAGTATGCCTTTATCATCCAAGCGCCTCCGCGGGAGAGATGCCTGAAGGAAGGAGCGTGGATACGCCGTCCTTGAGGAGATATATTTTCGAGCAGTGCTTAAACATCTCTTCGCTGTGACTTGCGATAAAGACTGTTCCGCCCTTTGCCCTGAATGAATCGATGAACTTTATGATGTCGTTCTTGGCAGGAATGTCGAGTGCTGCCAGAGGCTCGTCAAGGAGCAGGATATCGGGCTTGCTGAGGAGAACTGAAGCGATCGCCAGACGCTTCTTCATACCGCCTGACATGCGCTTGACCTTGAGGTCGATGAATTCGTTTACTTTGAGGATCGAGAGCTCGGTGTCGGTCAGAGCCTTTAAGATCTCAGCCTTGCTCAACGGTGTCCACATCTTGAGATTATCCATGGCGGTAAGCTCGTCGATGAGGGCGTTTTCCTGGGTGACAAAGCCTGCTTTGCCGTCGACCTTGATGGTGCCGGAATGAGTCCTTCTAAGGCCCGCGATAGCTGAGAGCAGAGTCGATTTGCCTGAGCCGTTAAGTCCTAAGAGGCCTATAACATCGCCTTTCTGAGCTGTTATGGTGACGTCGGTCAGAACGGTCTTCTTGTATTTGAGCGAGACTTTCTCGATAGTTACGATTGATTCAGCCATATATCCCAAGCACTCCTTATCAGATAGAGTGATTATAGCATAGAGGTAAAAACGGGAGGGTTAAGACGGTCACTTCGAGTGGACTGAGATGAACTCTTCGATGTCATCGGGAGCTATCGCCTGGCCGAGGAAAAGGCCCTGGAATCTGTCGCATCCGCTTCCGGCGAGGATCTCGAACTGGTCTTCCTGGCCGACGCCCGTAGCGGTGACGGTGATGTCGATGTCATGCATGAGCGTGATCGCGGAACGCGTAAGGATACGCACCGTAGGATCTGTTGCAAGGTTGGATGTGAAGTTGCCGTCGAGCTTTAAGACAGATACAGGGAGCAGCGGGATAGCATTGAACGAGGAATAGCCTCTGCCGAAATTATCGAGCGCCATCTTAACGCCTGTCGTGGCGAGCTCTTCGATCGTCATCCTGATATCTGCAAGGCTCGAGATGAGGCTCTCTTCCTGAAGGTCCAGAATGAGGTTCTTAACATTGCAGTCCGTGTAGGAGACGATGTTCTGGAACCCCTGGATGAAGTCCGGCTCGCGGAGCTGGTAATTCGAGATGTTGATGTTCATTGTGAGATCGGGATCGATCTTGTTGATATAGGCGAGCGTGCCGAGTGAATTCTCCAGCGAGAAACCTCCGACGCGGCGCATGTAACCTGCATTCTCAGCTGCTGCGAGGAACACCTGCGGCGGGATCGAGACGCCGTTCTTCTCGAATCTTAAGAAAGCTTCGAAGCCGGTGAGCTTCCTGTCTGCAGTAAAGCACGGCTGGTATGCCATGTGGAGGCTTCCGTCCGTTATGGCGCGCTCGAAAACAGCGATTATCTCGTCTTTGCTCTTGCCCTTGAATATCTCTTCGCCCGGAAGAGGTTCTCTCTCAGTGTCAGCTTCCTGATTGCCTGCAGCGATTGCTGAAGCCTTGCTCATGCGCTCTTCGGCAATTGCGATCAGTTCGCCGCCGTGGCGTGAATCTGCAGGGTAATGAGAAGTGCCGTAGAAGATCGTGGCGTTCATAGAATCGAGGCCTGCCGCAAAGGCTCTGCCTGCTTCCTTTACGAGCTTGTCGGCATACTTCTTCTCCGCTTCGGGTGAAAGGCTTCTCCTGAAGAGGATAACGAAGTCGGCGTCGTCGATCCTCGCTACCATATCCGTAGGATCGGCAGCTTCACGGAGACGGTGCGCCATGCTCTGTATGAAGAGGTCCATCGATTTATGTCCGATGGATCTTGTTATTACATCGAAATGATCCAGTGCCAGATAGATAACCGTGAACGGACGGCATACCTGATCCGGATTGTCGCTCTCGCGCATGTTGGAGATATCTTCTCTGATGAGCTTATAAGCTCGCTCGGTAATAGCGTCACGGCCGGGGAGAGTTGTAAGCGGGTCGATGGATGAATTGAGGTTCCTTCCGATAGCTTCGCTTAATCCCTGGTTGTTGCCCATTGCCTCATAGTTAACGATGAGGCTCGTACGGGAGAACATCTGCTCTTCAAGTTCCTTGCGGATCGCTTTGCCGCGCTCGTCACGCTTGGCGTCTTCAATGCCCTTGATCTTTGTGGCGAGCTTGATGACGTAGTACTGCAGGATCATGTTGATGACCATGGTGACGAATGTCATGGCGAGAAGGATCGGAGCGGATTCGTTCTTCATCATGACGTACTCATATG
>JBGUKZ010000117.1:0-2109 GCA_045114795.1 Anaerovoracaceae bacterium
GTAGCGGTTTCTACGGCAGCGTTCGCAGGGATCGGCTTTCTTCTTGTCAAGGCGAAGCGTTTTGTCCAGAAACTTTTTACCGTTTTAGCCCTCACAATGTTCGCAGGAGTGCTTGTGATCGCGGTCATGTGCATTCCGCACGCTTTAAGCAGCGACATTCTGACATCTTTCGGGACTGAGAATATAAGCGGCTCCTACGGCATTTTCACTCTCGTGATACTTGCTCCGTGGGCTTTTGTCGGCTTTGATGCGGTCTCTTGCGACACTGCACACTTCAAATTTCAGATGAAGGATTCAAATAAGATAATTTTCACCTCGATCATCGTTGCAGGCTTTATCTATGCGGCCATGGCGATCGTCGGAGTTTCGTTTGTCCCCGACGGGTACGCATCGTGGAAAGAGTATATTTCGGCTCTCGGAGAGTTACGCGGCCTTCCGGCAGTTCCGACTTTCAACGCGGCTGCAGCTTACATGGGCAAGAGCGGGCTCGTCATTATCTCGATAACGGCACTCGCCGCGATTTTCACGGGCATTATCGGCGCTTACAGAGCAGCGTTGCGAATACTTTCGACTATGGCTGAAGACCACATCCTCTCTGAAAAGTTCTCAGAAACGACATACAGCATACTTTTCATAATGGTGATCTCGATTCTTCTTTCGCTTCTTGGCAGGAACACTCTCAACTGGTTCGTAGACCTCACCTCTTTCGGAGCGATTGTAGGTTTCGGTTACACATCGGCCGCTGCATACAAGATTTCAAAGGCTGAAAACAACCGCACAGTCATGGTCATAGGCCTTGCCGGAGCCGTAATTTCGGCAGTTTTCGCAATCGTCCAGATCGTCCCGCGCATGACAGCTTTCGAAACGATGGGAAGCGAGGCGTTCCTGCTCCTTTCGCTCTGGTGCCTTCTCGGTTTCATTTTCTACTGGCGGACTCTCCGCGAGACGACTCTCGCAGAATTCAGCGGCATGTCGGTTTCAGGCATTGTCCTTTTTGCCCTGCTTTTTTATTCGGCATTGATGTGGATATCCAAGCAGCTCTATGATGCCGGCAGCACAGAGGTACAGTCGATTCTCGTGCACAGCGGAACAGTGATGATGTTCATCGTTTTCACCGGTCTTGCCGTCATGACGTATATCCAGAATTTAGTCAGAAAAAAACATGAAAGCATCGAGAGAGAGAAGATCCGCGCTGTCGAAGGGAGCCTTGCGAAAAGCCGTTTCCTCTTCAACATGTCGCACGACATCCGCACTCCGATGAACGCGATAATCGGATATACCACCCTCGCCATGACCGAGAAAGATCCCGGAGTCATGCACGATTATCTTGCGAAAATAGACACTTCGAGCCACCATCTTCTCGATCTGATAAACGACATTCTGGAGATGAGCCGCATCGAAAACGGAAAGATCGAACTTGAGTTCGTTCCGGTAGACCTGCGCACGATCTTCGACGAGATACGCTCGCTTTTCAGAGAGCAGATGAAGGAAAAAAATATCGATTTTTCGGTCCACACCTCGCAGGTCCGCGACAGCTATGTCTGGTGCGACAGAAAGAACGTCCTCCGCATACTTCTCAATGTCGTCAGCAACTCGCTGAAATTCACTCCTGCAGGCGGCAGAGTCACCGCAGTCTTATATGAGACCGTTAGCGAAAAAGAGGGCTACGGCTCCTACGAAATGCGTATCGGCGACACAGGAATCGGCATGTCGAAAGAGTTCGTCGAGAAAATTTTCACTGCATTCGAACGCGAGCGTACTTCGACCCAGAGCGGTATCGAAGGAACAGGCCTGGGCCTCGCGATAACCAAAAGCATCGTCGATCTCATGGACGGAACGATAGAAGTCCTCACCTCACCAGGCAGCGGCACCGAAGTGATAATCAGGCTCAAATTCAAGCTCGCAGACGAAGACGAGATCAGAAAAAGCGAATTTTCAAAAGCCGGAATTTCAGACAAGCAGGTCGATTTTACCGGCAAACGTATCCTTCTGGTCGAGGACAACGCGATAAACATGGAGATCGCGAAAATGATCCTCACCCAGACCGGCTTCATAGTAGATACCGCAAAAGACGGCAAGATCGCCCTCGATATGGTCTCGGCTTCAAAA
>JBGUKZ010000118.1:0-19392 GCA_045114795.1 Anaerovoracaceae bacterium
TTGGTTTAAACATGATGCCTTACCTCCTTCTGAATATATTTAATGATCTGTCTACAGATTTTGCAAACGTGCAATTCTGTCATGATCAAATGAGTTCCAATACATCTCCTGTTCCTTCAGGATCCTTTCCTTCTTGGCAAAGAATTCTATGAGCGCATGAACCTCAACAACTTCCTTTCTGCCGAAATTACATGTTGGGACTCGCTTGTCAAAGAACAGGAGCCTTACCTCCTCCTCGGTCCAGCCGCTTCTTTCCTGTAATTGTTCCTTGTTGAAAAACACGACCTCCGGAGAAAAATACATGCTTCCAGCATCAAGCCAGTCGAGCTTGAGCTTATCAACGATCTTGCGCGGCCTGGCATATGATGCGTCTGTGTAATACCTGTATACGTCTACATACCAGTTATCAGCCATTCCGGTCACCTCCAGTAAGTATCGCGTGCCTTTTCACGCCTTATGGAGAAATACTGCATCAGTGCATGGTTTTCAACTAGCTTTCGCTTCCCGTAATCTATAGCCGGGAATTTGGGATCATTGAAGAGCTTCTGGACTGTTGTCTCGCTCCATCCGCTCATTAGTCTGATATCTTCAATGGAGTACAGTATGACTTCGGATGATACATATATCTTTCCCAGGCTCGACATTTCATCCCAGCCACGCTCAAGTTCGCGCTGCCTTCTAAGTGAATTGAACTTTTGAGTATTACCAGCCATTGCAGCCTCCTCTGTGCTCGGATAGTTTTCTTGAGTCTATTACACTAACGGGATGAGCTCAACTATGCCGATGCCTCCAGCAAATGTGCAAATCCAGGCAAAGAAAAAGGCATTATCTGCTTGTTTTCGCAAATAATGCCGGGATTTTCACTTAAGTGGGGTAGTCATAAGTCTTCATAAGTTGTTATATGAACTTGTTGGAGATTCTGAACCCTTTCATAAGTCTTTATATCTTGTTATTGCAATGGGGTAAAAATGGGGTAGTATCTGCCGATATGGGGTAGCAAATCTGCTCTCCGAAGCGATCGTTCAGACCGTTCCTTTTGCCCCAGATTGTCGTTTCTGACCCCTTTCCCATGCTTTCTAGTACAGCTTGGCTCCTGCAGGGATCCTGTCGTCTACGAGCAGAAGGTTGAGCATTTCCTCTCCGTCATACTCATTGACCGCGCTGATCAGCATTCCGTTTGAGTACTCTCCCATCATCTTTCTCGGCGGAAGGTTCACGATCGCTATCGCAGTCTTTCCAACGAGTTCAGACGGATCGTAGTACTTCTTGATGCCGCTGAGGATGACTCTGTCCTCGCCGGATCCGTCGTTCAGGACGAACTTCAGCAACTTGTCTGACTTCTTCACTTCCTCGCAGGATTTGATCTTGACTGCTCTGAAGTCGCTCTTGCTGAATGTATCGAAGTCCACTTCCTCTTCGAAGAGCGGCTCTACCTTTACCTTGCTGAAATCGATCTCGACGCGCTCCTTCTTCGCTCCGCCTTTGCCTTCCGGCTTCATTGTCGGGAAGAGCTGGACGTCTCTGATGGTTGCGCTGTCTGTCAGCAGCATCACAAGCCTGTCGACTCCGATGCCGATGCCTCCTGTCGGCGGCATACCGACTTCAAGAGCGTTGACGAAGTCGGTATCCATAGGATGGGCCTCGTCGTCGATGCCGAGGTCGAGCTGCCTCTGCTGCTCTGCGAATCTCTCGTACTGATCGATAGGGTCGTTCAGCTCGCTGAACGCGTTCGACATCTCCCAGCCGTTTATGTACGACTCGAACCTTCTCGTGATGCGAGGGTCCTTAGGATCCTTCTTGGCGAGCGGCGATACTTCGATCGGATGTCCGCAGACAAAGCAAGGTCCGTCCAGGAATCCCGGGATGTCCTCGCAGTAGTCTTCGAACATCTCGGCGATGATCTTTCCGCGCGTCCACTCGGACTCGTCCTCGAATGTCATGCCGTACTTCTTCGCGGCTTCGATGGCCTCTTCATCGCTGTCGATCTTGTCGAACGGGATGCCGGTCACCTTGATGACCGCCTCGGTCATGTCGATCTTGTTCCACGGCGGCGTCACGTCGAATTCCTTGTCGCCGTATTTTATGATCGGCGTTCCATTTACTGCCATCGCGCACTTGTATGTCACCTGCTCCATGAGATCCATCATGGTCTCGAGGTTGACGTAAGCCTTGTATGCCTCCATCGAGGTGAACTCAGGGCTGTGGTTCTTGTCCATGCCCTCGTTCCTGAAGACCTTGCCGATCTCATAGACTCCGTCGAGTCCGCCTACGATGAGCCTCTTGAGGTGAAGCTCAAGCGAGATGCGGAGCGTCATGTCGATATCCAGCGTATTGTGGTGGGTCATGAACGGCCTCGCAGCCGCGCCGCCCGCGATGTTGCCGAGCACCGGCGTCTCTACCTCGATGAGGTCGTAGTCCTCCTCGAGGACCTTGCGCATCGTGCTGATGATCTTTGCCCTCTTCATGAAGACGTCCCTGACGTCCTCATTCATGATGAGGTCTACGTATCTCTGGCGGTATCTCAGGTCTGTATCCTTGAGACCGTGCCACTTGTTAGGCAGCACCTGCAGCGACTTGCACAGCAGTTTTACCTCGCGCGCCCTGACGCTGATCTCACCGGTCTTGGTCATGAAGACCTCGCCCGTGATGCCGAGGATGTCGCCCGTGTCATAGGTCTTGAAGATGTTGTACTCGTCCTGACCGATGTTGTCGCGCGCCACGAATATCTGGATGCGTCCCTGCTTGTCCTGCAGGTCGACGAACGCGACCTTGCCCATGCGGCGGAACGCCATGATACGGCCGGCGACTCTGACCTCCTGGTCTTCTATGGCATCAAAGTTGTCCTTGATGTCCTTCGACCAGGCCGTCACGTCAAAGGTCTCTTCGAGATACGGGTCCCTGCCCATCTCACGGAGCTCTTCGAGTTTCTTTCTCTTGATCTGCCTCTGTTCGCCTATCTCCTTTTCGGTGAGCTCGCGCTCTTCAGCAGGCACCTGAGGCTTGTTCTGATTGTCAGCCATTATTTCTTGACCTCCAGTATCTTATATCTCACAGTACCGTCAGGAACGGCCACTACGATCTTGTCTCCCGCCTTGTGTCCGAGAAGATGTCCGCCTACGAGAGAGACGTTCGACAGCTTGCCGTTCAGAGGGTCTGCCTCTGTGGATCCTACGATCTTATATGTGCTCTTTTCCTTGGTGTCCATGTCCTGGATCGTGACCGTACGTCCCGTCTGCACCGTGTCGTCGCCTTCGTCTGCGTCGGTCTCTTCTACGATGACCGCCGTACGCAGGATCTCTTCGATGTTGGATATCCTCTCCTCGGTCTCAGCCTGCGCGTCCTTGGCTGCGTCATATTCGGCGTTCTCGCTGATGTCTCCGAGCGAGATGGCCTCTTTGAGCCTCTCCGCGTTCTCTTTACGAACTACTGTTATCAGGTGTTCAAGTTCCGCGTTCAGACTATCATAACCCTCTCTGGTCATTTCATTGGACTTTGCTGCCATTGCTATCTTCCTTTCTCTTCTGCTTTTCCTCTAGTATTTTTCTTCAACCGTTATGTTCTCGCTTGCCGTGAGCCTCAGTATCGCTGAGTATTTGAGCCTGAATCTCATCACGTCGCCCACTCTTATCTCTTCCCTACAATCTTCTATGTCGACTATCGTGTGGTCGCCCGACGCCATGGTGACTTCCGCGCCTTCTGTCTGCGGGATGATGTCGTCTATGTCGCCGTAGTCGGCACGTCCGACCGCGAGTATCGCGCGTCTCCTGCGTCCCCTGTCGACATATGTCGCCTTCTTGCCGAAAGCATCGACTCCGAGCTCTCCTATCGGGTGGGTCGGCTTGGTGTTGGTCTCGATGACCTCTGCCTCGAGAATGAACGCCTCGTCGCTCATGACGTCGACTTCTTTCCTTCCGTAGCATGTGCGGAGGTCTTCTGTAGGTCCGCAGTACGCTACGGCTCCTATTCTCAGCATGTTGACCTTTGCCGGCATGACTCCGTCGAACAAAGGCATCAGGCTGGATGTAGCGCCGCCTGACACGACCTCAAGAGGCCTTCCTATCGCTTCTTCGACAGCCTCCGCCCAGTCGGCCAGCATCAGCATCTTTTCTTCAGTCGGCTTTACCGACCCGACGCAGCCGAGGTTGGTGCCGATGCCCGCGAGATGCACGCAGTCGAGTTTGTTCTCGACGTACTCAGCGACCGCGACCAGTTCCTCTTTCTCAAAGAAGCCCTCTCGGAGGTCTCCGAGGTCTGCCATCAGTATGACGCTGTGCGTCCTGTTCTGCTTAATGGCTTCCTCTTCGAGAGCCTTCAGTGTGTCGAGGCTGCTCTGCAGGCTGCAGTCGCAGACTTTTATCATCTCCCCGAGTTCGGATATCATAGGGACTCTTATCATCAGGAGCGGGATCTTAACGCCGGCATCCTTTGCCCTTTGCAGCTGCTCGAGTCTCGATGACGCGATCCATTTTGCGCCGCATTCTTCGTAGTCGAGCGCGGCCGACGCCATGCCGGTCGTCGCCTTGATGACTCCCGCGACATCTATGCCCGCGTCCCTGCACCATCCGACCACCGTCCTCATATTGTGACGGAGATTGTTATGGTCGACTATCAGTGTTGGTCTTTTTTTCATTCCTTTTACCCCTTGCAGGATGCGGCCACGCCGCTCCCTGCTAGTCGGCGAGTTTGTTCTCCTCGACGAACCTTCTTATCTTCATGCCCGTCGTCTTGTTGAACTCGCTCTTCTTTATGATTATGTGCTTGACTCTCTTCCAGTCAGGCCAGTTGGCGTTGAGCCTGTCGATCTCGCTGCTTATAAGCGACTTGACAGCGCTCTCGTCGGACGCCCTGTCGCCAAGAGCCTCTTTGACGTTCTCCATGTCCGGACGCAGGGTCACGTAGATGCCCCTCTGCATCCTGTCCTCGTTGTCCTCGTCGGCCCATACCATGCATTCCGATACGTACGGGCTGCGGCCAATGAGCTCCTCGAGTTCTTCAGGGAACACGTTCTTGCCGTTGGCGGCGATTATTACGTTCTTCTTGCGGCCCGTGATGTAGACATAATTGTCCGCGTCGAGGTATCCGATGTCGCCTGTATGGAACCAGCCGTTCTCCATGCTTGCCTCGGTGGCTTCAGGGTTTTTGTAGTAGCCCATCATGACCATAGGTCCGCGGAAGCATATCTCGCCGTTTCCGTCCTCGTCCTTGTCGATGATCTTGCACTCGGTGAACTGGAACAGCTTGCCGGCTGAATCGTTTCTCATGTATTTCCACTGGTCAGGGTTGAGCGCGACCATCGGCGATGTCTCTGTGAGACCGTATCCCTGGAGGCACGGTATGCCCATGCTGCGGAAGAACGCGAGCACCTTAGGGTCTACTCTCGCGCCGCCGGCGATGAACATGTCGATGTTGCCGCCGAACTGCGCCATGATCTTGTTGGCGATCGGCTTCGCGACGTTGATGCCCAGCTTGCTGGTGAAGTTGTTCAGGGCGAACAGCGTATTGACCAGTTTGTCCTGGCCCTGCTTCTTGAGGGTCCTCTGGATGGTGCTGTAGAACTTTTCGTAGATGAGAGGCACCGCGAGCAGGAATGTCGGGTGCACCATCTGCATGTCCTTGGTTATGTATTTGAGGCCCCTGCAGAACGCCATAGAAGCACCCATGAAGAGACCTTCTATCATTGTGCAGGTGCACTCGTATGTGTGATGGATAGGAAGCACGCTGAAGAAGATATCGCTTGGCTTTACTTCCAGATATGTCTGCGCGATCAGCACGTCCGTACAGAGGTTCCTGTGCGAGAGCATGACTCCCTTGCTGACTCCGGTCGTGCCTGATGTGAAGATTATCGATACCAGGTCGGATGCCCTGACTCTGGCGTCGAGGTAGCTTCTGTCGCCGGCCTCCACCTTCGCCTTGCCCTCCGCTCTAAGGAGGTCCCATGAATACAGTCCGTCAGCCGGATCCTCGTGAGCCTCTTTGCCGACGCCTATCACCATCTTCAGACCGGTCTTGCCTTCTGCCTTGATCTCCTTGAACAGATCATAGAACTTGTTCTGGCAGCAGATGACCGCGTCGATCTCGCCCATGTCGCAGAGAGTCTCGAGTTCTTCCTTTGAAAGCTCCTTGTCCAGCGGGACCACGACGCCTGTGCCGCCTGTGACCGCGAAGTACGACTCCGCCCACTGATAGCAGTTCGCGCCTATGACTCCGATGTGCGCTCCCTTGAGTCCGAGAGCCAGCAGCGACGTGCCCAGTCCTCTGACGTCATCTCTGACCGTACCGTAGCTGAACTCGGTGAAGTGGTCGTCGCCCGGCATGATCTGGTGATAGAGCACCTTGTCTCCGAACGCTTCGACGCCGCTCTCCATCATCATCTTGAGGTCGGTGATCGGTCTTCCGATGCGGTACATCACCTCGGGCACTGTGCTCGCGGTGATGCCGTCTACGTATGATTGCATGTCGGCCAGCTCGGCCGCCTTTAATTCCTTATACTCCTCTTCTGTCAGACCATAAAGGTCAACGTCCCTATACCTCTCGATAACGTCCTTATAATCAGTCAAATCTACACTTCCTTTTAATCAATAAAAAAATGGGTAGCCACCAATTTTATCCCTCGGTGGCCGCCCCGTATTTTACCATTTTCGCGGCTTGCATGTCAATTCAGGCGCGTCAGTCCCGGCATCTAATTTACCGTCACCTTGACTTTCTTATACACGCCGTTTGTGGCATAGACGTAGACGTAGCAGGTGCCCTTGCCCTTCGCCGTGATCTTGCCGGACTTGTTCACCGTTGTCACACTCTTGTTGCTGCTCAGGTAGCGCAGCTTCGCCGCGTAGCTCTTCGGCATGAGTGTCTTGCCGCTCTTCAGTTTGCTGACCGAAGCCTTAATTGCGTATGTCTTGCCCTTCTTGAGCGAGACCTTTGTCTTCTTTACCGTTACGCTCTTCGGATTCGTATATTTCTTTGTATAGCCTGATGAGTACGCGTAAACAGTCGGGCTCGGTTCGGCATAAGACTTCTTGCCGTCCTTCATGACCCATGCCTTGACATACGCCTTGTACGCAGTGTTCTTTTTCAGGCCCTTCTTCGTCCATGTAAGAGTTTTATTACCCTTGATCGTCTTGACAAGTTTGCACGAGTTATTCTTATTGCACTTCACGAAGAATATGTCATAGCCTTCAGCACCGTTTACCTTGTTCCATGAAATCACAAGACTTGTGCTGCCCTTCGCCTTCATCGTGGAGATAAGGGTCCCGCTGATCAGTGCCGGGATGGACTCTTTTTCAATATGGGACGGGTCTCTCTTGCAGACGCGTTGCTTCTCACCTTTCACCGTAGCGGTCGGCTGCTTCGTGACCTCCCACTCGCCCCAGTCGTGTCCGAGCGCGCTGACGCTCTCTATCGTTATGTGCGCATGGCGGTTGTTGCATCTGAATGTTTTCACGCCTTCGCTCGTGCATGTCGGTTCGGTAGTAACTGTCCCTTCATCCCAGCTATGGGCATCCGGATCGGCATGAGTCTCCCTTGTTTGGACATGAGACGCGTCATTCGCGCATACTCTCTGTTCTTCGCCTTCCTTCATGCAGGTAGCATCGGCCGTCACCGTCCACTCGCCCCAGGCATGTCCTGTCGCCTTGACGACGGTGTCCTCGATGTTTATTTCCGTATTGCCGTCTTCGTCCGCAAAGTATCTGCGGCATGGACTATCGCCTCTATCACATATCCAATATTCTATATTGCCGTCTTCCGTGCATGTTGGCGCCGCGGCCTCCACCTTTAAAAGCCCATGTTCATGGCCGGTCACAGGGATGATGCGGGTTTCCTCTTTGCCGCAGCGGGAGCAGGCGCGCTTTTGCGAACCCTCCGTTGTTTCAGTAGGATCGGACACTTTTTTCCACTCTCCCCATTTGTGTCCGCGAGCCGCGATCTCATCGCCCTCGATCACATCATCGCAGCGGGTGCACTTCTGATCAGCCTCATGGCCCGGATCCGTGCAGGTAGGCGCCACGGCGCTGCTTTCCACAGGTTGATAGTCGTGGTCCAGGGCATCTATGTTATCCAACCGCTTGATCTGCTCTTCAAACGCTTCGTTAGTGAAAGCTTCCGTTATGTAGGCAGTTTGCCCCTTTTCCGTACACGATGCCGGCTTGCTCACTTCGGATGTTGTCCCGACCGTTTCCTCTTCTACGTGGGAGCCGTCCCTTGCGCAAACACGCTTCGCGGAGACACTGCTGTTATCATCTGCCCATGTATAGACAGGCGCACCCCAGTCATGCCCAAGAGCCGCGGTCTCATCGCCCTCGATCACATCATGGCAGCGGGTACACTCCAGGTCTGCATCCTTGCCCGGATTCGTGCAGGTAGACGCCACAGCGCTGCCATCCACTTCCTGATAGTCATGACCCAGGGCTTCGCCCTCGGTCTCACCGCATTTACTGCAGGTCTTAGGCTCCGTGCAAGTAGCTTCTATCCAGTCGTGTTTATGATCAACGACCTCAACAGCGCATTCTGCAGTTATATTGGTGTCATCTACGGCGTATGCTGTTATGGTAGTTTTTCCCAAAGCTAACGCTGTCATCTTACCGGTGGTTGGCTCTACCGTGGCGATGGTGTAACCATCGGTAACCCAAAGCACATCCTGTTCCACCGCGTCTTCCGGCGTAATGATTGCATTAAGGCTTATCTCTTCCCCTATCTCCAGGGTGATTTCGCTTGGTTCCACCTCGATGGATTCCACAGGGATATCAACTATCATGCTGAGTATGGCTTCTTTAGCGCTGTTCCGTCGGATCATGTAATTATCCTTGTCGCTGACGAAAGCGCTGATTCTGCCTTTATCAGGAAGTCCGCTTGTGAGTACTCTGGTCTCTTCTGTTGTGGCGGGCTCATCTTCGACACTTACTCCGATCTTGGCGGTTTGCCGCAGCGTGCCTGCGACCGTGATGGTCTGTCCCTCGGCAAGCCATACGTTGCGGATCACCGTGCCGGAGCCGCTCTTATCGCTGTTTCTCTGTATGAACGGCGCGCCCGAAACAGAAAAGCTTCCGTTATCAATAATCACTGCACCTGCCGGCGAAGTCTCAGAGAATGCCTCCGTCTTCTTTATGTCGTTGTCCATGATGGAGCCACCCGACATGTTAAGGGTGCTGCCGCCGCTGATCATGACAGTCGCGCTGAGGCCTTCCGTATAGGAGATGGTCCCGCCTTCGAAGTTGAATGCAGCGCCGTTGCCCAGCCATACCGCGCCTGCCGTGCCTGTGCTTTCCTTTACGTTGCCGGCCTTGATCGTCAGCGTTCCGCCGTCCACCGTAAACGCGCCTCCGGCATCATAGAGCGAAGACCCGTCTGTCGATATCGGTTTTCCGCCTTTTATAACACCTTTCTTTGCGGAGGAGCTGTCGGTTACGGTAAGGCTTCCCTTTACCTTGAAAACACTTCCCTGCGCCTCCGGATCAGACGACTCGCCAAGGGCGCGGTCTATGATGTGACTGTTCAGATCGATGGTTATATTCTTTCCGGAATCTATGAGGAACTCCACGTCATCCGGTCCCGCCGTATAGTCCTTAGCCAGGATGATGGTGTCGCCGTCCTGCGCCCCGTCGATGAGCGTCTGAATGGTATGCCAGTTATCGCCCCATTGCGCTGTCAGCGTAAACGCCTCCTCCGGGATGGATACACTGTGCCCCGGCGGATAGGTAACGCCAGACTGGTAAATGCTCACCTTCCAGCCCATGAATTCCCGGCCCTCAGGCTCTGTGAAACCGCACTCCGGCAGAATGTAATCATCGCCTTTCCGGATTATCACATCGGTCATCTCTCCGGAGCCGCCGTTGGCATCGAAGCTGATCCTTATTCCCTGAGCGCCGCAGACGCATTTGTCGCCCACCCGTTCAAATTCATGATCGTAGAGTTTTCCCTCGTAGCCGCAGACCTTGCAGACCTCTTGGTGCTTTTTCCCTTTGTTGACGTACTTCCAGGTATGGTTTTCCTGAATGTCTTTTCCGCAATTGACGCAGTGAGTTGAATGGGACGTCCCGTCGCTCTGGTATTCGAGGTTTGGATGATCGCAAGGCTCGATGTGCAGCGTGTTATCGTTGCCCGCATTGCCGAAAGCTTTCGTGCTTCTGTCATTTTCGGAAGAGATGATCGTAGTGCTTTCCCCATGGTAGTCCCATTGGAGCCACCAGACCTTACAGTCGGGATAATCAAGAGTACAGGCTGGTGCGCTGCCGTTCGCGCCTTGACCGATAGGCTTGGCGCAGTTGGAGTACGCCTCTATGGTCCCGCCGGTAATCGTGACCGAGCCGCCGCTGGAGTGCTGCGAGTTGCCGATGCCCGCACCGCCGTCTTTGCCCTTAAGATACTTGTAATTGCTGCCTGTACCGTAAACTTTGCCGCCGCTGATCGTGATATCGCAGCCCGGGGAGTTTCTCCCGCTGCCGATGCCGGCGCCTCCGCCGTATGCCCGGATGCCGGGATTATCCGGCTCCGGGGTGTATCCATGGACCTCGCCGCCGCTGATAGTGATAGTGCCTCCTATGAGGCTATTATTGCTCTTCTCGTTGACGTCGCAGCCGCTGCCGATACCGGCGCCTCCGCGATGTCCGGTGGCCTGCACCTTGCCGCCGGTGATAGTGATGGTGCCGGCGCCTCCCTCAGTGCCGCCGCCGATTCCTGCGCCGAGGCACTGGTCTTGAAGTTGTTCATCGATCATGGCTTCATGCTCAAAGCTCTCGGCAGTTACGTTGCCGCCGTTGATGGTGATGGTGCCGCCGTTGCCGTACTTGGTACCGTCGCCGTCGCCGCCGCCTATGGCCGCGGCTTCCTGTCCACCTTTCGCGTAAACTGTGCCTTTATTGATGGTGATGGTGCCGCCGTCGGAAAAGTCGCCGCCGCCTATGCCCGCGCCGTACTTGCCTCCATAAGCATCGACCTTGCCGCCGTTGATGATGATCTTGCCGCTCGTGTTGCCGTCTTTCGCCTCATCTCCGCTGCCAATACCGGCAGCATCTGAGCCGCCTTCCGCGTAGACCTGGCCGCCGTTGATGGTGATGGTTCCGGCAGCAGAAAGATCGCCGCCACCTATGCCCGCGCCGTACTTGCCTCCGTAGGCGTACACTTTGCCGCCGTTAATGGTGATGCTAGAGGCGGTGTAACCGTCTTTCGGCTCGTTGCCGCCGCCTATGCCGGCAGCGTCAGAGCCACCATATGCGATAACGGTACCGCTGTTTATTACGATCGTTCCACAAGAGCCGTTATTATCTCCGCCTATACCGGCACACTTGTCTTTTTTGTTTTCGTTGACGATGAGTTTGCCCGTACCGCCTGACTGCCCGTATATATACAGTGTGTTTCCCGGAGCGACGGTAATGCCTTTCTTGATCGTCAGAGAGCATCCATCCGGAATGATGATATGCGCGACCCCATCCACCTCCTGACGGTCCTCACTGATCGTGACATTGCCAACTACGACATTCAACCCGTAGATTTGATGGTTCCACCTGGCCGCGTCCATCGTATGATAATCCGTAACCGTCTGCGTATCGCCGTTCTCGTCGATAAACGGAACGGGCGTTAGAGCATATACCTGTTCTGCCAGGATTGGCAGAGCGGTAAGTATCATCGTTATCGCCACACACGCTGACAGTAACACTGACGCGAATCTGTTTGCTCTGTTTTTAGTTTTGCGTTTCATATGGACCCCTTTGTTTCCCGAGGGCAAATCAAAAAATCCTAAGTCTGTTTAACTTAGGATGATCTTTTTTTTACTGCTTATATTTTACGGTTTTTATATCAAATTGACAAATGTATTTATCCCGCAAGCACCGCGCCATGGAGTATCGTGCGACCGGTCACAGGGTCGCTTTCCACACGGAGGCGGCCGGCGGGTTCACTGAAGGTAACGTCGACCGGTTCTCCTGCCTTTGCGGCCAGATAAATGCCGGCCGCCGCGGACCCGCTGGCGCAGGAATTCTCCCAGAACATCGTGTCCGCTCCGGGCACGTAGACAAGAGGCGTCATGACGCGCTCGCCTTCGCCCTCGCCAAGGAACATCATGCCCAGACACTCCGCGTCCAGCATGCCGCACCAGCCCCTGATAAGTGTCTCGGCAAGCGCCGGATCATCCTTCAGACCAAAGAAGCCCGAGTCCGGTTCTATGATAACATGGGCTATGCCCTCCATCCTTACTATAGGCAGCATGAGCGTGCCGCCGTCCGGCAGCATACCGTCGGACAGTTTCAGTTCGCCTATGCCCAGCTCAGGCGGCATGGTGACCGACGCGTCAAAACCTGCCGCGTCCCTTCGCACAAGGCACACATCCAGGGGTTCTGTCGTTCCGGAGACCTTGACCTTCACCGTTGCCTCGCCGGACATGCCGTTGACCATCATGTAGAGGGCCGCGGCGCACATGGTGGCGTTTCCGCAGAATTCGCCGCCCGCCATGCGCAGGCTGACGGGCACGTCAGCCGCGGGCGCTCCGGCGCCCGCCGCGGCCCCGGTCGTCTCATCCTGCCCGCCCGCCGCGAACGACACGAAGCCGACCTGCTCCACTTCCGAATGCAGGCCCATTATTCCCGCCGCGACTGACGGCTGATCCATCGGATCCACCTCAGTTTCCACAAGCGCCGTTATATTCCCCGTCGGATCGAATATCCTGTATTCTATTTCACCGTATCTGCCGTACGCTGTCTTCACTTCTATCTCTCAAACACTCTGAGGAACTGCTTTGTCCTGTCCTCTTTAGGATCGTCGAACACATCGCGCGGATCGCCCTGTTCCACTATGACTCCGCCGTCCATGAATATGACGCGGTTGCTGACCGCCTTGGCGAACGGCATCTCGTGCGTGACCACTACCATGGTCATCTTCTCTTCCGCCAGCTGGCGTATTACTTTCAGGACCTCGCCGGTCAGCTCAGGGTCAAGCGCGGAAGTCGGCTCGTCAAAGAAGAGTATCTCCGGCTTCATCGCCATGGCTCTCGCGATGGCGACTCTCTGCTGCTGTCCGCCGGACAGCTGGTAAGGATAGGCATTTGCCTTGTCCTCTATTCCCATCTTTCTGAGCAGGCCCATGGCTGTCTCCTCGGCTTCCTCGCGGCTCATGCCCTGCACGTGGATAGGCGCGTCGGTCAGGTTCTTCAGTATGCTGTAGTGCGGGAAGAGGTTGAACTGCTGGAACACAAGTCCGCAGTAACTCCTGAAGTGCTTCAGCTCCTGCGGGCCCGCGTACACCGCCACGCCGTCTTTGCCGGTATGTGCAGCCGTCTCGCCCATGTATATTATCTCGCCGCCGTCGATGGTCTCAAGGAAGGTCGCGCACCTCAGGAGCGTCGACTTGCCGGAGCCCGACGGACCGATTATGCTGACGACCTCGCCGCTGTCCACGGAAAAACTGATGTCCTCCAAGACCTCGAGCCCGTCAAAGTGTTTTCTGATGTTTTTCATTTCGAGTATCATGCCGCGCCTCCTACTTGTAGTAATCCATCGACTTCTCGATCCGCGTCATGCCGATCTCGACCAGATAATTGGCGACGAAATAGAAGACGCCCGCGATAACGAAAGGCATGAACGACGTCTGCGACGCCGATATCTGCTTGGCCATCGAGAACACTTCCTGATAAGCCAGCGTGAATGCCAGCGAAGTGTCCTTGACCAGAGTGATCACCTCGTTGGTGACCGACGGCATGATGATCTTCACTACCTGAGGCAGTATGATGCGCATGAAGGTCTGGAACTTCGTGTATCCCAGCACCTCGGCCGCCTCGTACTGTCCCTTCGGTATGGACTCGATGCCGCCGCGGTAGATCTCAGCAAAATACGCGGCATAGTTGAGGACGAATCCGGTGATGATCGCCGGGAACCTCCAGCTGCCGATGTTCCAGCCGAAGAGATAGTACGGTCCGAAGTACCATACCAGCAGCTGCAGCATCAGCGGCGTGCCGCGCATTATAGAAATATAACCTTTTATGAATCCGCGCACGGGCGCAAACCTTGATTTGCGCAGAAGCGCGATTATCATGCCCAGTGGCAGTGATCCGACAAGCGTGAGCACGAAGATCAGAGTGGTCTTTACCATGCCCGAGCTCATCGTTGTCAACATTGTTGAAAAAGACATTCAGACTCCTTTGCACCGACACACAAGCCGGCGCAGGTTCGACCCTACGCCGGTTTGCGATCGATATAAACGTTATATTATCGAGAGGGAACTTGTTTTATTTGCCCAGAGTGATGTAATCCTTGATCTCCGGGTAATTCTCAGCGATCTTAGCGACTGTTCCGTCAGCTGCGAGCGCATCGAGCGCGGCATTGACCAGCTCGCACAGTTCTGTGTCGTCCTTGCGGAATCCGATGCCGTACTGCTCGCTTCCGAGGTTCTCCTCGAGGCATACCAGGCTGTCGTCGTTTGCCATTGCCTCTTCAGCTCTCGTAACGTCTACCGCTACGGCGTCGATGGCTCCTGCGTTCAGGTCTGTGATCGCGATCGTGTACGTGTCATATACCATCAGTTCCGCGAATGTGTCACAGAGTTCCTTCTGGCCTTCCTCATCGTTCAGCAGTTCATAAGCGGAAGTTGCTGTCTGGACGCCGACCTTCTTGCCCGCGAGATCCGCGAGAGTGGCGATTCCGGAATCTGCCTTCACCATGATCTTCTGGGTGTTGTCGGAATACGGTTTGCTCCAGCAGTAATCATCTTCACGTCCGTTGATGGTGAAACCGGACCAGATGCAGTCGCAGCTGCCCGCGTTCAGTTCAGCGTCCTTTGCGTCCCAGTTGAACGGAACAGGCTGATATTCCCATCCGTAGTATTCGCATACCGCCTGGGCAAGCTCTACGTCGAAGCCGCCGTTCTCGCCGTCATCGCCAACGTATGAATATGGTCTGTAGTCAAGGTCGAAGCCCTGCTTGAAAACGTAGCCCTCGCCATACTGTGTATCCGCCGAAGCATCCGATGAACCTTCATCTCCGCCACCGCCGCATGCGGCAAGCGCGAGCATCGTGAATACCATCGTGAACGCGAGAAGCAGTACTGTTAATTTCTTTTTCATTTCTGTATATCCTTTCTATAAAACCTAAGACTTTGTCAAAATTGCGTATTTCTTTATTCGTATTATTTATTCCGTTCGATCGCGGTCAATGCCTTTAATGTCGAATAAATACCTGATAATACATTTCTTCGTTTTCCCCCTCTTCTCTTTCCGGTTACCTCTTTTTCAGGATCTCCGGTTCCTTTTTCTTTTGATCGTTCTTTGCTTAATCGCTTTAGCGTACTAAAGTACTAAATTGATAAAGCAATAATAACAAAGCAACCCCTGTCGGTCAAGCCTTTTCAGTGTTTTCTTACAGATACATCGCCCGTGGATGCGTCATATAAAAAACGCGCGGGCCTGTGACGACCTTTGCGCGTTTCAGTTGATTTTCAGTTTAGTTGTCGATTTTCTTAAGCTGCTTCTCAGGACTCCCGCTCAGGGAGTTTGGATATGTCGATCCAGGCCAGAGAGCGGGAAACCTCGAAGAGTTCGTCAGGAGTGAATCTTGCGCAGGAGTTGGAGGATCCGCATGCCGGATACACGGTGTCGAATCTCAGCATCGATTCATCGCAATATATCTTCACGTCATCCCTTGTGACTCCGAAAGCGCAGACTCCGCCTATCTCGTGATTGGTGTACAGAGGCACTTCCTCAGGCGAGAGCATCCTGGCCTTCTCGCCAAAATACTCCTTGTATTTCTTGTTATCGACTCTGGCGTCGCCGGCGACCTGTATGAGGACGCCGCTGCCGTCCTTCAGCTTGAAGCTGAGCGTCTTGCAGATGCGCGCCGGCTCGACTCCGACTGCCTTGGCGGCCAGTTCTACCGTCGCGCTCGAGACATCGAATTCCTGTATGCGGTCTTCGTATCCGAGCGAGCGCAGATAATTTCTTGCGGTTTCAATAGACATTGTTGCCTCTCTTCCTGTTTCCCTTTTGTCTTTATGAACACGGCGCTGCACCAGCAGCGCCGTTTGTATTCCTGATGTATTATGCGGCGGCCTTGCCTGCCTTGCCGCGATTAGCCACTGTCAGCACGAGACCGATGACCAGTCCGATCAGCGCCGGAACTACCCAGCCGAGGCCGATGTCGAAGAACGGGAAGATCTTCTGGCCGAGCGCTGTCATCGCAGGGATGTGAAGCGCTGTCTGGATGCCTTCAGGCAATGTCTTGCAGAAGTCGAATACCGCCGGGATGAAGGCCCCGAGAGATACCCATCCGTAGACATATTTGCTCTTGCCGAATGCCTTTTCCGTGAGGGCCATGATGATAAGGACCGTTACGAGCGGATAGAGCAGCATCAGTACAGGTATGGCGTATGTGATGATGGCTGTGAGTCCGACATTCGAAATTATGAACGAGAACAGCGTGAACACCATTGCCCATCCTCTGTAGTTGAGCTTGCCCGGAATCAGCTTGACGAACATCTCGCCGCAGCTTGTGACGAGTCCGATCGCCGTCTTTAAGCAGGCGAACGTGATCGTCAGCGCGAGCACGACGCTTCCAATACCGCCGAGGTAGTGGCTGGAGATCTGAGCGAGCGCGATGCCGCCGTTGTCGGAGACTTCGAAGAGGCCTCTCGACTGAGCTCCCATGATGATGGTGAGCGCATAGATGATCAGCATGAGCAGGCCTGTGAATACTCCGGCCTTCAGGGTCTCCCTCGCGACATCATTGTCCTTATCTACTCCCAGGTCTCTGACGACATTGATGATAACGATGCCGAACGCGAGGCCCGCAATGGCGTCCATGGTGCCGTAGCCTTCGATGATACCGTTGAAGAGAGCTCCGCTCTTGTATGCCTCTATAGGTTCTACCTCAGACATCGCGGCGCCCGGATGGATCATGGCCACAACGATAAGTATGCCGAGGAACACAAGGAACAGCGGGTTGATGACTTTGCCGATCCACGTCGTGATCTTGCCCGGCCTTAGCGAGAAGTACATGACGAAGGCAAAGAAGATGAACGTGAATATCAGCTGCCACAGCTTATAATGCGAATCGCCTACGATCGGCTCAACGCCCGTCGTGAACGATACGGAAGCGCACCTCGGGATCGCGAAGAACGGTCCGATCGTAAGGTAGAGCACTGCTGTGAAAACTCTGCCGTACCATCCTGAGACCTTGCTGGAAAGCTCCATCAGGTTATCGCTGTGAGTGTTGCCGATGGCCGCTACCGCAAGGATAGGAATGGTCACCGCCGTTATGCAGAAACCGATGATCGCCGGCCACGAGCTGCTGCCTGCCATCTGTCCGAGGTGCACCGGGAATATCAGGTTTCCGGCGCCGAAGAACATGCCGAACAGCGTGCTTGCCACGACGATGGTCTCTTTCATCGTCAGTTTTCTTTTCATAATTCTCTTCTCCCTTCTATCGCCTTGAGGAGCGTGACTTCATCAGCGTATTCAAGGTCGCCTCCGACAGGTATGCCGTGAGCGATCCTCGTGACCTTGATGCCGGCCGGCTTGATCAGCCTGGCGATGTACATCGCGGTAGCCTCGCCCTCAATGTTGGGGTTCGTCGCAACTATCACTTCCTTGATCTCTTCCGAGCTCTGCAGCCTTTCGATAAGGCTCTTAAGGTTGATGTCGGCAGGACCTATGCCCTCCGCCGGGGAGATCGCGCCGTGCAGCACGTGATAAGTGCCGCGGAACTCGCGTATCCTCTCCATCGCCATCACATCCTGCGGAGTCTCGACCACGCAAACCGTGCTCCTGTCTCTGGAGCTGTCGGAGCAGATCCCGCAGACCTCTTTGTCTGTCAGGTTGCCGCACACGCTGCAGTAGTGGAGCGATTTCTTGGCCTCGACTATGGACTCCGCCAGAGTCTCAGCCTCACGGTCAGTGAGACTGAGTATGTGGAAAGCCAGCCTCTGCGCGGTCTTGCCGCCTATGCCCGGAAGCTTGCCAAGCTCGTTTATCAGTTTGTTGAGAGATCTCGGATACTGCTTCATCAGAAGCCGAAGCCTCCCATACCCCCGAATCCGCCGGTGATGTTGTTCATCTCGGTCTCTTCGAGTTCGTTGATCTGTCTGATCGCCTCATTCACGGCTGCCATGACGAGATCCTGCAGCATTTCGACATCATCAGGATCAACGACGTCCTTGTCGATTACGAGACCGGTGATCTCCTTCTTGCCGTTGATGGTGACCTGTACGGCTCCGCCGCCGGCTGTCGTGGTGAGCTCCTTTTTCTCGAGTTCAGCCTGCTTCTGCTCCATCTCAGCCTGCATGGCCTGGAGCTGCCTCAGCTGCTTGTTCATGTCTTTCGCGCCGCCGGCTGCTCTGTTTTTAGGCTTCTTTCCGGCTTTCATTCCTTTGCCCATTTTATCCTCCTGTCTGCGGATGACCGCTTCCGTCTCAGTCCTCTACTACCGGCGTCAGGCCGAAGAGGTCCTGAATGTCTTCGATCACCTCATTAGTGTTTATGTCTCCGTCTATTATCTGCGATGTCTCGGCCTCGCTCATCTCAGCTTCGCCTTCAGCCGTGCCGGCCTTCGTGATATCGCCGCTCCTGAAGACGACGTATACGCTGTCTCCGTACAGTTTCTTTGCCGTGAGCGTTATCTCGTCCTGCCTTCCTTCGGCGATTCTCATCTTGTTAGGCCTCACCGTCACCAGCAGTTTCCCGCCTTCGTAGGATGTCCCGATGGAGCTGCGGCCTACAAGGCTCATGAAAGTCCTGTCGCTTGCGGAAATCTCTCTGACGATCCTGTCCCACATCTCCTCAGGGTTTCCGGCCTGTTCTCTCGGAGCCGCGGCTATCATCTCCGCGAGCTCGTCCGCGGCATTCTCTTCTGCCGCGGGAGCAGGGGCAGGTTTCGCCTCAGCCGCCGGGGCCGCAGGCGCCGCTGCAGCCGGCCTTGCTGCCTCTCTCTTTGGAGGCACCGCTCTTCCCGCAGCTGCAGTGTTTCGTGCCGGAGCTGCCGCCCTTACCGGCGCTGCCTCCGTTTCAGGCACCGCCAGTCTTACCGCCGCTGTCTCGAGCAGAATGCGAGGTCTCTCCGACCATCTGCCAAGATTGATGTATTCGGAAATGAGACGTATAGCCTTTTCTATGAACGCGGCGTCGGTCTTTTCAGCCTGGGCTCTCAACCTCGAGATGTTCTCTCCCGAAGCTCCTACGATTCGCTCAGCTTTGCTCACGTACTTGACGACCATGAGGTCGCGCATGTGCATGAGCCAGTCCTTGAGGATCTGTCTGGCGTCCTTGCCGCGCTTTATTATCTCATCTATATATACTAGCGCCTTGCCGGCGTCGCCGTCGATGACGGCGCCCGTGAGCGCCAGGAAGAAGTCCTCGCCTGCCGCTCCCGTGTATTCGAGCACGGAAGCCCTGCTGAGCTCTTTATCGCCGGCCGCGGCGCACTG
>JBGUKZ010000119.1:0-12554 GCA_045114795.1 Anaerovoracaceae bacterium
CCTTGCCTTCTCCAGTGATCACCATATCAGCGCCGTCGAGAGCTTCATCGAATCCCGTAAGGTCAAGCATTATCTCTATGCCGGGTCTCAGTTCCGCTCCGAGCAGAGCGAAAAGCGCGGCTCCTATGCCGCCCGCGGCTCCGGCGCCGGCCACCTCGTCGCAGTCGATGCCGGTGAGGTCATATATCCTGTCCCTGTAGTTCCGCATCCCTGCTTCGAGTTCCGCGAGGCCAGCTTCGTCAGCGCCCTTCTGCGGCCCGTATACGTATGTGGCGCCGCTTTCCCCTGTAAGAGGATTATCCACGTCGCACATCGCGCTTATTTTCGCTTCAGCAAGTCTTTCATCAAGTCCCGACAGGTCTATGCGGGACACTTTCGCGAGGTCGCGTCCCCTTCCCTCGAGTTCGTTTCCTTCTTCGTCAAGGAAGACCGCGCCGAGAGCTCTCATGAAACCCATGCCTCCGTCATTCGTCGCGGAACCTCCTATCGCTATGGTTATGTCCCGCGCACCTTTTTCAAGCGCGTCTATGAGCAGCTCGCCGGTGCCGATCGAAGTCGCTTCGAGCGGATCTCTCCTGTCTTCAGGGATAAGGGTCAGTCCCGTCGCGGATGCCATTTCTATCACGGCCCTTCCGTCGTTAAAAAGCGCGTACTTCGCTTCGGCCTGATCCATCAGAGGCCCCTGCACCGTGACAGTCACGGCCTTTGCATCGGAAGAGGCGAGCACAGCGTCTACCGTGCCCTCTCCCCCGTCCGCCAGCGGTATGCTGACGGTCTCAACATCGCCGAAGACCTCGCGGGCAGCCGCTTCAAGCAGTTCTGCCGTACGCGCGGACTCAAGGCTCCCTTTGAAAGAGTCGCTCGCGAATACCAGTTTCATTTCTCAGTTCACCACATTTACCGGTTTTCCCTCCGCCCAGGCGCGTATGTTGTCCGCTGTGATGTCCATTATCCTCTGTCTGGCCTCTTTCGCGGCCCAGGATATATGAGGCGTTATAATGCAGTTTTTTGCCTTAAGAAGAGGATTATCGGCCTTTATAGGCTCGGTGGAAACAACGTCCACAGCCGCCGCGTATACCTTTCCGCTCTCGAGCGCGTCCGCGAGATCCTGCTCATTGACGAGGGGTCCCCTGCTGTTGTTGATCAGTATGACGCCGTCCTTCATCTTCGCGATATTGTCCTTGTTTATGATCCCCTCTGTCTCAGGGAAAAGCGGGCAGTGAAGGAATATGATGTCGGAGCGGCTGATGAGTTCATCGAGTTCAACATATTTTGCGAGCGCGGCTCCTTCTTCCGATCTGAACGCGTCATAAGCGAGCACCTCAAGATGCAGCGCGCCGAGTATCCTCGCGGTCTCCTTGCCTATCCTTCCGAGTCCTATGATCCCCGCTGTCTTGCCGGCCAGCTCCATCATCGGGAAATCCCAGAAGCACCAGTCGACGTTGTCCTGCCATCTGCCTGCCTTTACCTCTCTGTCGTGATGGCCGATATGAGAGCATATCTCCATCAGCAGGCTGACGGCATACTGGCTCACGATATGGGTCCCGTATGTCGGCACGTTTACCACGTCTATGCCCTTGCTGCGCGCGTATTTGACGTCAACTACGTTGTATCCGGTAGCAAGCACGAAGACCGCCCTTAGATCCGGGCATTTGTCGATCGTCGCGGCGCTTACCGGAGTCTTGTTTATGACCGCGATATCCGCGTCGCCTATTCTCTCCGCTATCAGGGGAGAGTCCGTATATGCCGTACGGTCATATACAGTCACATCTCCGAATTTCTCAAGCTGTTCCCAGCTGAGATCTCCCGGATTCTCGGTATATCCGTCAAGAACTACTATTTTGTGTTTTTCCATAAGACACCTCATCCTTAAACAAACAGCCGCCACACCGGGCGGCTGTCGCTTTGTCTCGTTTTAAACGCTTATTCTGCTTCCGCAGGTTCGTCGACTTCAGGCTCGTCGAGGTCTACTCCGAGATCCTTGAGGATCTCTCTCGCCTTCGTGCATGCAGGGCAGTCACAGTATGTCTTGCCTTCGGCCTTCATGGCTTCAGCGTGCTTTCTGATCTGCTCAGCCGCTTCCTCGCCCATCGCTTCCTTCATTTCAGGCTTGCTGAATGTATCGATGACTTCATCGAGCGAAGAGATGCCGGCCTTGAGCTGCTTGATGAATTCAAGCTCTGTTACCTTGTCTACCACAGGAGCAGCCTTGCTCTTGAGCTCTTCGACCTTCGGAGCGGCTTTGCCCTTGAGTTCCTCGATCTTAGGAGCTGCTTTCTCCTTGAACTCCTCGACCTTTGGAGCTGCCTTTTCCTTGAATTCCTCGGCCTTCTCGGCTACCTTCGCGCCGGCCTGTGTCAATTTTTCACTGGTCTCGATCGACTTGTCGGAGAATTTCTCTGCCGCGTCGCCGAGCTTGTCAAGCGCTTCGCTGCCCTTCTCCTTGATGTCATCGATCTTGTCGCCGTACTTCTCGTCTACCTCAGCGAGCCACTTCTCCGCAGCGTCCTTGAGCGGGCCGTATACATGACCGTTGAGCAGTTCTTTTACTTTATCGACCGTTTTCTTATCTGCCATCCTGTTACCTCCTGTAAATAAGAAATATCAACCAAATTGATTATATCGAAGGAGCTCCGTTTCCGGAGATCAATGGTCCCGGCACCGCGGCATAGCCGTGCCGATTTACCCGATCATTATATCACATATACTGTGAAATTATTATAGACTCTTTATCAGCGTAAGTATGTTGGTCCCGTCCTTGTATTCATAGGTGACATTGTCCATGGACTGCTTCACCATGAATATGCCGAGACCTCCCACCGGACGCGCTTCCGCCGGCAGCGTAACGTCCGGATCCTCCTTTGCGAGAGGATCGTACGGTTTCCCGTGGTCGAGGAAAGTTATCCTCACCTGTACAGGATCTCCCGAAACTTCGACACGCACCGTGGCCCTTCCCGTCTCAGGGTTGTAGGCATACTTCGCAATGTTCACGAACACCTCTTCGACCGCCAGATCGATCTGCATCTGGGATTTCATGGAGCAGCCGACCTTCTCCAGACGCTCATCCACGAATGCCGTGACTGTGTCAAGGTTCTCCTCTACGGCCTCTATGTCGAGTTCGTCTTTTTCTTTTTCCTGAGTCAGATCCACGTCGAACAGCAGCGTGTCGTACTTGCCGAGCAGTTCGATGAGTTCTTTTGTCCACAGATCGATCTCCGCCTTGCGCGCGGGATCTTCAAGACCCTTGCGTCTGATGGAGCGTCTTATGAGCCTTGTGTATCCGACTATCCGCGCCTTGTCCTCTACGCTTCTGATCACCTCTTCATCGTCGGTCTCAAGATATGCCCTAAGCGTCTTCTTCCAGAACTCCTGCGCAGTATCGTAGTCGAATCCCTGGAAAGATTTTATGGCTTCATGATCCAGTTCGAAGAACCCGGAATAAGCGTTGAACATCGACGCCAGTTCGAATACAGGGTTGCCGACGGCCAGCGTATCCATGTCGATGAGCAGCACTTCGTCATTCTGGAGTTCGAGGTTCTTTGTATGATAGTCTCCGTGTATCATGTGGTCGTCGTGCGGCACGGCCTCCACCATGGCGAGCAGTTTCTTTCCTTCCTTTTCAGGCAGATAGTCCTGCATGAACGTTGCCCATCCGACGACGGTCTCCTTCATGTCAGGCAGCTTGCCCTCCGGCACCAGAGTCGAGTGTATCAGTTTGAGCATCTTGACGTACTCCTGCACGCACCAGTCGAGCCTGTCAGGCTCTTCCGCGATGATCTTCGAGAAAGACTGCGCGTTCAGGAATTCAAATACCGAGCCGTAACTTTCGCCCACACGCACCACGTCATATGAAATGGCAGTCGGTATGCCGAGTATGAGGGCCAGCCTCGCCACTTCGCGTTCGTGCTGGATGTCGTCCAGAGCGTCCGGATTGTTGAACACCTTGACTACGTTGTCCTTGTCGATCCGGTAGATGGTGCCGTTGGCTCCGCGTCCTATTTCTTCGCAGCCCGCGACATCCACACTGCGGTATGCTTTCTCGACACCCATCATCTCGGTGAAGCCTGTCATCTCGAACACCTCGTATACTTCGGATGACACGTTTATGACCCGCAGCGACGGATGCTCTTTTCTGAGTCTCAGGATCACGCGAAGACCGGCGCTCGAGATGTATTCGAGATCGCCCGCGTCAAGAACGACGGAAGCAGGTTTCCTGTCCCCTATCGCCGTGCGTATCTCGGTCTCGACATCGCCGGAATTGCCCGAGTCTATTCGTCCCTCGAGAGCGGCCGTGAAGATGTCATTTTCCCATTTGATATCCATTTGCCGCGTTCTCCTACTCTATAGTCAGGATATCCGAGAATCCCGTGACGTCGAATATCTCGCGGATCTCTTCGGATACGTTCTTTACCGTCATGCTGCCTCTCGCGTTCATGGTCTTCTGGGCCGAAAGAAGCACGCGAAGTCCCGCGCTCGAGATGTATTCGAGTTCGCTGAAGTCAAAGACGAGCTTTTCCACGCCGTCCAGGCATGCTCCGAGCTCTTCCTCGAGCTGAGGCGCCGTAAGCGTATCCAGTCTGCCTTTCAGAGTTATTACCATTTCATTGCCGTCAAGGGCTTTATTGATATCAAGCATATACAGTTCCTCCTTTTGTCTGTATATTATACATCAAACCGCTGCTATTGTATCTGTTTGCGTGATCTTAATATATCAGCGTCTTGTCCCCGGAAGGCGCTCTCACAACGCGGTGTGTGCCTCCCTTTCTGTCTGTCAGTTTTTCTTCCGCTACCGGATGCTCGGTTATCATGAGAGGTATGCCCCTCTCGTCCAGAACGCCCGTCTCGTGCGACGGCATGTACAGCTCGACTCCGAGCTCTCTGTAAGCGAGCCTCGCCTGATCATTAAATACGTTCAGACCGTAGTCGCCGTAGACTTTTACGCCTGCGCGGACGAAACTCTCTATCCAGCCCGCGTTGCCGATCAGGATGCCGGTCTCGCCGCACGCGGCCGCTATCTCATCGAAGTTCTCTTCTATATAGCGGTCCAGTCTTCCCTTCGACACGTTCATTATGTAAGGCACCGCTCCCTGCGGCAGTTCTCCGCCTTTCGCGGCCGCTTCCATGAAGGTCTCAAGAGGTACCGGTCTTATCCCGCTCTCATTGACTCTGCGCTGCCACTCTCCTGAGTCGATCCCGGCCTTACCGAGATTCTCGTCGTCCCTGATGACTCTGGCTGCTTCCCTGCTGAGCGCAGGAGCCCTGCCGTCGATGACCTGTCTCTTGCGGCGCTTCAGGAGTTCTTCCGCGGCCTCGCGCCTCATCCTGTTGACTATCGACAGAGGCACCATTATATCCTCATCCATCTGGATGTCTATGCCGGTGAGCCCCGCAGTGAAAGGAGTGTCTCCGAGCCTGCTGAGAGAATCTTCTATGCGGACGGCGTCCGTCGCGACCTTGACCGCGCGCTGTATCACGTGGTCGGCGGTCATCTCAACGGTGCTGTCAGCCCTTACGTCCGTCATTACCAGCGCCGGGAACTGTCCCTCGCGCGCGGTGAACAGCATGGTCACCGGAAGCTTCTTTTCAGGGGTCTCAAGAGCGGTCTCCATGAGCTTCTTATCCGTCACTTTATATACCGCGTCTCCCGTGAAGGCTCCCCGCACGAAGTCTCCCGCGAGCACGCATCCTCCGCCTATGTCTTTTATGTATGTGACCACTCCGCCCGCAGGCGAGCTGATCAGGTAATCATCTTCTTCGCTTATGAATTCTATGCCGTCTCCCGGCTCAAGGAGCAGGCCCTGCTCTTTCGCGGACCTCGCGAGTTCTATGCACACGAGTTCGCGGCCGCGCTTCAGCGCTCCGCGCGCCGCTGCTCTTTCATCTTTTTCGCTCACCTTGTTCTCGCTGTCGATTACCGCGATCACGCGTCCGAGGAGCAGTCCCTGATTCTTCGGGCTGGCTCCGGAAAGAAGATCGCTGCCCGGATTGCCGTGCAGGTATCCCTCCGTGAAATCGCCGCGGTTGAATATCTGTCTGAGATCGAGCATGTCGTTCTCATCGACCGAATAAAGCTCCGCCGCTTTCTCCGGTCCGTGTTTCCTGGCAAGTTCATCGAAGAGGTCGATATACTTGCGGTAGATCCTCGTCACGGTCGCCACGTATTCAGGGCTCTTCATGCGTCCCTCAATCTTGAAAGACGCCGCTCCCGACATGACGAGCTCCGGTATCCTCTCTATGAGACAAAGGTCCTTAGGACTCAGGGCGTAATACGATTCGCCGTCGCTTCCCCTGTAAGCGTGTCTGCACGGCTGGGCGCAGGTGCCGCGGTTTCCCGTGCGGCCGCTTCCTCCTCCCAGCACGCGGCTCATCTGGCACTGTCCGGAATAGCACATGCAGAGCGAGCCATGAACGAACACTTCCACATCCACCGGAGGCTCCAGCGACCTGCAGTACGCGGCGAGATCCGTGATCTCGTCAAGCGTGAGCTCTCTTGCCGGCACTACCCTGCTGAATCCCATCCCGGCAGCCGCGGACGCCGCTCCCTTGTTATACAGCGTGCCCTGCGTCGAAAGGTGAAGTGGAAGATCCGGCAGATACTTATGAAGCAGCCTTGCAAGCCCCATGTCCTGCACTATGACGGCGTCGACGCCGAGCCCATAGATGTAATTGCAGTAATCAAAGGCTCTGGCAAGCTCGCTGTCGGCTATAAGGGTGTTGATGGTCATATATACCTTTACGCCGTGCGCATGAGCGTAACTGATCGCGTCAGGCAGTTCCTCGTCGCTGAAATTGTCGGCGAATATCCTGGCGTTGAAAGCCATGCCGCCCATGTATACGGCATCGGCTCCGTTGTTAACAGCCGCTATGAGATGTCTTTTGCCTCCTACGGGAGCAAGAAGTTCGGGTCTGTTCATCGTTATGTCCTCCCGATGAAATATTAGCATATTTTTACGGGATGTCCACGATTTGTATTAAATGATGTCCACATTGTCAACTGTCTTGAATATCAAATAAAGCGGGATTACACTTTAATCAAACGTTACAGGTACTTAACTTATCCGTCAGAAAGGCTGAAAAATGGGTACGAAGGACATAGTCCTTGCTTTATTCGAAAAAAACCGGGGCTTATACATATCAGGAGAAAAGATCGCCCGGGAACTCAATATCACGAGGACCGCGGTATGGAAAGCTGTCAAGATCCTGCAGAAAGAGGGATATAAAATAAAGGCAGTCACAAACAGAGGCTATTGCCTCGATAAGGACTCGGACGTCCTTTCAGTGCGCGGTATCAGAAGCCATCTCAGCGACAGATGCGCGAAACTCAGGCCTGAGGTCTTCGTAAGCGTGGATTCAACGAACAGCGTATGCATCAGGAAGGCCAAAAAGGGAGAAACCGAAGGCTATGTGGCAGTCGCGGGCGCGCAGACAGCCGGCAGAGGGCGCAGAGGCAGATCGTTCTACTCCCCTGCGGATTCCGGTCTGTATATGAGCATCCTGCTTCATCCTGAAGGCTATTCGTCGACTCAGATCCTCAGACTCACCACCGCGGCGGCTGTCGCAGTGAGCGAGGCCATAGAAGCGCTCTCAGGCAAAGAGGCGGATATCAAATGGGTCAATGACATATTCGTAGACGGACGCAAAGTCTGCGGCATTCTTTCTGAAGCGATTTGCTCCGTACCGGACGGAAAACTCGAATACGTGGTTGTCGGCATAGGCATCAACGCGTACGCTCCTGCCGGCGGTTTCCCGGAAGAGATAAAAGAAACAGCAGGCTGCGTATTCGATGAACCTGCGGTCGGTCTCAAGGACCGTCTTGTCGCGGAAGTGCTTGACCGCTTCATGGCGTGCTACGATGATCTTCTCGGCGACTACTGCTATGACGAGTACTGCAGCCGTTCTCTGGTCATAGGCAAGGACATTATGGTCCTGAAGGAGGACTCCTCCGTAAAAGCCCATGTCCTCGATCTGGACAAAGACTTCGGTCTGATGGTCAGATATCCTGACGGCAGCGAAGAAGTGCTCAGATCCGGCGAGATCAGCATACGCGTCGTGCCTGAACAATAAACAAAAACATGGGCATCCGGATGATCCGGATGCCCTCTTTTATTGTCCTATAATTTGTTATCGTCTAATTGATTTATATCGTCCCGAGATATCTTTCGAGTTCCCTGTTCGAGTCGGCAACAGTCTTTTCCTCGTCTATTCCGGTGATCCTGCCCTTTTCGACCGTGATCTCGCCGTCTATGACGGTGTAGTCCACAGCTCCCCTGAGGCCTACAGTACCCAGCACCGACTTAGGATCATAGCACGCTCCCGTCAGTTCGAGGCGTCCGGAGTCGACCAGGAAGAAGTCGGCGCACTTGCCTGTTTCTATCGATCCGATCTCCTTGTCTCTTCCGAGCAGCCTTGCGGAGCCTTTTGTCGCTATCTTCAGCATGTCGTATCCGGTCGGAGCCAGCCTGCTCGAGTTGAGCCTGTGCAGCAGGAACCCCACGCGTAGTTCTTCCAGCATGTCCGATCCGTCGTTCGAAGCCGACCCGTCCACGCCGAGACCTACAGGGATGCCCATCTCGAGCATCTCAGGTATGCGGGCAATGCCCGACGAGAGCTTCATGTTGGAGATCGGGCAGTGGCATACGCCGGTCCCCGTCTCAGCAAGCAGTTTCAGTTCTTCATCATTGAAGTGGATTCCGTGGGCATACCAGACGTCGTCTCCTATCCAGCCCACTCTCTCCATGTAAGCCAGCGGGCGTATGCCCTCGCGCTCGAGCATGTAGTTCTCTTCGTCCTTGGTCTCGCAGAGGTGCGTATGCAGGCGCACGCCCTTCTCTCTTGCCAGTATCGCGGACTCGCGGAGCAGGTCCTCGGATACCGAGAACGGCGAGCAAGGCGCCAGCGCTATGCGGCGTTTTGAGCGGAACGACGTATCATGATACTTGTCGATCAGGTCGATGCTGTCCTTCATGATCTCGTCCACGGTCTGCACGACGCTGTCAGGCGGGAGCCCTCCGTCCTTCACGGACAGGTCCATCGAGCCGCGGGAGAAATGCATCCTGACGCCCAGAGCGTCCGCGGCGGCAGCCTGAGCGCCGATGAGGTCGCCCGCTCCCGCAGGGAATACGTAGTGATGATCGAAGACCGTAGTGCAGCCGTTCTTCATCAGCTCTCCCATCCCGGTGAGGGACGACAGATATACCGTGTCCTCGTTGAGGTTCTTCCAGATCTCATAGAGCGTCTTGAGCCAGTCAAAGAGCTCCATGTTCTGCACTTTCTCGAGATTGCGCGAGAACACCTGATACAGATGATGATGCGCGTTCACAAGGCCCGGGTAGCAGAGCATCCCGCTGCCGTCGATGACCTTGTCGGCGTCACGCTTCTCCGGCCCTATGTAAGATATCAGGCCGTCCTCGCAGAAGAGATTCACGTTCTCATATACCGTATCGTTTCCGTCGCACGACACTATCGCGCGTATGTTTTCAACAGATAAAGTGCTCATTGTGTGTCCATGCTCCTTTCCTTTAAAGCAAGACTTTTGAAACCGTCATATCATTTCCCGGCTTACTGTTCGAACTTTGCCGCCACCTTCTTCAGCAGTTCCCTTATTTCCAGATGCTGCGGGCAGACGCCCTCGCACATGCCGCATTCGATGCAGTCGCTCGCCTTTCCGCATCCGGTCGTGACCTTCTCATAAGTCGCCCACGGGATGTCTCTGTTGAAAAGTAATTTGCTGTTGTAGCACGAGAACAGCGAAGGTATCTTTATTTCCATCGGGCAGTGGTTCTCCTCGATGCAGTATCTGCAGCCGGTGCACTGCACGGCTCCCATGGACCCGAATACGTCCGCGACCTTCATCAGCGCCTCGTGTTCATTCCCGCTCAGCGGCCTGAAGTCTCCGTCTTTCTCCGTGAATATGTCGAGATTATCTTCCATCTGGGCCATGCTGCTCATGCCCGACAGGACCACTTCTATGCCGTCGAATCCCGCGGCGAACCTGAGGGCGTATCCGGCGTTGCTGCAGGCGGATCCCGTCTCTTCACGGAGTCCGTCCAGCACCTTCTGCGCGTCCGCAGGAAGATCCACGAGGTTGCCGCCTTTTACGGGTTCCATGATCAGCACGGGTTTTCCGTGTCTGCGGCACACTTCATGCACTTTGCGGCTCTCTACGGATACGCTTTCGTAGTCGAGATAGTTGAACTGTATCTGCACTATCTCCACCTCAGGATACTCGGAAAGTATCCTGTCGAGGACCTCCGCCCTGTCGTGGAACGACAGTCCCACATGGCGCACCTTCCCCTCCTCCTTCAGCGCGAACGCGGTCTCGTACGCGCGGCACTTTTTGAAGAATTCGAAGTTCTTCGCGTTCTGTGCGTGCATGAGCAGAAAATCGAAATACTCCACGCCGCACGCCTCGAGCTGTGAATCGATGAGCGGTCTGATGTCCTCTTCAGATTTGAAATACTCGTCCGTGAGCTTGTCAGTCAGTATGTACTCGCTGCGGTCGTGCCTTGAGGTCAGGCAGTCCTTCACGGCTATCTCGCTGAGTCCGCCGTGGTATCCGTGCGCGGTGTCGAAATAGTTGAATCCCCTCTCAAGAAACCTGTCGACCATTTCGCATACCTTACCGTTGTCGATGCTGCCGTCCTTCATCGGCAGCCTCATCATGCCAAATCCGAGATGTTTCTTTATCTCCGGAAATGCTCTGTTGTTCATCCTTTCTTCCCCCTTCTGCGACTTCCGGTCACCGGTCGGTCCGGGTCTCCTGCGCTTATGCTTCCGCGATGGCCTCTATCTCGCAGAGGACACCTTTTGGAAGAGCCTTTACGGCTACACAGCTCCTTGCAGGCTTCGATGTGAAATACTCCGCGTATACCGCGTTGAACGCCGCGAAGTCGCCCATGTCCGCGAGGAAGCAGGTCGTCTTGATCACTTTGCCGAATCCCGAGCCGGCCGTCTCAAGCAGGGCTCCGACGTTTTTACAGCTCTGATGAGCCTGCGCCTCGATGCCCTCAGGCACCTCGCCCGTAGCGGGATCCACAGGGATCTGGCCCGATGTGTAAACGAATCCGTTGGAAATAAATCCCTGGGAATAAGGTCCGATGGCTCCCGGAGCCTTGTCTGTTGCTATCACTTTCATTTCAGATCTCCTTTCGTCCTTTTGTTCATCGTCAGCATTAGCGCCGCGAATAGTATCAATATAACGATCGTCGCCGCCGACCATATCACCCTGTCAGGCAGGAACGAGGTCGTGCCGTCGCCGTTCACGATGACGTCGGCGTCCCTCAGCAGCCAGGCTCCCAGCGCAGGTCCTATGAGACCCGGTATGAACACCTGGCCTATGATGCGTACGCCCTGGAACTGCCCGGCCCTGCCCTCCGGTATATTGTCTCTTATAGCGGCCCCGAATACCGACATGCCCGTCAGGTAGCCCGCCATCATCAGCAGCGATCCGATGAATACGGGAACCGTAGCTGTCGTGAAATAAAGTATCATGTAGCCGGAGACCAGCATTGCCAGCACCGGCATGATGCTCTTCATGAATCCGTGCTTATCATAAAGCCTGCCGTAGAACACGGTGATCACCGCGGCCAGCAGTATGGCAGGCGCGAATATGAGCACGTAATTGTCCATGCCGAGAGTCTTCTCATAGTAGATAAGCAGATACGGCATGAAAACCTGGATGGATATGTTGAATATGGCGAAGTTGGCGAGCGTCAGGTAAAGACGGCTGTTCTCCTTCGCTACCGACGGCCTGAAGCTGTACGCCAGCGTATTGCCCAGGCTCTCTTCCGTCTTTCTGAGACCGGGAGCGTCCTCTATCAGGAACCAGCCCGCGATGCCGATCAGCGTGGTCGCGATGCCGATGATGTAGTATATGACGGTCCACGCCTGATGAGTGTCGAGGTCGAAGCTCATGAATCCGCCGAACACGACCAGTATGGCTATGAGAGGCATCATGGAGTTGACGCCTTCTATCTTTCCCCTGTTGGTAGAATCGCCGCGGTCCGTAAGCCATGCGTTGTACGCCGCGTCGTTTGCCGTAGAGCCGAAGTACGTCATCACGCAGTCCATCACTATGGTCAGCATAATGCTCTTTATGTACGCGAAGCTTATTATGCTGACGCCCCATATGATGTAGCCTATGCTCATGAAAGCCTTGCGCTTTCCCACCTTGTCGGATACGGCGCCCATTATGATTGTCGTCAGGGCGGCGGTCACGGCGCTCGCCATGACCATGGCGGATATGTCCGCCGGCTCGGCGTGGAACATCTTATAGATGAACACGTTGAAATACATGTTTTCCACTACCCACGCGACCTGTCCCATCAGGCCGAATATAAGCATCGATATCCAGAACTTAGCGCCCAGTCTGGTCTGCATGCGGCTCCCCTCTCTGTAAAACAGTTTCTGTCAAGATTGTATCACGCTGACTGCATTTTTGCTTGTATTTATTGTCCGGTACGCGCAGGCAATCATAACCACCAGTTAAACTGGTGGTATGCACTAGCCCTAAAAGGGCATAATGCTTGCAAGCGTCTTAAGACGCGCCGAATAGA
>JBGUKZ010000120.1:0-6272 GCA_045114795.1 Anaerovoracaceae bacterium
ATACCTAGAAGGAGTCTGCACAAGACAAGGAAGACCTGCGCATCCAAGATGCATGCTGATGGTGTCAATGATTTGATCATTCAGGCACAGCTTGGGCACAAAGACCTCAGAACGACATTTAACTCGTATTGCTACGACGTTACTACTGACGCGGAGAGATACCGAGCAATTTCAGCATCACTGGCCTAGGTCATCCAACCAATGCTAAACTACAGACGCCCTCAAAACATTGATTTTTCAACGCTTTGGGGGTGTCGTGCGTAGGGGCAAAAATCCAATCACATCCAACCAAATCCAACCACTTCAAAAACTTAAAAAACCGTTGAAATTTCAACGGTTTGAATGGTGGAGCGTAGGGGGATCGAACCCCTGACCTCAAGATTGCGAACCTTGCGCTCTCCCAGCTGAGCTAACGCCCCACAGCGAAACTCATTATACTATGCCGGCCGACATACTTCAACAGTAAAATTTATATAGAAGACCGCAGAAGTCTGCAGGCTCCCGCGGTCCGTCCCTGTTTCGCTATAGGATACCGTATCACTCCATGCTGATAAGCTGTGGAATGGTCTCTTCGAAGTTGACTCCGTACCAAGGCTTCTTAGGATCGTTCATGGTGACCTCGATGGTGTGCGCGGTGTAATCCGCGGCGATCCTCATGGCGTCCTTCCAGTCCTTGCCGTGCATGATCTCTCCGATGACCGTGCTCGAGAAGAGGTCGCCCGTTCCGTGGAACATCGCCCCTACCTTGTCGTTCTGGTATACGTAGAAATCGTCGTTCTTCTTATCGTAGCCCATTACGCCCGTCTTTCCCTCGCTGAGCGAAACGCCTGTTAGCACGCTGATGCGCGCGCCGAGGTTCACGACCTTGGAAAGCAGTCCCTTGATCCACTCCTCATCGTACACTTCGCGGTATTCGGTGTCCGTCATGATGCAGGCTTCTGTGATGTTCGGAACTATCATGTCCGCGCAGGAGCAGAGTTCGGTGTTCTTGCGCGCATACGCCATGTCGAACGCCGGGTAGAGCTTGCCGTTGTCGGCCATGACCGGGTCGACGAAAACGAGCTTGTCATCGCCGCTGCCGAACTTCCTGAACAGATCCTTCATCATGTCGATCTGCTCGATCGTTCCGAGGTAGCCTGTGTAAATCGCGTCGAACTCCACGCCTTCATCCTGCCACTTCTCGCAGATAGGCACTATCTGATCCGCCAGATCCTTGACTGTGAAGCTCTTGAAGAGCGTGTGATTCGAAAGAACTGCCGTCGGCAGGATAACGCACTCGACTCCCAGGGCCGAGATGACCGGGAGCGCGATGGTTATTGAGCATTTGCCGAGGCATGAAATGTCCTGAACTGTGAGTATCCTTTTCATTTTCAATTCCCCTTCTTATTTTTTTTGTACGTCTTTGTTACCCTTTTTCGTACGTCTCTTACTATAGCACATTGATGAAATTGTGTTAAGGTCTGTGACGAAGTAATTCCACATAATGTACTATTTATTTGTATGGATATGTCCTGAAATACTATCGGGAGGTTACTAAAGATATGAAAAAAGAAAATCGCAAAAAATTTCTGGTGATGCTCCTCTGCTTCACCATGATCGGAACTACAGTACTCGCCGGCTGCAGCAAGCCGGATCCTGAGGAACCGGAACCGCTGCCGAGCAACTCGCTGACAGGCTATACCACAGAGGAAGGCTATGACGAGGCTGCCAACAGCAGACGTGTCGCCGCGTTCGTCGTAGAGAACGCTCCTGACGCCAGACCTCAGTGGGGCATGGACGACGCTGAGTATTCCCCTGACATCATTCTTCAGGGCGAGGTCGAAGGCGGCATCACAAGAACCCTCTGGTTCTACCGTGACTACGAGAAACTGCCTGAGATCATCGGACCTACAAGAAGCGCCCGTCCTCCGTTCATCAAGTTCTCCGAGCTCTTTGACTCCATCTTCATCCACTGGGGAATGAGCCATTCGAAGGGCGACTATGTCGGAGCCAGCACTGTCTTCAAGAAGGATAAGGTAGACCACATCAACCAGATGACCCTTGATGACAAGGAAGGCATGTACGGAAGAGACACTACAAGATATGTGAACGTCGAGCACCGCGGCATCATATACACGGACAAGGTCCCTGCTACTATCGCCAACGAAGGCATAAGGACCGAGCCTAAGGAGTTCACACAGCTCCACTTCAACAATGTCGAGGAACCGGCAAGCGAGACTGCTGCAACTCAGATCGGGGTCAAGTTCTCCGACAGAGCATACGAAGATACGCACTGGACATACAATGAGTCTGACGGTCTGTATCACTGCGGCGATTTCGAAAACGACCTTACAAGAGAGAACCTGCTGGTGCTCTTCGATGACACAGAGTACATCACAAAAGAAGGCTATCAGGGCCCTGGAAGCGCCGGAAGCGTCACCTACTGCGACTACAAGCTCGCGGGCGGCAAGGGCAAGTACTTCAGCAAGGGAACAGTCAAGGACATCGAGTGGGCAGTCGTTGACGGCCAGCTGGAACTGAGAGACCCTTCGATCGACGCGGCTACAGCAAAGGCATCCAACGACGAGAACCTTGCGAACGCGATCGAGGTCGTCAAGGAAGACGAAGAAGCTGAATGGCCTGTATACAACAAGTACTCCATCGTTTCGCCTGATGAGGAAGAGACCGAAGGTATGGAAGAAGAGGAAATCCTCGCCAACTCCTATGTCCTGCTCAACATGAACAAGGGCAAGACATGGATCGGCTGGATCTCCAACAACAACGGCGGCGCAGTAACATCAAAGTAACTCGCAGTCGTAAACATCAGCAATACAAAACCCGCCGGAGAGTTCTCCGGCGGGTCTTTTGTTGCTTATCAGCGGATTCTGTACGCTGTTACTCTATACCACTTAAGTCGAAGGTTTTGAGCCATTCATCCGCCTTGCGGCACATCTTTCTTATGGTCTCCTCTTCGAACGGGCTGTCGAGTCCCGCGTCTTCAAGAAGCTTTGTGAACACTTTCGAGCCGCCCATCCTTGTATATGCCATGTAATGCTTCCAGGCGTCGTCATAGTCGTTCTGTATCATTGCCCAGAATCCGAGAGCGACCGTCTGCGCCAGGCAGTAATCGATGTAGTAGAACGGCATGCCGTAGATGTGGTGCTGCCTCTGCCAGCCCTCGCCGTCCGCGTAGAACGGGATGTCTCCGTCGAGTCTCAGCCACGGCATGTATATCCCAAGGAGCCTCTTCCACTCCGCGTGGCGTTCAGCCGGCGTCATTTCAGGATGATCGTATACGCTGTGCTGGAAGTGGTCCACCATGGTGCCGTACGGGATGAACATGAACGAGCTCGCCAGATGGCTGTAGCGGAACTTGTCCGCGTCCTTTCCAAAGAAGTCCTCGGTGCTCTTCCAGGCGAAGAACTCCATGCTCATCGAGTGGACTTCGCAGCCTTCCATGCTCGGCCATACGGTGTCGACGGGAACGCGCGACCTGTTCATCCAGTCCGCGAAAGCGTGTCCGGCTTCATGGGTCACGGTCTCGACGTCGCCCTGGGTGCCGTTGAAATTGGCAAAGATGAACGGCACTTCGTAGTCGTGGATGCTGGTGCAGTAGCCGCCGCCTTCCTTGCCCTCTGTCGAGAGCAGGTCCATGAGCTCGCCTTCCCTCATTACCTTGAAAAACTCGCTTGTCTCCGGAGAAAGAGCGTCATAGAATCTGCTAGCCGCATCGACAATATAGTCCGCGTCGCCCGCGGGTCTCGGATTGCCGGAGCGGAACATCAGGGCATTGTCGGCGAAACTGAGAGGATACTGCATCCCCAGTCTCTCCGCCTGCTTTCTTCTGATGCCGTCTGCCACCGGCACGATATATTTGATGACTGCCTCGTGGAACTTCTCGATGTCGTTCCTGTCATAGCAGTTGCGTGTCATCCTGTAATAGCCAAGTTCAACGCCGTCCCTGAGTCCGAGCTTCCGGCTCATCTCATGTCGTATCGCTACGAGCCTGTCGTATATCCCGTCCAGCTTGTCCTGATGGTCCTTGTACCAGCCGCCCTCGGCCTTCCATGCGGCGAGCCTGATCCCATCGTCTGCGTCGTTCTTGAACGGCGCGATCTGAGCAATGGTGTATACCTTGCCGCGGAACGGTATCTGAGCGCTCGCGAGCAATTTCTCATATTCCATTACAAGGTCGTTCTCTTCCTGAAGGAGCGGGATTATCGATACGTCGAAGCACTTGAGTTCGATCTCCGCGTTGAGGAACACGACCTCGCCGAATTCATCTTCGAGTTCGCCGCGGAACTTCGATCCGCACAGGGCCCTTGTCCACTGGTCGAAGTACTCCTGCAGTTCCGGTGTCGTCCTGTTCCAGAACTTGACCTCTTCATCATAAAACTCATCTCTTGTATCTATGGAATGGCGTATCTGGGCCACTGTCGAAACCGACATTATGTGGCGCGCCAGACCGTCCTCGCGCACGAACGCGTCCCTTGCCTCTTCATAGTTCGCGGCCTCTTCGAATTCCTTCGTGAGCCGGCTCAGTTCCTTCTTTACTTCTTCCGTATCCGGTCTCGAATACGAGATCTCGCTGAATTTGATCATTATCTGTTCTCCGTTTCAATTATATTTTCCGCACAAGGCTATTGTACCACAACAGACCGCCGTCGTCGTTTTTTTGCAAAGCAAACGGCCGGGCATGGCCCGGCCGCGTTCTGCTTTTTTCCTATTGCACCATGTGCCTCAGACTCCGATCTTATTCAGACTAAGCTGCAGGCTGAGCGTACTGGAAGAAGTAGTATCCCATCGGTGTGTATCCGATGTTCTTCATTGTCTTGTTGCAGTACATGTTGGTGTAGTAGTAGATCGGGCATACAGGGAATCCGCCTTCGCCGAACAGAGTTTCCTCTGCTGTGTAGAGAGCCTTGTCGCGATCAGGGCCGGCTGCTGTAGCCTTAGCTGTCTTGATGGCTTCGTCGAATGCAGGATTGCTGAAGAGGCCGTAGTTGTAGGAGTTTCCTGTTACCATCAGCTCGAGGTAAGTGATAGGGTCGTTGTAGTCAGCGATCCAGCCGAGACGCGCAACGCCGAACTTATGCTCGCCGAGTCCGTTGGTGTATGTGTTCCACTCCTGGTTAGCCAGCGTGATCTTCAGACCGAGCACGTTGCTCCAGTCCTGTCCGCAGGCTTCCGCGATAGCCTTGTGAGTATCATCAGTGTTGAAGTTGTAGACGATCGTGGTGTTGGTATCCCATGCGCCTTCATCAACTGCTTCCTGATAGAGCTTCTTGGCAAGGTCGCACTTTCCTTCATAGGTAGTGAGATCAGCATCCGGATACTTCTCTGCGAGCCATGCGTACATAGCGCCGAGGTCGGATGAACCGAACGCGAAGTCCGCGCCTGTGGAGTCAAGGATGCCGGAAGCTACGAATCCTGTAGCAGGAGTCTGTCCGCCCTGAGCTACGTTGGTAACGATGTTGTCTCTGTCAACGCTGAGTACCATAGCTGCTCTGACTCTCCAGTCAGTGATCTGATCGCAGTTGAGGTACAGATAGTATGTTCCTACATACGGATCGATGAAGCAGTCACCGGAATCCTGGAGCGAACCGATCATGTCAGTCGGGAACGACTCAACGAATGCCCACTCGCCGGACTGGTAAGCCGAAAGGATAGCTGTCTCGTCAGCGGACAGATACCAGTCGATCTCGCTTGGTCCGAGGTTTGCGGCATCATAGTACTGGTCGTTCGGAACCATCTTGATGACGGAGTCATGTGTCCACTCGGAGAGCTTGTAAGGTCCGTTGCAGACCATCTTCTCAGGTGTTGCCCAGTCGTCGCCGGCCGATACAACGTCTTCTCTCAGCGGCATGAGCGAAGCAAATGCGCACATCTCGATGAAGTACGGAGTATCCTGGCAAAGTGTTACCTCGAGTGTCGAATCGTCAACAGCCTTGATTCCCAGCTCGCTAGGATCCTTCTCTCCTGCCTGGATCTCAGCAGCGTTTACAACAACGCCGTCGAGGAAGTATCCGTAGTCAGAAGCTGTGTTAGGGTCAACCAGTCTCTGCCACGAATAGACCCAGTCAGCAGCCTTTACAGGCTCGCCGTCAGACCACTTGGCGTCAGATCTGATCTTGAACGTATAAACGAGTCCGTCGTCAGATACTTCGTAGCTCTCGGCCTGACCCAGGTCTACCTTTGTCATCATCACGTTTCCGCTTTCGTCAGCCTTCTCATCTGTCGGAACGTACTTCATGAGGTTCTCAAACATATGGTTTACATATGTGGAACCGTCA
>JBGUKZ010000121.1:0-1812 GCA_045114795.1 Anaerovoracaceae bacterium
CACCAAGGAAGTCTATGCCGCACTCAATAAAAACACCTGCGAATGGGACATCAGGACTGAGACTCTCACCGCCTGCGAAGTCGATGCCACAAAGCTTCCCGGCTCCAGCTGGAAGTGTGAGAACGCAAGCACTGAGAAGCTCTCTTCACTTTTTGGTTCTGATATTTCTGCCGGCGAGACAGGCACTGTTTATATCCGTTTCCTGAAGAAGATGGGTCTCTTCTCATTCAATCTTACGAATGCGAAAAACACAAGCGGCGAGCGCTTTTTCGAGACCGTCGGAACGAACGTAAAGATAGTATTCGTCGGCTCTTCCGGCAACATCGAGAGCAAGGCTTCCGTAACAGGCGGCTCCGTCACGAACTCAGGCGACCTGAATCTCGATCTTGAGACCTCCGCGGGCACTGTGACCTTAAACTTCGGCGCGGAAGTATTGCCTATCCAGGAGCGCGAATACGACGAAGCCACAGGTAACGAAGTAGCCGGATCGAAGGTCTATATGGACACGCTGCCTGTTTTCGAGCTTACGACAACAAGCATTAAGGACGACGGCGAATGGAAGACGGAATGCGGCCTCAAGGAAGGCAACCTCTCCCCTGCACTCTCGTGGAAACCCGTCGAAGGCGCTTCGAAATACGCGGTCGTCATGATCGACATCACGACAACGCGCTGGCTCTATTGGTACACTATAGTAGACAAGACAGAACTCGTTGAAGGCGAATTCACCGACCCTAAGATCTACACGGGACCTTATCCTGCCGGAACTCACACCTATGAGATCCACGTAATCGCACTCAAGTCCGATCCAAAGGCAGGATCATTCAAAGTCGATGGCAGGTCCGGCGACATCCAGTCCTTCTTCGACTATGTAAACACGGCATCTGACGGCTCTGTCGGAAACGTACTGGCTTACGGCACGATCAAAGCTCCGTATACATCACCCGAGTTGTACTACGGATACAGGTAAAAAAATAAGGGGTAACTATTATGAAAAAATTCACATCACTTCTTCTCTGCGGCGCTCTCGTTCTCGCACTTGCAGGCTGCGGCGGTTCCGAACCGGCACAAAGTTCAAGCGGCAGTCCCACTTCCGAATCTGAAGCAGTCACAGCAGTTGCAGGCGCGCCTGACAACAGCGGCGACGAGTTCGTCAGCTCCTATGCAGCTTTTGCGGTAACTACAAACAGCCTCAAAGACGGCTACTGGGACGAGATCACGGCTAATACCGTGTCCGGCCAGAACCTCTCGCCTGACCTCAATTGGGAGCCCGTCGAGGGCGCGTCCTGTTATGCGATCTACATGGTCGACTTAAACACGCACTACTTCCTCCACTGGGTACAGGGCGACATCACCGAGACATCGCTGCCTCAAGGCTATGCAGGCTCCAAATACTACATCGGCATGTATCCGCCTGCAGGCGACACACACGTTTATAACATCTATGTCATCGCGCTGAAGAACCCCGTCGACCGCGTCAAAGGCAGTGTCAACGGCATCTCGCCCAAGTTCCCTGACTTCATCACGGCGCTCGACACCGACAAGGACGGCAACACCGGCAACATCATTTCCGTCGGCAAAGTCAGCGGCAAGTTCATCGGCAAATAAGATCTTATTCCTGGTTGGATCTCCCGGGCTGCTCCATTTGGGGCAGCCTTATTTATGTGTGTGCGGAAACCTCGGCTGAATGCCAGGCTTGAGCCTAGGAAATAGCCTGGATTTTGGGTCCAAAACGCGAAAAACCAGGCTAGAAGCCAGGCTTAGGCCTAGGAAGTAGCCTAGGATTTGGTCTAAAACCGCTAAAAATACGGCTAA
>JBGUKZ010000122.1:0-45120 GCA_045114795.1 Anaerovoracaceae bacterium
GCCATAAATGGAACCATGCACAGGCAAAGGATAAGAGCAAGAATCTTTTTCATTTGGTAACCTCCTTACTTAATAAAACATAAACTCTTACTGCTTTTATCGTTTTTTTATTAAGATTCAGGATGAGCCTTCGACCTTCCCTATCCAGGCGGGCGGCGAACCTCTTTCCTAAAATTAATAACTTTTTTACCGGTCTTTACCGGGTGATCACTGTGCTGACAGCCTCGCGGCCCGTCAGTTCTTCAGTTCTTTTGTCCGGCGCTCCGAATCCGGCAAACAGCTTCCAGTTTCCGCTTCCCGGGATCCGCGCTCCCTTATCGTCAACGACGGTGAAAGCGCCGGGGTCTATCGCGATGGAGAACTCTTCTTCTTCTCCTGCCCTCAGGCGTATCCTTTTGAATCCGCATAGGACCGGATTAGGCGGAGCGTATGGCGAGTCTTCGTCGTGCAGATAGATCTCTATTACCTCGTCTGTCTCGACTTCACCGTCGTTCCTTACTCTCACACAGGCGGTGCTGCCGTCTGCCCTGAGATCCCGGATGCTGCATTTCCCGTAGGTCAGTCCGTAACCGAACGGATACAGCGGAGTTCCCTGATAGTATCTGTAGGTGCGGCCGGTCATCGAATAGTCCGTGAATTCCGGCATTTCCTGAAGCGCTTCGTTGTAGTAGAAGGTCACAGGCAACTTCCCTGACGGGGACTCGTTTCCGAAAAGGAGATCGGCAACTGCTCTGCCGCCGAGCGCTCCCGGATACCAGGAGAGAAGGATCGCATCCGTCTTTTCCTCCGCCTCGCTCAGGTCGATCGAGCTTCCGGCCATCAGGACTACCACCGTAGGCTTGCCGATATCGAGTACTTTCTGCAGGAGCCTTCTCTGTGATGCCGGAAGAAGCAGGTCGTCTTTATCTCCGGAATTGTAGCTGTTTCCGGTATCTCCCTCTTCTCCTTCGAGCGTCTCATCCAGCCCCAGAACGAGTATGATGGTATCGCTTCTTTTTGCGACCGCGACTGCTTCAGCTATCCTGTCATCCGGTTTTGCCAGCGCTTCCACCGCATCCCGGAAAAGGTCGCAGCCCTGGGAATAGAACACGCGGCTCATTCCCTTCGTTATATCCTGTATGCCCTCAAGCACTGTTATATATCTTGACGGCACCCCGTGATAGTTTCCTATCAGTGAGGAGCGGTTATTCGCGTTAGGTCCGATGACGGCGATAGTGCCGCATTTGTCCGGATCCAGAGGCAGTAACCCGTTATTCTTCAGAAGCACGCAGGACTTGAGTGCGGCACAGTATGCCATTTCCTGATGCTCTTTGCATTCAACGACTTCGTAAGGGATCGTGTCGTGTTCACTTCCCCCATCTCCCAGCATTCCGAGCAGGAAACGTGTAGTTAGTACTCTGACCGCGCTGCGTCTGATGTCCTCTTCGGATATCATTCCCTTTTTATATGCTGCCATGAGGTGCTGATAGGTGCAGCCGCAGTTGAGGTCGCAGCCTGCCTTGAGCGCCATGGCTACGGATTCCGTCGGCTTTCTGGTCACTTTATGGGTTTCATGGAAGTCGCGGATCGCCCAGCAGTCCGAGACGAAATGTCCCTCAAATCCCCAGTCCTCTCTCAGGATCTTCATCAGAGCGGGACTCGCGCAGCACGGTTCACCGTTTGTGCGGTTATAAGCTCCCATCACTGACTCGACACCGGCTTCGCACACCAGCGACCTGAACGCCGGCAGGTAAGTCTCCGTCATGTCTTTAGGGGAAGCGATCGCGTTGAACTCGTGGCGGATGGCCTCCGGTCCGCTGTGGACCGCGAAGTGCTTGGCGCAGGCAGAAGTCTTCATTGTCTCTCCGTCGCCCTGCAGGCCTCTCACAAACGCTTTGCCCATCTGTGATGTCAGATACGGATCTTCTCCGTATGTCTCGTGGCCCCGGCCCCATCTCGGGTCGCGGAAGATATTGACGTTCGGCGACCACATCGTCAGTCCGTGATAGATGTCCCTGTCGCCTTCCGCGGAGATAACGTTGTATCTTGCCCTGGCCTCCGTCGAGATGGCATCTGCTATCTCTTCAAGGAACTCATCATCGAACATCGCGGCCATTCCGATCGCCTGCGGGAAAACGGTTGCTGTGCCTCCGCGCGCGACGCCGTGAAGAGCTTCGTTCCACCAGTTATATTCCGGAACGCCGAGCCTTTCGACCGCCTCCGCGTCGAAGCGGAGCTGTCCGGCCATTTCCTCGACCGTCATGCGGCTTACCAGTTCTTCTGCTGCTTTCCTTGCCTGTTCGCGTGTCATCGATGTGAGTTTTCCTGTTTATTCTTTTTATCTGATCTGTTTGACCGTCTCGCCTTCAAACAATTTGCCTTTTACAATGATGTATTCAGGAATCGCTGTCCGCGGTTTTTCTATCCGGTCGAGCAGCTTGTCTACCGCGTTCCTTCCCAGCTGATCCGTATCCTGCTCCCATGTGGTGAGCTTCGGATCGAGTATCTTCGCGAGGTTGACGCCGTCGTATCCGCAGACGCTTATGTCACCCGGTATGTTGAGCCCTCTTTCAAGGATTTCTGCCTGACCTCCCATGAAAGCGTAATCGTCCGGAAACATTATCGCCGTTGGAGGTTCCGGGAGGTCAAGCATGGCCGCCGTCGCTTTCCTTACCGACTTAACGTCGTGATATACCGCTTCGGCTATATACTCAGGAGGAATTTCCAGACCGTGTTCTTCCATTGCCATCTTGTAACCGTGGATGCGCTTCTGTGTGACCAGGGTGTGTTCACCGTGTATGAACGCTATCCTTGTGTGTCCCCGGTCGATCATGTAGGAGGCAAGCGAGTAGGCCCCTTCCTGATTGTCTGAGTTGACCGAACTTGCGTTATCGAATGAATAGTCGATCGTCACTACCGGAACTTCGCTCTTTACCAGCTCAAGCACCTCTGTGTTCTGAAAGTCCACGTTGGCTATCACTACTCCATCGCAGTTGCGGTATCTGCAGTGCTGGAGGAACGATGTCTTCTGCTTGCCTATGTTGTTGCTGATGAATGTTATATCGTATCCGTTCGCCTCGGCCTCCTCCTTCACGCTGTTAAGGATGTGGGAGAAGTATTCGTGCGTCAGACCGCTCAGACTGTCGTCTATGAACAGGACCCCTATGTTGTGAGATCTGTTTGTCTTGAGCAGCCTGGCCGCGGCGTTCGGCGTGTAGTTGAGTTCTCTTGCCGTCCGCAGGACCAGCTCCGCTGTCTCTGGACTAATGTCGGGATAGCCGTTCAGCGCCTTCGAAACAGTTGCCGGAGAAACACCGCATTTTTTGGAAATGTCTTTTATTGTGACCATTTTTCCCCCTTTTTGCGGTATCCCTGCTGAAAAAGCCCAAAATTGCGAATACGTTTTCGCAACTCCATTGTAATTTGCGAAATCGTTTTAGTCAATAGCGAATTTGTTTTTTTGCGTTTTTTCGTCAGGAAACTATCTGCCGGATTGCAGTTTTTTGCCTTTTTTTCACCTTTTTTCACTTTTTTCTTTACAAATCACATCTGTCACCCGTATAATGGCCTTAGATATGCGAAAACGTATTCGCTAACAGGAGCAGCAAATGAAATTCGGATTTTTCGATGATATCAACAGTGAATATGTAATAACGACGCCTGAGACTCCCCTTCCGTGGATCAATTATCTCGGATCTCAGGACTTCTTCAGGCTCATTTCAAATACATCGGGAGGCTACTGCTTCTATAAGGACGCCAAGCTCATGAGGCTCACGCGTTACCGCTACAATAACAGTCCGATGGACTGCGGCGGTCATTACTACTATATAAAGGATGGAAGCTGCGTCTGGAATCCCGGCTGGCAGCCTGTGAAGACCCCGCTCGACTCCTACAGATGCAGGCACGGACTCGGATACACCGTATTCGAAGCCTCGAAGAACGGCCTTGATGCCGTTCAGGAAGTGTTCGTCCCTCTTCATGAGAACTGCGAACTCACCAGACTGACGCTTATGAACCGTTCGGAAGAGCCGAAAGAGATCGATCTCTACAGTTATGTTGAGTTCTGTCTCTGGGACGCGCAGGATGACGCTTCAAACTTCCAGAGGAATTTTTCCATAGGCGAAGTGGAAGTCGAGGGCAGCACCATATACCACAAGACCGAATACCGCGAGCGCAGGGACCATTACGCGGTGTTCCATGTAAACAAGGACATATGCGGCTTCGATACGAGCCGCGATGAATTCGTCGGTCTTTATAACGGCGCGGGCGATCCCCGCGCGGTGGAAGCCGGAGTCAGCTATGACAGCATCGCTCACGGCTGGGCGCCTGTCGGCAGCCACCATCTGAAGTTCACACTCGATCCGGGCAAAATCTATTCGTGCATCTTTATTCTCGGATACTGCAGCAACCCTGTCGAAAAGAAATTCAAAGCTCCGGGGATCATCAATAAAGAGCCTGCGGACAGACTGATCTCCCTTTTCAGCACGGACGATCAGTTCGACGCCGCCCTGCACGAGCTCAGGGTCTACTGGAAAGATCTTCTTTCGAGTTACAAGGTCCGGTCGGGCAGCGAAAAACTCGACAGGGCCGTGAATATCTGGAACCAGTACCAGTGCATGGTAACGTTCAACATGAGCCGGTCCGCCAGCTACTATGAGAGCGGTCTCGGGCGCGGCATGGGATTCCGCGACTCCTGCCAGGATCTTCTGGGATTCGTCCACCTGATACCTGAAAGAGCCCGCGAAAGAATAATCGATATAGCGAACACTCAGTTCCCTGACGGAAGCACTTATCACCAGTATCAGCCTCTGACAAAGCGGGGCAACATGGCCGTGGGAAGCGGGTTCAACGACGACCCGCTCTGGCTCATCGCATGCGTCTCCGCCTATCTGAAAGAGACCGGTGATCTCAGCATACTTGATGAACAGTGCACCTTTGACAGCAACGAAGACGACAAGGCTTCCCTTCTGGAGCATATCAGACGAAGCTTTGATTATACGACGACGCATCTGGGACCTCATTCCCTTCCGCTCATAGGACGCGCGGACTGGAACGACTGCCTCAATCTCAACTGCTTCTCGAAGCATCCGGGCGAGAGTTTCCAGATCACCGGACCAAGTGAGGGCCCGGTCGCGGAGAGCGTGTTCATAGCAGGCATGTACGTGAAGTACGGAAAGGAATTCGCTGACATCCTGACGCACACCGGCCTTGAGGAAGAGGCAGCTGCTGTCCTTGCCAAGGTCAGCAGGATGCGCGATGCAGTGCTCGACGCGGGATGGGACGGAGAATGGTTCGTAAGAGCGTATGACGCGTTCGGAGCCCCTGTCGGCAGCAAGGTCTGTGATGAAGGCCGCATATTTATAGAACCTCAGGGGATGTGCGTGATGGCCGGTATCGGCAAAGACACGGGCGAAGCGGAATCGGCTCTCAGAAGCGTCGAAAAGCATCTCGACACCGAATACGGCATAATGGTGCATCAGCCTGCCTATACGAGATACCGCCTCGAACTTGGAGAGATCTCATCATATCCTCCGGGCTACAAGGAAAACGCGAGCATATTCTGCCACTGCAATCCATGGATATCCATCTCCGAGGCAATGCTCGGACACGGAAGACGCGCGTTCGAGGTCTACCGCAAGACCAATCCGGTATTCCTTGAAGACATAAGCGAGATCCACCGCACCGAGCCTTACGCATACTGCCAGACGATCGCGGGCAGAGACGCCGCGACCCACGGCGAAGGCAAGAACAGCTGGCTGACAGGCACCGCCGCATGGTCGTTCGTCTGTGTGAGCCAGTACATCCTGGGCATCAGGCCTGAACTTGACGGGCTGCGCATAGACCCTTGTCTGCCGCCTGAAATAAGTTCATTCAGCTGTGTGCGCAGGTTCCGCGGTTCTACATACCACATAAGTGTCGAGAACTCCGGAGGCAAAGAAAAAGGCGTCTCCTCGATAACGGTGAACGGCGCTCCTTTCGGAAGCAGCCTGTTGCCGGTACCGGAAACACCTTCGGACATCGATGTCCGCGTCACAATAGCATAGTTTTTTCTTCATTAACTCCTAATATATAAGATCACGCGGTCTTTCGTCAGCAGCTGGACGAAGGGCCGCGTGATCTTTTTCCCTGTATTCCGGGACCCGGCTTATCAGATGATCCCGAGCGGTATCAGGGTCACCAGCAGCAGAGCCACAAGTCCCCATACGACGATGAGGAACCTCTTTCTCTTTGCCGGCTCCATGTCGGGCACATAATTTGATGCCAGGAAGAACGGGATGTATGTGGTTATGAATACCGGCAGCACGCCCCACCACTTATACACCCAGATGAACGAGTGGTTCGACGTTGCCGCGAGGAAGGACTCCACGAGAGCGAAGAGCAGCGCCATGCTTATGGCTCCCGCCAGCCTGCAGTCTATGCCCTTCTTTCCGTCCTTCGCGAAGTACCGGGTGCTTCTGTCCTCAGGCAGCATCTTCAGGGATATCATGCCCGCGATCGAGAACATCATCGAGAGTTCCCAGCACACGCCGATAAGCAGAATGAAAGTCGTCGATTCGTTGCTGACCGACCAGAGCGGATAGCCCGCGAAGTGCGCTATGACAGCGTTGCCGATCTCATAAAGCCAGTGCACGCCGTAGAGCGCCAGTCCCGCGTATATCATTTCGTATTTCTTGTTGTGGAACTCAGTCCAGTATACATAGAACACGACGGCAAGAATGAATATGAACGTCCAGTTGAAGTTCTCAGTGCTGCGGACCTGTATCGCGTTTACCAGATCCATGGACAGCTGCGAACCGTCTCCCCAGAATTGAAACATCTCACGTTCTCCTTTCTGTTTCGATCGTTTACCTCTTTACGGGTCAATACTATCATAATTCCGCCCTTTCGAGAACAAAATGTGGACATCACGAGGCTTCGGTTGATAGAATTGATTCAAGAGGTGAAAGGAGCAACAAACATGAGAGAACTTACACTTGGAAGCACCGGCATCACGGTGCCGCAGAACGCTTTCGGAGCTCTTCCGATACAGAGACGTTCGACCGAAGACGCGGTCGCGCTGCTCCGGAAGGCATATGAAGGCGGCATGAGGTATTTCGATACCGCAAGAGCATATACAGACAGCGAGACCAAGCTCGGCATCGCCTTTGAAGGCATGCGCGACAAGATCTATATCGCCACCAAGACAGCGGGCACGACCGGAGACAAGGTCAGAGAAGACCTGGCGACATCTCTGCGTGAACTGCGTACAGACTATATCGATGTGTATCAGCTTCACATGGTGGACAGGGTCTATCAGCCGGGAGACGGCACGGGAGTCTATGAAGCGCTCCTCGAGGCCAAAGAGGCCGGGAAGATCCGCCACATAGGCGTGACCGCTCACAGGATAGGCGTGGCCTTCGATCTCGTCGAGTCAGGTCTTTACGAGACCATGCAGTTCCCGTTCAGCTATCTTTCGGGCGATCAGGAGATACGTCTCGCGAAGCTTTGCGCGGAAAAGAACATGGGATTCATAGCCATGAAAGGTCTTGCGGGCGGACTTATCTCAAGATCTGACGTTGCCATGGCCTACCTGGAGGATTATCCGAATGTGCTGCCTATATGGGGCGTCCAGAGAGAACATGAACTGGATGAATGGCTCTCATACATGGATGAAACGCCTGTCCTTACAGACGAAATGCGCGCGTACATAGAAAAAGAAAAGACCGAGCTTGCGGGAGATTTCTGCAGAGGCTGCGGCTATTGCCTTGCCACCTGCCCTGTCGGCATCGCCATCAACAACTGCGCGAGGATGTCGCTGATGCTGAGGCGCGCCCCTTCAGACGCGTGGCTCACGGAGCACTGGCAGCAGGAAATGAAGAAGATCGAAGACTGTATAGAGTGCGGACAGTGTTCGGCTCACTGCCCTTATGAGCTCGACACCCCTAACCTTCTCAAAAAGAACTATGAGGACTATAAGCAGGTGCTCGCGGGCAAGGTTGCAGTCGACAAATAACAAATTGACAGTTTAAGACAAGAGGTTTTTGATAATGAGCAATATCGTTGACAGGTTCATGAGGTATATCTCCATCGACACTCAGTCCGATGAGGACAGCCCTACTTCGCCGAGCACTTACAAACAGTTCAGGCTGGCAAGACTTCTGGCGGAAGAAATGACGGAGATGGGAGTATCCAATGTGCGTTTCGACGACCGTCACTGCTACGTATATGGCGAGATCCCGGCAAACACAGACAAGGAGGTCCCCTCGCTTGGATTCATAGCCCACATGGACACAGCCCCGAGGACTCCGGGCGACGCAAGCAACGCGAGGATCCATAAGAATTACGATGGCGGTGTGGTTAAACTGAATGATACCGTTGAACTCGATCCGGCGATCTATCCTGAGCTGAAGAAGTACGTAGGCTGCGACCTGATAGTTACCGACGGCGTATCGCTTCTTGGCGGAGATGACAAGGGCGGCATCGCTGAGATCATGACGCTGGCAGAGACCCTGATCAACGACCCTTCCATCCCGCACGGCAAGATAGGTATCGCTTTCACGCGTGATGAAGAGATCGGCAAGGGCACGGAATACTTTGACGTGGAAGGCTTCGGCATGGACTACGCGTACACGGTAGACGGAGGCCCCATCGGCGAGCTGGAGTATGAATGCTTCAATGCCGCCGAGGCGCGCATCTACTTCAAAGGGCGTGACATCCATCCCGGATACGCTTTCAACATAATGGTGAACGCGGTAAGGATAGCCGCGGAGCTGGACGGGATGCTTCCGCACAGTCAGCGTCCTGAATACACTTCCGATTATGAGGGGTTCTTCCACATGACCTGGATGGAGGGCACAAGCGCTGAAGCGGAGTCCCGCTATATCATAAGGGACCACGATCCGCTCGCTTTTGAGGAAAAGAAGATGGTCCTGCAGAAATGCGTCGATTTTCTCAATGGCAAATACGGCGACGTGATCACCCTTGAAATACGCGAGCAGTACCGGAACATGAAAGAGCTGATAGAACCGCATATGTTTCTTATCGACAACGCCAAGGCTGCTTTCAGGGCATGCGGAGTCGAGCCGATAATACAGCCTATCAGAGGCGGCACGGACGGAGCGGATCTCACATTCAGAGGACTCCCTTGCCCTAACCTCTCGACAGGCGGCATGAACTTCCACTCCAACACGGAATACATGCCTGTGCAGTCGCTTGAGAAAATGGTGGACGTTCTTCTTGAACTCGTAAGAGTCAAGTAAACTGCAAATAGAATACAATAAAATAACCGCGACGCTCAGCAATGTTGACGGCGCGGTTTTTGTTTTACTCTTCTGCTCCCTGCGGGCCCAGGGTCGACAGCCTCCTGAAACTCAGAAGCACCATCGATACCGACATGGTGAACGCCATGGCGTCGGATATAGGACTCGCCGCGAGTATGCCGCTGATGCCGAAAAACTTCGGAAGTATTATGAGCAGCGGTATGAGAAACAGTCCCTGTCTGGAAAGCGACACCAGAAGCCCCTGCCTGTTGTTGCCGGTAGCTGAGAAGTACATGATGGTGACCGGCTGTATGTTCTGGAAGAACACGAACATCATGTATATCTTAAGGTATTTCTCCGCGAACTCGTAATACAGTTCTGTCCCGGTGCCGAAAAAAGAGATTATCTCTCTCGGGAATGTCTGCAGGGCAAAGAAGAACAGCACTCCTACAGTGAAGGCAGCGCCGAAGGCCCTCCAGTATGTAGCCTTGACTCTGTCATAATTTTTTGCGCCGAGATTGAATCCCCATATAGGCTGGCAGCCCTGGGATATGCCGACCGCGAACGATATCATTATCATGTTGCACTTCTGCGCGATGCCCGACACAGCAAGCGGGATCTCCGGTCCGTATACCGAAAGAGCGCCGTATGTCGCGAGCATGTTGTTGAGCACTATGTTGGTGGACATCATCAGCATGTGGTTGATGAAGTTAGGTATGCCCGCCTTCATGCTTCCGGTAAGATGCTTAGTGCTTATCCCAAGGTCCTTGAAGCGTATCCTGAAGGCCTTGAAACGAGGATAGTAAAGAACAGCCAGCACGCAGCTGGAGAACTGGGATATGGCAGTCGCTATGGCCGCGCCCCGCAGGCCCATGCCCATAGGGAACATGAACAGCCAGTCGAGGAACACGTTCAGCACCGCCCCCTCTACCATGCACAGCATCGAGTATGCCGGGCTTCCGTCCGCCCTGATGAGCGGCGCGGACGCCTGGGTGAACAGATGGAACGGCAGCCCGAACATCGTTACGGACAGATATGTTAGCGCCAGCGGATATACAGTCCCGGCAGGATCCGCCCCGCAGAGCGCAACGATATCGTTCTTGAACACAAAAAGCAGCAGGCCCGTGATGATGCCTGCCGCCGCCGCGCCGGTGATTCCGGTGTGGACATATTTTTTCGCTTCTTCGATCCTGCCCGCTCCCTGATTGATGCTGAAGTTTGAGGCTGTACCTATCCCGAACAGCATGCTGATGCCCGTCGTAAGCGTCACAGTCGGGAACACTATGTTTGTCGCGGCATTTCCGAGCATGCCAACAACATGGCCGATGAATATCTGGTCAGTGATGTTGTAAATGGCGCCCACCAGCATGCTGATGATCGAAGGTATTGCAAACCTCGCGATCAGCGGCAAAAGAGGCGCGCTCCCCAGCGGATTGTCTGCGACTTGCTTTTCTATTTCTCTTCTCCCTTGAGTTTTTCGATCTTCGGAGCAAGCTTGTTGACTGCAGGGTACTGACATACGCTGAGGAATGCCCTTGTCGCTGTCAGCACGAATGTCCACAGCAGTTTGTTGGCTTTGGGTTTCTTCTGCATAACAATTATACTCCTTTGTTGTGCATTTCCCTTGATCCCAATTATTATAATAACAAAAAACTGTTGGTCTCCCAACAGTTTTCCGTGTCATATGATTTATCTTCGGTCTTATTTGAAGTCGTACGATTTGCAGACTGGCGCGTCTGCAGCCGCGGATTCTTCGTCGAACCAGATCAGGTTCCTTCCGGTCTCCTTATCGAAGAGCTGAATGAGTTCCGGCGCTGCGTTGAAATGCACCGTGCTGCCCATCGAGACGTCTTCCGCCAGTCCGACAGTAGGGATCACCATGACGACCTCGTCATCACCGCTCCTGGCGTGCAGGTTGTACTCGGATCCGAGCATCTCGGAAACTTCGATGACCGCTGTCAGATCGCCTTCTCCGACATTGATGTGCTGAGGACGGATTCCGGCGATGATATCGCACGGCTTCGCGCCGTTCTGCTTGAGCGCTTTCTGCTGGAACCCGGAGAGTTCAAATTTGGCGCCGCGGATCTCAGCGTAGTACTTGCCGCCCTCGAGCAGCAGCCTGCAGCCGTCAAAGAAGTTCATTACCGGCATTCCGATGAATCCGGCCACGAACAGATTGACCGGTTTGTTATAAACTTCAACAGGTGTGCCTATCTGGTTCACATAGCCGTCCTTCATAATGACGATACGGTCGCCGAGGGTCATGGCCTCTGTCTGGTCGTGCGTTACGTACATGAACGTAGTGTTGATCCTGGAGCGGAGCTTGATGATCTCTGCTCTCATCTGGTTCCTCAGCTTGGCGTCCAGATTCGAGAGAGGCTCGTCCATGAGGAACACCTTAGGATCACGCACCATGGCGCGGCCGATGGCCACACGCTGGCGCTGGCCGCCGGACAAAGCCTTCGGCCTTCTTTCAAGATACTGCGTGATGTCGAGGATCTCAGCGACCTCGTTTACCTTCGCGTCGATCTCAGCCTGCGGAGCCTTTTTCAGCTTGAGGGCAAATGCCATGTTCTCACGTACCGTCATATGCGGATAAAGAGCGTAGCTCTGGAATACCATCGCTATGTCTCTGTCCTTAGGCGAAACGTCATTCATGAGCTTGCCGTCGATATAAAGCTCACCGCCGCTGATGTCTTCGAGGCCTGCCACCATTCTGAGTGTCGTTGACTTTCCGCAGCCGGAAGGTCCTACCAGAACGATGAATTCCTTATCCTTTATATCGATGTTGACGTCGTGGACCGCTGTTACCTCGTTGTCGTACACCTTCTTTAAGCCTTTGATGATTACTTCTGCCATATTGTTCAACTCTGATATACGGGACTCCTCCCGTATACCTCGCGACCGCCCGCGAGGGACGCGCCGCATTACGACAGGTCTCCACACTGCCGCACCGTGAGTTTAACGGATGATTCCTCCTTTCTTTAGGACACATGGATCAGATCGTGGAGTGATCGTGAGTCCTTTGGTGGGTAGTTATCACTTAGTTGTCCGGCCATAGAGCCGGGTAATACTTAATATTTTTTCTGCGAGTTCTTCCGTGGCAGCGCCCGGCCTCATGCGCCAGGTCCAGTTGCCGGACGGTATCCCCGGAGCGTTTATTCTTGCCTCGTCACCAAGACCCAGCCAGTCCTGCATCTGTGCGACAAAGAGTCCCGCGACGGAACTCATGCCCGCGCGTATCACTCCCATTGCATAGCCCTCTTCCTTATTAAGTCCGAAGTAGCGCTTCGCTTCTGCGAGTTCCTCTTCCTCTGCTATGGCGAGCCAGCCCTCCAATGTGTGATTGTCGTGCGTACCTGTATAGCAGACGCAGTTGGTGATGTAGTTATGAGGCAGGAAGTCTGTGATCTTCTGTATGTCGAAGGCACATTGAAGCAGTTTCATGCCCGGGAATCCGGAGTCTTCAAGGAGCTTTCTGACCTCCGGCGTCGAATAGCCGAGGTCCTCCGCGATGAAATCGAGATCCGGGAAATGTTCCTTCAGAGTATCTATGAGAGCGATGCCCGGGCCTTTGACCCAGTGACCGCGGCGGGCTGTGGTATCACCGTACGGAATCGCGAAATAGCTCTCAAAGCCTCTGAAATGATCGATGCGGATCATGTCAAACAGTTCTCCCAATCCCGCTATCCTGCGGATCCACCAGCCAAAGCCGTCCTCTTTCATCGCGTCCCAGTCATACAGCGGATTGCCCCAGAGCTGCCCGTCTTCAGTGAACAGATCCGGCGGCACGCCCGCGACCTCCTTAGGAACACTCTTCTCATCGAGCTGGAACCAGCGAGGCTCAGCCCAGGCTTCCGCTGAATCGAGAGCTATGTATATCGGGATGTCCCCTATTATACTGACACCCGCTTCATTCGCGTAAGCTTTGAGGTCTTTCCACTGCTTATAAAACAGAAATTGTATGTATTCGAACGATTCCACGTCCCCGGAGAGTTCTTTGCGCCATTTGGCGCAGGCCTCAGGCTGATGGAGCCTTATATCCTCATCAGGCCACTCCGTCCACGGACGCATGCCATAGTGCTGCTTGAGCGCCATGAAGAGAGCGTAGTCCGGAAGCCATGCTTTCTCATTGACGAAAGAGTCGAATGCGTTTCTGTCTCTCGGGATGCCCCTTGCGGCAGCTTTTCTCAGCAATCCAAGCCTGTTCTCGTACAGTTTACCGTAATCCACCTTGCACGGATCGTCTCCGAAATCGGCTTCGTCCGCCTCCTCTTTTGTCAGAAGTCCGTCTTCGATGAGGATCTCAAGGTCCACATAGTAAGGATTCCCGGCAAAGGATGAAAAGCTTTGATACGGCGAATCCCCGTAACTGATGGGACATACCGGCAGCATCTGCCAGTACTTCTGTCCGGCGGTGCATAGGAAGTCGACAAACTTCCTTGCCGCGGATCCCATGGTCCCTATCCCGTACGGTGACGGAAGCGAGAACAAAGGCATCAATATACCTGCTGAGCGCGCTGCTTTTTCCATAGACTAACCCTTTACCGCGCCGGCAGCCACACCCTTGATGATGTGCTTCTGCAGCGCTAAATAGAAGATGATGATCGGCAGCATCGAAAGCATGATAACAGCCATCGTCGCGCCGAGGTCTACCGAGCCGTAACTTCCCTTGAGGTACTGTACGTGGATTGGGATCGTCATGTATTTTGTCCTGTCGAGTACAAGGTACGGGAGCAGGTAGTCGTTCCACACCCACATGGTCTCAAGGATGCCGACGGAAATGAGCGTCGGTTTGAGCATCGGAAGAACTACGTTGAAATATGTGCGTATAGGGCCGCAGCCGTCGATCGAGGCAGCTTCCTCTATCTCGAGCGGCAGGCCCTTAACGAAGCCGACAAACATGAATATGGCAAGTCCGGCTCCGAACCCCAGATATACTATCGGGATGGTCCAAGGCGTATTCAGCTTGAGGTTGTCTGCCGTGAATGTCAGTGTGAACATTACCATCTGGAACGGAACGATCATGCTGAACAGGCAGAGATAATAGAACGCGTTCGCAAACTTTGAATTGACGCGGGCTATGTACCATGCAGTCATCGAAGTGAACAGCAGGATCAGGAACACCGAAGCGATCGTGATCCAGAATGAGTATCCGACGGACTTCATGAACGGATAGTTTCCGAAAGTCATGCCCTTGATATAGTTTGCCCATCCTACGAACGATTCCGCAGTAGGCAGCGAGAAGGCGTTCGTATTGATCGACGCATTCGACTTGAACGAATTGATCACGACCTCGAAGATAGGCATTATCCATACCAGACTGAGTACCACGAATATTCCCGTGACCACATTGCCGAGCGGAGTGTAGTTCTGTACATGTTTCTTCTTCTTCATTGCTGCACCTCCCTGCTCCTTGTAGCCTTCTGCTGCGCGAGCGCCAGTACCGCAACAAGAATGAAGAATATGACAGCCTTGGACTGAGCCACGCCGTGGTAATTCTTATTGATGTTGTATGTCGAGAAAATGTTCAGCGCGAGCAGCTCCGTCATGTTTACCTTTGTGTTTTCAAGCATGACTGAAGGAGCTCCTCCTGTTAAAGCTAAGTTCTGGTCGAACAGCTTGAATGAGTTTGTCAGCGTCAGGAACGTGCAGATCGTTATCGACGGCATCACGTTCGGGATGATGACCTTTGTAAGAGTCTGCCATCCTGTAGCGCCGTCTATCTTCGCGGCCTCGAGCATGTCGCCCGGGACAGCCTGGAGACCCGCGATGTAGATGATCATCATATATCCTATCTGCTGCCACGCCACCAGTATGACCAGTCCCCAGAAGCCGTATGTAGCGTTTGCTGTCAGGTATGTGTTGTAGCCTTTCAGTATCGCGTCAAAGATCATCGACCAGATGTAGCCCAGTACGACGCCTCCGATCAGGTTAGGCATGAAGAATACCGTACGGAACAGATTTGCTCCGCGTATGCTCTGTGTCAGCGCGTAAGCGATGAAGAACGCCAGGACATTTATGAGTATGATCGATACTACAGCGAATGCCGCCGTATTCCAGAAAGCATGGCGGAATCCGACATCCGTGAATGTCTTGACATAGTTTTCGAACCCGACCCACTTCGCGTCTCTAGGAGTATTGAAATTGCAGAAGCTCAGATAAATGCCCTGCAGGAAAGGCCAGACGAAGCCGATCACAAAGCACGCCAGAGTCGGAACGATGAACAGCGGGAAGCATTTCTGGATAGGTCTGCGTATCAGCACGCTGTTCACAGTCGAATGATCATGTTTTTTCTTTTTCTTTTTCTTTTCAGGCAAATTGCTCATCTCCTTTCATTGTTTTTCTTTTCCGCTTTCAGTTTGAAAAAAAACAGGGGCAGGCGAGTCTGCCCGCCCCTTATTTTGCTATCAGCGAAAAGGAGTGAGTATTAGTTTCCTTCTACACCGTACTCATAAGCCCAGCCATCAACGAATGCCTTCTGGACCTCTGCCCATGTAGCATCGGACGGAGCTGCGGAGTAAGCCGCAAGAGCCGTTACGAGTGTTGCACGGAAGCTGTCTACATTTGGCGTGAGGTTGAACGCCCATGTGCAGGCATACTTGCCGTTGGCGAGCATTTCAGCACCTGCTCTGGAGAATCCGTTTGCGGATTCCGGAGCCTGCTTGAACGGGATGTCGCCTATCGAGCTGAGCACCTCGATACCCTTTTCAGATGTCACGCACCATTTCAGGAAGTCGAGTGTAGCCTGCTGATTGGCTTCCGAAGCCTGGGAGTTTACAGCGAGGCAGTTTTCTGTACCGGAGCACAGTCCCGCGTTCTCTTCGCCTTCAACGCCGCAGTAAATAGGGATCATCGTGATATCATCAGGATTCATCTGGAACTTGTCAGCTGTGAGAGCAGCCCATTCCCATGTACCATTCTGATAGAATACCGCTTTGCCTTCGCCGAATTCAGCTTCAGCCTGATCGCCTGTAGCTGTTGTCAGGGATGTAGCGTCCTGAGCGGAGTCAGTGATGTACAGATCCCAGATCTTCTTGAAGTTGTCCATGTAAGTTCCCTTGATAGTAGCCGGCTTTTCTGTGATTCCGTCATCACGGAACTCATAGAAGAGAGGCATGTTGGCCAGGTGGCCGGAGAATCTCCAGGATGACGAGTCATCGAGTCCTGCGGATGTGAACGCGTCGAAGCCGAGCTCACCTGCGCGGGCGTGGATGTCGTCTGCAACAGCCTTCAGCGAGTCGAAGTCCTTGATTTCGTCAAGAGAGTGACCGGCCTGCTCCAGGAGCGCCTTGTTGGTGATGATACCATAGGACTCATAGATCCAGCCTACAGCCTTGGTCTCGCCGGCTTCGTTGACCAGGTTGAAGTCGTTTGTGGTCAGCTCATTCATGAAATCAGTGCCGTCCAGTGTCAGGCAATAGTCTTCCCAGTCTTTCAGCGCGCTCATGTTGCCGACATTGAAGAGCGTTGGAGGCTCAGACTTAGCCATCTCTGCCTGCTGAGTATCGCTATAGGATCCGGACGCAGCAGTTACGACCTTGCATGGAACACCTGTCTCCTCTGTATAAGCAGCTGCAAGTCCCTGAAGAGCTTCATCAGCCTCAGGCTTCATGTTCAGCCAATATACCGAACCGGTGCCGTCATCGCTTCCGGAATCACCGCCGCCGCCGCAGGCAGCGAAAGCGAATACCATCGCAAAGGCAAGGAAAAGAACGAATAGTTTCTTCTTCATATTATCCTCCTTAGAAACATCCAATACTTAGAATAAGCCCTTTTATAGCTTACCAGATTATTATAAAATCTTACGTTGTTCAATGCAATTGCAAACATAAAAAAAAACAGGATCGTCAACCATCTGTGGAGACGCCCTCTCCGTTCCTCTCCGTTTGTTTTTTTTGTTCTTCATGTTATAGTAAACGCAAGGAGGACATATAAATGGCTTACGATACAGACCCCGGACTTCAGAACCAGGTAATCTATTCTGTTTTTGTTCGCAACCATACACAGGAAGGGACTTTCAGGGCAATGATCCCGGATCTCGACCGCATAAAGGATCTCGGTACGGACATCATATGGTTCCTGCCCATCCATCCGATCGGAGAGGTGAACCGCAAAGGATCTCTTGGAAGCCCTTACGCCAACAAGGATTACCGCAGCGTCAATCCGGAATACGGCACGCTTGAGGATTTCAAAGCCCTGGTTGATGCCATCCACGAGAGAGGCATGCGCTGCATGATCGATGTAGTGTATAACCACACATCACCGGATTCAGTGCTCTGGAACGAGCATCCTGAATATTTCTATAAAAAGCCGGACGGTAAACCGGGAAACCACGTAGGCGAATGGACCGATGTCATCGATCTTGACTATAACGTGCCGGAGCTGTGGGACTACCAGGTGGAATCTCTCAAGGGATGGGCGTATCTGGTCGATGGATTTCGTTGCGATGTGGCATCCCTGGTTCCTGTGGATTTCTGGGTCCGCGCCAGAAAAGAAGTCGCATCGATCAAGCCGGACTTCGTATGGCTAGCCGAGAGCATTCACCGCTCTTTCAACGTCATGTGCCGTCTTAATGGCATGCAGGCGGCCACGGATGTGGAAGCATATGAAGCTTTTGATATCGAGTATGAATACGATCTGCGAGACGCGTTCGACAATTACGTGGACGGCAAAGGCAGCCTTTCACACTGGATGGACCTGCTGAATTTCCAGGATTTCGCATACCCTAAGAACTACAACAAACTGCGTTATCTTGAAAACCACGATACTGAGCGCATAGCGCCGAGAGTCGGAGATGATATCTCACTGAGGAACTATACCGCTCTTATCTTCTTCCTGAAAGGAACTACTCTTCTCTATGGCGGACAGGAGTTCGCGGCAGGGCACAGGCCGGATCTCTTTGATGCCGACAAGATAGAATGGGATACAGGCAAAGACCTCACGCCTAATATCCGCAAACTCGCGGAACTCAAGAAAGAGACGCTCTCGCCTGATGACATTTTTTTCGCTAAGGCTGATGAGGAAAAAGACATCGCCGTTCTCATGAGAAACGACGGCAGGAACTGCAAAATAGCCGTATTCTCATTTAAGGGTCTGGAGGGCGACGCGCCTGTCTGTCTCCCGGACGGTTCTTATGATGAGCTTCTCGGCGGCGGAAAGGCCGACGTAAAAGACGGAATCATCCACTGCTGCGGTGAGCCGCTGTGGATATCTGTCCCGTCAGATATAATAAAAACGGAGGTATAGCCATAAACAGATTCTTCGATTCCGAGGCCCCTATCTGGAGCGCGATCGGAAAGATGGCCGATTTGGGCGTGCTGAGCGTGCTGTGGACGATTTGTTCGATACCTGTCATCACGATGGGCGCCGCTTCGGCTGCTCTGATGCGCTGTGTCCTTAACATGAACACCGGTCTGGGCAACTGGCGCTCACGTCACTTTTTCCGCTATTTCCGCAGCAATTTCAGGAACGCCACGCTGCTCTGGCTGGTGTTCCTTCTTGCAGCGGCGGTTTTCATCTTTGACCTTGTGGTCCTTTCTGACCCCGGAAGCACGATCATGCGCGTCCAGCGTTTCATTGCCGTAATAGGGCTTATAATATGGATGATCACAGGAGTCTGGGCCTTCGCTCTCACCTCGCAATTCGAGAACGGAGTATTCCAGACAATAAAAAATGCCTTTTATATAGGCATTTCAAAATTACCGCGTACTGTCATAATGTGCGTGCTCTGGCTCGTGCCGGTCGCGCTTCAGGTGTTCAACCCTTACATCCTCAGCCGTATCATAGTGCTGTGGCCGGCACTGTTCTTCGGCGGGACAGCCTATGTTTGCGCAAAGCTCATGATAAAGCCGCTTACCCCGTTTTTTGAAGAATCCGGAGTCTCTCTTTCAGATCCGCCTGAAGAGGAAGACACAGATGAAGATGCTTTTTAGCTCTCGTCTTTTCTGCGCCTCTTTCCAATAACGACTATGGCAGCGACTGCGGCCGCGGCTGCAGCTGCGATGACAGCCAGTCCCGCGTATCTTCCCGGTATACGGTCGATCCAGGACTTGCCCCCCTCGCTGTCGTATTTGTCGGGTTCTACCCATTCCAGAGTCACCGGGGTCCCGTCCTGCAGCGTGTCTTCGACCGGCGCTCCGCTTCTGTCGGCCATGTTTATGGTCCTGTATTCAGGGAGCATCTCCTCGCTCTCCGACGGAGTCTTTATCGGTTTTATCTTTTTCTTTGCTATCTTTTTCTCTTTCTTCTTTTCGGCAGGTTTCTGCTCTTCCTTGCAGATGTCTTCTCCCTCCTTGGCGTCCTCCTCCGTAGCGATCGCTATGTAGAGAAGCCTCGGTCCTGTAGTCTTGAATGTAGTATATCCGTTTTCAGGCTGTTTATCCGCAGATTCCTTCGTGTACAGGATCAGATCCATGTCGATCTTTACCGGCTTTCCGTCCTCAGGCGCGGCTTCAAGGATGGACGCTATATCCTCGTCATAGAGACGGAAACTGCCGCCTTTCTTCACCCAGTCCTCAGCAGTGATAGCCTTATGCTTCGGGTCGGTGCAGTTGGCTTCTTTCATGTAGAGACCCGCGCGCTTCAGTATCTCCATCGTGAGATCGCTGTAATCCTTTTCTTCGGCAGTCTCATCATTGCCGGCCGCGGCGCCGCCTTCTGCATCCCCGTCTTCTCCGTCAGCGCTTTCTTCGTCAGGATCATCCGGTACAAGGCTTTCTATCTCCGCGCGTGTGAATACAACGTAGTGGTCAACGAAGAAGCAGTACTTCTTGTTCCCTACTTTCACCTTGTGGGCCTCACGCAGCGCCACAGCCGCGTTAGGCTCGCCGTCCTTTTCGGCGAAAGACGGGCTCGCCGGCACGATAAGCACCGCCATCAGCAGTGCCGCGAGCACGGCAGCGAGCCTCCGGCCGGTCTTATTCTGTTTCCGATCCATGTATTTTTTCTCTTTCATAGTCTGCACCTTTTGAGCGATAATGTATTTCTTTTATCCGCCGCGGCTTCAGTCCGCTCCGTATCAGCGGGATCAGTTGACATCCGTACGGGCGAGTATTTCCGCCGGCCGCCTGATCAGCGTATGGAACACCGGCAGCAGTCCGAACAGCAGGTTGAACCCGAAAATAAGTATGAGTGACACGATGACCGTCTGCGGGGAGCATGTGAACATGTTAGAAAGATATGATATCCCCTGCAGCTTGCTGATGACATAGTTCATCAGCAGCCATCCCGGTATCGACGCTATCATTGTGATGGCGACGATCTCTCCTGTGAACATCCTGTAGATGTCCGATTTCTTCACTCCGATCGCGCGGAGGATGCCTACTTCCTTGATGCGCGAGAGGAACGAAGCTCTCATCATCAGGAACACCTCGATAAGCGAGACTATTATAATTATACCACCAACCAGCAGGAATGCCTTCACCGTCGAGAGCTGGCTCTTTCTGTAGGTGCTCCTGCGGTATTTGTAGAGGTCCCTCGCCTTGACGCCGTGTGACGTCAGCGCGCTGACTGTATCCTCCTTATTGCCGGCCGCCTTGACCGTCATGTTCTCCTGCGCCGCGATGAGGCGGTACTTTATCATGTTGTTGTTGACGAAGAACTTGCCCCTGACAGTTTCGCTCGTGTAGTGGCCCACTACTTTCAGCTTATGGCCGTTGACCTTGGTCTTGATCTCGCTGCCCTTTTTCATCGATTTTGAGTATTCATTGTCCACGAGCACTTCATAATCGTTTTCCGGCCAGCTGCTTCCTTCGGTCAGTTTAAGCTCATTCGCGTACAGGCCGTAATCCAGCAGACTGGAACTGTCATTCGATGGCGCCGAAGCGTTTTCCTCCTCATCGTATCCATCGAGCATCTCTTCTTCGTCATAACCGTCCTCGCCGTCATAATAATCCTCGCTGGAGCTGTTTGCAAGCATGTTGATGAACATTGACTCGCTCGCGTATATGCACGGGCTCGTCCTGTCAGTGATGCCCACGATGGTGAACTCGTCAAGACCGTTCAGCGTAAGATGGCGTCCTATGATCTCTTCAGGAGTCTTATACCCGGCCTGTATGATATCCGGATCATCGTCCTGCTTGCGCTTCAGTACGAGTTCATCGATCACTATCTCATATTTGTTTTCAGGGAGCCGTCCGTATTTGATGTCACTCTCCGTCAGATCGTCAGAGGAACTCAGAGAGCCGCTCATGACTGTTCCGCCCCACGATGTCTGCCAGTATTCGTCATACTTCATGCGCATGTTGATGTGGCCCGAGCCCGGAAGCGCGTATTCGACCGACGGGTCTGACTCAAAGGTCAGGTAATCATCCACGGGTATCTTCTTCTGCACCACGCCGACATATGACTTGTCGTCCTCAACGAACTTTTCGTCCGGCATGTTAAGTATGCCCGCGATGTTCGAAACGGCATACGTGATGAACATGGCTGAGATCAGAAATCCGACCAGAAGGATCTTCTTCAGGATGTGGTAATTGCCCACGGTGCGGAATCCCGAACTCATCATCGTCAGCAGATTGAATATGGACGAGTGGCGGAGCGGTCTCGATGCCTCGAGGCGTTCCGGGTGGAACCTGTGAGCTTCGGCTTCTTCCGCCGTCAGCGCCCTGTAGTGGTCGTCAACGAGCTCGATGCTCGAATTGTCGTCGACTATCTCCATGCGGCTTCTGTCGTCGCGGGTCCGTATGAATATGTTGCCGCGGCTGATCACTATGTCGAGATCCATCTTGCCGCCGCTTTCATTGAAGACGCGTACCGAGTAATCGTCGTCCTCGAAAGTACGCTGATCCTTTATGTCCTTCAGGTATATCCTGTTCTCTATCCTGTAGTCGAGGCCCTCGGCATTACGGTTGATCTCGTCCGATATCACCTTGCCGTCGCTGATCCGTATGATCCTGTCCGCGTAGAACTCAGCCAGGTTCTCCTCGTGCGTGACGAGGATGACCAGCTTCTCGCGGGATATGGCTTTGATAATATTCATTACCTCAAGGGTATTGGCGCTGTCAAGGTTCCCGGTCGGTTCGTCAGCGATGATGATCGCCGGGTTCTTGACGATGGCGCGGGCAATACCCACGCGCTGCCTCTCACCGCCGGACAGCATGTCTGCGTAACGCTTTCTGTAGCGGTACATGCCGACAAGGTCGAGAGCGTATTCCACCTTCTCCTTGATCTCTTTCTCGTCCTTTATGCCGACCATCCTGAGCACCATGGCCACATTGTCGAAGACAGTCATGGTGTCGATGAGATTGTAGTTCTGGAATATGTACCCGATGTTCAGGTTGCGGATCCTGTCGACAGTCCCCGCGGACCTGCCGGTGATCCTCTGTCCGTTGATATATATTTTGCCCTTGTCGGCTTTGTCCAGTCCGCCTATTACGTTGAGCAGCGTCGTCTTGCCGCATCCCGAAGGTCCCAGGAGAGCGGTCAGTCCCGTCTCCGCGAACTCCAGCGAGGTGCCGTTGATGACATGGATCTGGTTGGACTTACGGCGGTAGAAGTATTTATCTACATTCTGTAATGATACCATGCCCTACGCCTCCTCTCTGTATGTTCCCATGGCCGAGCTCTTGAAGATGCTCCTCATGAAGCGGCCGGAGATGAGCACAGCCATTACAAGCAGTATGCCCGCGAGGATGACATAATCGCGCGTAGTAAGGTACGTCAGATAGTCATCGAGCTGTGCCAGCTGCAGGATGCCGGTATGATTGAGAAATACGAACAGCAGGAACAGAGCGTACGCGATCAAGCATACAAGTATAAGTTCCACTCTCATTATGCGGCGCGCCGGCTCCTTGCCCATGCCGAGCATTCTGACGGTCGCGAAGTAGACGCCTCTTGATTTCAGTATGAGTCTCACTACGAAATAAGCTATGAAGAACACAGCCAGACATATGATCACGGAGATAGGCAGCTGTATTATGCTTATCACATCCCCGTTCATGTAGTTGTAGATGTGATCCTTAAGTACAAGCACGTGGTATCCGCCTCTCTCGAGCATGTCCTTCATGCCGTCCATATTCCTGGTATCGTCTACGAACACGGACGTCTGGAAACTGCCCTTCTCATAGAGCCTGCGGTAATCCATCGGGTTGATGTATATCTCTCCGTCATGCTCCGCGAGATCCTTGAGTCCGGTCTTCTTCTCGAATGTCTTTTCTCCGTATGTGCCCATTATCATGAGCGTGAGGTGCTGCTGATAGTACAGCGCCTTGACATCGACGCCGACTTCCTTGCCCGCGGCATAGCCTTCCTTGAACATCGAATCAAAGCTCGTAGGGAGCAGTATGTATCCCTCAGGCACGTTCTCATTTGTGACCAGGCCGCCCATGCCCGGGTAGAGAGTCTGTTCCGTCCCGTTGATACGCATGGTGGTCTTACTGTTGGAAGCATAAAGACCCTTGCGGATCTCATTGACCATGTGATCCGAAAAGAATATCTTACAGCTCTCACCGGAACTGTATTCATCTTCTTCTGCGCTTTCTTCCGTCAGTACGATGCCCGCGACCTTTATCTCGCGTTCACTGCCGTCTTCCAGATTCACGGAATATTTTTTGCCTATAAGATCCTCGGCGTTTTCGCCGAAATTCCATCCGTCATCGGCGCCGGCAAGCACCACTTCGTCATCCGCCAGCGGCATGCCGCCAAGATCCGGCTCTTTGTCAAGATTGTCGATACTCAGCATGTAGCCGTAGAAAGAGAACTGATCGTTCTCGATGAAGATCGTGGAGTCATACAGCATGTCCTCGCGTATAAGCTTCTCAACATGCGGAGCGTTTTCTATGGCTTCATAATCCGCTCTTGTGAACGCCGTGCGGTCCTGCTTTTCGACCACTATGCGCTTAGGGTCGTAATTGGCGAAGTAGTTGTTCCAGCCCTGTTCGGAAACAGTGTCTTTCTGCTTCTTTACGGACACATACTGCGCGCTGACGGAACCTACCACGAAAAGGAACACCAGAAGCAGGAGCAGGAACTTGGCCGGAAGATTGAAAGTGTTGCGTATGCCCAGCCTGAGCTGAGTCCCGTAACGGACGCCCTGCCTGTCTGTCTGCCGCCTGGACCTGGAACCGGTCCTTCCGCCCGTAGGCGCCGGATCCGCTGCCGCGATGAAAGAGGCCGCTCCCGTGTCTTCGACGATCTTGCCGTCATGCATCTTTATGACACGCGTCGCGTGCTCCTTGAACTGATCATAGTTATGTGTGACCACGATGACCAGCTTGTCCGCCGCGATATCCGTAAGGAGCTCTACTATCCCTTCAGCGGAAGCGCTGTCGAGATTGCCTGTCGGCTCGTCCGCGACAAGTATCTTCGTATCCTTGGCCAGCGCCCTGGCTATTGCCACACGCTGCTTCTGTCCGCCGGACAGTTTCGACACCTTGCGGTTCCTGTATTTGGAAAGCCCTACTTTATCTATGATCTCAGTTACTTTCTTTTTGATCTCCGCGCCGTCGCATCCGTCGATCTGCATCGCGAGAGCGATATTCTGATACACGGTATAACTGGACACAAGATTGTAGTTCTGGAAGATGAACGAGATGTATTTCTGTCTGTATTCTTCAAAGTCCGTCGCAGTGTAATGGCTCGTCTCCTGCCCTTCAATGTACATCTCGCCCTCTTCATAGGTGTCGAGTCCCGAGATGACATTGAGCAGAGTCGATTTGCCGCTGCCGGATTCTCCTGTGATCACGACAAATTCGCCTGTGTCAAGATCCAGGTTGACCTTGGATATGCCACTGGCTATGATGCCCTTGCTATAGTAAAATTTTGAAACGTTTTTCAGTCGTATCATTCCCATGTGGGGATTCTCCGTTATGCTTATTGTTCATATGGAAGGAAGGTTCGCGGCGTATGTGCCGTCTTGATCTTCCAACGTAATATTGTAACACTATAAATGGTGAATATTGTGTAATTTTTATCAAATATAAAGAATTTCTTGCGATTATCCCGGCACATTCTCTTCTCCGTGATGCCGCGCAGATGATAATATAAAGACGGAAAGTCCCGGCAGGGAAAAATTTCAGAAAGAAAAGGATCAGAATATGTTTTCGATCAGAAGCACTAATATCGAGGAAGGTCTGGCGCGCAGCGGCAGAGTATATCTGTGCGGCGACCTCAGAGAGCCCAATGCCCTGGATCATTACAGATCAAAAGGATATGAGATCGGCATCTCGGATTATCCTGAATACACCTTTGAACACGCTCATATCCACTCCTTCAACACTGAATACAATTATGTGCTCGAAGGCGCGGTAAAGCTTTTTTCTCTTTCAGATAAGAAGGAGTACCTTTTCGAAAAGGGCGACCTCTTCATCATCGAGACGGACGAACCGTATGTAGGCAAAATGCTTGCCGGGACACGTATGATATTCTCCAAGGTCCCCGGAGGCGATGATAAGGTCCTTGTCGGCATGGATGAAGCGCTGCTGAGATGGGGTGAAGCATGGGAAAACGAATACTATGAAGGAGACCTGAAATGATCTTTATAAGCCACAAAACCAGTACAGAACACGATCTGGCTCTCGCTATAGCCGGCACGCTTCGTGAAAACGGCATCAGCTGCTGGATCGCTCCGGAGAGCGTAGAGTGCGGCGAGGATTTCGCTCCTTCCGTCGCGGAGGCTATCAACACCTGTGAGATATTCCTTCTTATCTTCAGCCGGGAGGCGATGAATTCGGAGCACGTCCGTAAGGAAGTGGGCCTTGCCACCGACCTCGGAAAAAAGATCATTGTTCTCAAGATCGGAGATTTTGACCTGAACGCTTTGTACAGGTACTATCTTAACGGTGTGCAGACCATGCCTTTCGATTTTTCAAACGATGAAGATATCCAGAAGGCTGTAGAGCTGTGCAAGGCCGGAGAGCCTGTTATTGAAATGGAGCTCTCGGCGAATCCGTCCCGGAAGATAATCATGATGAAAGGTGATTACCAGTGGAACATCGACCGGATGATACATGAGAGGCCTGACGAGGTCGGCTATACGGTCTTTGCAATGGGAGTTGACGCCACATTCGACCTCAGTCTCTCGACCGATCAGGGTATCATCAGAGATGTCTGTAAATACCTTGCTGAAGAGCATGGCGTCGGTTTGGACCGCCTGCAGGAACTGGTCAACGAAGCCGTGCAGCACCAGCTGGGCCGCGCCTTCCCTTTCGGGGAACTGCCATTCAGGGATATCGCAATGATAAAAGTCCCTGTCCGCGGCGGCAGCGGAAGGCCTCTTGAACTGAACCTGCTGCTGGTGGTGAATTCGCGCAAAGGCAAAAAATATTATGAGGAACACGATATCAACGCAGTGGAAGGAACGGATTCAAGAGAGATCATCATTTCCATTTTCAATAAGGTCAGCACGCTGCCTGAAGCCAGGAACCTGTTTATCGGCGCGATGGGCACGAACGGGCAGAATTTTCCTTACGAGGTCATAGTCACTGAGATAATAAACAGCTGCGCTTACGCGATGCGTTCCGGTAAAGCTCCTCTTGATCTGTACTTCTCCATCAGAAAGGAAGATATGGAGCGCAACGGAGTGTCCATAGATGACATCTTCAACTATGTTTCAGCGACCGTGAAGTTTTACAGAGACCGCAGAAAACCGCAGACGGAAGACTGAACATATTCCCCGCAAAATCAAACTCCCCGTCAATGACGAGGAGTTCCTTTATATCAACGCCCAGGGCGCTGCTCAGTATCAGCATTGTTTCGATGGCGGGTATCGACTCGCCTCTGTACCACTTGTACACCGCCTGTTCGGTCGATATACCGGTGATGGCCATGATATCTCTCACCGAGTAGCCGCTTGCCTTTATCAGTCTCCTGATGTTGGCTCCGGTCTTCTCCATGTTGATGGAGATATCCACCCGTCTGACGGGTCTTCTTATGTATTTCCGTTGTTCCATTGTCTGCTTTCACCTCATTTCGGTTCACGCTAGTTTTAACGGCAGTTTCATAGTATACACGATGAGAAATGACTTGTGAAGTAAACTATCAGTTTAGTTTTCAAAAAAATAAAAGAGCGGCCTCGAACCGTACCCCGGCCGCAAAAAGGTTTTCGGACTGATGAAAGAAAGCCGGCGCCATGATCCTATATTGCATGTACATTCACGGATAACAGATAACACAGGCAATAACATGTTATGACATGGACTTCGGACATGGACATATCACGATCCCTGCACGTAACGCGTCCCGCACGTTCATTCAGCGGTCCCGGAATGCGGCCCTCTGTCAGAGGGCCACATCTATTTCCATAGTGTCGGTAGTGTTTGCCTTGTCGAGGGCAAGCTGGAGAGAGGAAAGCAGTTCGCTCGCCTTTTCATAGGCTGCTTCCGCCTCCTCTATGTCGTAGTTGGCTATGGTGTAGTCAACTATCATGGAACCGAAGCTGTCAGTCCTCTCCCTCGGGAGCCTGACCGCCATGGCGCTGAGTTTGCGGCACTCTTCGCTCAGCTGAGGCAGGTATATCAGAGCCTGGTCTATGGTCATTTCGTCAAAACCGGGCAGAGTGTGTGTCGAGTTGAACACGTTTATGGCGTGCTTGACCATGCGTATCTTCGCGTTCAGTCCGGCGATTTCCGCCTGTACCTTCGCGAAGTCATATTCAGGCCTCAGTTCTTCGATGTTCTCAGCCGACGACACGTTGAAGTACCGCGCCTTTTCTTCCCTCGCGCGGATTTTTCTCAGTTTGCTTTCAAGCGCCTTGAGGAGTTTGTTTGCTTCTGCGGATGTGTATCTCATATTCTTTTCTCCTTGGTTCCCGGATGATGGTCTGTATTTTACGGCACTATAATAACCTCTTCCATTCCGGAATTCACTTAACCCGCAGTTCACTTAACTGTCAGTTGTCTGAGGCCGGTCATATTGATACAATTAATATCGAAATAAAGGGAATAGCGAGGATAAAGGAGAAGACATGCAGAAATTATCGAAAAAAACAGAAGGCTTCACGGATTCCGTGATAAGGCGCATGACAAGGATCGCGGACATGTATGATTCCATCAATCTGTCCCAGGGTTTCCCTGACTTCGCCCCGCCTGAGATGCTGATGAAAAGGCTCAGAGAAACAGCGGATATACCTGATCTGCACCAGTACTCCATCACTTTCGGCTCAAAAGAATTGCGCGACGCGCTTGCCCGCAAGCAGAGCCGCTTCATGGGTATGGACATCGACCCGGAGACCGAGATCACGGTGACCTGCGGAAGCACTGAAGCGATGATGTCCGCGGTGCTTACTGTCGCCGATCCGGGAGACAAGGTCATTATATTTTCCCCTTTCTATGAAAACTACGGGGCCGACACCATACTGTCCGGGGCCGAGCCGATCTACGTCCCTCTGATCCCGCCTGATTTTCATTTCGACCCGGAAGTCCTCGAGGACGCTTTCAGACAGCATCCGAAGGCGATGATACTATGCAACCCGTCGAATCCTACGGGCAAGGTCTTCACGCGCGAAGAACTGGAATTCATCGCGACCCTGGCCATCAAATACGACACCTACGTCATAACTGACGAGGTGTATGAGCATATCATCTTTGAGCCTTACAGACATGTCTACATCGCGTCTCTCCCGGGCATGCGCGAACGCACTCTGTCCTGCTCTTCCCTGTCCAAGACCTATTCGATAACGGGCTGGAGGATAGGATATGTGATAGCTCCGCCGGAGATCAGCGAATGCGTGAAGAAGGTCCACGATTTCCTTACCGTCGGCGCTCCTCATCCGCTGCAGGCGGCCGTGATACCGGGACTCGAGGCAGGTCCTGAATACTATAAGGAACTGCAGGACATCTACACTCACAAGCGCGACCTCTTCCTGAAGGGCCTTGATGACATAGGACTTGATCATACAGATCCTCAGGGCGCCTATTATGTGCTCATGGACATCTCTGAATTCGGTTACGGAAATGACCTCGAGTTCTGCGAGGACCTTACGCGCATGGTAGGAGTGGCCGCGGTGCCGGGATCGAGCTTCTTCCGCGAACCGGTCAACCACCTCATAAGATTCCATTTCGCAAAACAGGACAGCACCTTAAGTGCTGCCCTGGAGCGTCTTGCGTCTATAAGAAAGATAATGCCTTACAGATGACGGCATGTCATGCCTTAGGCTTGATGTATCCGGTGTTGATCCATCCGTGCTGTCCTTCATATTTAACATATATCCAGTCGCCGTCTCTTCCCTCTTCGGCGACTTCTGTTTTATCGGGAACTACGAGCAGGATGTCGTAATCCTGTCCCGGTCCGCAGCGGAGGTTAAGGCCTCCCTCCGCGTCGATGGTCCAGCGCTGGCCTGATTCGATGATGACCGGCGGCTCAACGAGCTTGCCCTTGTCGTCAGCAGATGCCGGAGCCGATTCCTTCTGCGCGGCCTCGATCCTGTCCTCCGTCAGATCTCCTGCGGGGCACCAGCCTGATACTCCTTCCGCGGTGACATAGGCCCAGTCGTTTTCGGTCTTTTCGACCTGCACCTCCTGACCGTATTTGAGGATATGGACGGATCCGCTGTCCTCGTTCGGATCGCTGCGAAGGACAATTCCGTCTTCCGCTGACACGTACATCGTTTTCACGGCCTGCAGCTGATCTGTCCCGTCTTCCGTCTGGGCAGTCTGATCCTCATCGCCCCATGGCTCTTCCCCTAAATACGGCTTCGCGAATATCATGACGGCTATGAACGCCGCGGCGACGAACAGTATCGCGGCAATGATAGATATAAGGGCTTTTACCCTTCTTTTCCCTCTGGCTTTCCTTTCGGCTTTCCTGTCGGTTTCCCTTTCAGGTTCCTCGTATTCATATTCTTCCATTTCTTCATACGCGTCTTCCGCGCGCAGATGCGATTCGATCTTCTTTCCGCAGAAAGGACAGAATACAAAATCCTCTGGTACAGGTTTGCCGCAGTGTCTGCAGTTCATATGCGTTCCCCTTTCGTTCGCGTTTCTTTAATCTGCCGCGATGTGATATGTCATGGCTTCAGCATCATTGCCGGTCATTTCTCTGAAAGCTCTTTTATATGCCTCCAGCTGCTCCTGATAATGCTTATCCAGATCATCCGCGTCAGCGTTCGTCTTATAATCTATTATATGCCAGTCGGCGCCTTTTCTGTATACGGCATCCATTACGCCATGCCAGATCTCCCCTTTTCCGTCACTGAAGCAGAACGGCAGCTCGCAGTGCGTTTCATCAGCCGAAAGCAGTTCGGCGAGCATGTCCTGCGACGCTCCGTTATCCTGTGGATATCCACCCGAACGCATCGTTTTTATGACTTTTGTCAAAATGCTCCTGTAATACGATTCGTCCGCGCCATACTCTCTTATCGTCTCAAGCACCAGTCTGTCAGGATCGGCCTTATTGCCTGAAGACACCAGGACTTCCATCACCCTGTGGACCATGGTGCCGAGCAGCAGCGACTGTTCCCTGGTCCTGCCGCCTTTCCTGCCGGGGCCCGCGAGTTCATCGGCAGCCTTGTCTTCGTAATCATCTTCGGATGACGTCACGCCCCTGAGAGTGACCGTGCTTGGTTTCCTTATTGCATACGACGCCTTTTTCGACTCATTATTCTTAAGCACTGATCCCGACTCCGCTTCATCATACAGGGTTTCGGCATCAAGCTTCGTCCCGGCTTCCGGATCAGGCAGCCCGACATCGCCGAGTTCTTCAAAGATATCCCTGTCGATATACTCTATCAGCGGCAGCCACAGACTTGCCGGCGAATGTTCGCCTTTCGCAGTGAGAAGATCCGATACCACGAGTATGTTTTTTGCCCTTGTCGCGGCCACATACAGGAGCCTCAGGTCCTCAGCCTCGAGGACTTCCTCCTCCTTCTCCCTCTCTTCGGAATATTCCGTGGTCTTCAGAGAATTGTCGAACGCGAACATATAACTTTCAGGAGGATCGGTCGAATAGTCGACTCTGCTGTCCGCGCTTCCGTAACGCGGCGACGGGTCCGCCAGTATGACCACAGGCGCCTCCAGACCTTTTACTTTATGAAGGTTCGCTATGTGCACGCGGTTCGCGTCGCGTCTGAGCTGTATGCAGCGCTCCTCAGAGGATTCGTTGTTCACAAGCGACGCGATATACGCGGCGCCTTCTTCGATCGAAGATACGGTGCCGTCAGTCTCTGCGCTTCTGAGGAGTTCAAGGGCGAAATACACGTATTCCGCGTTATGCGTGCCGGCGCGGGCGAACACTCTCTGCTCTTCGAGCAGCATGGCGAACACGGACGCCGGAGTCATCTCCTTTGCCCTGAATGAGTACCTGTGGATCTCTTTATCGTCTATACTGCATCCGGAAAGATGCTTCGCAGCGAAAACGGCCTTGGCATCGAACGGATCGGCGACCGCGGACATCAGGTAGGATATGCTCCTTAGCGGTTCGCATTCATTGAACAGGACCTTGCCCTCTATCCTGAACGGGATGCCCCTTTCTGAAAGTGCGTTCATGTACTGCGACAGGTGCCCCTTGCCCGGCGTGATCAGCATGAAGTCCCTGAATTCGCTGACAGGGATGTCCGGATGATGGATGATCTTAAGTATAATGTCAGCCGCTTTCGCCGGGTCGCTTCTTCCGGCAAGCGTCTTTGAATACGGCACGACATAACTGTACGCGCCTTCGGCGGCTGAAACATACGGGCCCTTTTCCCCTGTCGGTATCTCATTGAATCTGCTCTGTATCTCCGAGTCCTCAGACAGGAGGTCTGAGAACACGCGGTTGAACCATCCGCACATCCTGTCCGTAGACCTGAAATTTCTGGACAGCGTAAGCACTTCGCCGACCGCGGGGTCCCTGAACATTTCCCTGACCCTGATGAATGACGACACGTCCGCGTTCCTGAACCTGTATATCGACTGCTTCGGATCGCCTACGATGAACAAGCTTCCCGGACGCGGGACGCATTCTCTCCAGTTTTCTTTCGGTTCCCGCGCGGTCAGGTAGAAGAACACCTCGGCCTGTGTCGGATTTGTGTCCTGGAATTCGTCGATAAGAAAATAACTGTGCCTGTCATATATGTGGCGTATCAGTTTGCCGCCTTCCGCCGCGTCTTTTTTCAGGAGGTTCCTGAGATACAGGAGATAATCCGCGAATGACAGCTTGCCTTCGTTCCTCAGGGTGTCTGAGATGATGTCGCGGCAGTCGTATATGAAGTCGACCGCTATCGAGAACAGGTAGTCCCCGAGCGCCTCCGTCAGGAGAGGATCCGTCTCTTCATTGAACACATACCAGCTGATAACTTTTCTTGTGTAGTGAGGAGCAAAGAAATGCTCCCATCCCGGTCCGAAAACATCCATGTCGCAGCATGCTTCGACCCTCAGCTTCGACAAACCGGCAAGAGTCTTTCTCACAGTTCTCGGGTCATCGTTCCACGTGCCTTCTATGACGCTTATATTATCGGTCAGGAAGTCATATGCCGCCGTCGCATCCTTGCTTTTGCCTGTCTGGACGATCTCAGGATGATCATACAGATATCTGAGCACCGGCAGCAGCTTTGCCTTTCTGTCCCCTAACAGTTCGTCAGGTCCGTCGTCTCCGGGCGCGGCATAATTGAAGCGCGCGTTCTTTGACGCGGACAGAACTCTCATTCCTTTCAGGAAGATCTCCGGGGCGTCATAGAAGCAATCGCTGAATCTTTCCGCTTTTTTTCTGAGTACATCTCCCGCCTCGCCGCGCAGTATCCTTGAATACTCACGCAGGAGCAACGCGTCCGTCTCCTCTTTCTCCGCCACCACGGAGTTTGAAGGTATGCCGGCGGCAGCCGGATGCTCTGACAGGACCATGTTGCAGAATGAATCGATGGTGCCCATGAAGCAGAGATCTATGTCACGGAGCGCTTTCTTAGCGTTCTCCGAATCCGATTCCGACAGTTTCTGCTGGAACCTCGAATAGAACTCGCCTGCGGCGGCCTTGGTGAATGTGATGGCGCATATCCTGCTGATGTCCATGCCGCCCTCTACCATTGCGGCCATGCGGTCTACCAGCACGGACGTCTTTCCCGACCCCGCGCCTGCCTCGACGAAGAAATTGGAATGGATGTCGCCGCGTATCCTGTCACGCGATATCTGATCGTAATCTTTACTCACCGGATCCATCCTCCTCTCCCTTCGCTTTCTCAGGCCATTCGCATATATCGGCCATCCCGCAATACTTGCAGCTGATGTCGTTTTCGTTTCTCGGGAAGTCGTTGTTTTCAATGGCGTCTTTCAGCCCGGACAGGAAACTGCTGAGTTCCTCGCGCATGTCATCATCATATTTGCAGGTCACTGTCCTTCCCTTGCGGATGTATCTGTACTCACAGTTTTTTATGTCTATGCCGGCCTGTTCGCAAAGCCACGCGTAGACTACCACCTGCATGCATGTGGTGAAATCGTCCTCCACATGATCCACCTTCCTCTTTGACTTGAAGTCAGCGATAATGAAGTCCCCGTCAGCGTCCTTTTCGACTCTGTCCGGGTATCCATGAAGCTTTATGCCTGCCGGGTGCGTGAATCTGTATTCTTCCTCAGCCGAGAGCACTTCGTTATGAGGGTCCATGTCAAATGCTGTCTCCATCATCTTCAGGAATTCCCTTTTCAGGCCTGCGGCATCGGACGGGTGTATAGGCGGGCGCGAAAGCAGCGCCTCGTCGAACAGGCGGGAAGAAGTCTCTATAAACTCATCCCTCGAGCATTCTTCATCTGCCAGCTTTTCCATCATGATATGTGTCAGCGTGCCCGTCACGGCCGCGCTGAGCACCTGAAAAGGATCGTCGCTTTCCTTTTCAGGGATTCCGAGGATGTTTGCCAGATAGAAATGGCGCGGGCACTGCAGGTAATTGCTCAGTGCCGAAGGCGACCATGCCCTTTCAAGAGCTTTTTCATCGCCGCACTTTTCCGCGGACTGATCTTTATATGTGATCACGGCGCCCCTGCTGTAAGCGTCTCCTATAAGGCGGTCTGAAGAAATGTCGCTTCCGAAATACGGAGCATGTCTCAGCGCCTTTTTAAAGGTCTCCATGTCAGCGCCGGGCGCGGTCATCTCATATATCTGGAAAAGGACCGATGAAGGATTCTGCTCTTTCAGTTCGGACAGCGAATAGCCCGGATACGACAGTCCGGTCTTCACGCCCAGCGCATCCGCGAGTTCCAGCAGATCAAAGAGATTTCTGATGTTTCTTCTGACTCTGTTTTCAGATGTCGGCGCAATGTCTTCATCTGCCAGAAGTGTCAGGTCGCTGTCCAGAAGAAGATAATTTTCCGCCGGAGAGCCCGGGAACGCGGCCGAACTGAGCCCGCACACATACAGGTTCTCCCTCATGCACGACATGGCGCCTGCGATAGTAGTCACATGCAGACATCCTTCCCTGCTGTTTTCGGAGCAGACCGTCTTGTCCAGCACTTCCGGTATGATCTCGTTCAGATTACCATCAGGGGCGTAGCGCATGTACGCGTCCAGAGTTTCGTTTATGACCCTGAGCGCGGACATGTCGATCCGGCCTGCAGGGCTTAACGGCGCGTCGGACTCGCCTGCGCGTATAAGGGCATACTTTGAAAGAAATCCCGTGCAGCCGTGGGCAAGCTCGCCTGCCAGTTTCTCCGCCCATCTATAGATCTTCAGATCGTACTCTTTGTTCAGAGCGGACCCGAGCGCGTCAAGTTTCTTTCTGTTTTCCGCCGCATCGAACGACAGCCTGAGGCCGCCCGCCATGACGGCAATAGCATCCGTGTCTCTTCTTTTCAGCGCGCCTTCCACCCCGAGAGTCTTCGCGAAGCCGGCGCGGTCAAACGCGTCGCTGTCAAGGATCTTCCTGAGCGGGTCGATACCGTAATACCCGGCAGTCATCCACTCATGGATCAGTTTGAGAAGCCTTGCCGGGTTTGAGTTGAGTATAGGCACTCCGCAGCCGTATGTGACCGGGATGCCATAGCTGCACGCAAGGTCGAAGAATACCTGTGAATACGCCCTGGTGTCCGCCGCCGCGATCAGGCACTTGTCGAGAGGCGTCTTGTTCCTGAAGATGCCGTCGATTATGTCTTTCGCCTCGTTGATCCTGCCGTAGCCCTCGGTGAAGACTATCCCGGACAAATCCTTCTTTTCCCTTCCGAAAAGCTCTGTCAGGGATATCTCCCTGTATCCCCCTCCGGATACAGCCTCTATAAGAGCGATGTCTATAGGCATAAGCGGATACTCGCTCAGCGTAAGGAAATCAGCGCCGGAAACAGCCGCGGCTTCTTCTATCGCCTTCCTCACAAGACTGACGCTGTCGATCCTGCCGTCTTCATCACACTTGTTGAGGAATCGTCTGTACACTTCCAGGATCGCGGCGTTTTTCTCCGGGAATTCCCCCTTCGCGAGCCGGGTCTTAAGGGCCGCTTCTTCATCAGCCGGTATGAGCGACCTCATTGCCGCGATGGCTGACGACAGGCTCTCCGCGTCCGCGAACGATGCCGCCTTGAAATATTCCACCTCATTCAGGAATGAATAAATAACAGAGGGCTCCTCTTTTGCCGTGAGGAACTCCTCTGTTATCGATATCCCTGATCTCATCAGCGCGTATCCGGCCAGTTCGACTCTGCTGAACACGCGAAGTCCCAGGGTGTTCTTCCCGAATCGTGCCAGTGTTCTCAGAAGTTCTGAACTTCCCGCGCCCGGAGCAAGAATAATAGTTTCTTTCATTTTTGACCTCTGACGTTATTGCTGCATCTTCGTTACATAGAAGATGATTATGCAGATCACAAGCGCTGCCAGGAGGAATTTGGGATTAAGTATTATTTTGAGCCCGAATCCAAGGACCTTAAATACCACTATCAGAATAAGCAGCGCAACTATAATGCCAATGATCAGTAACAGTGTAGATTCCATATGTTTGTCCCTCCTTTTTGTTAAAGCTTGTCAACAGGAACGCAGCACTTATCGTTGATGTCACATACTTTCTGCACTCTTCTTCTGTACTTCTCCTCCATCAGAGGTTCCGTGCTGAGCCATGTCTTTACTATCTCCATTGAAATGAGCGTTCCTATTATCTTCGCGCCCAGACAAAGGATGTTTGAATCGGTGTGCTGTCTGGCCAGAGTCGCGCAGAGCGGATCCTGGCAGACTGCCGCGTAGCATCCGTTTATCTTGTTTGCGATCAGAGCGCTCCCGTATCCGACTCCGTCGCAGAAGATCCCTTTGTCACATTCGCCCTTCGCTACCGCGAGAGCCGCCGGATATACAAAATCCGACAGGTCACAGCTCTTTTCATCATATGTACCGAAATCCTCTACTTCATAACCGTTTGAAAGAAGATAAGCCTTTATCTCATTTTTCATAGCGGTCCCCGCGTGATCATTAGCCATTGCGATTTTCATGGTATCCGTCCTCCACTTCTAAAGCCGTTCGATCATTATCTGATAATACTGTTTTTTAACCTTATTCAGCCATTATTTTACCAAATTACGCCGCGTCCCCGCAAACTCTCCCTTCTTGCCGCACGCATATGATAGCTGCTAAAGGAATCTCTTTATTCTGACCCAGATGCGGTTCTTTTTTGATTCCTTCCCTATTTCTTCAAGTATGGCCTTGCCCTTGCCTTTCAGAACCAGGATCGCCCCTTCTTCGACTTTAGCGTCAACTTTGAGGCACTCCGCGTGATCGACGGACACCAGCCCGCTCCGCACCGCTTCCGCCGCGGTATTCCTCGAGATCCTGAACGCCGATGAAACGACGCTGTCAAGCCTGACAGAGCTGACAGTGTCTTTTATTATCTCGCAGCGCGTTTCCGGCACTATCACCTCGCCGGCAGGCACGACCTCCGTCTTCACCGCGGCGCGGCCCGCCTGATGGTACTCCCTCATAAGGAAGTCCGCGATCTCGGGCACTATGAATATGTCCGCTCCGTTGTCTCTGACAAGGATGTCCCCGGTCAGCCTGCGCTCTATTCCAAGTCCGAGTATCGATCCAAGATAGTCCCTGTGGCTTAGAGCGCGCGACATGGCAGGCTTGGTCACTCTGAGCACCATGACAAGCCCGTCCACAGCCTCTTCATCGCTGACCGGCAGATCCGCCGGAACGCACACCAGCATCCTGCGCTCTGCATCGTCGTATCCGCCGTACATCAGCGTCCTGACTCCCGCGGCATGCAATGCCGTCCTCTTTGCCAGCGCCTGTTCATGCGAGTCAAGAAAGCCGGTAGCGGTCACATACCAACCGTCCCGGCTTTGCGTTATCCTGTCCTCTATTTTGGCTATAGTCAGTTCGTCCTTTGTCATCTGCTGTGACCCGGGATCATCAATACTCCGGTTTCAGTTCAAGATAAAGGTATTTGTACTGTTCCGCTGAGGCTTCCCAGGAAACATCCTTAGCGAGATCGCGTTCGACCATCTCATCCCAGCGTTCGCGGTCTGTAAAATATACGGTCTTCGCGCGGTTTATCGCGTCATACAGAAGTCCGGCGTCATAATTGTCAAACGTGAACCCGTTGCCCGTATTCTCAAACTCGTTGTACGGCTCAACGGTGTCCTTCAGTCCTCCTGTTTCGCGCACGATCGGAACCGTGCCGTAGCGCATGGCGATGAGCTGCGTCAGTCCGCACGGTTCGAACAGCGACGGCACCAGGAGCGCGTCACACCCGGCGTATATCCTGTGCGCCCTTCCCTCATCATACATTATGCACGAGCATACGCTGCCCTTGAACTCGTTCTCAAAGCCGCGGAATGATTCCTCATAGTAGGCGTCTCCGGTCCCAAGCAGCGCTATCTGCGTGTTTCCGTCGATCAGTCCCGGAAGGATCATGTTCACGAGATCGAGTCCCTTCTGATTTGTCAGTCTGGAGATGAGTCCTATGACGAACTTGCCGTCATCGACCTCGAGCCCGAGTTCTTCCTGAAGAGCTTTCTTGTTTGCCTTCTTTTTCTTGAGCACGGTCTTGGCGCTGTAATTCTCAGCCAGTCTGCCGTCTGTTTCAGGATCCCACTGCACTACATCGATGCCGTTGACTATGCCGCGCAGCTTATAGGCATGATGGCGAAGATGCGCGTCCAGTCCGTCTCCGTAGAACGGAGTCTTTATCTCTTCGGCGTAAGTCCTGCTGACCGTGGTGATCATGTCAGCGTAGGCCAGGCCGCCTTTAAGCATGTTCGCGTCCTCGACTCCCGTCTTGAGAACATCTATGGTGAAAACTTCGTCCGGAAGATTTGTCCAGTATTTCAGCGTAGGGATATTGTAAATGCCCTGGAAGCGGAGGTTGTGGATCGTCAGGACCGACTTGGCGTCCCTGAGAGGCGTATCCGCAAACAGCGTGCGCAGGAACACAGGGACCAGTCCGGCCTGCCAGTCGTGGCAGTGGATGATGTCAGGGATCCAGTCCATGTATAACAGCGCGGCCAGGGCAGCCTTGCTGAAGTAGCAGTACTTCGGGATATCATCGACAAGACTGATGTACGGATTGCCGGCCGAGAAGAACTCCTCGTTGTCTATGAAGTCGTACACCACGCCTTCCCACACATACTCCATGATACCGACATGGAAGGACCTGCCGTCCGAGCAGAGATCCATGCCGAACGAACCGCGGTATACCATCCTCTCCTTATACTCCTGCGGGATGCAGCGGTACAGCGGGACGATTACCTTCACATCGCAGTTCTGATTTGCCAGCGCTTTGGGAAGGGCGTACATTACATCGCCCAGGCCGCCCGTCTTGACGAACGGATAGCATTCCGATCCTATGAAAGCGATACTCCTTCTTGGCGTTGTTTCTGTTTTTTTCATTATCGTTTTCTCCTTACTCTTATTGCGTGCTGCGTCCGGAAGGTATCCAGATCTCTCCGCTGCAGCCTTCCATGGCAAATTGCAGCCTTCCCTGATCTGACGCCAGTTCTCGGCCGGATAGCGCTCCTACATAAGAACCTGAAACCATTATATCAAAGAATTCCTCAGATTCACCGTTAGTTATTGTTATTATTACATCGCCGCGGCTGAACGCGTATTTTGTCGTCGTCAGCTGCAGCTCGCGATAGTCCCCGTACCATAAAGCGGCTTCTTTATTATGTATGTCATTCAGTTTCTTTATTATCTGATAATACTCATTGTCATAGGAAAGCTCATCTATTGCCAGCGCCGGCCGCAGCGACGCGTCCGAGCCTCTCTCCTTCCTTCCCTCGACGCCGAATTCCGAACCGTAGTAAACGGAAGGTATTCCCGGCAGTGTGTATAGAAGGATGTGCACAGGCAGGAAGTGCCTTTTGTCTCTGAGTTTTGTTATTATGCGCTCTACATCATGGTTATCGACAAAATGATACAGATGAACACCGCCAAGGCCCATGTCCCGCTGGCGCTTGAATGTGTGCGCGATCTCAAAGTAATTGTGGTCGTTGTGGCCGCTGTAAAGCGCTTTGTGCATGGCGTAATCCGTCACGGTATGCAGCATTTCCTGATTCACCCAGCGCGAATACTCTCCGTGGATCACTTCGCCCAGCAGCAGGAAATCGTCCTTCAGTCCATTGGCCAGCTCACGGAGCTCGCGCATGAAGCCGAAGTCGAGCACGTCCGCGGCATCAAGGCGCAGGCCGTCGATATCGAATTCCCGCACCCAGAAGCGGACAGTTTCCTTGTGATACTCTTTCACCTCATGATTGTACAGATTGAGCTTCGGGAGCAGGTCGTGGCCTCCCCAGTTCGCGTAAGAAAAGCCATCATTGTAGCTGTTGTTGCCCCAGAAGTTCACATCCTGATACCAGTCGCGGCAGCGGCTGCTCTCACGGTTCTCTCTGAGGTCGCGGAAGGCGAAGAAATCCCTTCCTGTATGGTTGAAGACGGCATCGAGTATCACGCGTATGCCCTCTTCATGACAGCAGCGGACAAGTTCCTTAAGATCTTCGTTGTCCCCAAGCCTCTCGTCGACTCTGCGGTAATCCGCGGTGTCATAGCCGTGAGAGCCTGAAGAAAAGCACGGTCCCAGATAAAGCGCGGTAAAGCCGCTCGCCTTCATGTGGTCTATCCACGCCTTTAGTTCACGAAGCCTGTGGTCCGTGTGACTGTAGTCGTTATATTCAGGTGCCCCAAGCAATCCCAAGGGATATATGTGATAAAAAACGGCTTCATCATACCATGCCATCTGTATATTCTCCTTCTCCTTCGACAGGACGGGGCACGGTATACATACCGTCCCTGACCTCCGCGGCGTATATTTCGCAGTTTCCTATGTATTTTGACCAGTAGCTTCCACGCGACTCCGGCGTCAGATACTCAAGCGCGCCCTTCATGGCTATGGCGTGCGTGGAAACGAGAATGTTAAGTGTCTCCGCTTCCTTTTTTATATCCTCAAGAAAGCTTCCAAGACGCTCTACTACCTCGTGAAGCGGCTCCATCCCTTCAGGGGCCGGCACATTTACGAAGTCCCTGAAAAAGGCCATCACCTCGGGAGCCGGATCCCTCAGATCCATGCCCTCGTAAGGGCCGTAATCCATTTCGATCAGCCTTTCATCGATCACATGCTCGACGGCCGGCGCGATCTCCGCGGCAGTCCTGACGGCTCTTTTGAGCGGGCTCGTATAGACCTTGTCTATCTCCACTCCCATGGCCGCCAGACGTCCGGCGGCTTCCTCCGCCTGCGCCAGGCCGGTATCATTCAGGGGATGGTCGCTCCTGCCCTGCATAAGCATTTTCGTATTCAGTTCCGTCTGTCCGTGTCTGATTATATATAACATGCCTTTACCGTCTTCATATCATCTTCCTAAAGCAGCTTTTCGCTCCACTCAGGTTCCCTGAATCCGGTCAGCACGAATCCGTCGCCGGCGAGCAGCGGTCTTTTCACGAGCATGCCGTCAGAAGCGAGCAGCGCGAACTGCTCATCCTCGCTCATATCCGGGAGCTTCTTCGCCAGTTCCAGATCCCTGTACTGCATGCCGCTTGTATTGAAGAACCTCTTGAGCGGCAGGCCGCTCACCGCGTGGTACTTTCTCAGAGTCTCCTCATCGGGATTCTCCGTCTTTATATCTATCACTTCATGTTCAACGCCGTTATCCCCGAGCCACTTGAGAGCCTTTTTGCACGTTGAGCACTTGCTGTAACAATAAACCTTTACCATCGGATACCTCCGTTCCTATCTCGAATGCCGTTCCGCTTTTATTGCTCTGAGCAATCCTTCGCAGCCCTCTGCCACGTCACGCCAGGTCGCGTCAAAATTGCCGGTATACCATGGATCCGCGACTTCCATGCCTGCCCTTTCGGTAAAATCAAGGAGCAGACGGATCTTCCCGTCCGGGTCGCCTCCGGTGATCCTGTGGATGTTCCTGATGTTGTTCCGGTCCATGGCGATGATCATGTCGTAATGATCGTAGTCCGCCTTTATCATCTGCCTCGCGTGATGTCCGCTGCATGAGATTCCGTGCTCCGACAGTACCCGCCGGGCCGGGGGATAAACCGGGTTTCCGATCTCTTCGCGGCTTGTGGCAGCTGATGATATCTCAAAATCATCGCCGATCCCTCTTTTCCGCACCATATCTTTCAGCACGAACTCGCTCATCGGGCTTCTGCATATGGATCCGTGGCAAATGAATAGTATTTTTATCATCTGCTTCATTTCCTCACTTCTATTCCCATCTCATCCGCCCGCTCCAGATACACATCGGCCAGATCCTGCGCTGAAACAAGTACTTTCTTTGCGTATTTTCCGCCAAATCTTCTCGCCACGGCATCAAGCTCATAAAGCGCATGAAGTGTCTTATTGGCGTCCATCTTTCCGCTCTTGCATGAAATAAATGTCGGAACGTTGCCCTTCAGTGACAACACATCGATTTCATTGAGCACATCCTTTCCCGGGATCGGGTGGATCACGCCATCCCAGTCAAGGTGCACACCGGTCCTGCAGTCATCGCTGTCCTTCTTCTGTTCCTGAAAGGTATGCAGTTCAAAGATACTGCCGCCTTCCCACAGACAGTCTTTGATGCTCCGGTTTTTAAAACGGAAGTTATATACTCCATTGGCATGCTCCACATCCAGAAGGATCCCGTCTGCCGCCAGATCATCCACAATGTCATTCAGGCTTCCGATAGTTTTTAACTTGCTTTTAGATGCGGACAGAGCATCAAGGACTTCCTGAACACTTTTGCTCACTTGCAGACCGGCATCAGGCACCATATTGGCTCTTAAAAAATCCGAGAACGGATTCCAGAAGTCAATGTACTTCTTCGCTACCTGCCAGATCTTAGATACATCATCAACAAACTCATCATCGCTGCCTTCTTTTATATTCTTGTGAAGTCCCCAGTTGATGACGCCTCCCTTCATCTCGATGTACCGGTCAAGATCCAGTTCCACCTTACGCGCTTCCAGATTCTTACTGATGCTCGCCTTAGCGCCTTCATCCAGTTCGACTAGTTTGTCTTCCGGCACATCAAACAAATGCATCGGCGTCTCAAACTCCTTTGAGAGCATGCCAAATGCAACCGGGATCAGGCCTTCCCCGCCGGTAATATCAAAATATACCTTGCCGCCCTTTCCCTTCTCATTCTGGATCTCAGTACGCATTGTCTTCAGCACCGACTGAAGGTTATATCCGGACACTTCATGAAAGACAACAGACTGCACATCGCAATACTTCTTCAGAAAGTTTTCTGTACATTGTTTTCTGCGCCGGACCACATCATGGTGTCCAAAGTAAACGACCCTGTCGACCTTGAAATGCATGCAGGTTATTACATTCTCAATTGGTTCGTTTCCGAGAAACCCGACATTTACAACCATATCATTCTGCCTTCCATTCCTTTTCGCATTTTCCGCAGTCGCTGCAGCCGTTGCAGATGAGTTTCATCGCGCATTCCCTGCAGTTGCCGCAGTAGTGCTTTACATAAAGCATGTCTTCAGGCACCGGAAGCCCCCAGCTGTCGACCAGTTCGAATTCCATGGGACGTCCCTGATAATTCATCCCCGATCTCAGAGCCTGACTTGTCTGGAGGCGCTTGCCGTTCAGGGTGTATTTCTTTCCATCCTTGATGAATACCGTCCCCGTTTCCATGAAGCAGAAAGTAATGTCTCTCGCCTCGCACTCTGCTCTCAGCGCTTTCACCCAGTCAAAGTCGCAGGGCCTTCTGCCTCCGTAATTCTCTCCTCCGCATACGACCTGCTCTATCTGTCCGCTGTCAAGATACTTGCCGATGCTCACCGGTCCAAGAATGGGAGCGACGTAAACGCCCTTGTGTTTGAACGGCAGCTCAAGAAGCAGCGGGATCCGCTCATCGGCTCTCTTCTGGTTCTCTGTCGTGACGTTCAGGAATATGTTTTCCCATCCATCGCCCCAGTCCGCGGGCAGGCATTCCCTGATCCTCTCCGGTCTTTTGGTGACCAGGATAAAGATCACGTCGCTTCTCACGCGCATTATGTCCCATGCTTCGCCGCGCCACCGGTCCGCTTCCTCCAGAAAGAAATCCGATGTCATGCAGACGCTGATCTTTTCACCGCTCTGTATCTTGCAGCGTCCCTTTCTGTCTTTAGACAGAGGATACCGGGCGTTGGAGGTAAGGTATATCTCAGCGCCGTCTTTATCTCTCATATCATCGAGATAGTACATATAGCAGTTCTCACAGCCTTCGCTGCATTTTTTGCATCCGTGCCACGGATTCCAGATGTCATGCATGGTCTATATACTGATCTTTCTTTTGTCCGGATCAGCGGCCTGTCTGTATAGGACGAATCTTCTTCCGATCGCCTGCACGAACTCCGCGCCCAGCTCTTTTGCTATGGCGTTTGCCGTCTCTTTCGGATCGGCGATCGAGCCTTCCTGTATCTGTACCTTTACGAGCTCATGAGCTTTAAGGTAGTCGTCGATAGACGAAATGATGGCAGGCGTTACCTCGTCCTTGCCTATCATAACGGCAGGCTTAAGTTCCTGCGCCAGTTTCTTGAGCTCGCTTCTCTGTTTTCCTGTGATCATTCCCGTAATCTCCCTTTCTGTTTTGTACACTGATTATTGTATCACACAAACGGTCTTTATCGTTTTGTTGCTTTGTCGAGCGAGTACAGCAGGTAGAAATCCCTGTCGCTCATGATAACGCCCGCGCCCGCAGCCGCGGCCGCGCATGTGACGCTGCCCATATGACGAATGCTCTTAGCCCTATAATCGATGACAAGAGGAAGCTTTGAATCGATAGTACTCTGTCTTGAGAATGATTTGCTCTCCTCACAGGAGAATCCCTCCGCCTCCAGAAATTCTATAAACCTAATGCGGTCCTCTTTCGAAAAGAAGCGCACAAAAGGCCGCCCTCCGATGTATTTCTCCACGACCCTGTCTGTATCAACATGTGCTCTGCTATTCGGATAATCAACTGTATATATCATTCCGGTACCTCCCTTCAGTCAGATCAGAGCACGGGAAAGAAAAATCCCATCGTCACGACGGGATCTGAAAAGCTTTTATTTCCTGTCCCATCGTTCAAGCTTTAGCACCTTGCCTTCCGGTAGGTTGCTGCACGGTCGTTGAGCTTGTCTCTCGCGTGCTCTTTATGGTTCATTGATTTGTCTGCAGTTATATTATCACAAAACCATTCTTACATAAAGGCCGTATGGCATATGAAAATACTCTGTCAAAAAGCACAGACTCGTAAAAAATGACGGTTTGGGTGATAAAACGTCATTTTTAGTTTTCATTTCAGTCATTCTTCTTTGCGTCATGACGTTTCATATGACGGTTTTCCTGTTATCATGTAATCGCAGAGAACGACGAAGCAAGAAGAAAAAACAAAGCGGAGGTTGAAGAAATGAAGACTAAGTTCAGACACAGAATGGTAGCCATGACACTGGCAATGATGATCACGGCGGCACCGGTATGGGGCACCGTACACGCGACAGACGAAGCACTCGATCAGCCGTCGAAGCCTGTAGCTGAGAGCTACGAAGACAATGGCAAGATCAAAGAGTACAACAAGAAAGTAGACGAATACAACAAGGCCGCTAAAGAGCACAACGAAGCGGTAGA
>JBGUKZ010000123.1:0-2009 GCA_045114795.1 Anaerovoracaceae bacterium
GCCGTTCTCGGGCATCTGGCCGTGCGCATATGTGACGCGGACGCCCGGCATTGATTTTGCAAGGAGATCTGCGACTTTATCGATATCTGATGTGCGGTTATAAAGATAGAAGATCTGGCCGCCACGCGCGATCTCACGCATGCATGCCTGGATGACGATCTGATCGTCGTAACCTAAGACGTAAGTCTGAACGGCGCGTCTGTTGAAGGGCGCTTCCTCCAGAACGGAGATGTCGCGGATGCCCGAAAGTGACATATGGAGCGTTCTCGGGATAGGTGTAGCAGACAGCGAGAGAACGTCGACATCAGTCTTCATCGACTTGATCTTCTCTTTGTGATTTACGCCGAAACGCTGCTCCTCATCGACGACGAGAAGTCCCAGATGCGGCGGTTTTACGTCGTTAGAGAGCACTCTGTGCGTGCCGATGATGACATCGATCTTGCCGCTCTTTATGTCCATGAGATTCTGTTTTATCTGTGCCTGAGAAACGAATCTGGAGAGCAGGCAGACGTTTACCGGGAAGTCCTTTACCCTGGCCATGAAGTTCTCATAATGCTGCTGTGCGAGAAGTGTCGTCGGCGCGAGCATTATTACCTGTCTGCCGTTCATTACGGCTTTGAACATCGCCCTGAAGGCAACTTCGGTCTTGCCGAATCCGACGTCGCCGCAAAGGAGCCTGTCCATGGGCTTCTCGGATTCCATGTCTGCCTTTATCTCCTGCGTTGCGCGGAGCTGGTCATCAGTCTCAACGAACGGGAATCTTTCTTCGAATAACTTCTGCTGCTCGTCGTCAGGTGCGCATGCAAAGCCCTTATTTACGCTTCTTGCAGCGTAGATCTTAAGGAGGTCATAAGCAACTTTCTTGATGGCTTCCCTTGCGCGCGATACGGACTTCTTCCACTCATCGCCGCCGAGCCTTGAGAGCTTGGGCTCCTTCTCGCCCGGACCGACGTATTTCTGCAGTGAATCAAGATTCTCCGGCAGGATATAAAGCGTCTCGCCCTTTGCATATGTGAGCTTAAGGTAGTCTTTGCGGATCTCTCCGACCTTCATGTTTATGAGGCCTTCGTAACGGCCGACACCGTGTTTGTCGTGAACTACGTAATCGCCGGGATTGATCTCGCTGAAGAAATTGATCCTGTTGCCGCCCTTCTTCTTCGGAGCCTGCTTCTGCTCAGAGCCGTAGAGCTCCTGCTCGCCAAGGACCGTAATACCGAGCATCGGATATGTAAATCCGGCCGGAAGGGGCGAATCTATTATATTTGCGAAGCAGTCGTAATCGGTAAGACGCTCTTTTAACTGTTCGTAACGCCTGCCGTGATGGGCAACGAGATATACATCGGGGTTTTTCTTAAGAAGGAGTGCCAGGTCTTCGGCTCTGCCGGAGAAGTTATCGGCCGGAAAGCCCGATACCGTATGGGTTACGCCGCCCGGCAATCCGTTGCCCGAAGACTGGAACATAGACAATGTAACAATGTTATTGAGGCTGTCCAAGGCCACCATGACCTTGCTGATGTTGGGCATTGCGGACGGCGAGCACGTCGGAGCGATGCCGATCTCAAAAGAGTCCCTGCACCTCTGCGCATATTCGCCCGCATAGGCATTCATCCTGGCATCTACATCCACCATCTCGTCGACAAAGAACACTACATCGTCGTCTTTTACATAGTCGATTACCGTATTGAAGTCCTTAAGGATAAGGCCGAGCCATCTTGCGATGCCCGAAGGCTCAATTCCGTTCCTGATCTTCTCGGCGTCACCCGTGGCGGTTCTGGAGAGGAGCTCGGCAGCACGCCTTACTTCCCTTGTCGCGGTGTTCATTTTCGAGAGGTCATCCTGAACCTTGGCAAGGATAGCCTCAGCGATCTCATTTCTCTTATCTTCCGGGAACGCGTAAATGGACGCGGGCACGGCCTCAGTCTCTTCAAGCTGGCCCGTGGATCTCTGCGTCTCCCTGTCGAAAGTCTTTATCTGGTCTATCTCGGTATCGAAAAAGCTGATTCTCACGG
>JBGUKZ010000124.1:0-180770 GCA_045114795.1 Anaerovoracaceae bacterium
GTATCCTGAAGTACCGGAAGATTTCCCGGCACCTAACTTCAACACTTACATGCTCGCGGAAGGATCGAAGGGCGGACCTTTCGGACCTCACAACCTGCATGAGCCTATGGACAACAAGCCTTGGCTCGAGCAGAGAACGGACGTGGTCTATGACTGCTACTTCGCGGCCGGCCTCAGAGTATATGACGTATCGGATCCTTACTATATCAAGGAGAAGGCATACTTCATACCTCCGAACCCGGAAAAGAAGTTCTTCCCGTTCCCTGGCCCAATGATGGCCATGACGGAAGATGTGGTCGTAGACGACAGGGGATACATTATAGTCGACGCAAACAGCGATGGTTTCTACATCCTTCGCAAGACATATGAAGACTAAGAGAAAAGAAGTATTGACGCTGGCAGCACTCATAGCAGTGCTGCCGCCTTTATGGGCAGTTTTAAGCCCGTACATTGGAATATCCGTGGGACCTATCGCTCTGATATGCGCCGGCATATACGCGACGAACGGCAACAGATTCAAAGACGCCCATAAGATCGCGCTTGGATACCTGGCAGGGGACATATGGGCTCTGATCGTATTCGAGATCATGGCTCATACGCCTTTAAATGCCGATCTGACGCTGTTTTTATCGCTTGCCGTATTCGGTTTCATTCTGGTGCTTATTTCGTCTAAATGGGCGAATATAGTCCATATGCCGTCATGGCTCACAGGCTGGGCGATCGGCATGCTTACCATGAACCTGGATACAGCGACACCGGTGATGAGCCTGACGGTACAGATCGCCGTAGCAATGCTGGCCGGAGTGTATTATGTTGGTGCGCTGCTTGATAAGATACACAAGATATTGAATAATTAAGCAGTAAACAAGCAAAACAAGCAGGCAAGAAAGAAGAACCGCGCGCTGAAAGCGTTGAAAATCCGCGGTTCTTTTTATTTTTTTGACATAAGGGTGTATAATAACAGAAACTTAACAGATGTTAATGTTGACGATAAATAGTTATCGTAATTAGTTAAATCCAGCCCCGGTATCTTATGAAATCATTGAAAAGACCCGTAAAAAACCTGATTCTCTGCGTCATTATCGCTTCTGAATTACTGATGTGTTCGTTTATTAGCGCGGATATCTTCACGATCACAAACGAGAGGATGCAGGAAAGGATAAAGCAGGAGACGCTCGATGTTTTTTCCGTAGGGGTGAGTTCCACTTCGGCAGTCCCGTATCTGACAGCGAGTCCTGTTGTCCCGATGTATATCGAAAACACCAGGTGGAAAGGCCCGGTCCTTACTAAGAGAAGGGGGACCATAACAGGCCCGTCCGGAAAAGAGACCTACTACAACCTCAATATGAGCGTGATAGTCAGGAAGATGCACGGAATGGGTTACGACTACGAATACTGGGTCAGAGACGACGGAGTCAAGATGCTGGGCGACTACGTGATGGTAGCGGCCAATCTGAACCTCAGACCAAGAGGATCGCTGGTTGAAACATCGCTCGGAACGGGCATAGTGTGTGATACCGGCGGATTCGCGAAAAAGAACCCGACACAGCTTGATATAGCCGTTACATGGTAAACGCGGCGATCAGTTAAATCATTGATATAGAAAGAGTGTAACAGTTTATGACAGCTATCTTATACAGGCACAACATAAGAAGGGCGCAGCTTATAAGGTTTATTCTTTTTGAATTTCTGGTAATGGCCGTTGCCTTGGTAATGATCTATAACATATCCTGGGATCATATCATTGAAAAGCGCATAGACACTTGCTCTACTATCATTGAAACGTCGGGAGCGACCTTTGGCGCATATTCATCAAACGCTGCAACGACTATCGCGGAGCAGATAAAAGAAGAAGTTTCCGATACAGTCTGGATCACGAAAGACGGCGTCAATTACAGAACGGGCCCAAGCATTTCCTATGCCTCGGCAGGTACGCTGGATGAGTATCAGTCGGTATATCGCGTAGGCGTGACGTATAATGAATGGAGTCTGGTCGAAATCGATGATCAGGAATATTATGTAAAGAGCAGCAATCTTACAACTGACGCTCCGTTCAATCTCGCGTCAGGCACAAAAGGGGAGTATCAGAGATACGCGCTTTCCCTGATGAGCGAATACGGATGGGAAGATTCGGAGATCATACCTCTGATAAATCTCTGGAACAAAGAATCCGGATGGAATCCGAGAGCGCATAATAAATCATCCGGGGCGCACGGAATACCTCAGGCGCTGCCGGCAAGAAAGATGGCGTCCGAAGGAAGCGACTACTATACAAACGGAAAAACTCAGATCAGGTGGGGACTGAATTATATAAAGAACAGATATGGTTCGCCGTCCGCGGCATGGGGCCACTTCTGTTCATGCCACTGGTATTGATAGGTGATAGAAAGAGGGCTCCTTATAGGGGCCCATTCTTATTTGACACAACTATTCCTAAAATCATAATTTTGGGAATAGTTATGCACTAAAGCCGGCCAGGACCCATAGAATGCTGTATAGCTTGCAATTTCAGTACTTCAGGACCCCTCTTATTATTTATAATATTTTTTATTCTATGAATATAATATTTCCGGAATAATTCTCGACACTCTCCTTTTATATTTCCAAATCCTTTTATAGATAAACAATTTTTCTGTACACATCCTATTCATATATTATTGATATAACTATCGCTGTACTTTATGTATTGTCTCTACTCTCCATGATTCTTCTCCTGCCGGACTGTTCACGCCCAAAAAACGAGGCGTTTATTTTCGATTTAAGCGATTTTTTTTGCCCCTGAGGACCCGCAGTACCTCCAAAAATCGTTGAAATTTCAAGGGGATTTGGACCGCGGTCATTTGGCTTCCGATGAAACATATCGATCACAAATACTCAGCAATCAGTCTGAGAATTAAGATGGGAAAAATTAATTTTGGCATAAAAAAATGAGAGCCGTTTAATCCTGCTCTCACGTATTTGATGAATAATATGAATAGTTGGTCGAAATAAACTGTAAAAACGCTTACAGGTCAAATAATGCGCTCACAGCAATGTTCATGCGGCGCGTTTGCGCGCTATGAAGTATATCAGACCGCATATCACCAGAATGGAACCTAATACATAGAATATAGTGGTTCCGATTCCTCCTGACTGCGGAAGTTCAGGACCCGGCGTATTCTCCACCGTAAATAAGATCTTTCCTGTCTTGGTCAGCTCGATATTCCCGAGTATGATCCTTCCTCCCGCGCCAGGCGGAACTTCTCTGAACGTAAGCTTTCCATCTGCAGACACAACTTTCTCAAGCAGAATCACATCGTATGTATCGACTCTGAGATAGAATTTGTTTTCATTATTTATGAATATATAACCAAGCGGAAGCTCGGTCTCCTCGACTTCATAGTATCCCAGAGGAATGTCGTTAAAGCTTACTCTGCCGTTCTCATCTGTAGTCGCAGGAACGCTCGACGAGTCATTTCCAACCACCGTAGGATCGGAAACCTCACTTGTAGGAGCTATCTGCCTTATTACAAATCTCGCTCCAGGGAGAGTTTCAGCAGTAGTTTGACTGATCTTCAGGATATCGAAACTGAATGACGGAATCTGGTTAGTCAGTTTAGTTGTGCCCGGAGTGCTTGTGTCTACCGTTGGTGCAAAATCCTTTAAGTTGACCGTGTGTCCTCCTATAATGTAACTGAGCTCTATTACGCTGTAGGTGATCTCATTGCCGTACTTGTCATACTGCGGCAGATCGGACCAGGTGTATTTCCATGGATCAGAAGCTGTATCGTCGCCTCCTTCCGCGCCGCCGTTGAGAACCACCTGCGTTATCTGGGTAATGCCCAGTGAAGTAAGGTGCTCGACCGGCAACGTTTCATAAACGGTCTCATCAGCATCCGCAGGCTGCGGATCTACAGGTCTGGTTACTGCGGCTTTCAGTTCGACAACCACAACAGAATCTGCCGGAGGGTCGATACCATCGCCCCATGTCTTCTCTACACTGTAAGTTACAGGTTCAAGCTCATTCCTGAAGCTCGTCGAACCAGCTGAGTAGTTATACTTGAGCGTGCCATAGCAGATGTTGCTGAACGCGCCGTGGTTATCGACCTTCACATGGATAGTGTCGGTGCTTTCTCTTGTGAAAGATACTTTGTATCCATTTGGCTGTGCCTTCCAGACAAATTCATGGTTGATCGGCAGTCCGGAGACCCAGCGCACATTATCCACGGTAGCAGGAGGATCTGCCAGTCCTCTGGAAGAGAGATCCTGATTCACCAGTTCTACCAGCCTGGTTTTCTCTTCTGCAGTAGGAACGCGCTGTGTCCAGATATGATGCAGATATCCTTCATGCTGGATCCTGACAGCTGTGTACACAAGGTCAGCGTCACTGCTCATCTGCGGATAAGCATCGTTTTCCGTATGATCAAGAGTGCTGCTCAGATAGACGTATTGTGTTGGATTCTGCTCGGTAGTAGAAGCTATATATCCATCCACCGGAGTCTCTACGGCATAGTATCTGATGATCTGCATGTTCTCATCAAACATAGGCAGCTTGGAGAACGAATACCGCCAGTTATCCCCTACCGTGACCCAGTCCGGAGTAATCGAATCTCCGTTATCGTCTACCACAGGAACATCTCCCGCCGGGTCGTCGTAAGGAGACTTGTCCATCATCAACGTTACTGTCAGACCGTCAGGTCGCGTCATGTTTCCGTTCACGGTATCGACCCATACTTTCAGTCCGCTGTAAGTAGTGACAGGCTCGTAGGTCTCAATCTTGCTGTTGGTTACCGTCAGACCTGCTTCAGTATTCACATAGCCGTTTGGAGCTGCCTCTGTATACTTGTGACCGCCTTCCTCAAACTCGCCGTTTGTATCATCAAGAATATATTCCCTGACAATATACTCGTAAGCATTGCCGTTCTCGTCGTACTTAGGCATATCATCCCATGTGACAGACGTTACATTGTAAGGCAGTTCTTTGAGCGGAGTCGCGGTCGTGATGGCGACTCCGGCGGCATTCCTGTAGAACAGCTTGAAATAGATGGTCAGCTGCTGAGGATTGTTATCGGCCCAGCTCTTTGTAGCCGTAACAGGAATAGTTTCATAGTTGTTTACGATTCCGGCTGTGGAAGTACCATCTTCTTCTACCGTAGCAGGGCTGCCTGTGGTTGTAACAGAATAATACTTGCCTCCGTTGAAGATGCCGCCGCTGGTCACAGGGGTGCCGTTTTCTCCGGTAAGCTCGTAAACATAGTAATTGCCCATCTTGAGGTCATCTTCTGTTACAGTAGCAGTCCCGTTCTCTGTTACATCAATGTAACCTTTCCTTACAGGAGTCTGAGCCGGATCAGCGCTTGCGTCATACTGCTCATCATATACCGCATAGTAGAATCTGCCCGTTGCTGATGTATCAGTGCTGCTGTTCTTCTGGATCGTCTTTGTGATCTCAAGCTTACCGGTCCTGATCCGGTTAGTATAAGTCACATGGTTATCACGGTTGGTGACGATCGTTCCGGAAGCCTCCCTGCTGCCGATATCAGTTTCAGCGACATGCTCAGAAGATTCAACTTCATTACCGTTCTTTACCTCTTTCAGGATATCGACCAGTTCATATTCATCTATAGGATTTTCTATGATAGTGTATTGCGTTCCTACAGGAACGTTGGCGATATACAGGGTCTCATTCTGAGTAATGGCAAGTGTAGCAGTAGCTGTTTTTCCGTCTTCTGTCGCAAACATCTGGTTGCCGTAGAGCACTATTTCTTTTGGCTCTCCGTAGACTTCATAGTTTACTGTCTGCTTACCGGCTTCATCAGGATCAAATCCGGTACTTATTACAGGGTACTCCTTTCCTTCTTCGTTCCTGATCACCCAGACATGATCCTGCGTCTCATATACCTGATAATAGTTCTCATGTCCATCGTTATAGAAAAGACCATTGATACCATACCACGGGATATGATCGCCTTCAAAAGGTCCCGGATCAGTCGAACTCTCCAGAGTGATATCATACTCAAATTTTGTATTGTCGGATTCTACGCGTTCACCTTCTTCGTCAACGACGATTTTGTTCAGGTTGATATAGCCGCGCAGGGTGTTCTGTACTTCAAGACCGGTCAGTCCTACTTCGTTATCCGTGATACTTGTGAGCGTTGCAGTATCTATAACCTTTTGCCCGGTTTCATCTGTTTTGTACGTATACTGGATCTCTACGCTTTTCAGGACTCCATCTACGATCATCGGGTGGTATACAGGTGAGAAGAAATCGAACTCATAACCGATGTTGCCGCCGTTTTCCTTGATCGTATAGTCATGTCCCGGTTCAAGGATATAGTAGGTCTCTCCATCCAATTCAGCTGATGGATACAGATCCTTATTGAGACCAAGCCTCTCCATTTCTCCGGTTGTGAGCATGAGGCCGGTAGCGATTGAAAATTCAGTTACCCAACGCTGCCCTATCTGATGCGGATAGCCTGCATAGGTCACATTTGTCATCGTGTCTTCCGGCGCCCAAATATAAGCGCCCTGCCCGTTATTTGCATCCGGATCCCAGCCAAGATAAACAGATTTATACGGGTCAGTAAGATTGTCTCCCTGGAAGACGTCGAATCTGAGCCTGAACTCCTTGGATGATCCGTTGGACTTGTACAGGTATTGCGCAAGGATGAGCGGGTCTCTCTCAACATTCCACAACTTTTCGACTCTGGACAGAGAAGCTTCCAGAGGCATCGGATCCGGAGGAGGAACAGTCTCGGTTACCTTACCGGTAATTGTTGGATGTTCCTGACCATTAACAATTTTTTCATCTACTTTATAGTAATCAACTGACTGATCTGTGTTGGACATGGCCGCGTAAACGCCGGTATCCTCGTAACGGGAAATATACGGATATCCAGGGAACCCGCCCTGTCTGTACTGCTTTCCGGAAGAGTCGGTCTTAACAGGGCAATTCTGCCAGTTCGCGGTCGACTCAATATCCGGTCTCTTTCCGTTATTCAGGTCCGCTACAAGATCGTAGGATTCCTGATTCGGCCATACAACAAAGCTTACTTCATAACTGTAGCCATCTTTGAGGAGACCAAGCGGAGCCAGATCCCAGCTGATGTTTTCTCCGGTAGTTGAGATCGGCATGATATATTCGTTATCATTCCCATCCTTGTAGTAATAAACTGGAACATTAACAGTTTCTGTCTGAATGGTATTATCTGAACTGTTCCCGGATATTTTAGTGGTCGGAACTGACCTAATCTCACCTACATGTACAGTTCCGTCCCGCAACTTGAAGATCGGCGTTCCAGTAGCCGGCGCAGGAGTTGTTCCTTCAGGAACTCCGTTCGGAGCTACTGTTACCTGATATGCCAGCTGCCCCTTGTCGTCTTTGATCGTGTATGTGAACGCAGACACATCACCGTCAAGAACAGATGTGGAAGTCACACCTGCAGCAATGCCGTCCTTTACTACTACATTTGAGAAACCAACTTTTTCGGTGATGAGGTTGTATATCTTATCAAAGGCATTCTGAAGAGCAGTTGTATTCTTGGCTTCGTAGAACAGATTGCCTTCAAGACTTGCGGTCGTGTTATAACCATATTTTAGAGCGTTATGAAGCATCAAAGCTCCATCTTCACGGCCGTTATAACCGTTATACCCATCAGTTGTCGAGTTATACGCATAAATGGCATACAGTTGAGCGCCGGAATCGACGATCGCACGCATCTCATCCTTGGAACCCTCTCTGCACAAGAAGTAGCTATAGAAGTTCGGATAATTGGTTGTAAGCTGTTCGGCCGGATTACTTTGGTTTGTAGGATCCGCATTCGGGTTAGTTTGAGCACCATGGAAATTAGTGTACTGAGACGGTTCACCATCAGTGAAGAACACTACAAACGTCGGATCATCATCGGGCGGATTATTAACCATCTCCAAAGCTCTTTTTAAGGAATCTTCCCAGTCAGTTCCCTGATGCAGATAGTAATATCTCAGGTATTCATCAACTGCAGTCGTAAATGTGCTCGAACTAGTTGTCCATGACAGGCGATCGATCACGCTTCCGTCAAACGTGACCATTGAAAGCTGTACCGCGTCCGGATGATCAGGAGTGTTGTAGGCAAGAAGATCCTGACCAAATGCTTTCGCAGCATCATGAGTATCCATTATACGGTTACGACTGTTTGAAGTTGTCGTACTGCGCATACTGGACGAAGTGTCAACTATGAAAATAATGTTTGCCTTATTCGTTTCGGAAACATTTTTGCCATGAGCATCGACTGTAAGCTTCAGAGTGTAAGTCCCGTCCTCATTCGGCACCATGGTCTTGGTAAGTTCAGGCGGATCGGCATCCAGATTTCCTCCTCCGCTTGGCGACGAAGCGTTTTCTCCCGGAAGCGGATCCAGAACGACATAGATGTCCTTGTCTTCGGCCTCTGAATATACTTTTGGCGCGGTGCTGTTCGGCCCCATGAAGGATCTTGCATAAATGGTGTTCGAGAGACTGTAATCTACCAACGTGCCATAGTTTCTGTTACCACGTCTGAGAGTATCATTGTTATAATGCCAGTCATTATGAGTAGCATCGTCCGGCCAGGTTTCACCACTGTCTGTACTGATCGATAAACTTCCGTTCGACGCTTTGAGATTGGAATCTATAAGCATACCCTCATAGGTAAGATTTCTTCCGTCGCCATCGCCGCCATCACCGGCCAGATGGGTATTCGCATAGGTATATTTCGCCGGGGAAGAACCTTCTTTTGATACGCTGTCAAATTTGAAATTAGCTCTGAGATCTACATTTCCAGAGATATTGTATGGAATCGTAAAAGTTCCATCTCCGTTATCAACTACAGCAGAATTACCGCCTGTATACTGAACGCCGGTCAGTACTTTGCCGTTTCTGTCTACATAATGGACAGTTACATGATGAACAACAGGAGGAGTAATTGAGTATACCGTAAACCATTCACCAGGGTTGGCATCCCAGTCGGAACCATAGGTGCCATATCCATTTGATGTGTTATTTTCTGTATTATTTACAGCGTTATTATTATTTGGGTGCTTGATACGGATCGTACCATTCGATTTTGTCTGCACCTGCAGGGCCTGCTGCTGCGACGATATGGAAAGACCGCCGCTGGAGCCGATATGAAGATATCCGTTGGAAGAACCGATATAATACTGATCCTGTGTACCTGAAACTCTGGTAAAGGTCCATTCTGTCAGATTATCGTTTGAAGTAATGGAATTACCGCTAACAGAAATACCGGTAGCCCTGAGATGGTCTCCGCTTTGAGCAACATCCAGTAAAGCATTGTTATTAGCAAGATTGATCAATGCTCCTGTAGCACCATTCAGATTAGTAGCAGGTATGACAGTACCATCATATTGCGCGTCTGTCACCTTGATAACGAATACCTCACCATTTTTCATAGTGATGGTAAGACTCTCTTCGGTTTCAAAAGGCTTCAGGGATATCAAAGCCCAATCGCCGGCAGCGACCGATTGTCCGTTGATCTCTTCTATCTGTTCATCGGTCAATTCATCACTATACTGACAATCCAATTCACGAGCTTCTTTAAGAGCGCCGACTGTGGTATCCTTTTCGACTTTTTCAACCCAGACAAGATCAGGATCAGAGAATTCAGCACTTTCAATATTCAATACGAAAGATTCTGAGTCATCAGCAATACGGAGTTCTTCAACAAGTGTTTTGACGCTGATGAAGCTTCCGCCTTCGAGGCTATATTCCAGTGTCTCGCCGTCGACTTCCCATATGAAATCCACTGTATATACAACGGCATATACAGAGAAGCTGCCGGCCTCAAATTCAGCGGACTCCAAACGGTCCTTTTTATCTGTGTCTACCTGAACACTATTATCGTCAACATTGAGTACTTCTGCTTTAAGTTTTCCCGTTTCTTCATCCTCTGTGAAGTGGACGATCTTTATTTTATCAGGATCATCTATCTTAAGACTTTTTCTGAAATCTTCGCTGTATTCGACTTTGACATTGACCGTATCCCCTCCTTCCGGTTCAATTTCTTTATCTCCTGTCTTGAGAGATATGTCATACAGATGGATAAATCCGATATCCTGAAGTTTATCTACCCCTTCCTCATTGTTGATAGCAGTAAGAGCTTCCTTGCAATACTGTTTGTATTCTTTAGCGTCTTCCTTCTTGTCAATTTCAGTTACATCTACCCTTACATCATCAGGAAGCACACGGTTATTATCTGAAATGAAAATATTGAAATCATCACTTTCAAATGATAATAGGTCTGCGGAATCCTCCCGGGAAGCTTTTGCAGCATCAGTCTCTTTTGATCCATCAAGTGCGTTCTTCTCTTTTGCAGGTTCGGATCGTTCTTCAACATCATCGCTTTCGCTGCCAATATCCGCATCTGATGTATCCTGGTCTGTTTCTGCTTCTACAGCAGTCACAGGCACATCAATGCCTCCCTGCTCTTCGGCCTTTTCTTTTTCAAGTGTAAAAGCAGGAAGAATGAGCAAGTAAGTAGTTATGAAAACTACAACAACGGCGAGAGACAAAACTATCGCCTTATACTTGCTCATTCTTTCAGTAATCTTCTTTAGCTTGTCAATCATCTCTAATACCTGTCCCAAAAATTACAATACGTGTGATATAGCTAAAGTAATTTAATTATTGGAAGTATAAATGCGTCAAAGCCCGATATCTGGTTCAATATCGGGCTTTGTAAATCATTAACTATTAATGCGCTTGCGCGCGACAAAGTAGATGGCTCCGGTTATCAGCAGTATGGAACCGAAGATGTAGAACAGAGTTGTTCCGATACCGCCGGAATGCGGCAGTTCGTAGCCTGATGAGTTCGGTATGCTCAGTTTCCAGACTCCATCGCTGACCTTTACCAGATTATCACCGGCAGGTTCTCCTTCGATTTCAGCAGTCATTTGAATGATTCCATTCGTTTCGGTAACTGTTATTATTACAGGTCCGGAAAGCGTATTGTATCCGGCCGGAGTTACAGTCTCTACAAGGTAATATGTACCCTCACTCAGTTTTCCGCTGCGAATCACTGCATCGTTCCCCGGAGGATCTATAGGCTTCTTAGACTGAAGATCCGCTTCGATCAGGCTGCCTTCGTTTTCTTCGATGGTCTTGTTTGGATCATAAGTATCATCATAAAGATTGAATGTAGCACCTTCGAGTGCCGCTCCGGTTTGATCCACCTTTACGATATCTGCTTTTGCAGTCACCTGGATCACAGGATGCTTGTATACAAGATTCTTTTCTTCACTGTTATCCTTATATGTTGCATTTGCCGAGTCATTGGAATGGAAGCCCGCTTTGCCTACGCTGGTAGCATTGGCAGGATCGGTTCCCAAGAAATCAGTATCTTCATCACCGACACTATCGTACCCGCCTGCAGCATAAGTTGTATATGCAGTATCAGTTGCCTTCACATCGAACGAAAGCGTATACGTAACGTCACCTGCAGGCTGATATTCAGGATCAAATACAGCCGATACAGTTTTAGTGGACGCATTGTATTGCAGTTCCTGAATGATAGGAACTTTGTCGCCATCCGAATTAGTAAACTTAGCGTTCTCAGCGGTCGCAGGCGCGCCATTCTCGTACAGAGTGATCACTTGCGGCTCAGCCTCAGGATCATCAGGATCAGGGACTGTCATGGTCACCTTCGCCTTTGCAGCTGTCATAATAGCTGAAGCGCTTGAACCTGCCTCTGCCAGTCCGTACAGATCGACATACTCGCTCAGGTTGTCCTTGATGACCAGATTCGAGAAAGTATGATTCAATCCGAGGACGATGCGCAGGTCCTGATCAAGTTTATTTGCGGCTGAACTGTCAGAGCTGCCGGACGCATCGGTGATCGTCATATAGTGATTGTCAGGGACTTCTTGTCCATAGGCTTCACCAAGCATTCCGTTCAGAAGACCTGCTCCGCCCGCTGTCTGCATAGACGCGCCTAAGCCGATGGTGTAGAACTCAATGTTGTCACCAAAGACATAGCCGTTACCGGTCATATCGTTTACAAAGTAGCCGAACTCAGTGAGTGCTTTGTCCGGGCATCCGCCATATTCTTCACGGTAATAAGGACTTCCTGCCGCTGTGCCAGCATTTGTCAAAGAGCCGTTTAGGCCATCGATATGCAGTGTAGGAACGCCATCGCTTATAAAGACAACAACTTTCTTACGCCCGTCATTCTTGACATCCTGATCCAACAGGAACTGCTCAGCGCGCCAGAATCCCGCAGTGTAGTTAGACTGAATCAAAGGTCCTTCATTGGCCAATGATATGTTGCCCGCAGATCTGGTGAACTCATATGAAGTCCCTCCAGGCGATAATACTTCACTGCCGTTTTGGCCAGCATTTATGCGAGATTTATCTGTACTTGGCTGCCATGGATTACCCAAATCAAATGTATAATCACGGAAACCGTCAGGCCCCTTGAATCCAACAGCTGCCCAACGATTTTTGTCGTTAGCGGACAGGAATTTGGAGATTAGACCATCTTGCCCATTTAATGCAGAGATAACAGCCGGAGCCCTATATTCATTACCAGGCCAGTGGGAATCGTTCATGCTTCCTGAATGATCAATTACAAAGAGCAGATCAACACCATTAGAATCCTGCAGCGCATCGATCTTATAATCAAGATACAGTCTGTACAGATCTGTCAGATCCTCGCCGGCGTGTGCGGAATCAGGATTGGTTATTCCGTCACGCAATGCGTCTATACGCTTGTGTATCTTCGGCGTATTAGGCTTATCGGTCGGATCGGCCTGCTCTTCCATAGGCGTGTTTTCAAGCTCATACTGAATGATGTTACGTACATAGGTCGATAGACCCTTAGAGTAATCATCCTGATTTAATTGTTCAGCAGTATACTCTCCTGCCGGAACCCGTTCAAAACGATGTGTATAATTGTTGTCCTTAGTCAAGTCGAAGGTGTCAGCATCGCTGATATTATCTACAAATATCGCCTCACCCTGGCTATTTTTGCCCGCGTAATACTTATCTGCGGAATTTTTAAGAACAACTCTGATTTCTTCAGTATGTTCGCCATTACTGTCAGGCCAGAGTTTCACAACATCAACATTACAATAGTTGTAATGTTCAGCGGTAAGGTCTATGGATCCGGTCAGAACATAGCCTTCAACATGACCTTCATTGATTTCATAGAAAATGAACTTGCCATCAGGTGTATTGACAGGTAAATGCTCTATTGTGTAACGCCAATCATTAGCGCTATTAAGTGTGAATACTTTATCCGTAGTCCCGTCAGATTCTTTCAGTTCTGAAACAGTATATGGCGTCCGGCCGCCGGTACCGTCATCCACAGTAGCACTTACCGTGAATGTGATACTGTCCGGATGAGCCTTATTACCAGCCCATTTCTTCTCAACTTCAAGGTTCTTTTCCTTCAGAGTATTAGTGAAAGTGACTTTTTCAGTATCTTCAAGAGTATATTGAGGAGTTACCCAGTCAGCAGTAATTGGAGTGGATTGCGTCTGACTCGCGGTAAGAGCAATCTCTTCTTCGTACAATGAAGCATCGGTTTTCTTATGGTAGTAACGCTCAGCATTCGGGACTTCAAAATTCTCCATGTTCGAAGTATTTAACTCGGCTACAGTGAATTTGTCTGACCGGTCAAGATATGAGATGGTAAGAGTCTGCCCATCCTTTAGCTTGAAACGACCGTTTACAATTTTAAAGTCATCAGGTGTAACGTCCTCTCCGGCAGCGTTCCAGATGGTTACCTTCTCGTATTTGTTCACTCTGCTATCCGAGTCATACGGTTCACCATTTACAAGAATTTCATACTCAAACTCCTCATCCTTGTATTTTACCTTTTCTTCTTCAGTAAGACCTGTCAGTTTCTTTGCAACCGCAAGATCCTGAACGATAGGTAAATTGAAGCGTATTGAACAGTTAGAATCACAGCCGCCGCGTTCAAGATAGAACACCTTGAGTGTGTAAGGCTTATTAGGCTCTATGAACTGTGTATTTGAGCCGCTTGTAAAGTTGATATCTCCGTGTATCGGCTGATGCACACCGCCTAAATCAAGCAGTAACTGGCTATTCTTAACGCCGTTATCATCTACCCATTCTACGAAGACCCACAGATCGTCGTCTCCGGAGAAATCGAAAATGATTGGCTGGCCATTATCATCCTTCCTGTCATTAGAAAGCATAAATTCAATGTCCATGCTCATGCCAAGGTGATGATTCAAGGCGGAATTCTGGTTTACATAAAGGTCATCTGTAGTACCGTAGTCGCGGAACGGGAAGAATCCAATTGGCTTGTCGTTTACACTGCCATCCGACTTTGATACCTGAGTATATGTATGCTCATATAATTTCGAGGTACCGGTAGAGGTATCGTAGAAGAAGTAGTTTGTATTACTGTTGAAATAGTAATAACCATTATTGTCCTTCTGGAACATTCCTACTACATTCGGGTAAGCAATCATTCCGTCGCTGTTATTGCCGCCGTGCCATGATGTTTGCGATTCATCAAACAGATACTTCAGACTGGTATTGCTATTACCATGATTAAGCTCAGGATAACCATCGATACCCAGTGTGCTCTTTACGATATTAGGGTTAGAGGCATCCTGTGTATAATTGTTCCAAGGTTCATTGTTATTATTGCCGCTTCCTGAACTCAGGAAGTAGAAATGGTTAGAACCACCCATCTGATTGACGGAATCGTTCTTGTTGTTACTGTTATTTGCTAAATTAGTATCATTAGCCGGGTCAAGCAGACCATTTTTGTCATAATCAAACAGATTAACCTTTATATTGGCAATATTGCTGATCGTATTAGGCTTACTGACCGGATCTCCTTCGACCACGTTAACCTTGATCCTTTTTGTAGGATCCTTCGTATTAGTCAAATAATATACGCCGGTTTGAGTCGCACGTCCCTGAACAGACCAATAGTGGGTATTCAGCTGGCCGTCTTCTTTTACAAAACGAGTAAACTGGAATGGTCCATCAGTTGTAGTACCATACCTGGATCCGCTGGCATCAGAACTGGTGATAGTCCAATCATTCCATGAATTTCCTCCGACATTCCAATGAGCGGTCTGAACGTCTACGTTGCCCTCTTTCCACTCCCATTTGTTATATGGACGAAGTGTTATAGTATCACCAACATGGATGGTGATTTCGCTGAAGTCATCATCGAAATACAGCATCCAGTCACCGCCTGAGGCAGTAGAACTTTGGACCTCCTCTATATACAGCCATGTCTGGGTATTTCCATTTGTGCCGCCAGGTCCACTGAAGAACCCATCGTACTGACTGTTGTCAGAGTAAGTCAGTATAGAAGAGTTATTATTAGCGGCATAAATCTGATAGTCAGGATTGCTGCCGGCCCTGATAGTCAGTACAGTTGCCTCCGATACGTTGTTTACCAGAGTAAGAGCATACTGGTCTGTACCGTTGAGTCTGAGATATCTGCCATCACTTGATCGAATATAATATCCGCCGTTTGCTGATTCTATTGTCCAATGAGCGCTTGAATTGTTTTCAGCTCCGGAATATGGAATGGATGCACATTGATTTCTATAATTATCCCAACTCCAATTCGATGTCATTGCACGCTTCTCGTTATTGTCGTATATGATGACCTCTTTACCAACATAAACTGACGGGTCCTGCGCGTCTGTGACCTTTATAACAAACTGATCCCCATTCTTCATGGTGATGGTCAGCGCCTCTTCGGTATCAAATGGTTTCAGGGAAATCAGAGCCCAGTCGCCGGCATCTACGGGCTGCTCATTGATCTCAGTTATCTCGTCTTCTGTCAGCTGCGAACTGTACTCGCAATCCAGCTCATTCGCTTCTTTAAGCGATCCGACTGTGGTCGCCTCTTCTGCTTTGCCTACCCATACCAGTTCAGGATCAGAGAATTCGGTGGTCTCAATATCCTCTACGAACGACTTCGGATCATCATCGACTTTAAGGATCTCGATAAGAGCCTTTAAGCTGATGAAGCCGCCGCCATCGAGGCTGTATTCGTATTCTTCGCCGTCGACTTCCCATTTGAAATCAACAGTATATACTACGGCATATACAGAGAAGCTGTCCGCGTCAAACTCAGCGGACTGAAGTTTGTCTTTGCGGTCAGTATCAACAAGAACATTCTTTTCTTCAGCATCCAGTACCTCTGCAATAAGCTCACCGGTTTCTTCATCCTTTGTGAAATGGACAATTTTGAGTTTGTCTGCATCTTCAACCTTGAGTTCTTTGCTTAAATCTTTTTCGTATTCGATCTTTACATTTACAGTATCTCCATCTTCAGGCTGGATCTCTTTATCGCCTGACATCAGGGAAATATCATAGAAATGCGCAAACGCAAGATCGCGCACCTTTACCCCTCCCTCTTCCTTCTTGATCGCGGAGAGAGCTTCTTTGTAGTAATCCTCGTAGTAAAAGTCTTTCTTTTCTTCTGTATTCTCCTTGGTATCTATTTCTTCTACATTGATCTGTGTTCCGTCAGGGAGCACTCCTTCATTATCAACGACTGAAATACTGTAATTCTCGCCTTCGAACTTCAGAGGGTCCGTGGTTTCTTCAGCAGAAGACTCAGCCGCAGCATCTGATGGTTTCTTCTCATCATTTTCAACAGCCTGAGTGGTCTCCTTATTATCGCCGGCAACATAAGGCTGATCATCTGCAGCAGCCTCTTCTTCTGTGTCAGCATCCACGGAAACTTCTGTCGCAGGTAAATCGATACCGCCCTGCTTTTCAGCTTCATCTTTATCCAAAGTGAAAGCAGGTAGAATAAGTAGATATGTAGTAATGAAAACTACAACGACGGCGAGCGATAAAACTATCGTCCGGTATTTGCCGATCCTGTCAATGTAGTTTATTAATCTGTCAGAAACTTTCTTTTTTGTCATTGTTTATCACTCAGGTTGTAAAAATCAGTGAATATAATTATCAATCTGCTAGTTTACATCCCAATACGAATTGCGTCTGTTCATCAGTCCGGTAGCAAAGCATCAGATCCTGATCTGCCTCGTCCCATTCCTTCAGATGAAACTGTGTCAATACCCTGTAGTTATAACGGACGCCGTCGACATCTGTGAAAGCCACGGTGTCGCCCGGTTTTGCTTTGGACAATTTGCGGAATACGTCGTCGCGTCCGCCTGTGAGCCTGAAATTCCCCTTTACAGGCGATCCGCTGACGATGGTGGCAAATCCTTCCTCTTCGTATCCTTCTGCCGCTACAGGCGCCATCAGATCGATTGACGGCACCTCTATGCAACCTGCTATATCGATCTCGTCGATACTTATGACGGGGAGCGGGTCCCTTCCCAGTCCTTTCGATACACCGGTGTCGACTCCCAGATTGGGAATGAGCATCTTCATCTTGCTCAGCACTTCAGCGGCATGTCTGCCAGACTGCTGTATCTGAAGATACGTGTATCCGCCATAACCTATTGCTGCGATGATAAGCAGCAAGATCGATAGTCTCAGAATTTGTTTTGTCCCTTTTTTACCCTTCATCTGTTATCGAAGATCCTAACGTGGCAGCCGCCTCCTCATTGTCTCTGCGTCTCTTTATGAGAAGCGCAGCAAGAGCTATCGCCAGTACAACAACGCATCCGGTACCGATGGCCGCAGCCTTGATAAGCTGACGCTGGGAATCGGTCAGGCCCTGATCCTGCGGCAGCGCCTCAGGTATATCGTTGTCCTGGATCTTGATCTGATCAGGCTCTGAAGCCTGAGGTGTAGGGTTGTCGTTAATAGTCGTTCCGTCAGCGACAGCATCACCGCCGGCCCCGGCCCCGGCTCCGGCGCCATTAGCGTTGTTTGCGCCTGTTCCGCCGCCGTTTATATATTCAATAGTCGTTCCCGCGGCAGCAGCCTTGGTGTATACGAAATCAAAGACATTTTCTGATTCGTCTGCCTTAAGAGTACGGCCGATGTTGTACGCGTCAGGCTTGTACCCTTCCACGTATTGATAGGATACGACCGGAGTATCGCCTACCATCCCGTAATACTCCCCGGATGGAAGAAGGTCGTTTCCGCCTTCATCAACATAGTTGACAGTGTATTTTACAAGGCCGCCCTTCATTCCGTAAGCGACTGTGAATGAAGTATCTCCTTCCACCTTGAATTTGTAGCTTACGAGCTGCAGCTGGCTGATCTCGTCGTTGTCATGCCCGGCTATCTTGAAGCCTCTGGCATAGTATTTATCCGCAACGTCACTATTGATTACCGGCTTATATTCAGCAGAATTGATGTCAAGCGTAACTTCATCGCCCAGATGCAGTCCGCTTATGACTTTAGATGTGGATCCTCCGTTGAATGTGCCCGACTTGCCGGAATATACAGTTACAGTGTATGTAACATCGGCATCGTCTGTATCAGCGAAAACCGACATGCAGGAAAGTCCTGCGGCCATGATCAGGGCAAGGAAGATAATGAAGAGTTTATTTAGCTTTCTCATCATTGCCTCCTTTCTGCTTTCTGAAAAGCCATGCAAGGACTATGAGCAGCAGTCCGCTCACCAGGCATATTGCCGACCACATTATGAGATCGCTGTGATCGCCGGTATATACTCTCTTGCTTTTCTTTGATACCTTCTCTACAGCGAATCTGAGATTAAGTTCTCCGTCGGTATCCATGTAGTCGTTAACTTCGGTCTCGCCGTCGAACGCGACGTGCAGTACTACTTTGCCGCTCTCATTCTTACTGAGAGTCTGGATGTAGAACCATTCATCGAGCGCGTTAGTGGCAGGCTCAAGACCTTCCATTTCTTCGCCGGAATCGAGGTCAGGGACCACTCCGTCTTCACCGCCCACTTCGTCGCTGCTGAAGAGCACTTCACTGTCGCCGTTCTTGTCGTAATGTGTCAGCTCATAGGTATAGCCGCCGTTTTCGGCTTCGCCCGTGCCGCTCACCGTCTTTTTTGCAGACGTCTTCTCAAGCGTCTGTACTATGCTGTTCTCCATGTACCAGTCGGTATCGTCACTGGACTCATTCGTATATGTGACCGTGAACGTAACGTCATCGCCCGGCTGCAGGTCTTCTACAGCTTTTGCTATTGTAGAACTGCTGAACGTGCTCTCGATGTCGTTCCCGTTATAGCTGCATGATCCTTTATGCGAAGTGCTTTCAGCCAATGCGGAGAAAGTGCCGCAGAGGATCAGCGCCAGCGATATCATGAGGACCGGAATGATGTTGTATCTTTTCTTCATAACGGCACCTCCTATTTGACCGTCAGCGTGCCGCTGCCCGTATTGTCATTATAGACCGCGGTGACATTGCTGACTCCCCACTGGCTCTTTATAGCGTCATTTACATTATGAGTCTGTATGGCCTGCACGTCCGCTTCGATAAAGAAAACGCAGTCGTCATACTGATACTCATATTTATAGACTGTCTTTGTCTTGTTTCCGTCCGCATACGTTTCAGTCGTCTCGTTTACTTTTCCGAGATCGATGATATCCTTATCGATGCTGACTTTGTCGAAGAGAAGCGACGAAACAGCGCCCGGATCCAGATCCTTTTTATAGTAGTAAGTATTGGATTCCGTTGTCTGCTCTTTTTTATTGAGCGTCCACGCGCCGCTGTTGTAGCCCTCTTTACCTTTGTAGTAGAGATGTATGCGTGACGGTTTCAGTTTCGATGATTTCACAAGAACAGGATCACCGTTGTCGTCTTTTACCACATTGCCATCGGAATCCTTTTTAGGCTCCATCCAGTACTTTCTGACTGTGAGTCTCACGAACTCATCGATATCGCTGCCATTCTGCGCGGCGATTTCTTCCTTATAAAGTTTGCCCGGTTCAATGGATCCGAGTTTCTCTGCGCTTCCGTCTTTGTGCTCGTAACCAAGCGTGGTAGCGAGCTCTCCGGTCACCTTGCTTCCGCTATCCAGGTCATTCTTATGACCTGCGCGCTCGCATACATCCTTACCGTTCTCAATTAGATGCACCTGCAGGTGATTGAGATAGAAGTGAGCGCGATAGTATTCGCTCCTTATGTCAAGAACCGTCTTCGCTGCAGCGAAGGTCCCGGCGCCAAGGAACAAAGCTGCCGCAACAAGCAGAGCTAATGAACGCTTTGACATTTCTGATTTTATTTTCTTCATGCCGTCACCTCCCTGCTAAGCGTTGATGGAGCCTTCAGCTATACCCCATCCTGAAGGGATAGCTACCTTGTCACCGTCATAAGTGACTCTCTGCGACTCATGTACGACCGTGATCTCAAAATCGATCGGATCGCCCGGATCGATCTTTCCGCTTACATCAACCTTGAACATTGATGCTTCAGCACCGGCAGGCAAAACTTTCTTGTAGTACCAGAAACCGTCGGTACCTTCCAGCCAGTCGGTATTACCGGTGGAGTTCACGGTCATATGGTTCTCATCACCAAATACTCTGAGACGTACCACCATGTCGGTGTCGCCGGTGTTTTTGATGGTGACTTCCTTATTGTTGCCATCGAACTCCTCTTCGACCTCTGTCTGTCCGCTCAGCTTGACCACAGCGCCGCCCTTTGCGTTCTCATAGTCTGTAAAGTAAGCCATGGTAAATCCCACGCTTGCTGTAAGACACAGTATGAGGCTCAGCGCTATGACCAGTTTCCTTTTGTTTCTCATTATCGCTTCCTCCCGTGTCTGTTAATCGTTATCTTCTGCTGCCGGCTCCGAGCCGCCGTCCTGTACCGGACTCTGTCCGTGCTCGTACTTGTTGACGACACCTCCGCCTGGTCCGTGACCGTTATGCTTGTTATTTGCTTCGGCCTGCCATCCGACGACATAAGCCGTTCCGCCATCCGAGTCAGTCTTGGTGATCTCGGTTATCTTGATAGGACCGTCCTGCACGTAGTTGCCGGAATACTCTTCGGTAACTTCTATCGTTTCGACAGCGACCGGAATGTTGTTAAGCACGGCTTCCTTTGTCACACCCTCATTTTTCTCGAAGGATATTCCGATATGGTTGGTGTAGATCTCTTTGTTATTGGAGTCCTTGCCTACGATCTTGAATGAGAACGCGACATTCTGTCCGTCATCGACATAACCGTCGATGGTTTTCTTGAGTTTCAGCATCTTGCAGACATACTTGTTTGTAATGGTGAATGTCTCGGTCTCGTCTGTGACCTGCTGAGGAAGATACGTTGTGTTGTAGCTGCGGAGCATCGGCGCTTGCTTCTTAGCGTCAGCGTCAGTTATCTGGCTTTCGTCTCTGATTTCTACCACGCTCCAGCCCGCGTCTCCGGCAGCAGGTGTGATTTTCACCTCCTGGGCTTCGGATCCATCTTCATTTATTTTGATGTAACCGATGCTTACGATCTCGTCGTCAGTTGAAGCTGCGGCATCGGCGCCGGAACTGTAATGGGCCTTATGCTTCCAGCTGAATGAATAGCCGTTTTTCTTATCGAGGATAACAGTATCGACAAGAGTCGAACCATACATTATCTTTACCGCGACTTTATCAGGCCTTACGTAATCGGATACGTCTCCATCACCTTCCCACATCTTTACGACATTGTGGTCAAACACGATGTCTCTTGAGATCATCTTTACTCCGAGAGAGTTGTCAAAAGTGATGGTCTTATTATCATCGAGAACGCTTACGAACATCGGCTGAGGCGTCCAGAGCTTGCCGCCGATCTCTTTCGACTTTCCGACGAGAAGATAGAGACCGTTCCCCTTGTTCACGGTGATGCTGAACGAAGCTTTTCCGTCATTGCCGAAAGTTGCCGTCGCGGTCTGAGCTTCAGGTTTGCCGGAAGTCATGCTGTTGATGTATGTGGCAAGAGTGTTCGCCGTATCAAGCCAGTTCTGGCTCCAGTCTTTGTCAGAAGTCGTACCCTGATCATAGCTGGAGGCTGTCGCAAGCTTCTGTGAAACTCCGGCTTCGGCATACTTATCATCAAGGTTGAAGACAGACATGCCATCAGCGTCATGACCGTACTCGCCTACCTTGTACAGCTCAAATGTGAACTCCGTGCCGGATGGCCAGGAATCCTGATTGCCGACATTTACCGTAACGGTACCGCCCGCGTACGATTGCATTTGAGGCAGGCATGCCAGACCCGCCAACAGCAGGGTCAGCACAGCTACTAACAGCGTTATTTTGATTAGTCGTTTTCTCGTTTTCATTTTCCGAGTCCCTTTTCTTCAAGGTATAGCTTTTTAAAGTCTTCTGAGTTGAAACGTTTTGCTCTTCTGGTAGATATAAACAGTAGTATCAGCAGCAGTATTATCGACGGTACAGCGAGGACCGGAGCTATGTATATCGGCTCTATCTGTATGCCGTCCGCAGTGATGTCTGCCGTTCCGTTAACGTTTGGTATGCGATGCCCTCTGACAAGCAGCCTGTGAGTATTGACTCCGTATGGCGTGCATGTGATCAGTGTGCAGAGGTCTTCGCCTTCTATTATCTGAAGGTCTGTCAGGTCATCCGGAAGGACCGTTCTTATCTGATCGCATTCATATGTCAGCGTCTCGTTCAGGACCGTAATGGTCCAGGTATCGCCTTCCTTCATCTTTGAGATGTCTGTGAAAAGCCTCGCCGATGGAAGACCTCTGTGTCCGGATACAAGGCAGTGAGTGCTCTCCCCTCCTACCGGCAGCGACGACGCCTCAAGATGTCCGATAGCTACCTGAAGGACCGCTTCATCCGTGCCGTGATATATCGGGGCGCGGACATGGAATTTCGGTATGCTGATATAAGCGATAGCTTCTGATCCTTCTATCTTTAGCTTACTGTTGTATTCCTCACGTTGAGAATCCGTCATTGTCCAGAGCATTCCTGTTTCGGCAAGACGTTCGTTATATTCTCTCGCGTCATCCATTATGGCCTTGTATTCCTCATGGCTCATTTTGCTTACAGTCTCGGTATATGCTGATATGACCCGTGACTGATGAAATGAGTTCCAGTAGTTGGCTACTGACGGATATGCAAGTAGGAATACTCCGACAGCCATTCCTGCCGCCATCAACACTGTTACGAGATTCTTACGTATCCATGCTTTCATTACCTGATATATATCCCTTTTGCCTTTTGGCACGAAACTCCGGAAACTGATCCAGTCTGATCCGTCCCTGATAGACCGATCAGAAACCGCAGGCCCGTACCGGGTATTCTGCAAGTAAGCCGTATTAGATAAATGAAGAAAAATGAGTGAGGGGATATTCCCCATTCATCTCGCGCCGGCTAAGCGCGTTTGTAGTGGAGCGAGGCCGCGGACCCCGCTCCACCGAAGTCCTCTTTCTGCCTGAAGATATCAATGTCAGATATCTTCAAAGAATGATGATTAGTTGTTCGTTCTCTTTCTTGAGATAAGAACGATTCCGCATCCGATCACGAGCAGTGAACCGAGTGTGTAGAAGATAACAGTACCGATACCACCTGTCGACGGCAGCTCAGAACCCTTCTGGTTCTTGATCGTTCCTGTTACGCTTCCTGCGCTTAAATCGACCGTAAAGTCAGTTGGAGTGCATGTGAGTGACGAGATTTCCGGAGGATTCTTTGTCTCATCATACTGAGCAGTGATCGTGATCGTGATATCGTCGACCTTGTTGTATCCTGTAGGGACTGTAGTTTCCTTAAGGATATATGTTCCTGCATCAACACCCTTGAACTCGAACGATGTAGCATCTCCGGCAGCGAATGTCTTTACAACGGTTGTACCGTCTTCTTTGTAAAGTGTGAATCCGGCACCTGCCAAAGGCTGATTGCTCTCATTGACCTTGTTTGCGATGATCTTGTAAGTGAATACAACTACCTTGTCCGGAGGAGTCGTACCAGTATCGCCATCTCCGCCGCTGTTCGGGTTGTTGGAGAATGTAAGATCTACGGTGTTGTCATTTCCTGTTCCACCTATTACAGCATTGTCGTTCAGAACAGCGTTATAAGTAACAACGATCTTATCGCTTGCAACGAAGTCAGATGATCCATGCTTTGCAGTCTTAAGATCGACACCTGATTTGAGAGAGATAGTCATAGTCTGACCGCTGATATTTACATCGAACAGGCTGGTAACATCATCATCTCCTACTTTGATCGATACATCAGCTGCAGCCGGAGGTGTCAGGCCTGCGGACATCGTATCAGTAAATGTGTATGTTTTGTAAGTTTTGTAGTCGGCAAAATTGCTTGGAAGCGTTCCTGTGATCGTATAAGGAACAGGATCTCCAATATTGTAGTCTGAAACATTCTTTTTCTCAGTGCCTACAGTTTTGTCGACAGTCGGAACGTCAGCCTTCTCTGTTACTGTTACATTATCAACGACTTCCAGGATATAACGAGTCTTAGCACCTTCACCGGATACTGCTGCATCATCCTTTACGAGATAGTAACCTGCAGGAAGTTCAGTAATGGTTCCGGATGTCGCATCAGCAGCTATTGTGGTGGTTCCTTTTGCGGTACCGGTTACAGCTTTACTGACTGCTTCTGCAAGTTCCTTTGCAGCAGCGCTGTCATCTGAAATATTCGCATCTCCTATAGCCTTAGCTACATCTTTAGCTGATGCAGTATCTGAAAGGCTGCTGAATGCAGAGATCTTCTTTAATTCTGTTATGAGTGTTCCCGAGCTAACGTTATCACCCCACTGAATGTTTGAAAGAACAGTCTTTCCGTCTACAGTTGCAAGATCTCCCTTAAACAGCTGATAAGCGCCATAGGTGTGCGCTGCTTTATCAGATGTGGCTTTATTAATGGTGATTGTATAAGTATCGTCAGCAAATACTGTCGCGCTCATTGCCAGCACCATCGCAAAAGTCAGAAACAGAGTTACAACTTTTTTAATGTGTTTCATAAAAACCTTCCTTTCTGCCCTCATCAGGCATATTACTATGGCCAATCGGCCCATTTTGTTTAATGGCCTCTCGGCCATAGTTCATGCCCCGAAGGGCAAAATTGTTTTGGCGCTGCCTCTTACCCTCGGCAGCCCGGGTATCATTACTCACAGGCCTCCCCTCAGAGTCTGCGAAGTTTTGACCAAAGCCTGATATATGCCATCATACTTATAATTATGGTAGCAATTATGCAGTCACAGTTACCGTCATCTGACGACACTTTTTTTGACATTCAGTGGACAGGCCCTATTCTTGTAAGCGGCCATATCCTGAATACGATCTTTCCTACTATCTGTTCTGACGTCACGCATCCGACGGCCCTGTGTCTTGAGTCTATGGATACGCTCCGGTTGTCTCCCAGCACGAATACTCTTTCATCAGGTACCTGATACGGAAAATCTATGTCCGGTTCGCCGAATGACTTTTCCGTCAGGTACGGCTCTTCTACAAGCTTCTGATTGACGTATACATTCCCGTCAAGATCTATGTCGATCCAGTCGCCGGAGTTGGCCATGACGCGTTTAACGAGGATGTTATTATTATAGTAGAAAGCTACTATGTCTCCCGTCTTGAACTTCGATCCTTTTACCGATACTACCAGCTCGCCGCTCTTCAGTGTGGCGTTCATGGACTCTCCGTAAATGCGCAGCACCGGCAAGAACAGCATGGCAACAAGTATCGCGAGCGCGGCTACGACTATAAGGATGTTCGTGGTGCTGATTATCGACTTCTTCAGCCTGTCCAGATAGGACACCTTCTCATAGGCTTCGCGTATTTCCGGCGTCTCCGGGAGCGCAATGATCTCCTTCTTTTCCGCAGGATCGGTCCTCATTTGCGGCTCCCCGTTTCATCAGTTTCTTTATAGCCCTGTTCAGCCATGCGCTTGACGTTTCTGAGATATATCACAGCGGCTTTCTGGGCCTCCTCGAAAACATTGGTGACGACCAGAGAAGCCTCGGCTATATTGCCGATATGGCTGAACTCAAAATCTCTGCTGTCAAGTTTTGCCTGAAGATCAGCGACCTGAGCCCTGAGAGAATCGATCTCTTCTCCCTGCCTGAGCATTATCTCAAGCAGTTCTTTCTTCTTGAGTTTTGAAAGATCGTTTTCAACCTCTTTTTCCTTTTTTGCGCGTTCAGCTCTAGACATGTTCCGGTCCTTTTTCACGACAGTAAAATATATGCATGCTTGTGAAATGTTTACACGAAGCCACACTATCCCTTATACATAAGCTATTCCTTATATATTATAAGATTTTTGTGAAAACGTTTTCAAAGGGGCTATCGCAAAAACCGTTTCCATAATTGCGGTTTTTTGTATCTTTTTCGATACAATGTGTATTTTGCACAAAAAACACCCCTCAAATTTGTTTCTTCTTAACGGTTTACAAAGTTTCGTAAGTTTCGCAAAGGGTTACAATTGCAAGCATTTGAGCGTTTTTTACGTTGATCGTTTTTTTCGACAATTGAAGATCCGAAGCATGACTGCCGGGATACATTTGACTGTCATAGCTTCGGATCTGTCAATAAAACACACTTCTAGACATACGTCAGGGAGACATATGATGCTAGCACTTAGTATATGGGGATGAATATCTTCTCTCCCGGCCTGACGTCGGCTTCATCGATATCGTTGATCTCGTATATGTCATATACTGCTTCTCTGACATCGATGTGCTTGTCAGGGTTGTACATTTCCACCAGGTTCCAGAGATTGTCCCCTTCCTGTATGGTCACCTGTGTATATGTACGCACTGTCGCAGCCTGGGCGCGTGTGGCTCCGACTACGCTGTAGCCTGCGAATACCAGGATCATGATGCTGATGAGTACAGCCAGGAAGAATCTGATAGGATCCACTATTCTGTAATGATGTTTTCTGTTCGTATTCATTTCACTCACCGTTCTATCTTTTATAGTAGTAACGCTATATTGTTTCCCTTTGTTTAATGTGTCCGGATAAATAGCAAAACATCCTGAACACATGTTCTGAATGCATTATAAACATCTGTTCTTTTTCTGTCAACACTTTTTCGAACAAAAGTTCTGAAATATTATCACACATTAAGAAAGGCCTTCCGCTGGCACGGAAAGCCCTGAAATTTTAATGATTATTCAATTGATAGTAATTACTGCATATATCAGTATTCAGTAAGATCTGCAAATATTCCGCCGGTCACGGATGCGAGTTCCTCCGGGTCGAGTATGATCTGCACTCCCCTCTTCCCTGCTGAAAAGTAGATCTTTTCATACAGCTGTGCGGTCTCATCTATATATGTAGGGTACTCTTTTTTCATCCCTATCGGAGAACATCCGCCGCGGATATACCCGGTGATATCCAGTATCTCCTTGACATGTATCATCTCTATCTTCTTGTTGCCGGATACCCTGGCGGCCTTCTTGAGATCGAGCGACTCAGCTACCGGAATGACGAACACGAAGAACGCGTTTCCGTCGCCTCTTGTGACAAGAGTCTTGAATACTATCTCGGGAGAAACTCCCAGTTCAGAGGCAGCGTGGACGCCTGACAGATCGGATTCGTCATAATCGTATGAAGCCATTTCATAATCCAGACCGGCTGAATCCAGAAGCCTCATCGCGTTCGTTTTCTGTATCTTTTCCTTAGCCATTTACATTTCCTTTATCATGGGGACCGGCTGCCGCTCCCGCGTCTTTTTTCTCGACCTCGTCGAGGAAGTTTATAAGCGCGTCACGTTTTATATAGCATACGAGAAGGATGACCGCAACGACGACAGCTATTATGATCATGGCGCGGTAATCCTGTCTGCCGTAGTAATGCCCCAGAAGAAGGCTTCCCAGCATTCCCGGCATCCTGCCCACCGTAGCGACGAGAAGGAACGGCCTGAAACGCATATTGGATACTCCTGCGGCATATGAGACAAGGTCTTTTGGGATGCCGGGTATCAGGTATATGAGAAACGCAAGAAGCAGTCCCCTGCCCGAGTCCAGTTTCCTTTTATAGTCCTGCACCTTTTCTTCTCCGAAGAAGAGCTCCATCGCCTCGCTGCCGAGCAATTTGGCAAGGTAGAAAGATATCACGGTGCCTATGACAGCTCCGATAAGAGAAAGCGCGAAGCCCTTTGCAACGCCGAACATGTAGCTTGCGGCAAACTGTATGGGCTGTCCGGGCAGAAAGCATATGACGACCTGTATTATCTGTATGCAGATGATCAGGATTGCTGCGATCCTGATGTTTTCTCTGAGATAAGCGATGACACGGGATGCCGCGTCCTTGCTGAATACCTCTGCTCCGTATCTGAAATAAAGAAAAGCCGGTATGCCCGCTATTATGAGCACGAGCAATATCAGCTTTATCACCGCGATGATTTTTCTGCTTTTTCCGGAAGACGCCGAGCTGTTCATAGTGTCACGAGGCCTTTTTTATACAGCGTGTCAAGGCTCTTGATGACTCCGAACCTTGAGTGCTCGTATGTCAGTCCGCCCTGGAAATAAGCGATGTACGGCTCTCTCAGAGGCGCGTCGGCGCTGAGCTCAATGGATGAGCCCTGTACGAAAGCTCCGGCTGCCATGACGACCTGATCCTCATAACCCGGCATGTCCCAAGGCATCGGCGATACGTATGAATCGATAGGCGAAGCGGACTGGACCGCCTGGCAGAACGCCACAGTCCTCTCCGCGGAGCCGAACTTTATGGCCTGTATGATATCGCTCCTGTCAGCATCTGCGGAAGGCATGACCTCGAATCCGAGCATGCTGTATACGTTCCCAGCCAGAAGAGCGCCTTTCAGGGCCGCGTTCACGACTTTAGGAGCAAGGAAAAGACCCTGCATCACATTCCTGTTCTGACCGAAAGTAAGTCCGCATTCAGCGCCTATTCCCGGACATGTGAGCCTATAGGATATCTGCTCTATAAGATCCGCCCTTCCGACAATGTAGCCGCCTGAAAGCGCCAGACCGCCGCCCGGATTCTTTATAAGCGAACCTGCCGTGACGTCAACGCCGAATTCGGTAGGTTCGACCGTCCCGACAAACTCTCCATAGCAGTTGTCGAGCATGACGATGATGTCCTTGTTTATCCCGTGGACCAGTTCAGTGACCTTTTTAAGGCTTTCGAGCGAAATGGCAGGCCTCCAGTCGTAGCCCGTGGAGCGCTGCATAGCGACGACTCTGGTCTTTGGAGTGACAGCCTTGCGGATAGCTTCGAGATCTATGTCAAGATCGCTGCCGAGAGGGACTTCTTTATATACTATACCATAATCTTTTATGGTCCCCTTGAAGTCGTCAGGCCCCAGAAGACTTCCGTCTCCCCTCTTATTGGCCGCGCTTCCGTCCGGTCTGCCTATTACGGTCTGCAAAGTATCGTAAGGTGTGCCAGTGACTTCTATAAGTTCGTCACCGGGACGAAGAATCCCTAGCAAAGTAGAAGCGATCGCGTGCGTGCCGTTGACTATATTGGGCCTGACCAGAGCCGCTTCGGTGCCGAATACGGATGAGTACACCCTTTCCACGGCGTCTCTTCCCGCGTCGTCATATCCGTATCCTGTGCTCCAGTCGAAATGCGTAGCGTTGATATGGTTATCCTGGAAGGCTTTTAGTACCTTCATCTGGCATATCGCGGTGGTATCGTCGATGCGCGCGAAGCGTTCCGCCAGAGAGCTTTCAGCCCTGCTGACAAGATCCAGAACTTTGCCGTCTATATTGAATTCACTCTTAAGATAGTTGTTGTAGTCAGTCATTATTCGTCGTCAGTGCGTTCGAGTTCCCATTCCATTCCGCTCACAAGGTCACGCTTCACATTCATCTTGTGCTGAGCGTACAGCTGAGTAGTGGTGACCTGCTCATGGTCAAGTAATGCCGCGACATCGTATATGGAATTGCCGCGTCCTATCAGTGACGTGGCGGCGGTCGCCCTCAGCTTATGCGGGCTGTAGCCGGCGCGGCGGCTTGTGTTGAGCGCTATGGACGTATACTTCTTGACGAGATCCCTGATGGCGCGCTCGGTTATACGCTTGCCCTGCAGTGACAGAAAGAGCGCGTCCTCCACGGCCGAATCTTCAGGTATCACGGTATTTCTCTCGTTGTTGATATAATCGTTCAGGACCATCTCGACAGAACGGTTCAGAGGCATTACCGATTCCTTGCCTCTTTTTCTGTAGATCTTGAACTCGCCTCTGGAGAAATTGAACGAAGACAGATTGAGCTGCTGAAGCTCGCTGAGTCTGAGGCCGTATGTGACGAACATGACGAGTATGGCCTTGTCGCGCAGTTTCGTCTTTTCCCAGTACGTCCTCTCGTGGTTCGTAAGTCCCGTGCCGTTAGTGACCGCATCAAGCATTATCATGACTTCATCGTCCTGCAGCGCCTTTATCTCGCGCTCACCCGGCTTGGCCACCCTTATAGGATCGAAGCCGTCGGTGATGTTCTTCTCAACGATGCCGTCCCTGTAGAGCTGCTTGAAAAGCACGGATATGGACGACTTCTTGCGGGCAAGGGATTTGTTGCTGTTCTCGTAAACAGTTACCGTGCCGTCGTTTTCGACCATGTACTTGCGGCAGTAATCGATGAAGAGGTTTATGTCCGCGGCGACTATCCCGTTCATTTCCTCGGCGGTTATCTCCTTCGGAACGGTTGCTCCCGTGAGGTCGGTCTCGTTTATCAGGTAATACATGAAGAACCTGACATCATGCAGATAAGCGAGCCTGGTCATAGGCAGGACGTTGCCCTTTAAATAAGCGAAATACGAGCGCAAAAAATTCGGAAGCTCTTTCTGTATGGCTTCGCATTCGAGATAGATATCGTTTTCTTTCTGCACGATATTATCGGGCTTATCGCTTTTGTTGTGCGATCTGTATTTTTTGCTGTCCGTACTTCCGGCCATCTTACTCCTGATCCTCAGAATTGTCTTCAGCCGCGGCAAGTATGCGGTCGACGACATCGCCTACCGTCTCGCCTTTATGGATGTCTATCCATGTCACGAAATCATATCTTTTCAGCCAGGTGTACTGCCTCTTGGCGTAGTGCCTGGTGTTTTTCTGTATCAGCTCTCTCGCGTCAAACAGGTCGTATTCGCCGTTCAGGAATCCGAAGATCTCTTTATATCCTATCCCCTTCATTGAAGGAAGATCGCGGGTATAGCCCATTCTGATGAGCTCGGTCACTTCATCAACGAGACCGTTGGTGATGAGCCTCGCGGCCCTTCTGTTGATGCGCTCGTAAAGCCAGTCGCGCTCCATCGTGATCGCGAAGAATTTGAAGTCGTATTTTGGATTGAGTTCGCACTCGGAGAGATCCTTTATGCCCTTTCCGTATTCGAAGGACTCGATGGCGCGTATGATCTTGCGCGTGTTGTTGGGATGGATGCGCGACGCGGCATCAGGGTCCAGCCCCTGCAGGTATTCGTGCATGTAAAGGCTTCCCCGCTCTTCGGCGAGTCTCTCGAGTTCCTGCCGCCTGTCCTCGTCATCCGGCGCGGCGCCGAAATCCATGTCGTAAAGGATGGAGTTGAGATAAAGTCCCGTGCCTCCGCATACTATCGGGGTCTTTCCGCGCGACAGTATGTCGTCTATCGTTTCAAGAGCAAGCTTCCTGTAATCAGCGACAGTCATGCTCTCCGCAGGATCCTTTATCGAGTAAAGATGATGAGGGACTTCCTCCATGGCTTTCGGAGAAGGCTTGGCGCTTCCGATGTCCATGTATTTGTAAAGCTGGATCGAGTCGCAGTTGACTATCTCGCCGTTTATGCGCTTGGCGAGATAATAAGATATCAGGCTCTTGCCCGACGCGGTCGGTCCGGAAATTATATATACTGTATTTTTCATTGATCCCTCCCGGATCTGTTTATTTTCTTTTGAACGATCTTTCGATCTCGTAGGCGCTGACTCTGATGAAAGTCGGGCGTCCGTGCGGACATGAGAACGGGTTATCGCATTCAGACAGTTTCTTCATCAGGTCGAGTATCTCCATTCCTGACAGCCTGTCGTGCGCCTTTACCGCTGATTTGCAGGACCTCATTATAAGCTTGTCTATCACGGTCCTGTTCGCGCCGCCGGCCTCGCCCGCTGCTTCAGCGTATCCAGCGGCAAATCCTTCAGCCTCGCTTATCTCCATATACGCGGGTATCCCGCGCACTATGAAGGTGCGTTCTCCGAAGTCCTCGATGTCGTAGCCCATTCGCGCCAGATCGTCCAGCCATTCTCTGCTCATAGAGTATACATCAGGACTTACGCTGATTGTGAAGGCGGTGAGAAGAGGTTGTGGCGAGTGTGAGGAATCGTTGTATCCCCTCATGAACTTCTCGTAGAACACCCTCTCATGAGCCGCGTGCTGATCGAATATGTAAAGCTCGTCTCTGCCCTGCATTATTATGTATGTATCGAATACATAACCCTTGAATGTCAGGTCATCGAAGTCGAATGGCGCGGGTTCTTTCACTGCCGCGACTTCAGAAGACGGATAAGAAGCGGAAGCGGAGGAAACGGAAGAAGAAACAGGCACATAGACATCGTCTGATGCCGGTGTTTCCGCGACGCCAGAAGGCTCGCTCTTTACTTCCCTCTTTTCTTCCCTTTCCAGACTGCTCAGGAACTCCCTGATGGAAGCCTGTTCGCCTGAAGTATTATTATTTAAACTTTCCCGCTCCGGGTTTTCAATATTCTTAACAAAACCTTTAGGAACTCCCGCGTCGGTCATCACTGCTCTTCTTACGGCGCCGGAAACGGAATCCCTTATCTCGTTCTGTCTGAGGAATCTGATCTCGCGCTTTCCCGGATGGATATTGACGTCAATGGTATCAGGCTCGGCATCGATGAAGAGGACTGCGGCCGGGAATCCGCTGAAGATTCGCCCACCATATCCTTCTTCGACAGCCTTTTCTATGACATTGCTTGAAACAAGCCTGCCGTTCACGAAAAAGAGCTGCCCTTTGCGGGTGTTCATGGTCCTGCCGGGATCCGATACGTATCCGTTCACGTCATCGCCGGAGACAGGTATGAGGCCGTATCTCGCGAGATCCGGATACAGAGTCTTTATCACGGAAAGAGCATCTCCGTCCCCTGAAGTCGAGAACAGCGTCTGTCCGTTGTTTATCATCATGAAGCGGATGTCCGCGTAGCACACGGCGTATTGCTGTATCAGCTCGATGATGGACGACGCCTCCCTGGCGTCGCTCTTCATGAACTTGCGCCTTGCCGGAGTGTTGTAGAACAGGTCTTCGACAATCACGGTAGTGCCGGTATTCGCGCCTGTGCGTTCCTTCGATACGACTCTGCCTCCGTGAAGCACTATCTTAGCGCCCGAAGGCGAATCGGCTGTTCTGGTCACCATGGTGAGCCTTGAGACAGCGGATATGCTGGCGAGAGCTTCTCCCCTGAATCCCAGCGAGACTATCCTGTCAAGATCGGTCACGCTGCTTATCTTGCTGGTAGCGTGTCTGAGAAAGGCGGTCTCGGTCTCATCAAAAGAGATGCCGCATCCGTCATCCGTGACCCTTATGTACGACTTGCCGCCGTTCCGGATCTCTGTGATGATGGTGCGCGCACCCGCGTCTATTGAGTTTTCTATCAGTTCCTTTACCGCTGATACGGGCCGTTCGATGACCTCGCCGGCAGCTATCTTGTCAGCGACAAAACTGTCAAGTACCTTTATCATATCTGACCGTTCACATCATCGATGATCTCCTGCAGCTTCATCAGCGCCGCTACAGGCGTCATCCTGTTTATATCTACTTCATTCAGTCCGGAAGCGAGTTTTCTGAATCTTTCCGCGTCAGCCCTGACGCCTTCATCAGCGAGTTCATCAGACAGGAACGACATCTGCTCCTGATCAGGCTCCGTCTTCCGGCCCGTGAGTTCGCTGCTCTCAAGCTCTTTGAGTTTCCTGCGGGCTTCGCTTCTTATCACTTCCGGGATGCCCGCTATCCTGGCCACGTGTATGCCGTAGCTTTTGCTGGCGGGACCTTCGATTATATTGTGCAGGAACAAGACGTCATTGCCGTCTTCGGCGGCAGCGACCGAAAGATTATGTATGCCCTCCTGCTCGTTCTCAAGTTCGGTGAGTTCGTGATAATGAGTCGCGAACATGGTGCGGACCCTGTGTTCGGGCTCCGCGAGATACTGAGCCGTGGCCCAGGCGATCGACAGTCCGTCGAAGGTGCTGGTTCCCCTGCCTATCTCGTCAAGGATTATGAGGCTCTTAGGAGTCGCGTTCCTGAGTATGCCCGCGAGTTCGCTCATCTCTATGTAGAACGTCGACTGTCCGTATGCCAGATTGTCGGATGCGCCGATCCTTGTAAAGATGCGGTCGACTACGCCGATCTCCGCCGAAGACGCCGGAACGAAACATCCTATCTGAGCCATCAGGACTATGACGGCGGTCTGTCTCATGTATGTAGATTTACCGGACATGTTAGGACCGGTGATGATGAGCATGCTGTGCTTATCCATGTCGATGTAAGTATCGTTGGATACGAACATGCCCGCGCCCAGCAGCTGCTCTACCGCCGGATGCCTGCCCGCCTTTATGTCTATGATATCGCCGTCGTTGACGACAGGCTTCACATAAGCGTTGGAAGTCGCGACTTTAGCGAAGGATATGAGCACGTCGAGCGAAGCGATGGCGGCGGATGCCGTCTGCAGCGCTCCGATATACGGCTCGATGGCGGATCTTATCTTTCTGAATTCCTCGTACTCGAGCTTGTTTATTCTGGCCTCAGCCGTGAGCACAAGGTCTTCTTTCTCCTTGAGTTCAGGAGTTATGTATCTCTCGTTGTTGACGAGAGTCTGCTTGCGTATATAGTCGTCAGGCACCTTGTCTATCATGCCCTTGCTGACGTCGATGTAATATCCGAAGACCTTGTTGTATCCGACCCTCAGGGTCTTGATGCCGGTCCTCTCCTTCTCTGTCTCTTCAAGTCCGGCTATCCACTGCTTGGCGCCGGATATCGATTCCTTGAGTTTATCGAGTTCTTTTGAATAACCCGGCTTGATTATGCCGCCTTCGGTGATGCCCATAGGAGGCTCGTCGCATATGGAGCGCTCAATAAGAGTGTATAAGCTGTCGAAATCCGCTACGGAAGAGTCAATCGATTTCAGCAGCGGAGCGCTCAGGCCCGAAAGCTCATACTTTATATCCGGAAGCTGGGCGACAGTTTTCTTCAGGGCGATTAGATCCCTTGCGTCCGCCCTTCCTGTCGCCACTCTTGCGGTCAGCCTCTGGAAGTCGTAAACATGTTTGAGACTGTTGGAGATGTTGTTGGCGATAACAGGCTCGCGCTTGAGTTCGTCGACCGCGTCAAGCCTGAGATTTATCTCGGAAACGTCGGTAAGAGGTTCTCTGAGCCAAGCTCTGAGCAGCCTTCCCCCCATGGCGGTCCTGGTCTTGCCTATCACTCCGAGGAGCGAGCCTCTGATGTCTCCGTCATATATGGTCTCCAGCAGTTCCAGATTGCGCAGCGTGGATCTGTCAAGATGCATCACGCCGTCGTGCTGTCTGATGGTGATGTTCCTGAACTGATCGAGGTCGCCCTTCTGAGTCTCTCTCAGATACATCAGCAGGGATCCGGCCGCGGAGGCCATTTCCTCGCGGCCTTCCATATCAAGAGGTATGAGCGAGGAGACGCTGAACTGATCCATCAGAACGTCCCTTGCCGCCTGATATCTGTAATATGACGGATCGACGGCGTCGAGATAAAGCGAAGGCATGGCCTCAGAAAGCGGTATTTCGAGCTCTGAGCGCAGTCCATCGCTTATCACGAGTTCTTTTACGTCGAGGACCGACAGGTCGTTCAGAAGGCGAATAAACGAGATTTTGCCGTTCTCGTGTTCCGTCTCGTATTCGTATGATGAAAGCTCGCCCGTGGTTATATCCGCCAGAGCTACAGCCGTCATGGCATCCGATACGCATGCCGAAGCGATATATACGTTGCTTTCTCCCCTTCCGCTGTCAGCGATATCGAGGGTGCCCGGAGTATATATCTTTGTGATCTCGCGTCTTACTATCCCCTTTGCCTCGGCCGGATCTTCGACCTGCTCGCAGATGGCGACCTTGTGGCCGTTGTTCACCAGCCTGACGATATACTGATCGACCGAATGATAAGGCACGCCGCACATCGGAGCGCGCTCCTCGAGACCGCAGTTGCGGCCTGTCAGCGTAAGTTCCAGCTCGGCGGACACTAAAATGGCGTCATCAAAGAACATCTCGTAGAAATCTCCGAGACGGTACATCAGGATGGCGTCCTTGTAGTCATCCTTGATAGCCATATATTGCTGCATCATTGGGGAAAGTTTTGCTTCAGCCATATCTTTACATACAAGTGTAGGGGGAACCGTCGATTCCCCCTACCTCACGTTCAAGTTGATCGTGTAATCAGAGTATTACTTCTTCGCGTTGTAAGCAGCAACACCCAGCTTGATGAGCTCGCACGCTCTTCTCATCTTATCCGGTGTCAGAACGTAAGCGATACGCATCTCGTCTCCGCCGAGACCCTTTGTCGCATAGAATCCAGGAGCCGGTGCGAACATTGCTGTTTCGCCCTTGTCGTCGAATTCCTTGAGCATGAACATCAGGAAGTCTTCGATGTTGTCAACAGGCAGCTTGCACATCATGTAGAAAGCGCCTGCAGGCTTCTGGCAGACTACGCCAGGGATCTTGGAGATCTCTTCGTAAGCAGCGTCTCTTCTTGCTTCGTACTCAGCCTTTGCCTCGTCATAGTAGCTCTTGTCCATTCTGTAGAGGGCCGCAGCTCCTACCTGCTCGAGTGTAGGTACGCAGAGTCTGCCCTGAGCGAGCTTGAGTACAGCGCTCATGAGTTCTTCGTTCTTGGAGATGAGCGCGCCGACTCTTGCTCCGCACGCAGACCATCTCTTGGATACGGAGTCGATGAGTACGACTCTGTCCGCAATGTCGTCGAGCTGACCGAACGAGTGAGCCTCTGCTCCGTCATATACGAACTCTCTGTAAACCTCGTCGGAGATGATCCAGAGGTCGTGCTCCTTGGCGATGTCGCCGATGAGTCTCATGTCTTCCATCGTGAGAACTCTTCCTGTCGGGTTGCCAGGCGAGAGGCAGCAGATAGCCTTTGTCTTAGGTGTGATGGCAGCCTCGATAAGATCTCTCTTAGCCCATGCATAGCCGTCTTCTGCCTTTGTTGTGAGCGGAACGAGAACGCCGCTTACCTCGTTGCAGAATGTGTTGTAGTTTGTGTAGAAAGGCTCAGCGATGAGAGCTTCGTCGCCAGGGTTCAGAAGAGCCGTGAACGCGAGGATCAGAGCTTCGGAACCTCCGTTGGTGACAATGATGTCCTTGCGCTCATATTCCATGTCGAAGTCTCTCTTCATGTAGTAGATCATTGCGTCGCGCAGTTCGTCGATTCCCTGGGACTCAGCGTATGCGATGACCTTCTTGTCAAAATCCCTTACTGCTTCCATGAAGCAAGGAGGAGTTTCGATATCCGGCTGACCGATGTTGAGACGATAGACCTTTTTGCCGTGCTCTCTCTCGGCCTCAAAAGCGAATACGTTGAATCTTCTGATTGGCGAGAACTGCATTCCTGCACATCTTTTTGATACTTCCATTTTGATCTCCTTACGTTAAGAATGATGGTGATAAATATTGGGATTGAGAGTTAATTATTGGTTATTTATTAAGACCTGAATGAGCCTCGTTTATAACTCCGCTCATATCAAGTTTATTATCGCACTTTTTACGTGAAAGTAAAAGCAAATATTCTATATTTCCTTTTGTTCCTTTTATCGGCGAAAATGATAACGCCTCGGGATACAGACCGCTGTCAGCCGCGTATCCTATAACATTCTCAATGACTTCTCTGTGGACCGCGGGTTCCCTGACTATGCCGCCCTTTCCGACCTGTTCCCTTCCTGCCTCAAACTGCGGTTTTACAAGGCAGAGGATCTTTCCGTCTTCAGAAAGTATCTGAGCCGCGACCGGGAACATGTGCTTAACGGAAATGAAGCTGACATCTATGGATATGAGGTCGACGGGCTCTTCGATAAGAGAAGTGTCCATGTAGCGGATGTTGGTCTTCTCCATGTTGACCACGCGCTCATCCGTGCGCAGCTTATAGTCGAGCTGGCCGTAGCCTACGTCTATCGCGTAGACCTTGCGGGCGCCGTGCTGCAGCATGCAGTCGGTGAATCCTCCGGTGGAAGCTCCCATGTCGACGCAGACAGCGTCATCGCAGGATACTCCCCACTCTTCTATGGCTTTCTCGAGTTTCAGACCGCCCCTGCTTACATAAGGGCATTCCTGCCCCTTCACCTGCACGTCGGAATCGATATCAAAACGCGAGCCGGGCTTGTCCTCCAGCCTTCCGTCGACTGTGACGAGGCCGGCCATGATGGTGCGCTTTGCCTTCTCGCGCGATTCAGCGAGTCCATTATTAACAAGTAATACGTCCAGACGTTCTTTCATTTCGGTTTTGTGTATTATTTCTTGGATTTATTTGGTTTATACACATATACGAACAAATATTGCTAAGAAAACCGTAGATACTCTCAATTTTGTGTATTATGAGATGATTAAAACCGTTCCATACACAACTTTTCCAAAAGATTGTGTATCAGTTTCAGGTATCAGATTTGTCATACACAAATCAGGTGTTTTCCGGATACTTAGGCGACTTTTAACGATGATTTTGTGTATGGAATGATGGATCCCAACGAATACTACACAATTCAGCAGTTTCGCGTCTCCAGCATATCAGCCAGTCCCGTAAAGAAGCCGGCTTCCTCGCCATAGGTTGAAAGAGCTGATTTTGCTGCTGATGTAAGACGGCTGAGCTCTGTCTTTGCGGCTTCAAGACCGTGGACATACGCGTAATTGCATTTGCCCTGCTCGGCGTCCTTGCCAAGTGTCTTTCCCATAAGTTCCTGATCGCCCTCTATGTCGAGGATGTCGTCGAGGATCTGGAACGCTACGCCGGTATTCACTGCGAATAAGGTGAATCTTTCGAGCATGTCATCATCCGCTCCTGCAAGCATGAGTCCCGCGCGGACAGGAGCTGTTATGAGATCAGCGGTCTTATGGAGCTCGATATAGCGGATGTATCCGGGAGTAGGCTCCAGCTTTTCGCCGAGTATGTCCGCTGTCTGACCTGCTATCATGCCTGTCGCTCCTGCTCTTGAGAGGATCTCGTGGGCCGCCCTTACATGGTTTTTCATCTTTGCCGGATCATCAGCATATTTCAGCGGCTCGCCTGTCACGGTTTCTGCAGCTGTGGACAGAAGTCCGTCTCCTGCCAGTATGGCCATGGCTTCGCCGTAGACCTTATGATTGGTCGGCTTGCCGCGTCTCAGATCATCGTTGTCCATTGCCGGAAGGTCGTCGTGGATCAGGGAATATGTGTGGATGTATTCCAGGGAAAGAGCATACGGAAGAGCTTCGTTTATGTCTCCGCCCGCGAATTCACATGAAGCGAGCAGGAGGACAGGCCTCAGCCTCTTTCCGCCTACTTCAAGACTGTATCTCATCGCCTCGCCAAGCAGCGCCGCTTCCGGTCCCGCGTCAGCGATAAGATCCGTAAGATGAGAATTGATCAGGTCCCTGTACTCATCAAAGCTTTGCATCCTTGAGTTCTCCGTTCTCATAGAGCTGGATCTTCTGCTCAGCCTTGTCGAGTATTCCTTTGCAGTATTCGGCTTCTTTCATGCCCTCGTCGAAAAGCCTCAGCGATTCTTCGAGAGTAGTCGCCTGTCTTCCTATCTTAGAGGCCGCGTTCTGAAGAGCCTGCATCGATTCGGTAAATGTTTTTTCCGGCATGATATTTCCTTTCCGCGTATCTTCGCGTACCTGTGTCTATTCCTTGTGCGTGTCTATGTCTTTGGCTACGGCTGTGAAGCTGCCGCCGGCCATGAGGATCCTGTATTCTTCGCCTGTTGTTATGTCAGCCGCGTTCGGTACGACAGCGCCGTCTTTCGTTACAGCGGCGTAGCCTTTTGAGAAGACAGCGCGAGGATCGTTCTCGCGCAGTAGTATGACCGCCTTTTCGACAGAGTTTCTCGCCTCGGATATCTTTGATTTTATGTTTGCGGTCAGCAATGCTGTCCCGCTCTCAAGTATCCTTCTTTCTGAGGCTATCTTCTGTTCTGCTGAGGTGATGAGCATCCTGCGGCTGTTTTCGATGTCTTCTCTGAGCCTGAAGGTGTCCATTACGGCCATGTCAGCGGCCGCCGTCGGAGTCTCGGCTCTGGCGTCAGCTACGAAATCGCTTATGGAAGTGTCGATCTCGTGTCCGACCGCGCTGATGACAGGTATGTCCGAAGCGAATATCGCGCGGGCAACTTCCTCATCGTTGAAGGCTGCAAGATCTTCCTGGGATCCACCGCCTCTTCCGACGATCAGTGTGTCTATGCGCAGCCCGCCGGCGCTCAGTCTGTTGGCAAGCTTTATATTGTCGCAGATGCTTTTTACAGCGCCTATGCCCTGGACAACTGTAGGGAATATGACGATGTCCGTGAAGTCGTTCTTGGCTGTGATTATCTTGCGGATATCCTCTATGGCGGCTCCCGTTGCCGATGTCACGACACCGACGCGGTACGGGAACACGGGGATAGGCTTCTTGTATTTTTTGTCAAAGAGGCCTTCTTTGTTCAGTTTCTCTTTGATCCGGTTGAACTCGGCCGCCAGATCGCCTTCGCCTGCCGCCTCAACATGTTTTATGCTGAGAGAATACGTTCCGCCTTTGATATACGGGCTGATATCGCAAAGAGCTACTATCTTCTTCCCGTTCTGGACCAGAGACATGTTGACATGCGGAACATTACGGCTCCAGATGGCGGCGCGTATCTGGCTTTCCGGATCCTTCAGAGTCAGATAATAATTCTGCCCGCTCTTGCTGAGTCCGGATATCTCTCCTTCAACAGGAATATCGTGAAGATTGAGATCTCCACGCAGTTTTTTATCTATGTATTCATTTACCTGTTTTACAGTTCTCGGTTTCATGTATCCTCTTAGCGAGCAGCGCAGTCCCTACTGCGTTATCTCCTGATAATACGGCGTCGCCGAACCTTATTTTCTGTCCGTTGTCCCGCAGAAGTCTGCGGACGGTGCGGCTCGAGGCGACTCCGCCTGCCATATAAATGTTTTTTATCCCGTATTTATTGCTGAGATAAGCCGCTTCTTCAGAAAGAAGTCCTGCTATCGAAACAAACAGTTCAGCGGTCACGCGAGCGGAGCTGTCCATGTCTCCGCCGCACTGTTCCGCGTATTTCATGAGCCTTGTCTCAGCTCCGGAAAGATTGAAGTATCCGTCTTTTATCTTGAGTTTAGGCATCACGCCCGTCGCGGCGATCGAGCCCTTATCGAAACCGGCGGCTTCCATGGTGCTGTATGCGATATAGTCGAGATACTGTCCCGACGGGAAAGGCATGCCCATGGCGACTCCGTATCTGTCGAGCAGCTGCCCGATGGAGATGTCCAGAGTCCCGCCTGCTATTTCCATGCTGTACCCGCGCTCATCGGGTCTGCAAAGAAGAGCTTCCGTCGTTCCACCGCTGAGATGGAAGAAAAGCGTTTCTTCAGGCAGGATATGTCCGTCGCATTCCATGATCGCGGCAGCGTGCCCCTCCTGATGCGAGAAACCGTATACCGGGACGTCCAGAGACGCTCCCAGTATGTTTGCGGCGTTGACGCCGGCCATGAAGCACGGCATGTACGAGCCTTCTACCCTTCTCGGCCTTTCGGATACGCCTATCGCTTCGACAGCAAAACGGCCGGTATCCGATAAAAGCTCCCGTATGTATTCCGGAAGCCTGTTGCTGTGTCTGAAGAATGCGTCGGACTGTCTCAGTCCCCTTTCGCCCTGAGCGACATCCAGCAGTACCGCTTTATTAACGGCAACATTTCCTGCTTCATCGACGGCGGCGACTGAAGTCCTGTAATTCGAAGTGTCTATACCGAGAAAACACCTTGTCATTTCTTATCCGCTTCGGTCTCCATGCTGCGTGATATCTTTCCGAGCACGGAGTTTATGAACGCGAAGGATCTTTCGTCCCCGTACTTCTTCGCGAGCTCTACCGCTTCGTTTATCGAAACGCCAACGGGTATGCTTTCGACATAAAACATCTCGGCGACTGCGGTCCTGAGTATCGCGAGGTCTGTCTTCGCAATCCTTTCAAGGGTCCAGCTGTCGAGATTGTCAGAAATTATCTTGTCTATTTCCTCATGATGGTCCTGCACCGCCGCGAGAGTCTCAGCCGCCTGCTTCTTGCCTGCCGCCTTCACGTTCTCTTCAACGATGCTGAGGTCCGCAACTTCGAAATCTCCGGTGATATCCATCTGATATACGAGCTGCATGGTCTTTTCTCTTATGTCTTCTCTTTTCAATTCGTCTCCCTTTTGTCGATGCCTTCGACTTTTATGTTCACGGCTTTCACAGTCAGTCCGGTATTTTCTTCGATGTCTTTCTTGACTTTGCTCTGTATGTCGTAGCAGAGCTGCGGTATGTTCACTCCGAAATAAACGATGATCTCGCAGTTTATGGTTATCCCGTCGTCATCATCGCTTATCCTGATACCGGGATTCTGTATGTCCCTGCCGATCGCTTTCTGTATGTTGTCAGTGATCCCGAAGTCCGTGAACCTGCTGACGCCGTTAAACGACATTATGTCTCTTTCGATCAGATAGATAACGTTGAAATCATCGATCATCGTTTTCTTCCTCTCTCTCAACTACCTCGATCTTCAGCTTCTCTATACGGCGGTCCTTTACGGAGAGAATGGTGAATCTGTAGTCTTCATGATCCACAGGAGCGTATTTCACGTTTTCCTTAGGTATCTCGCCCATGAGATCGATCAGGAAGCCTCCCACGGTCTCGCTGGTCTCGGATTCGAGCTCGATATCCGTCTCTTCCTCAAGATCGTCGAGATAAACATTGCCATCTACGATAAATGTAGTATCGTTAACTTGCTCGATTATGCGGTCTTCCTCGTCGAATTCATCGTCGATATCGCCTACGATCTGCTCGATAATGTCCTCAACGGACACGATGCCGCTGAATCCGCCGTATTCGTCGATAAGAATGGCAAGATGATGCTTTTCTTTCTGCATTTCCCTGAACAGGGCGTCGACGTTCTTGGTCTCAGGCACGAAATACGCAGGTCTCAGCAGTTTCTTGATGTCTACGTTGTCGATGCCTTTTTTAGTGACGTTATACAGATAGTCCTTGATATGCAGGATGCCGATTATATTGTCCGGATCGCCTTTATATACGGGGATCCTGGAATGAGTCAGCTCCATGAGCTCCTCATAATACTCTCTTCTGTCGTCTTCTATGTCGATCATGAATACGTCTGTACGCGGAGTCATGATCTCATATGCAAGAAGATCGTCGAACTCGAATATGGAGTCGATCATCTTGCGGCCTTCTTCCTTGATCTCTCCGGATTCCTGGCCTCTGTCGAGCATGGACATGACTTTGTCTTCGCTGAAATATGAATCATCGACATTGATATTCTTACCCATGATCCTCAGGATCACATTGGCTATGCCCTTGCAGAACCAGACGAACGGAAGCGTGACGTAATATATGAACTTCTGGAATCCAATAAGCCCGACGCTTGCTTTCTCGCTTGCCTGCGCGGCCAGCTTCTTCGGAAGTATGTCCGAAAGAGCCGTGTAAAGAGCATAAAAGAGAAGATTGTACAGCAGCAGCACAAGCATCCCGGCGCCGTTTTTATATAAACCGAAGCCTTCCGGTCCCGGCAGTCTTTCAGCGCTGTCCATCACGAGCAGCATGATGTTGAACAGAATAAAGCATATGACGATGTTCAGGAAGCTTGCCGCGTGATTTGCGTAGTGGTATCTCGAAGGCTTGGAAAGGAAGAATGAAACGGCCTGAAGCCTTTTGTTTTCCGGCTCGTCCTCGATCCTTTCCTTTATGACGTTGCGGTCAACAAAGTCCAGCGCCCTTTTGCAGGCAACGACAAGAGCGTTGACCACCATGATGATGATTATAAGAACAATGAATAATATAGAGGGATCGTCCATTTCGATTGACTCCTGTGATTTATTTCTTCTTTCTCAGTATGAATCCCTCAGGCGGGATCCTGCTGAAGCGTATTTTCAATATCTGCTGAGGATGAGGCGCGCTCTGTACCGGCTCCCCTTCCTCATCGTACATTTCGGTAACCGTCTCCTCCCAGAACGGAGTGCGCGGACCGAATATCTCTATGGTATCTCCGACCGAGAACTTGTTGCGCTGTTCAACGGTCGTGAGGCCGGTAGTTTCATCTGTTTCCCTGACCAGTCCTACGAATGAATAGTCTCTTGTGTATTCGCTGGTCAGATAATTCTGATCCTTGTCCGTCGGCTTGTTGTAATAGAAGCCGTGAGTGAACTGGCGGTGGCTGGCCTTGCAGAGCTCGTCGAACCACTTCGGATCATAGACATAGCCTTCAGGATCCGCAAGATAAGCGTCTATCGCCGCTCTGTAGGCCGAAACGACCGTGGCCACGTAATACATCGACTTCATGCGTCCTTCAATCTTGAAGGAATATACGCCGGCTCCGGCAAGATCGGGGATCCTGTCTATCATGCAGAGGTCGCGTGAATTGAGGATGTAGCTTCCGCGGCCGTCCTCTTCTATCGGATAGTATTCGCCCGGACGCTGCTCTTCCACAAGAGCGTACTTCCATCTGCATGGATGAGTGCAGGCGCCCTGATTGGCGTCCCTGCCCGCCATGAAATTGCTGAGCAGGCATCTTCCTGAATACGATATGCACATCGCTCCGTGGACGAAGGCCTCGATCTCGATATCCTCAGGAAGCTCGCGTCTCATCACGCGTATCTCTTCGATGCTCATCTCACGCGCGCAGACCACCCTTTTCACACCCTGCTGAGCCCAGAATCTCGCAGTCAGGTAGTTGGTCGTGTTTGCCTGCGTCGAAAGGTGTATCTCGGCATCCGGCATCTGTTCTCTTATGAGGCCCATAACGCCCGGATCAGACACCAGAAACGCGTCGACGGGAATATCCCTGTTTTTTTCTATATAATCTCTCAGAGGCGAAATATCGCCGTTGTGCGGGTATATGTTGATGGTCATATACCCTTTGGCGCCGTTGTCATGTAGCCATTCCATGGCTTCGGCTATCTCAGGCACAGTAAAATTGCCCGCTCCGGCCCTGAGGCTGAAGAGTTCGCCGCCGAAATATACGGCATCAGCCCCGAACCTTACGGCAGTCTTAAGTTTTTCCATGTCGCCCGCAGGCGCGAGCAGTTCTATCTTAGGTAAGTTATCTGTCATTCTTGAAACGTATGATGGCCAGTCCGTCCCCTCCCGTAAGTATCGCTACTTCGAGATCGTCTCTTTCCTTGAGATAGGTCAGGAACTGCTTCATGTATTTTATGCTGGTCCTGTGGCGCTTTGCCGCGGCGCCGTCGACTTCTATTATCCAGCCTTTCAGCAGTATGTTGTCGCAGACTATCAGCGCGTCCTTTGTGCAGATCTTTTCCGCCTGCTCGAGGAACTCCCTGTAGTGGCTCTTCGCGGCGTCTATGAATACGAAGTCGAACTTCTCCTGATCATCTGCATCCTTAAGTTCATCCGCGAGACTGTCAAGTATCTCTCCCGCGTCGCCGGTGCGAAAGTCTATCCTTTCGCTCTCGCTGCGCTTCGCGAATTCCTCTTCGGCATGGACTATCATGGCCGGATTTCTTTCGATTGTCGTGACGCGGGCTTCCGGAAGTTTCTTCGCGAAAAACAATGCGGAATAGCCGTGGGCCGTCCCGATCTCGAGTACGCGCTTCGGCCTTGTCAGGCTCGTCAGGATGTTCAGTACATCTTCGGTCTCAGCGAGTATGAGAGGAACGCTTTCGTCTTCGTTTGAGCGTCTCAGCTCGGCCAGGTCATCGTCCAGAGCTTTATGGTGCCTGTCCGCGAATTCCTTTAAAGGCATGTCCCTTACGCTCATGGCTGCTCCTCATTCAATTCCTCGAGCCAGGAGTTATATATCTCCTCATCAGAGGTGAATCTGTGTGTGCCGTCTCTGTTAGCGTTGAGCGCGTAGTAAGTGAATTCGTTGTCGTCAGGATAGAGCGCGGCGATGATCGACTCTTTACTTGGGAAGCACAGAGGCTTCTCAGGAAGCTCGCTTACAGGCGTCATCTCGAGATTGATGCGGTTATGTATCACTCCGGATATAGCCGCCCTTTCTCTGTCAACTGACGTCTCCTTCTCGATCATCGAAGCGATGACCAGCACCTGTCTTGTTGTTATGCCGAGCTCATCGGCCCTGGCTCTGTAGTCGTCGTTATAGAAGTTCGCGAAAGCGTCGAGCATCATGAAGAGCATCATGCTTTCATCAGCGTCTGCGCTCCACGCGTAGTCCCCAGGAAGAAGGAATCCCTCCACGAGATCCTTTCCCTTGAGACCTTCAGCGTTTTCGCCTAGGACATCAAGAGAAGCGATGTCAGGTGAAGCCGCCGCTTCAAGGAACTTCTCTTTGTCAGCGAGTCCGTCCCTGTCAAGTGCCGACGCCAGCTGTTCAAGCGTGTATCCGGCCGGCACTATGAATCCCTTTGACGTGGAAAGACCGCTCTGCAGGGTCCTGAGTATGGTGAGCGAATCCATGGACGGAGAAAGATAATATGTGCCCGGCTTGAAATCGTCAGCGAAAGTGAGCTTTGACAAAGTCTCAAAATGTGACGCGCTTCTGATCATGCCCTCTTCCTCAAGACGGGCTGCCGTCAACGCTGTATCATCATCTTCCTGTACGACAAAATCCGCGTATACCGTACGCGTTCTGTCATATGGCCTCGATATCATGTAAACGCCCCATAGCGCGAGCGCCGCAAGGACTATGAGCGCTATCACGACGCGCAGCGCACGGCGGAAGCGCTTTCTGTCCTTTTTGATTTCGCTGCCTTTTACCGGCTCAGGATTTTTTGCTTCAGCGGCCAATTCAGTCTCCTACTTGGACCTTCCGAGATACTCGCCTGTTCTTGTGTCGATCTGGATCCTCTCGCCTTCGTTGATGAAGATCGGCACCTGGATAACAGCGCCTGTCTCAACTGTAGCGGCCTTTGTGACGTTCGTTGCGGTATCGCCCTTCACGCCCGGTTCTGTTTCGATGACCTCAAGGTCGACGAAGTTCGGAGCCTCTACCAGGAACGCCTTGTCCTTGTAGAACTTGACCGTGGCCATGTCGTTCTCGCGGATATACTTGATAGCTTCCTCTACGAGATCATATGTCAGCGGGACCTGATCATATGTATCGACATCCATGAAGTAGTACAGCTCTCCGTCGTTATAGAGATACTGCATCTGCTTGGTCTCGATGTGGGCCTTAGGGAACTTGTCGTTAGGGTTGAAAGCTTCCTCGCGTGTAGCGCCTGTAAGGATGTTTCTGTACTTTGTCCTTACGAAAGCCGCGCCCTTGCCCGGTTTTACGTGCTGGAAGTCAAGAACTACATGCGGTTCTCCATCCTTCTCGAAAGTAATACCTTTTCTGAAGTCACTTGCGTAAATCATTGGTGTTCTCCTTATATGAATTAATAATAATTGATATCGATTATTCTATGAGCGCCCGTGTACTGCGCTACGCCTGTATGGCTTCTCCTACGATGGCGAACACGTCGTTCATCATTGTGGCTATCGCCATCTGAGCCTGAAGATACTGCGCAGCAAGAGGTTTTGTCATCACCATCGTGCTGAGGCTCTGGAAACGGGCGAACAGGTCCTTGTCAGGCTGCTGTCCCGCGAGCTGCGCCGCCTGAAGCTGCATCTGCAGTTCCTGGAGTTCCTTGAGCATATCCGCGCATTCCTTGTCGGCGTCTACGGCTTTTCTCATTCTGTCGAATTCCTTGTATTCGTTTGACTCTTTTATTGCTCTCGCAAGGCTGTGAGCCTCGTCATATACATTCATGATCTGTTACCTCCTTTATACGTAAAGAATCACCGGTATGATCATCGGACTTTTCTTTGTTGTGTTATATATGAAAGTCTTCATGTCCGACTTTATCGCCCTTGTCAGCGAAGCTTCGTCAAGAGCGCCTTTGGATGTGCTCTTTCCTATCGTGTTGTAAACGACGTTGATCGCCTCTTTTATAAGATCCATATGCTCTTCAACGAATATGAATCCCTTGGTTTTGAGTATAGGCTCCGCCATCAGAGCGCCTGTCGCAGAGTCGAGCGCGACAGATATAGTGATCAGACCGGACTGCGAGAGTTTTTTCCTGTCGTTAAGCACGACGCTTCCGACGTCTCCGACTCCGTAGCCGTCGACCATCACGTCTTCGCCCGAAGTGAATCCCCTCTCGACATGCGTGTTGCCGCTGCTGACTTCAAGAGCGTCTCCGTTGCTAAGAACAAATATATGTTCCTTCGGCTGTCCCAGGGACTGAGCCAGTCTCGCGTGCTCAACGAGATGCCTGTATTCGCCGTGAGCCGGCATGAAGTACTTAGGTCTTATCAGCGTGTGTATCAGCTTGAGCTCTTCAGAAGAAGCATGTCCTGATACGTGCACGTCCATAGCGGACGCGAGCACGACCGAGACTTCTTTTTCATACAGCCTGTTGACCACCTGGGAGATGACCTTTTCGTTTCCCGGGATCGGCGATGAAGAGAATACCACGACGTCGTTCTTCTTGAGTTTGATCGACTTGTGATTGTCGTAAGCCATGCGCGTAAGAGCGCTCATCGGCTCGCCCTGGCTTCCCGTGGTGATTATCGTGATCTTGTTGTCGGCGATATTCTTTGCCTCGCCCACGTTGACGAATACCGATTCCGGAATGTCGTCCAGATATCCGAGTCTCTTTGAAAGAGCAAGGACGTTTTCCATCGACCTGCCGGACACCGCGATGCGCCGGTTGTGCTTCATCGAAGCTTCGATAAAGTATTTGATCCTGTGCACATTGGACGCGAAAGTCGCGATTATGATGCGCTTTTCGGTGTTGTCGAATATTTCGTCTATCGAGCGCCTCACAACGGCTTCAGAAGGAGTATATCCCTTCCTGAGCACGTTTGTGCTGTCGCATATAAGAACATCCACGCCCTGATCGCCGAGCTGTGAAAACCTGTTGAGGTCTATGACCTTTCCGTCGAGCGGGGAGTAATCGATCTTGAAGTCTCCGGTATGGAAAACATGTCCGCCCGGGAATTTGATCGAATACGCCAGAGAGTCGGCTATGCTGTGGTTTATCTGGATCGCTTCGACTGTGAAGCTTCCGATATTGAATCTGTCTCCGGCTCTGACTACGTGCTGCTCGCATGTCAGGTAGTTTTCATCGAGCTTGTGCTCGATCAGTCCCATAGCGAGCGGCGACGCGTAGACCGGTACCGTCACTTCCTGAAGAAGATACGGGATGCCTCCTATATGGTCCTCATGTCCGTGCGTGATGATCAGACCTTTGACCTTTTCCAGATTTTCCTTCAGGTATGTGAAATCCGGGATCACGACATCTATGCCGAACATCTCGTATTCAGGGAAAGCGAAACCGCAGTCTACTATTAGGATCTCATCGTTATACTCAATGAGGGTGCAATTCTTGCCTATCTCCTTCATTCCGCCCAGAGGTATTATCCTGAAAGGCGGCCTGACCTTCTCCTTATTCTTTTTTATTGCTTTAGCGGGGGCCTTTGCCCTCCTTTTTCCTTTGTCTTTATAAGTTGCCATATCATCGAAGCCGCTATCTGACAACGAAGTTGATTATCTTGTTAGGCACGTATATGACCTTGATGACTTCGTGTCCGTCCGTAACTTCCTTAAATCTTTCGGAAGCTCTCGCGGCCTCTTCCACTACCTCCTTTTCTGAATTGTTAGGCAGCATAAGTTTGTCTTTCAGTTTGCCGTTGATCTGCAGGATGACCTGCACCTCGTCCTTGACGAGAGCCGATTCATCGCAGACCGGCCACGCTCTGTTGTAAAGTCTGTCTTCGTGGCCGAGCTGACTCCAGAGTTCCTCCGCGATATGCGGCGAGAACGGATCGAGCAGCGTCAGCAGCGTCTCGATCGCCTTATTGAACAGCGGCAGGTTGATTTCGCCGTTCTTGTATTTGTACATCTCATTCACGAGCTCCATGATGGAGGCTATGGCGGTGTTGAAGTTGAACCTTCCGCCGGCGTCCTCAGTGACTTTTCTGATCGCTGAATTGAGCATGTAGTTGAGCGACTTGTCCGCCTCGTTCTTCGCTTCGAACTCAGCCGCGACTTCCCTGTCGCCTCTTATGTCGTTGATGTACTCATAGACCAGTCTGTAGACACGGTTGAGGAACCTGTAGCTTCCCTCAACTCCCTCGTCCGACCAGTCGAGTTCCTTTTCAGGCGGCGCCGCAAAGAGTATGAACAGTCTCGCAGTATCCGAGCCGAATCTGGCCTGTATCTCCGCAGGACTTACGACGTTTCCGAGAGACTTGCTCATCTTTGCGCCGTCCTTGATGACCATGCCCTGCGTCAGAAGGTTTTTGAACGGTTCTTCTTCCTTGCTCAGCCCTATGTCATGCAGGAACATCTGGAAGAACCTCGCGTACATCAGGTGCAGGATCGCGTGCTCTACACCGCCGATATACTGATCGACGTCCATCCAGTAATCCGCCTTCGCTCTGTCGAACGGAGCCTTGTCGTTGTGCGGATCGCAGTATCTGAGGAAGTACCATGATGAATCGACGAACGTATCCATCGTGTCGACTTCCCTCTTAGCAGGTCTTCCGCAGCACGGGCATACCGTGTCAACGAATGTCTTGCTCGTTGTTATAGGAGATTCGCCCTTGCCGGTGAACTCTACGTCTGTAGGCAGAAGCACAGGCAGGTTCTCTTCTTTTTCAGGGACCCATCCGCACTCGTCGCACCATATCATAGGGATAGGAGCGCCCCAGTATCTCTGTCTCGAAATGAGCCAGTCCCTGAGCCTGAAATTGACTGTCTTGTCGCCTATTCCCTGCTCGTTCAGCCATTCTATCATCGCAGGGATGGCTTCCCTGTTGTTCATTCCGTCAAATCTGCCGGAATTGATCATCTTTCCTTCAGCGACGAAGGCTTCTTTCAGATCATAGAGATCGATCGAAGGATCCTCAGGGTCGACTACCGGGATGATCTCCAGATCGAACTTCTTCGCGAAGTCGAAGTCTCTCTGGTCGTGGGCAGGAACGGCCATGATGGCGCCGGTACCATAGCCCATGAGTACGTAGTCGGAGATGTAGATAGGGATCTCTTTTCCGTTCACAGGATTGATGGCATATCTTCCGGTGAAGACGCCAGTCTTTTCATTGCTTGTGGACGTTCTTTCGATATCCGTCATGCGGCGGGCTTTCTCCTGATACTCAAGAACTTCAGCCTCGGCATCGCTTCCGGCAACGAGTTCGCTGACGTAAGGATGCTCCGGCGACATGACCATGTAAGTCGCGCCGAAAAGCGTGTCTGCTCTGGTCGTGAATACCTCGAGGACAAGATCGGAGTCCTTGATCCTGAAGTTGATGTTCGCGCCGTAGCTCTTGCCTATCCAGTTGCGCTGCATAGTCTTGACCTTGTCAGGCCAGCCTTCGAGCTTATCAAGGTTGTCGAGGAGTCTGTCGGCGTAATCCGTGATCTTCAGGTACCACTGGGACAGATTCTTCTTTGTCACTTCCGTCTTGCATCTTTCGCATTTGCCGTCGACTACCTGCTCATTGGCAAGCACGGTCTGGCAGCTCGGGCACCAGTTGACCGGGTTGTCCTTTTTATACGCCAGTCCCTTCTTGAAGAACTGGATGAATATCCACTGCGTCCATCTGTAGTATTCCGGAGTGCATGTGGCTACCCTGCGGTCCCAGTCATATGAAAGACCCATGCTGGCCAGCTGCCTGTCCATCTCGTCCATATTGTCATATGTCCACTTCGCAGGCTCAGCGTTGTGCTGTATCGCCGCGTTCTCCGCAGGCAGGCCGAATGAGTCATAGCCCATCGGATGGAGGACATTGTAGCCCGCCATCTTCTTGTATCTTGCTATTACATCGCCTATCGAATAATTCCTTACGTGGCCCATATGGAGCTTGCCCGACGGATACGGGAACATCTCAAGTACGTAATACTTTTCCTTGCTGTCGTCCTCTTCCGTTTTGAAGGCTCCCTCGTCTGCCCAAATCTTCTGCCATTTCGCTTCAATTTCCGAAAAGTTGTATCTGTCCTTCATTTTCATCTCCTGAAATCAGTCTATAAGTATGGATTCGCAGTCGCTCCAGATCCTCTCGAGTGTGTATTTATCGCGGGTGTCCGATGTAAATAGGTTTACTATAACATCTCCGCCGTCAATAAGTATCCATCCTGTGTCCGGACGTCCGTCCTTGCTCTTCGGATCGATACCGAGCTCCGCGAATTTGTCTTCTGTTTCATCGGCGAGAGCTCCGAGCTGCCTGTCGGAGGTACCCGTAGCGATGACGAAGTAATCCGCGAACGATGATTTCTCCGCGATATCTATCATCACGATGTCTTTTGCTTTCTTACTGCTCAGCATTTCAGCTATCGTTGTTGCGATCTCTTTGCTTTCCATCAATTATCTCCTTCTGTTCTTTTCAAGACCCAATCCCTTGCTTCTACAGTGTCTTTATGTACTTCTCTTTCTTTTGATCCGAGATACCATATGGTGTACTCGATTATCTCGAAGCATGCTCTGTCAAGATCGCTTGCCGCGAGATCCTGATAATATTTCAGGTCGTTGTACGTCCGGTTGTCTTCGACGGCGTCCGCCACAAAGATCAGTTCCTCGAGGAGAGACATGCCGCTTCTCCCTGTCGTGTGATATCTCACGGCGTTCAGAACGTCCTCGTCAGTAACGCCGAATTCGTTCTCCAGTATGGCCGCCGCGACTTTCGAATGCGCCAGGGCGTTGTTTCCGATGAGTTCTTCAGGAAGGCCGTACTTTCTTACGCAGACGTCCATCCGCTCCTCATCGAAGTTCTTGGCGATATCGTGATATCTTCCGGCGAAAGCCGCCTTTTCGACATCTGCTCCCCATATCCCGGCAAGCCTCACGGCCATGTCCTCCACTCCGAGAGAATGCCTGTATCTGCTCTCTTTAAGGTTTTCAGACATGAACCTTTCGAGAGCCTCTTTATTTGTACAGATCATGCTCAATTATGTATTCCTCTACTTCAGGCAGGACCAGACCGCTTATCGGTCTTCCCTCCCTTACATTGTCTCTTATCACGGTCGAGGACGCGTCAACGGGCTCCATGTCGAGGACTGTTATTTCCGCTCCGTATTCGCTGCGGAAGAACTCTATCCTGCGCATCCCTTCAGCGGTGTCCGTATCCGGTCTTCTGGCGGTTATAAGGTGATAGTTCCTCAGGATCTCAGGACCCTCCCGCCATGTGTCCGCCTGTACCGCCGAGTCGAAGCCGAGAACGAAACTGAGCTTTCCGTCCAGCATGCCGCTCCAGTGCTTCAGCGTCTCGATCGTATACGACGGACCGCCTTTGTTGATCTCATACCTCGAAAGGCAGAACGCCTTGTTGTATTTGAGAACCCTCTCTATCATGCCGCATCTGTCCTTCCCGCCGGTGACCTTTCGGTCGAGCTTGAAAGGCGACATATACGCGGGCATGAATATGAGTTTGTCGACGCCGCATTCCTTCACGGCGCATTCGGCAAGCGCGACATGTCCTATATGTATGGGGTCAAAGCTGCCCCCGTATATGGCGTAATGACGTTTTTCCATCAGTCCTTTATGAGTTCGATGCCGAGTTCTTCGAGCTGTCCTTCGCCTGCCGGAGCCGGAGCCTCGCAGACAGGACATTCAGCAGCCTGATTCTTAGGGAACGCGATGACCTCTCTTATGCTCTTCTCGCCGAGGAGCAGCATGACCAGTCTGTCAAGTCCGTAGGCAAGTCCCGCGTGAGGCGGCGCTCCGTATTTGAACGCTTCGATCAGGAAGCCAAACTTCACCTGACACTCTTCTTCAGTAAGGCCGAGCACCTTGAACATGCGGGCCTGCAGATCCTTGTCGTGTATTCTTACGCTTCCGCCGCCGAGCTCGACTCCGTTGAGAACGATGTCGTACGCGTTGGCCTTGAGTCCGAGTATGTCAGTATCGAGCTTGTCGAGTTCGTCAAGCTTAGGCTGCGTGAACGGGTGATGCATCGCGCTGAGGTTGCCGTCCTCGTCTTCCTCGAACATCGGGAAATCCACGACCCAGAGGAAATTGTACTGATTATCGTCGAGCAGTCCCATGAGACCCGCGATCCTGCGTCTTAGGAAACCAAGCGAGTCATATGTGACCTTCGGCTTATCGCTGACGATGAACACCATGTCGCCGCTCTTTGCTCCGAATCTGTCCATGACGGCCTTCAGCTCGTCTTCGCTGAAGAACTTGCTGATAGACGAAACTATCTCGTCTCCTTCGTACTTGATCGTAACAAGGCCCTTTGCGCCGTAATGCTTCACTTCGCTGACGAGCTTGTCTGTCTTCTTGCGCGAGAACTCTTCTGCTCCTCCCGGAACACAGATGCCTCTGATGTCTCCGCCCTCCGCGAGAGTCTTCGTGAAGAGTTCGAATCCGCAGTTTTCGAAGAGGTCGTTGAGTTTGACCAGTTCTATCCCGAATCTGGTGTCAGGCTTGTCGGAGCCGTATCTCTCCATCGCTTCATCATACGACAGTCTCGGGAAAGGAGTCTCGATGTCGATGCCCTTGACTTCCTTCATTACCCTCTTGAGATAGCCTTCCTGGACTTCGATGACATCATCCACGCCCGCGAACGACATCTCGAGGTCGATCTGCGTGAATTCAGGCTGTCTGTCGGCTCTGAGGTCTTCGTCCCTGAAGCACTTCGCAATCTGGACGTATCTGTCCGTTCCGCCTACCATCAGGAGCTGCTTGAACATCTGCGGAGACTGCGGCAGAGCGTAGAAGTATCCGTTGTGTACCCTGCTAGGCACGATATAGTCCCTTGCTCCTTCCGGAGTAGGCTTGATGAGCACAGGAGTCTCGACTTCGGTGAATCCCTGCTCGTCGAAATAGTCGCGCGTGCACTTGACGATCTTATGCCTGAAAGTCAGGTTTCTCTGCATCTTCTGCTTTCTGAGATCGAGATATCTGTACTTGAGCCTGAGTTCGTCGCTTACGTTGTCGTCGTCCTTGATGTAGATCGGAGGAGTCTCTGATGTCGAATAGATCGTCAGGTCGTCAGCAAAAACTTCGATGTCTCCGGTCGGGATGTTAGGGTTCTTGGAACTTCTTTCCTTTACGACGCCCTTTACGCCGATGCAGTATTCACGGCTGAGGCTCTTTGCTTTTTCAAGAACATCGGCAGGAACGTCTTCATTGAATGTGACCTGCGTGATGCCTGTCTTGTCCCTGATGTCCACGAATACCAGGCTTCCGAGGCTTCTTGCCTTGGATACCCATCCGTTCAGCACGACATGTTTGCCTTCGTCGGCAAGCCTGAGCTCGCCGCACATATGTGTTCTTTTATAAAGCATCTGCCAGTTCCTCTCTTTCCACTTTGATCTGTTCGCCTGTTTCCATATTCTTTAGCGTTATCTCTCCGCTTCTGATCTCGTCTTCTCCGATGACCGCGGTATATGCCGCCCTGATCTTGTTTGCGTATTTCATCTGGCCTTTGAGATTTCTTTCTCTTGTGTCTATCTCTGCCCTGATGCCCTTCTTTCTCAGTTCGTACAGCAGTTTTATGGCATAAGTCTTTGCCTCGTCGCCTATCCATGCGAGGAACACCTGCGGAGCAGGATCTTCTCCGAAGTCAGAGCCGCAGGCTTCCATAAGGAGCAGCAGCCTTTCCTTTCCAAGTCCGAACCCCACGCCGGGCATATCCGGCCCGCCTACTTCCTCAATGAGGTGATCATATCTTCCGCCTCCGCATACAGTGCCCTGAGAGCCTATCTTTGTGGTTATGAACTCGAATGCCGTTTTTGTGTAGTAGTCGAGCCCCCTGACGATAGACGGATCGATGACATACTTTATGCCGATAGTGTCAAGCTGGGATGTCAGTTCGTTGAATGCTCCACGGCAGTCGTCGCAGAGATAATCGAGCATCATAGGTGCGCCCTTTACAAGCTCCTGGTCTTCGCTTGACTTGCAGTCAAGTATGCGCATCGGATTCTTTTCGAATCTGGACTTGCATGTATCGCAGAGACATTCGTATTTCGGTCTCAGGAAATCCTGCAGAGCCTTCTTATATACCGGCCTGCACTCTCTGCACCCCACGCTCGAGATATGGAGCTCGATATCCGTTATGCCCATCCTCTGAAGAAAGTCGTAGCCGAGAGCGATGATCTCAGCGTCGGCGGTCATGCTTGATGTGCCGAAATTCTCTACGCCGAACTGGTGAAATTCCCTGAGCCTGCCGGCTTGCGGCTGCTCTCTCCTGAAACACGGGATATCATAATAGAGCTTTGTTGGCTGCATGTCGGCATAGATATTATGCTCTATGAAAGCCCTTACGGTCGGCGAAGTGCCTTCAGGCTTGAGCGTCAGGCTTTTGCCTTCCCTGTCCTTTCCGCTTTTATCGTCGAATGTGTACATCTCCTTCTGCACGACATCCGTCGTATCGCCTATCCCTCTGTTGAAAAGCTCAGTCGATTCAAATACAGGAGTCCTTATCTCCCTGAATCCGTACTCCCTGCATATTTTTCTCCATTCCTCCTCCATGTGATGCCACTTATATGCATCCTGAGGAAGCATGTCCTTTGTACCTTTTATAGCTTTGAACGCCATATGATCCTCCGGTCTCTATTTATAGTATTCGTCTTTTCTGGCGAGCATCTCGTCAAATCTCTCGCTGTAAAGTCTGTAATTGCTGACATTGGCGATGCGCTCGAGCCTGTCTTCATCCGGGTAGTAAACCTTTCCGACTGCTCCGGCTCCGAGCCCTATTATCGTCTGTTTGTCCTCCATTATCCTGATGTTGTAAATGGAATGTTTATCAGGTCTGCACCAGCCGACGTTCTCAAGAGCGCCTATCTGATGCTTCTGCCTGTATATGTAATACGGCCTGAATCCCGCTTCTGTCAGCATGCTCCGCGATAAATCGAGCATGTCCGAAACGGAAGCCGCGTTTTTTCTGTAATACACAGGATCGTTTTCCTTGAGTCTCGATCCTTTTTTCACGGAAAGCGTGTGTATCGTGATATTGTCCGCTCCGAGACCTATCATCTCTCTCAGACTTGCCTCAAAGTCTTTTTCGTCTTCTTCAGGAAGTCCTGCGATGATATCCGCGTTTATCACGTCGAATCCCGTCCCGGCTGCCAGCCCGAATGCCGCCCGTATGTCATCGGCCGTGTGATCACGGCCTATCAGCCTGAGCGTCCTGTCCTTCATGGACTGTGGATTTATGCTTATGCGCGATACTCCGAGTCTCCTCAGCGTGTCGAGCTTTTCTTTTGTTATCGTATCAGGTCTGCCTGCCTCCACCGTGAACTCAAGTCCAGCAGGCGTGATACCGAATGCCTCGGATACTCCGCTTATCAGCCTGTCAAGCTGCGATGCCGTGAGCGTCGTCGGAGTTCCGCCGCCTATGTATATGCTCTCGAGCTTTGTCCCATGGGAATCGGCAAGCTTTCCCATGTAAGCGGTTTCCCTGAGCAGGTTTTCGAGATAGGCCGCGTGGTCTTCAGCAGGCGCCACATTGGAGGCAAAGCTGCAGTACGCGCATCTTGTAGGACAGAAAGGTATGCCTATGTATACCGATGCCTTTTCCCAAGGGATGCCGCTGACAGCCGAGAGCTGATAGCCGGCTATGTCTGCCAGGAGAGACGCCTTGCCGTCTGTCATAAGGTATTTCTCCTTCATGACGCGCTTCATCTCTTCGACCGGGCTTTCAGCGCATATCGTCAGCGCCGGCTTCAGAGGTCTTACTCCCGTCAAAGTGCCCCATGGAGGTCTGATGCCTGTGAGATCCGAGAGCAGTCCGTAGAACTCTCTCTTGACAGCCTCCCTGTCATCGGCGCCTTTCTCATTTACGAGATAACTGTTCGATGAAGGCAGATATCTTATCGGGCTGCCGCTGTACGGAATGGTCTCGAAGCCGTCGTCAGAAAGGAATGCCCTGGCAAGCTCCATGAAATGGTAATCGTCATCTACGTTGTTTATATAAAACCTATACAAAAGGATTAGCCCTCTTTTCAAAGCCTATCGTGGTCGGCTCGCCGTGTCCCGGATATACGACCATGTCGTCAGGCAGAGTATAAAGCTTGTCGTTGATCGAATGCAGCAGCGTGAACCAGTCGCCGGTCGGCAGGTCCGTTCTGCCTACGCTGAGTCTGAAGAGAGTGTCTCCTGTGAATATCTCTCTGTTGGTCGCGAAACAAATGCCTCCTGCGGTATGTCCCGGCGTCTCGATGACGCGCAGTTCTGTCTCTCCCAGAGTGATGACATCTCCTTCCTTGAGGAGATATCCCGGCTCCGGGCATCTGTTTATCCCTGAATTCATCAGTTTAAGCTCTTTCTCCGGAGCCGCGAATCTTACGGATGTATATTCTTCCATATATTCTTTGACTGCGTTGAAATGATCGTGATGACCGTGAGTGAGCAGCAGGTACTTGAGATAAGCGTTGTTCTGAATGTCCATCCTTACCTCGAGATCGAAATATCCCGGATCTATGATGGCCTTGAAGCCCGTCGCTTCATCGGTGATCAGATATGTATTCTCTCCGTATATCCCTTTCGGGTAGCATTTGATGTCCAGACTCATTGATTCGCTCCGGTTGTAAATAATTAAATATCGTTAATTATACGTGTTTATCTCGGTCTGAAGACCTTTACGACTCCATCGACCTGTCTCAGGCCGGTAAGAAGTCTCTGTATCTGATGCATGTCAGTTATTTCAACGGTAAGCAGAGTGTTTATCGTGCCCGGTTCTCCGGGAGTGAGGTTGAGACCTACTACTTCAAGTTCAAAGTCGTCGCATACTTTTGAGATATCCTTGAACAGGCCCTTGCGTTCCTCGGATACTATCTGGATGTCCGCGTAGTACTTTCTGCTTTCGCTCGGGCTGTCCCACTCTACGTCTATCAGCCTTCCGCGGTCTACGTCCCTGATGTTCCTTATGTTCACGCAGTCGGTCCTGTGGACGGTTATCCCCTTTCCCTTGGATATGTATCCGATGATAGCGTCTCCCGGCACCGGATTGCAGCAGGTAGCTCTTCTGATGAGCAGATTGTCGGCACCCTTGACGATGATGCCCGAATCCGAGCCCGTGGATCTGCTTACGGTCTTTTTCTTGACCTCAGGGATCTCCGTCTCTTCTGCCTTTGCTCTCTGGTTGTCAGCCTCGTAATACTCGATCAGCTTCTGTCCAAGTTTTGATACCGTGCTTCCTCCTCTTGATATCTGCAGGAAGAGCTCGCTCACGGAAGAACAGTTGAAGTCCTTGGCAGCCCTCAGGATATACGCGTTCTTTGTGACAAGAGCGGGGTCATACCCTTTCTTCTTGATGTAATTGTTTATGTTCGTCCTGCCCTTGCTTACATCGCTGTCCTTGTCTGCCTTGCGCAGCCAGTTGCGGATCTTGTTCTTGGCTCCTGATGTCTTGCACTTCTTGAGCCACTCATCGCTCGGGCCGGATGAGTTCTGATTCGTTATGATCTCTACGATATCGCCGTTCTGCAGCTGATGGTCTATCGTGACCATCTTGCCGTTGACCTTGGCGCCTACGCACCTTATTCCTACGTCCGTATGTATCTTGAAGGCGAAATCGAGCGGCGTGCTTTCGGCCGGCAGCTCTATAACGTCTCCTCCCGGCGTGAATACGAATACCTGATTGTTGAAAAGGTCTACCTTTACAGTCTCAAGGAATTCCACCGAGTCGGCGGCTTCCTTCTGCCATTCGAGCGCCTGTCTCAGCCAGGCAAGTTTTTGTTCGCTGTCGTCCGTTTCGCCTGAAACCTTGCCCTCTTTATATTTCCAGTGGGCGGCGATTCCGTATTCGGCGATGCGATGCATCTCATACGTCCTTATCTGTATCTCGAAAGGCTCTCCGTTGTCTCCAAGCACCGTCGTATGTATCGACTGATACATGTTCGGTTTAGGCATCGCGATATAGTCCTTGAACCTGCCCGGGATAGGCTTCCACCTGTTGTGTACGAGTCCGAGCGCTGCGTAACAGTCCCTGACTGTGGATACCAGTATCCTTACCGCAAGGATGTCGAATATCTCGTCGATCTGCTTCTGCTGGACTATCATCTTGCGGTAGATGCTGTACAGATGCTTTGCCCTGCCCTTCACGTCATGCTGTATGCCTGCCTCATCGAGCTCATTTGAGATGATCCCCGTCAGCACTTGGAGATTTCTCTCGTACTCCGGTTTTCTCTTCTCGACCGCGTCCACGAGCTTTTTATACTCTTCAGGATGCAGATACTTGAGGGACAGATCCTCGAGCTCGAACTTGATGCTGAAGATACCGAGCCTTCCGGCCAGAGGAGCATATATCTCGAGAGTCTCCCTGGACTTTATCTCTCTCTTTTCAAGCGTCATGTACTCGAGGGTGCGCATGTTGTGCAGTCTGTCGGCCAGTTTGATGATAAGGACCCTGATGTCCTTTGACATGGCGAGGAACATCTTCCTGAAGTTCTCCGCCTGCGCGGCCTCGTTTGAGTCGTACGAGATATTTGTGAGCTTTGTGACGCCTTCGACAAGATCCGCGATCTTTTCATCGAAGTCTGCAGCCAGCTGTTCTCTTGTGTATTTGGTATCTTCTATAGCGTCATGCAGGAGTCCGGCGACTATGGTCTCGTTGTCCATGCCAAAACCGGCCAGTATCTTCGCGACAGCTACCGGATGGATAATGTAAGGCTCTCCGCTTTTGCGAAATTGCCCGTCATGTAATCTGCGGGCAATCTCGTAAGCTTTGATAATGACCGAGTCATCGTATTTCGGATTGATCTCGCTCACATCATGTATGAACTTTTCCGTGGACAGATCTATATGTTTAGGGTCAGCCATCCTGTCTCCTGCAAAAGCAATATTACTAAAGTCTTATTCCGTCGTCCTCTCTTCTCTTGGACGATTTCTTTCTGGCCTTGTCAGCCTTGGCTTTGTTTTCCTCGTACTTCGATACGCCCTCTTTTCTTGTCAGCTCATAGAACACCGGGCTGCAGAGGAATATCGATGAATATGTACCAGTGAATACACCGATCATGAGCGGGATCAGGAACGATCTCAGTTCCGATGTCGCCATGAAGAACAGCGGGATCATTACCAGCAGCGTTGTCAGAGATGTCATGAGAGATCTCGACAGTGTCTGGTTGATGCTCGTGTCGATGAGTTCAACAGCCTGTTTGCGCTTGAAGAACTTCGAGTTCTCCCTGATGCGGTCAAATACTACGATGGTATCGTTGATCGAATATCCGACGACTGTCAGGATACCGGCGATGAACGGGTTGTTGATGGTCACGCGGAATATCGCGTAGAACGAGAGCGCCACGAGCACGTCGTGAGCGAGTCCCGCTACGGCCGCAAGACCGTACTGCCAGTTCTTGAACCTGAATCTGACGTATATCAGCATGCAGAGAGCCGCAAGCAGTATCGACTTGACCGCGTTGTTTCTGAGGTCTTTACCGACAGTAGGTCCGAATTCCTCTGACGCGAGAACGTCTTTGTCTTCGATCCCGTACTTCTCTGCGAGAGTATCGATCACCTTCATACGGTCGTCGGACTTGAGGTCCTTTATGGTCCTGATGACTATCTGAGTGCTTCCTTCGCCCGCGTATACGATCGTCGGGTTAAGGTCATACTCAGCTATGGTTTCCTTTACTTCATCGATATCCACCTTTTCGCCCATCTCGAGCTGCATCATGGTACCGCCTGTGAAGTCGATGCCGTAGTTGAAGCCTCTGAACGCGAAGAACGCTGCGCCGATGAGGATGACAGCAAGGCTGAGAGCGTAGAACTTCTTCCTGTTCTCAATGAACTTGAAGTTGAAGTTCGCGAGTTTGATCCTCGGAGCGCTTCCGTCTTCTTTCATGCCGAACATCTTGTTGGTCCCGAACTTCTCGCTTTCGGCAAGCAGGTTCACGAAGAGCTGCGTGATAAATACGGCAGTAATGACGGACATAACAGTACCGATCATCAGTGTCAGAGCGAAGCCCTTGACCGAAGTGGTACCGAAGATATACAGCACGAACGCCGCTACAAGTGTAGTCGTCTGAGCGTCGACTACCGTCGAGAGAGCCGCTCTGTAACCCATGTCAACGGCTACCCTGATGGATTTGCCCTTCTGTATCTCTTCACGTATACGGGTGAATATGATGACGTTTGAGTCTACCGCCATACCTATCGACAGGATGATACCCGCGATGCCCGGCAGCGTGAGTACGGACCCCATGGCTACCATTATCCAGAGCACGAACTGTACATACAGCATCAGAGCGAGGTCGGCGATAACGCCGAGGGCTCCGTACGCGATTATCATGATGACCATGACGAGCGCGAGTCCGATGATGCCCGCTTTTACGGAGAGCTTGAGAGCGTTGGCTCCGATGGTAGCTGTCTGTACGGATGAGTTGATCTCTGTCAGGTTGGCCGGCAGAGCACCGCCTCTGATAAGAGCGGACAGCGATGAAGCTTCAGTCTCGGAGAATCCGCCCTGTCTTGTGATCTCGCAGGATCTCGAATTGATCTTCTCATGTACGACAGGCGCCGAGATGATTTCATCGTCAAGGCAGATAACGATAGCCGTATTGCTGACAGGGTTTCCTTCTTCGTCTGTCATCTTGGCTTCTACCTGGCCGCTGTATGCTTTCTCCGTTGCGTCCGCGAACAGATTGCTTCCTTCATTCGTGAAGTCGATAGTGATCTTGTAGCCGCCGTTTGTTGTATCAGTGGCTATCTGGGAATCGCTGATGCCTTCACCTGTAAGAGCAAGCGTTCCGTCCGCGAGGAAGAACTGGAGCTGAGCTGTACGGCCGATCTGTTCGATAGCCTCCTGCGCGTTCTCGACGCCCGGCATCTCGACTCTGAGACGGTTGGTACCCTCAATGGAGACCTGTGCTTCGCTGATACCCATGGCGTTGACACGGTTCTCCAGAACGCTCTTGGTCTGGTTCATGATAGCGGTAAGCTCAGTGCCTGTTTCAGGCGTATCAGCTTCGAGGAGAACATATACTCCTCCGTTGATGTCAAGACCGTACTTGAGCTGCTTTCCGAGGTTGCCGAACTTATCTCCAATGCCCGTGAAGGAAATGGTCCACGAGGCTATGAGGAGAAGCACGATCAGAACCGCAAATACTTTTCTTCTGACTGTTTTCTTTTGATTCATAATTCCGTAATACCTTTCGTTTATTTGTCAGCCGCTTCCAAAAAAGCGCAAAATACGACAATTAACAATTATTCAATCTATTGTACTCGTTTGTGCTTAATTTTTCAATGAAAAAAGCACATCCGGAGGGCTTCCGGATGTACTTATTTCAGTTCTTTCGGTAAATGAATTATTCAGCGTCGTCGGATTTCTTTCCGAGCTTTTTAGGAGTGACCTTCTTGGCTCTCGAAGGAGCCTTCTTCTCCTCTGCCTGCTCTTTGGCCACATCATTTGCCGCGGCCTTTGCTGCGTTAGGATCCTTAGCACTGACGCTGGCGATCGCGGTCTTGAGGAACTCGATCTTGTTTTTGGCCGCCGTTGTGGAAATAACGACCGTCTTTTCGTTGATTTTCTCGACCTTGCCGATGATGCCGCCGATAGTGATTATCTCGTCGCCTACGCTGAGCGATTCTCTCATCTCTCTGTCGGCTTTATCTTTTTTCCTCTGCGGCCTGATCATCATGAAATAGATCATGGCGATAAGAAGAACCATCAATACTAAACTGAATGTAGGGCTGCTTGGGTTCATTATTTTCCTCCTAGTTTTTACAGTGAATAAAATGTTGGTGCCGGCGGTGGGGGTCGAACCCACACGATATCACTATCACGGGATTTTGAATCCCGCGCGTCTGCCAATTCCGCCACGCCGGCGAATGGCAATTTTGGCTAAAAAAATGGTGTGGATGACTGGACTCGAACCAGCACGGTTTAACCCACATGGCCCTCAACCATGCGCGTCTACCAATTCCGCCACATCCACACGGCACTTATGCATTATAGCCATCTTCGGATGTTTTTGCAAGACTAAATTTCAAGTTTTTTTAGCAGCAGGTCTACCGCGCCGTGCAATTCCTCGATTGTTCCGTTGTTGAAAATGACAAAATCCGCCATGGCTATCTTTCTGTCTTCATCTTCCTGGGAATCCATGATCAGGTCAATTATCGCGGTATCTATGCTGTCTCTGGACATTATTCTGGCCTTGCGGATATCGTAATCAGCTGTTACGACCAGTACGGCGTCAAAGTCTACATCCGTGCCGGTCTCAAAAAGCAGAGGGATGTCAAAGAACAGGACTTTGTCTCCGCTGTCCGCCCTCTCCTTTTTTATGGCTTCGATATCTTCAAGGACGACTTTGGTGGTGCCTTCTTCAAGCAGTTCTTTCTTAGAAGGATCCCTGAATACCAGGTCCCTCATTGCAGCCCTGTCGAGGCTTCCATCCTCAAGTATGAAGCTTGCTCCGAAGTGTTCAAGAATATAAGGGATCGCCTTGCCGCCCGGGCCGGTCATTTCGCGCGACATCTTATCAGCGTCGACTACCGTATATCCCTTGCTTAGCAGGTAATTCGTGACTTCGGTCTTTCCGGACCCTATTCCTCCCGTGATCGCTATGTTTATCATTTCGGCTCCTATTTCAGTTCGTACCAGGTCTTGCCTGTATGGATATCGCATACGAGTTCGACCGCGAGGTCCGCGGCACCCATCATGCATTTTTCAAGTATCTCTTTGACTTCAGCCGCTTCTGTCTCAGGGCCTTCGACTATGAGCTCGTCGTGGATCTGAAGTATCAGTTCAGACTCGAGTCCCCTCTTGCGGAGTTCCCGTGAGACGGAATTCATCGCTATCTTTATGATATCCGCGGCCGTGCCCTGGATAGGCGTGTTCATCGCAAGCCTTTTCGCGAGTTCGCGTTCCATGAACTTTCTTGAAGCGAATTCCGGAATGCTTCTCAGTCTTCCGAAGTGCGTCCTGACTTCGCGTGTCTCCTCGCCTCTCCTGACCTGTTCATCCAGATACTCCTTGACGGCTTTGTGCTTTGCGAAATACTCATTGATGTATTTCTGACCCTCGGTCCTGGAGATATTGAGGCTCTCGCCGAGACCGAATCCGCTCATTCCGTATACGACGCCGAAATTGACGGCCTTGGCGCGCGTCCTGTCAAGAGCGGTCACCTCGTCTTCAGGTATCTCGAAAACTCTGGACGCAGTGGCCCTGTGTATGTCTTTCCCCGCCCTGAAGTCGGCTATTAGCGACTCATCTCCGCTCAGCGCGGCAAGTATCCTGAGTTCTATCTGAGAATAGTCGGAACCTGTGAAAATGCATCCCTCACGCGCAATGAAAGCCTTGCGTATAAGTCTGCCGTAATCATCGCGTATAGGTATGTTCTGGAGGTTCGGTTCCGTGCAGCTCAGTCTGCCTGTGGCGGCGACTGTCTGCATGAAGTGAGGCCTCACCCTGCCGTCAGCGCCTATGAGCGGAAGAAGGCCTTCCACATAAGTGCTGTTCAGTTTCGCGACCTTTCTGTACGCGAGTACGTCGGCTACTATCCTGTGATCTTCTTTCAGTTTATCGAGTATGTCGGCCGCTGTCGAATATGAACCGCTCTTGTTTTTGCCGGTCTTCGGATACGGGATGCCCATGTCTTCAAAAAGAACGGCTCCGAGCTGCTTAGGCGAATTGATATTGAATTCCCTGCCCGCTTCGGCGTATATCTCCTTCTCCAGACTTTCGATGCTGTCCCTGAGTTCCTCTCCGGTTTCCTTCAGGATAGAAGGGTCGCATTTGATGCCCGCGAGTTCCATGCGAGCGAGCGTCAGCACCAGAGGCATCTCGCATTCGTCGAACAGCTTCTTCAGATCGTTTTCTTCGAGCAGTTTCTGCTGTTCCGGCCTGACCTTTGCCGTATAGTACGCTCTTTTCAGCAGGCTTTCGGGATCGGTATCAGGCGAACGGTATGAAGCGTCGTCAGACAGGATGCCTGCTTCGGACGTATCTGCCGCATAGCCGGCGTACCTCAGAAGAAGCTTGTCCAGCGGGTATTTCTGTCTGTTAGCGTCGATGAGATACTCGGCGACCTGCAGATCGTAATATGGGATGAGATCCGAACCGGTCTTTGCGGCCAGCGAATATATGATGCGCTTCAGCCCGCAGCCGCACAGTCTGTATCCTTTGTTCGCGAGGACCTCGGCTGTGATGGTTTCATCCATAGGCGTGAGTTCTTTTATGCACGCAATGCCTTTTTCGTCGCTGTAGAGGCAAATAAATCTTACCTCAGGCTCAGCCAGATGATTCGCGTCAGCGGCGGCCTCTATGTATACCTCGCTTCCGTTCTGTACGTCAGAAAGGAACTTTTCAAAGCTTACCCTTTTGATGGACTCGAATCCCTCGTTCAGATCAGGCTGTCCGCTCGCCGCGGCAAAGTCTGAAGTATTCTCCGCTCCGGACTGGAGTCTTTTGATAAATGTGCTGAATTCCAGTTCGGTATATACGGCGATAAGCTTCTCCATGTCCGGCGATGTGTATTCAAGGTCTTCCCACTCGAAATCTACCGGAGACTCTTTGTTGATCGTAGCTAGCCACTTTGACATGCGCGCAGTCTCGATGTTGTCGCGCAGTTTCTCTCCCATCTTGCCCTTGACTTCGTCAGCATGCTCGATGAGGTTCTCGAGGCTACCGTATTCCTCAAGAAGAGCGATTCCCTTCTTTTCGCCTATACCCGGCACTCCCGGTATATTGTCGGAGCTGTCGCCCATAAGGCCTTTCAGATCGATGAACTGTTCCGGAGTGAGTCCGTACCTTTCCTTCATCGCCTCTATGTCGTAAAGCTCAAATTCGCTCATCCCGCGCTTGTTTATGAGCACCCGGACATGTGGACCAACAAGCTGCAGTTCGTCCCTGTCGCCGGAAATAACGAGCGTGTCGATGCCGTCATTTTCCGCTCTTGCGGCTACGGTGCCGATGATATCGTCGGCTTCATACTGAGGGACTTCAAGTACAGCTATGTTCATGGCTTCAAGCACTTCGTGCATCATAGGGACCTGCGCGAGCAGTTCCGGAGGAGTCTTCAGGCGGCCTCCCTTATACTCCTTATACACATCATGCCTGAACGTGCCGCCTTTCATGTCGAAAGCAACGGCAATATGAGTAGGCTCATAGTCCGCGAGTATCTTATTCAGCATATTAACAAAGGCAAACACACCCTGAGTGTGCATGCCTTTGGAAGTTACCATAGGTCTCATTGCAAAGTATGCTCTGAAGAGCAGGCTGTTGCCGTCTATGAGTATCAGTTTTTTCATTTATCGTTCTCCGGTTTTTTCATGTCTATTGCCGCAGGGAGACCGTAAGCGCTTCTTGCCGAAGTCGCCGCGTCGATTATCGCGTACTGCATGACATCGGTTGCAAGCGCCGCGAAAGCGTCGAAGTTGACCTGCTGCCTGCCGGTCGCGAGAACGAATACGGTGTCTCCGTCAAGAGTGCCGTGCACCGGTTTGATGGCCCTGGCAAACGCGTCGTGCAGTATGGACGCGAGCTTATTGGCCTGGGACTTCGTCAGAGCGGCATTCGTGATGAGGCACGATATCGTTGTGTTGAACGCGATATTGTATCCCATTTCTTCGCGTGTAAGTTCGGCAGGAGGCTCTTCTTCAGTTTCCTTTTCAGTGCCTTCCCCAACCTCTTCTGCTGCTTCTTCCGGCAGTTCTTCCTCCTGAACATCCGCGGTTTCGACCGGAACGGTTTCTTCGTAAGATTCCTCTTCCGGCTCCGAGAAGTCCTCTTCTCCGAATAGTTCATCGATCAGAGAAGGTTCCGGCTCTTCGGTTACAAGTTCCTTCGTTTCAGGGTCTGCGTAAACAGGTTCTTCCTGGACGATCTCTTCGGCTTCAGGCGTTTCCGGCTGTTCGTAGACCGGTTCCTCCGGAACGATTTCTTCTGCGTCAGGCTCCTCAAATACAGATTCTTCCGTTACTGCCTCTTCCGGTTCAGGTTCTATATAAGCAGTTTCTTCAGGTACAGGATCTTCCTGCGGAGCATTCTCAGAAGATGCAAGAGCTTCTTCTATCTCGGATCTGTTGATGAAAGAAGTGCTGTCATCAGCAAGGTCGGCCCGGTCATGGACCATTCCCTTCAGGGTCTTTATGGTGCCGTAAATAGTCCCGCCGTCCTCAGACCTGAGTCCTGCTATTATGTGGCCGGCGCCGTTGTATATGTCTCCGCACGCGTTCACGGCCGCTATGGCTCCGACTTCAACAAAGCCGTCGCCGCAGGCGAATGTACCAAGGCCGGATTTCATGGCCCTGTCATGGCCCATGTATTTCCCGACTGTAGCGCCTGTGCCCGCTCCGTGGTTACCATGTTGGAAAAACCCTTCGAAAGCGTTCTGAACGGCGACCATTCCCATGTTGACATCGGGAAAGGCCGCGGGATCTCCGACAGCAAGGTCGTAAAGCGAGGCGCCGCAGACTATAGGCACTGTGATGCCGGTCCCGACATCGAATCCGATGCCGCGGTCCGCGAGTTCTCTCATTACTCCTGAAGCAGCTTCAAGTCCGAATGCCGAGCCTCCGCTCAGCACGACCGCGTTTACAGAGTTGACGGTGTTTTCGCTTCTGAGAAGATCCGTCTCCCTGGTTGCCGGTCCGCCGCCCCTTACGTCGACGCCGCCTACAGCTCCGTCTTCGCAAATGATAACAGTGCAGCCGGTACCTTTTTCTTTGTTCTCCGCGTTGCCGATTTTGAATCCGTCTATGTCGGCAGCGTTTATGATCTTCATACTCATAGGCCTTACCTTTTGATAGTTAACCGCATTCTTTTGTAGATTTTACCATATTCAGAAGCATTTTTTAATTATTTCGTCATCAGGCTCATCTTTGCTGATCGCTCCGGCCGCAAAATACGCTATGCCGCTCGCTATGAGTCCCGCGATTATTTCGTGTATGCCTAAAGGAAGTATCTTTACTCTGTTAAAGAAAATGAATACCACAAGGCCTGTGATCACTGACGCCATGCAGGCTTTACTGTTGCCCTTCTTCCAGTACAGTCCGCCGATGATAGGCCAGAAGAACGTCGCCTCGAGTCCGCCGAATGCGAAGAGGTTGATCCACACTATGACATCAGGCGGATTGAGCGCCAGGAGACAGGCTATTATACCTATTCCCGCCGTAAGAGCGAAGCTGTATTTCGGCACATTGTCATACGCGCTCTCATATTCAGGCTTTGACGCTTCTTCCGGATCGACCGGGACCTTCTTTATGTAGTGGACATATATGTCCTTGATGATCGTTGCCGACGCGAGTATCAGAAGCGAGTCAACGGTCGACATCACGGCTGCCAGAGGCGCCGCGAGGAAGAATCCCGCCGCCCATGCAGGCATGTACTTCATCACGACGTAAGGTATCACCTGGTCAGTGCTCTCAAGTCCTTCTTCAGGCAGCAGCGGATACGCCAGAGTTCCGGCAAGATGCATTCCTATCATCAGGATGCCGATGACGACCGTGCCGTATATCATTGCCTTGTGCATCGATTCAGTATCTTTGAAACCCATGCATCTGACAGCATTCTGCGGAAGTCCGAGAACGGCGACGCCTACGAGTACCCAGAATGATATCAGGGCTCCCGGTCTCATGGCGGCGATCTCGGCGCCGTATTCACCCTTGCCCATCAGGTCCCATCCCGGATTGCCCGCGTCGAGGCTTCCGATTATGTTGTCCATGCCTCCCGCGGATCTTATGACGAAGAACAGGAGGAGGAAAGTTCCGATGGTCATCACTATGCCCTGTATCGTATCGGTAGTAACGACCGCCTTGAAGCCGCCGACCGAAGTGTAAATTATTACGACAGTGCCGAAGAGCAGCAGTCCGGCCCAGTAAGGCAGGCCTGTGACGGTCTGCATGAGAGTCGCTCCACCTATGAACTGCGCGATCATCTGTGTTATGAAGAACACCACCATGGCGATGCCGCAGATTATCACTACAGCCGGTGAGTCATAGCGAGCCCTTAGATAATCGTTTACAGTAACGGAATTTGTCCTTCTTGCTATTATGGCAAATTTCTTGCCAAGCACTCCGAGAGTCAGGAAAGTCGCTCCTATCTGCACGCCGGCGACCCATGACCACGACATGCCGAAGCTTGACGCAAGTCCCGGCCCTCCCAGGAACGAGCTGGCGCTCGTGTAAGTGGCAACGAGGGTCATCGCGAGCACGAGTCCGCCCATGCTGCGCGATCCGGCGAAATAGTTAGCGAGGAAACCTTTATCCGCGTTTTCCGCGGCGGATTTTCTTCCTGCCCGTATTCCGAGGAAAAGATTGACCAGCAGATAAAGAACAAGAATGATCAGGACGGCAGCTTTCTTACTCATCGTTTCCGCCTCCTTTACTCATGTCTTCATCCGTGTCGTCAAGATCAAAATTCACAAATACTTTTTTAAGCAGTATGACGACTCCGATGACGGCAATAACGAACATTCCCGGTGTACTGACCAGCCACCATACAGGCAGCCCGAAAAGCCTGGCTCCTGTACCCGACAGGCCATATGCAAAGCCTACATTCCAAATAAAACAAATCAGAAAGAGGATGAGCGTTGCGCGCGCTTCCTTTCTGATCTGCCGGTCCTTTTCTTCCCTATTCATTTTGTTCAACTCTAGCTCCTTACAAAAAAAACCCGGAATACCGTTAAGCCTTTAATTGACGCCCTATCGTTAACGGATAAGGTGGGTACTTCCTGAGCCTGGCTTCTGTAGTCCACTCGTAGGAGGCTTTACATAATGCTTCCGCATCGGAATCCCTTTAAGTATGTGTAGGTTCAATTAAGAAGGCTTTTACGCATATCCCAGGAATTGATACATACTTAGCAGATTATCGTCACTCAAGATCGAGATCGCAGTTATAGTAGACCTTCTGGACGTCGTCGTTATCCTCGAGAGACGTGATGAGCTTGGTAAGAGACTTTATAGCGCTCTCATCCTCAACCTTGGCCTCCATGGACGGGATCTGCTCGATCTCGGCTTCGAATATCTCATATCCGGCGTCCTTAATAGCCTGATGAACGTCGTTGAAAGCCTGAGGCTCCATGCGTATCTCAAAGTTGTCCTCGTTGACGATCATGTCGTCAGCGCCCGCGTCGAGCGCTACCATCATGACTTCATCTTCGTCGAGATCTTCAGAGTCGACGATCACGACTCCCTTGCGGCTGAACATATACGAAACGCATCCCGGAGTACCGAGATTTCCGCCGTTCTTGTCAAATACCGACCTTACGAAAGAAGCTGTTCTGTTCTTATTGTCGGTCAGAGCCTCGACAATGACCGCAACTCCGCAAGGACCGTAGCCCTCGAACTGGAGCTCTTCATACGACTCACCGCCGAGTTCGCCGGTGCCCTTCTTTATGGCCCTGTTGATATTGTCGTTAGGCATGCCTATGGCTTTTGCCTTATCGATAGCGACTCTCAGTGATGGATTGAAGTCAGGATCGCCGCCGTTCTTCGCGGCTACGATAATCTGTCTCGAGTACTTGGTGAACATTGCAGAACGCTTTGAGTCCTGCGCTGATTTTCTGTTTGCAATAGTCCCGTGTCTGCCCATTGGCAGTCACCTCCTTGTTCCGATTTTTTTCTTTGCGGCCTGCAATACTTGACCTGCGGCCTTTTCTACTATGCTTTTATTATAGTACGATGCCTTCTCTTCTTCAAGATTCTTGAAAGCAGTGGACATCATGAGCTTTATCCTGTTCAGCTGGTTCACGGTCGAAGCGCCCGGGTCATAGTCTATCGCGACTATGTTTGCCTTGTCGTCATACTGTCTCAGAGCCTTGAGCATACCCTTTCCGGCCACGTGATTCGGCAGACATGCGAACGGCTGCAGGCAAAGTATGTTTTTGACTCCGCTGTCTATCAGGTCTACCATCTCGCCTGTAAGAAGCCAGCCTTCTCCGCACTGGTTGCCTATGGAGATGAATCTTTCTGCGTTCCTTGCGGTCTCCTCTATTTTCGGGTCAGGCTCAAAACGCTTGCTGCGTCTGCAGGCTTCTCTCGAATGCTTCCTGTAGGATTCGATGAAAGCAAGCAGCATCCTGTTGATCGCCATGTCTTTCCATGTGCCGGACAGATTGTTGTAGTTATAGACTTTGTTTATGAACCCGTATTCGAAGAAGTCGATGAACGAAGGCACTACGGCCTCTCCGCCCTCCTCCTCGATTATTTCAACAAGATTGTTATTGGCGTTCGGGTGATATTTGACCAGGATCTCACCTACTATGCCGACCCTTGGCTTTACCATGTCCTTGTGGATAGGTATGCTGTCGAAATCCCTGATTATATCGTTCAGGTTCCTTATGAAAGTTTTCTTGTTCAGATCCCCGCAGTTCTTTACGATCTTGTTGAACCACGAATCCATGACTGACTGAGCGGATCCCTTTTCGATCTCATAAGGCCTTATCCTGTAGAGACACTTCATCATCAGGTCTCCGTAAAGAGCTCCGTAAACCAGCGAAAGAGCCAGTCTCGGTGTTATGGAGAAACCAGGATTGCGTTCAAGGCCTACCATGTTGAACGAGATGACAGGTATCTGCTCCATCCCGAGATCCTTGAGAGCCTTTCGTAGAAGCGCGACATAATTGCTGGCCCGGCATCCGCCGCCCGTCTGAGACATGAATACTCCGGTCTTCGAAAGATCGTATTCGCCGGATTTAAGCGCGTATATGATCTGTCCAAGGGTGACTATGGTCGGATAGCACGCGTCGTTGTTGACGTACCTTAAGCCTTCCTCTTCGGATTCCTTTGTTACGGCAGGCAGAAGCACGGCATTGTAGCCGGCAGCCTTCAGTACAGGCTCGAAGTACTGGAAGTGTATAGGCGACATCTGCGGCACCAGAAGAGTATAACCGCCATTTCTCATCTCCCTGGTGAAGAGCTTGCGCTTATACGGCTTATTGACGTTTCTTGCTTTAGTGCCGAGTTTCTGACGCTCGTCAAGGGCAGCCTTGAGGGATCTTATCCTGATCCTCGCCGCTCCGAGGTTAGCGCCTTCGTCAATCTTCAGAACGGTATAAAGCTTGTCATTCTGCTGCAGCAGTTCGTCGACCTCATCTGTCGTTACGGCATCGAGACCGCATCCGAACGAGTTGAGCTGGATTACTTCTATGTCGTCGTTCTGGCCCGCGAATATCGCTGCTTTGTAAAGCCTCGAATGGTATACCCACTGGTCGAGTATGCGGACAGGTCTGGCGGTCTTGATCTTCCAGCTGACAGAGTCTTCGGAAAGGACGACCATGTCCTGCTGCGTTATAAGTTCATCTATGCCGTGGTTGATCTCAGGGTCGATATGATAAGGCCTTCCGGACAGTATAATGCCCTTCTTGCCGTGTTCTCTCATGTATTCGATCGCGGCTTCTCCCGCATCTGCTACCCTTCTCTTATACGCTTTCTGAGCGGATCTTCCCGCTGTCAGGGCGTGCTCGATCTCAAGGATATCTGTGTCGATGCCGAAGAGAGAATAGTCTCGTTCATCTTTTCCGAGCCTGTAGCTCTTCACGACGTTCTCGGCCGCCTCGTTGTCTACGCTCCTGCTTCCGGAGAAGAACTTGGTCATCTCGCTGATGAATCTGGAGTCGTTGTCGTATGGCACGAACGGATGATAGAACTCCACATCATGCTGGTAGAAGTAATCCGCCATGTTCTTGTCGATGACCTCAGGATAAGTCGCGACTACAGGACAGTTGAAGTGGTTAGGCGCTGTTTTGTCCTCCACCGCTTCGAAGTTTATCGAAGGATAGAATATCCTCTTGACGCCGTTTTCGACGAGCCACTTTATGTGGCCGTGGACCACCTTTGCCGGATAGCACGCGGTATCCGAGGATATCGTATCCATGCCGCTCTGGTATATGTCCTTGTTGGTCGGCGGACTGAGAACGACCCTGAATCCCAGCTTGGTAAAGAAGGCATGCCAGAACGGGTAGTTCTCATACATGTTGAGTACTCTCGGTATGCCTATTACGCCTCTTTTAGCCTTGTCCTCGTCAAGGACCGGCCTGTTGAAAAGAAGGTCGTTTTTTATCTTATAGAGGTTCGGAAGTTCTGATTTTTTCGTTGAAGCGCCGGCGCCTTTTTCGCACCTGTTGCCCGTTATGTATCTGCCGCCGTCGGCAAATCTGGAAATAGTGAGCAGGCAGTTGTTGCCGCAGCGTCCGCATCTGGCGTTGGATGTCGTGACGCTGAAGCTGTCTACCTTGTCAAGAGGAAGCACTCCTGAACGCTCGCCTTCGACGTAGCTGTCGCAGGCGATTATCGCCGATCCGTACGCTCCCATGAGTCCTGAGATGTCAGGTCTGATGACATCCTTTTCAAGAATGATCTCGATGCTTCTCAGAACGGCTTCGTTGAGGAAGGTTCCTCCCTGCACTACGACATTCGGACCTGTATCCGACGGGTTGCGCAGCTTGATGACCTTATACAGCGCGTTCTTGATGACCGAATACGAAAGCCCCGCGGATATGTCCGCTATGGACGAGCCTTCCTTCTGCGCCTGCTTCACCTTGGAGTTCATGAAGACCGTGCAGCGTGTTCCGAGGTCGACAGGTTTCTGCGACTTCAGCGCTTCACGGGCGAATTCCGGCACGCTCATGCTCACTGACTTGGCGTATGTTTCGATGAACGAGCCGCATCCGGATGAGCAGGCCTCGTTCAGCATGATGCTGCTGATCGCTCCGTCTTTGATCTGCATGCACTTCATGTCCTGGCCGCCGATGTCGAGTATGAAACTGACCTCAGGCAGGAACTGGCTGGCCGCTTTGTAGTGAGCCATTGTCTCTATCTCGCCGGCATCGATCCCGTACGCTGCCTGCACGAGGCCTTCTCCGTATCCCGTTACAACTGAACGGCCTATGTATGCCCCTTCAGGAAGAGACGAGTAGATCTCCTTCAGAACCTGTCTGACTACTTCAAGAGGATCGCCTTCGTTGTTGCTGTAATGCTCATAAAGGAGTTCCTTGTCTTTATTGATAAGCGCGGCCTTGGTAGTAGTAGAGCCGGCGTCGATGCCAAGGAACACAGCGCCTTCGGCTTTCGAAAGATCGCCTCTCGGCACAGTGGCTCTTGCATGGCGCTCCCTGAACTCAGCCAGTTCTTCTTCTGTCTCAAACAGCGGCCTGAGATACTTTGTGTCGGAAATATCATCAGGAGCGGCGTTATCAAGTTTCGATATAAGTGAGTCGAGGCTGACTTCCCGCTTTTTGTCAGCAAGGTAAGCGGCTCCTATGGCCACAAAGAATTTTGCGTTTTCAGGGAAAACGACTTCATCATCCGTAAGTCCGAGCGTCTCGATGAACCTTGCCCTGAGCTCGGAAAGGTATTCAAGAGGACCTCCCAGAAAAGCGACCTTGCCTCTGATCGGATGACCGCAGGCGAGTCCGGATATCATCTGGTTTACCACGGCCTGAAATATGGACGCGGCAATGTCCTCTGTCCTGGCTCCGTCGTTTATAAGAGGCTGTATGTCAGTCTTCGCGAAAACTCCGCAGCGCGAAGCTATCGGATAGATGATCTCATGACCTTTGGCAGCTTCGTTGAGTCCGCCGGCGTCAGTATTCAGAAGCACCGCCATCTGATCGATAAAGGCTCCCGTGCCGCCGGCGCATGTGCCGTTCATCCTCTGCTCGACTGTAGATCCGTAGAAAGTGATCTTGGCATCCTCGCCGCCCAGTTCTATGGCTACGTCTGTCTCAGGTATCAGTTCTTCAACGGCCCTGCTGCAGGCAATTACCTCCTGCTCGAATCTGATGCCCAGAAGATCGGCAAGCGAAAGACCGCCGGACCCTGTTATAACAGGTCTGACGGTGATATCTCCCAGCTCGTCTCTCATCTGCTTTAAGAGTTCTCCGGCCTTCTCGAATACGTTAGACATATGCCTCTCGTACTTCGAATATACGACCTTATCAGAATCATCAAGCAGGACGAGCTTTACCGTAGTTGATCCTACATCAATACCAAGTCTTGGCTTCATGACGCTCCTCTAAAATAAGTGCCCCGGGCAGACCGTAAGCCGGGTTCTGTATCTGACGATCATCCATCTTGGACTGCAGTTGCCTGCAGCCTCATGCGACATACCTTCGGGCGGGTACGGGCCGCACCACCAAATGCCCATTTTGTCTTGCTCCGGATGGGGTTTACACGGCAGCTGTGTCTCCACAGCTCCGGTGAGCTCTTACCTCACCATTTCAACCTTGCCACGGCATTGCCCGTTTCGGCGGAATGTTTCTGTTGCACTTTCCCTACAGTTACCTGCGGCGGACGTTATCCGTCATCCCTGCCCTGCGGAGCCCGGACTTTCCTCATGCCTAAGCACGCGATCGCCTGGTCTGCCCAAAACACTGCTATATTATATTCCTGTACATTTAGAATTCAAGAGCAAAAGATAGTCAAGATCCTCTCTCAGACGGCTTATCAGATCCTTCTGATCTTTGCCGCTTTTCTCAAGGTTCTCTATCTCTTCTCTTATGCTGGATATCTTCCATTCGACGCGTTTTTTCGCAAGCCCGTGATCGGCGTCTGCCAGGCTTTCCGGATACTTCCAGCGTATGTCTTCTTCCGGATACGGCGATTCTCTGCAGAGCTCCGGACCCGGGACTGCCGTGATTATCTCGCAGGCGAATTTACCTTCTTCCGCGAGAGTTTCGCTTTCTATGTCCCATCCGTGCGTATACAGATAATGTCTCAGCGTTCCCGAATGCTTTCTCGGCTGAAGGACAAGCCTTTTGAACGACCTGCTCTTTTCGGCGTCGGCGTCGAGAATCTGAACTATCGTATGTCCGCCCAGACCGCCTATGATTATCTCATCGACCTCGCCTTTTTCTACAGTATCCAGCCCGTCTCCTATGCGGAAGTCGCCCTCATCCACCTTGTCCGAAAGACCCGACAGTTCGAATGTCTCCCTGGCTTTTGCCAACGAGCCTTCGCTTATATCCGACATAATGACACGCGGCGACCTGCCTTCCTTAATTAAAAGCATAGGGACGTATCCGTGATCCGTCCCTATGTCCGCGACAGTGTCGCCTTTTTTTACTGAACCTGCCATTGCGTATATACGCTTGCTCAATCGCATCGATAGATACCATCAAAACCGCACTGCCGATCTCTTATTCAAGATATTCCCTGAGTTTCCGGCTGCGGCTGTTATCTTTATTCCAGATAATCCCTAAGCTTCTTGCTGCGGCTGGGATGTCTCAGTTTTCTGAGAGCCTTGGCCTCGATCTGACGGATACGCTCTCTTGTGACGTTGAACTCGCGTCCGACCTCCTCGAGTGTGCGCGGACGTCCATCGTCGAGTCCGAACCTCAGTATAAGCACCTTCTTCTCTCTCTCGCTCAGCGTGTCGAGCACCTCGCGGAGCTGCTTCTGAAGCATCGAGTACGCGGCCGCATCCACAGGCGAAGGGATGTCCTCGTCAGGGATGAAATCGCCCAGATGGCTGTCTTCTTCCTCGCCGATAGGTGTCTCGAGCGATACAGGATCCTGGCTGATCTTCTTGATCTCTCTGACCTTTTCGACCGTGATCCCCATCTCTCTTGCGATCTCTTCGCTGGTCGGCTCACGTCCGTACTCCTGCAGGAGCTGTCTGGATATCCTGATCAGCTTGTTGATGGTCTCGACCATGTGCACCGGGATACGTATGGTCCTTGCCTGGTCGGCGATCGACCTTGTTATGGCCTGTCTTATCCACCATGTCGCGTATGTCGAGAACTTGTACCCTTTGGTGTAGTCGAATTTCTCAACAGCCTTGATAAGGCCCAGGTTGCCTTCCTGTATGAGGTCGAGGAAAGAGAGTCCTCTGTTGAGGTATCTGCGGGCGATACTGACAACGAGCCTGAGGTTGGATTCGCAGAGTTTCTTCTTGGCTTCCTCGTCTCCCTGCTCGATCCTGATGGCGAGCTCGCGCTCTTCTTCAGCAGTGAGCAGAGGAACTTTGCCTATCTCCTTGAAATACATCCTTACCGGATCATCGGTAGGGATATTCTTTGCCGCGTCTGTTACTTCGATCTCGCCCGAAGACTTGATGACCACTCCGCTCTTTTTCTCGTCTTCTTCGTCGTTGAGCAGGTCTTCATCTTCGAGTTCCATTTCAAGGATTTCATCGTCGTCGACGTCGTCATCCTCGAGTTCATCGTGAGTCGGCTCCCTGGTCTCGATTATGGTGACGTTCTTGCTCTCTACGATATCGTAGATGTCCTCAAGAGCGTCCTTGTCGAAATTGGAGTCTGCTATCATGGCGTTGATCTCAGCGTAAGTGATCTCATTGCCCGTCAGCTTCGCGGCCTCTACTATGAGGTTGGCCGCTTCTTCTGTCTTCGAGACGCCGGTCATTTCTTCGCTTGCTTCTTCGTCGACATAGATGTCATCTAAGTCATTCAGTTTTTTCTTGACGTTTTCAGGCATTTATCTCCTCCATGGTTTTCTTGATGAGTTCATCCAGTTCGATCAGCCGGTGTACGAGTTTTTCAATTTCGTCGGTCCTGCCGAGTTTTTCGGCTACCGCAATGTTGTTCATTACCTCGGCTTTTTCGTCCCGGTATTTGCCGGACAGATACCCTGCCTTCGTCTCTCTGTAAAAGGCCTCATCGTCGGGTCCTGTCTGTATTGATTCAAGCTGCTTTGAGAATTCCGCTTCTTCATCCGGGTCGAGCGCTTCGAATATCTTTTCTTTTTCTATCCCGCGGCCCCCGCTTTGTCCGTCCGGACAGAGGGACTCTTCTACGAGCACTATCTTATTCGCAAGCGCGCTGCCGAAAACGATGCCGTCTTCCCTGAAGCGCTTTATGTAACTTGGATCATGCATCGCCAGTATGGCGAATGCCATCTCGAATCTTTCGTAATAGCCCTTGTCACGGGCCCTTCTGAGCGAATCTCTTACCGCTCTTTCGCTTCCTGCGCCGCTCAGGCCTGTGTTTACCGATTTATTATTATCGCCACCAGTCTGTACAGCCATGATTATGGCGTTTTCCGACACTCCGAATTCCTCGGAAAGCTTGCGGGCGTAAATGTCCAGTTCGACAGGACCGAGTTCCCGCAGTATAGGGACCGCTCTTTCTATGTATTCCAGTATGTCCCTGTCGTTATTAAGGTCGAATCCGCGTTTCGCGAGCGTCAGCTTGTAATCAGTCGCGGGCATCGCGTCGTCTGCCAGACTGATAAAAGCCTCTTTGCCGTGCGCCCTGATGAAATCATCGGGATCCTTTCCGTCTGTGACGTGCATGACGCGCGGTTTGCCTCCCGCTTCGATAATGACGTCTATGCCCCTGAGCGCGGCATTTATGCCTGCAGAGTCGGAGTCATACGACAGAACGATGTTCTTTGAATATCTGCAGAGCAGTCTGGCCTGATTCAGGGTAAGCGCGGTTCCCAGCGAAGCGGCGGCATTCTTTACGCCGTGCTGGTAGAGCGAGATCATGTCCATGTATCCCTCGACTATGATCGCGCGCCCCTCTCTGTCGATCTCCTTTTTGGTGAGGTTCAGGCCAAAGAGATTGTTCTTTTTCAGGAATATCTCGCTTTCAGGAGAATTCAGATACTTTGGCTTTATGTCCGCTATCGCTCTTCCGCCGAAACCTATGACCTTGTCCCGCGTGCTTATGATCGGGAACATAACTCTGTCCCGGAACTTGTCATACAGACCGTTCTTGCCGCTGTTCGCGAGTCCGAGCTTCAGCATGTCTTCATCTGAAACGCCTTCGCTTCTCAAATGGTCTACCAGCGTGGTGCCTCCTGCCGGAGCGTATCCGAGCCCGAAAGATGTGATCGTCTCGTTCGTAAGTCCGCGCCTTCTCAGGTACGCAAGCCCTTTGTTGCCCTTTACTCCGAGGTTGTTGTAAAAGAACCTCGCCGCCTTGGCATTGATGCTGTAATACTTGTCGTAGTCTATCTTCGGCCCGCTGCTCCTTCTCTCAGGAAGCTTGATGCCGTTTTCCGAGGCAAGTTTTTCAACGGCTTCCACGAACGGCAGCTTGTAGTACTCCTGCACGAAGCCTATGACGTCGCCCGACTTCCCGCAGCCAAAGCAGTGATAGAACTGCTTGCTTTCGTTTACGCTGAAAGACGGCGTCTTTTCCGAATGGAACGGGCAAAGCCCCATGTAATTGGAGCCCGACTTCTTCAGCTTTACTTCCCGGCCTATTATATCTACTATGTTGAGCTGAGCCTTCAGCTCTTCAGTGAAGTTGTCATAAGCCATGGGTCACAGCTGCCTCCATCCCTGAGGTACGAACAGTTTATCATAGAGATTCAGAGCGTAACGGTCGGTCATGCCCGAGATAAGGTCCTTGACAGCGACCGCAGTGCCCTCTTCCTCTTCGATCTTCTTATATATGCCGGGGATCTCGTCCGAATGCTCCATGTAATAAGCGTAAAGAGAACTTATGATGCGCTGCACCTTGTCGAGATCCGAAACGCCCCTTACTTCAGTTGAATTGTAAACGTTCTCGAACAGATATGATCTGAGTCCGTTGAGAGAATCCTGCATCACAGGAGAAAGCTCTATCCTGTCACGGCCTTCGCTGTTTCTGCACAGGTCAACTATAAGATTGTTGATTCGCTCGGAGTGCGTCGAGCCGATTATCCCGATCTCGCGCTCAGGCAGATCATCGAAAGTGATGACTCCGCTCCTGATCGCGTCGTCTATGTCGTGATTGACATAAGCGATGCGGTCGCAGATCTTTACTATCTGTCCCTCAAGAGTCATCGGAGTAACGGACCCCCTGTGATTGAGTATGCCGTCTCTTACTTCGTATGTAAGGTTCAGGCCCCTGCGTCTTGGAGTGTCTTCGATGACATCGACTGTCCTCAGGCTCTGAACGTTATGCTCAAAGCCGCCCGGGTGTATGCTGTCGAGCACCTTCTCGCCCACATGGCCGAACGGCGTATGGCCGAGATCGTGTCCGAGTGCTATGGCCTCTGTAAGATCCTCGTTGTAAGCGAGTATCCTCGCTACCGTGCGGGATATCTGAGATACCTCGAGAGTGTGCGTCAGACGAGTCCTGTAGTGGTCGCCCTCAGGCGCAAGGAATACCTGCGTTTTATGTATGAGTCTTCTGAAAGCCTTGGAATGAACGATGCGGTCCCTGTCCCTCTGGAAATCGGTCCTGTGCTCGCACTTCTCCTCTTCGTAGACCCTGCCTTTTGACTCTGCAGCCTTGCACGCGAGCGGCGAAAGAAACTCGTATTCTCTTTTTTCGATAGACTCTCTGTTATTCATCCGTGCCGTCCGCGAACTCCGCTCCGAGCAGATCGGAAACTCTCATGTCGAATCCGTCTATGTCGTAATCCAGCGCCAGCCTGAAATCGTAGTCGGATTCATCTCCCAGGAGCCCGGCGGCAGCTATGTCATATCTTGCGTCCCTTATATTCGCCTCTTCTCCGGTCAGTCTGTTGAACGCGTTGAGGTCATGCACGTACCACTTACGGAACCTGACGATCTCAGCCGCAAGCTCCTTGATGTCCGCATCGCTCATGTCATCGTAAATGAGGCCTTCAAAAACTCTGCCTATGGACTCGACCATTATATACAGATCGGTCTCGTTGTCAGGAAGATGGTCGAGGAACGCGTCAAAATACGAACCCATCATTTCTGAGAGCATCTCCATGTCGACACTGCGCAGCAGATCGACTATGAGATTTTCCTCGATGTATTCATCCTCCTCCAGCATAGCCGCGAGGTTCTCATAATACTTGAACTCATCCGCTGTTTCTATATCGAGTATGTGGTAAAACCTGACCTTGTCCATTTCAAAACGAATACAATTTCACATATAAGTGTGCTACAATAACTGACAGAACATTATAACACACGGAGTTGACAAAATGAAGATATACGTATTCTGTAATCTGAAAGATAAATCGAGAGAAGCATATGACAGATTCCTGCCTATGCTCAGGGAATTCGGCTATGAGATCCTCGACGAATATTCAGAAGACGCCGATCTGCTCGCCTGCATAGGCGGAGACGGCACTTTCCTCAGTTTCGTGCATAAATGCGGATTCCCGAAGGCTCCTATCATCGGCATCAATACCGGTCATCTCGGATTTTTCCAGGAAGCTCTCCCTTCAAATCTCAGAGAGACGCTCGAATCCATCTCGAAGGGTGAATATCAGATCCAGAAAATCAGCCCTGTACAGGCAAGAATAGTCACACGCAGAGGCGAATTCCTGCGCACCGGACTCAACGAGATCGTCGTGAGAGGTCCGTACTCGCACGCTTCGCACTATGAAGTGTCCATCGACAATACCAAAATACAGGACTTCTCCGGAGACGGAATCATCATCTCAACGCCTGTAGGTTCCACAGCGTACAACTACTCGCTGGGAGGATCGCTCGTATCGCCTGATCTCGATGTCCTTCAGCTTACGCCTATCGCTCCGATGAACACAAACGCGTACAGATGCTTCAAATCAAGCCTTATTCTTCCTTCTACCGAGACCATTTCGATTGCCGGTACCGGGAGATGTGAAGGCGGCACTATACTTCTGTCGTTCGACGGCCGCACCCATGAATTCGGCGGCGTACTCAGGATAGAGATCACGCGTTCCGATAAAGAGATCCATCTGATCCGCACAAAGACTTACGATCACTGGAGCCTTCTTTCCGGCAAACTTCTCTGACAGATTACCTAAAGCAGATAAAACAGCGCTTATACGGCGCTGTTTTTCAATGTCTTTATTGCCTCTTTTATATCCTCCGGTATGTCAGTTTCAAAGCTGACTCTTTCCTTTGTCATCGGATGATCGAATTCGATGTAATACGCGTGAAGCGCCTGTCTTCGCATCAGCTCAGTCCTTCCCTCATAAAGCTCATCACCGGCTATAGGATGGCCGATATGTGAAAGATGTACTCTTATCTGATGCGTTCTTCCGGTGTGCAGAATGACTTCGACCAGCGTATGGTCACCGTATTCTTTTGACGTATAACGTTCTTTTACGATGAATTCGCTGAAGGCGTCTTTGCCGCCATCTTCCATCACTGCCCGGCGGATCGACACCTGATCGGGTCTGCCCACGGGCAGTTCGACGGTGAAATGGTCCTCTTCGATATTGCCCTCTGCAAGCGCGTAATACCTTTTAACGACCGTATTGTTTCGCATCTGAGACGCAAGATCGTTCTGTGTGTTGGCGTTCTTGGCGATTATGATGATGCCGGTAGTGTCCATGTCTATCCTGTTGGCGAATCTCACCTTGAACGACTGGCCGCTGTCTTCCATGTATTTCATAACTGCGTTGGCTATCGTATGTTCGGGATGGCCTTTTGTCGGATGAACGATGATGCCCGCCTGCTTGTTGACGATAATCATGTCATCGTCTTCATAAACTATGTCAAGCGGGATGTCTTCCGGGGTGAAATCGCTTTTCTCATCAGGCAAACGCACACCAATGACATCACCGACCCCGGGTCTTACATAACCCGGAGCCGGTGTTCCGTTCAGATCTACCAGCGACTGATACTTCATCTTGGTCCTGAACCTTGAAGAGAACCTGTAGTTTCTCCTCAGGATCTGGTTGATGGTCAGCCCTGATTCTTCACTTGTGACTGTATGCTCGTATTTTGCCATTATCTAGCGCAGCTGCGCTCCGCACTTTTTGCCCAGCACCTTTATGATGCCGTTCATCTTCTTCTCTATCTGTTTCGATGTCATCGTGGAGTCGTCGTTTCCGATCTTGAGGCTCAGCATGATCGACTTCTTGCCCGCCGGGATCTGCTTTCCGCGGTATTCCTCGACGAACCTGAGCTCCTTGACCATATACTTGATGGCTTCCCTGATCTCTGCCCATGTAACGGACTCATCGACCAGCAGCGAGAGATCCTGCTCTACGAGCGGATACTGTGGCAAATGCGTGAACTCGTTCGTTCTTGACGGATATGGATCCAGCATCGCCGTATCGAGTTCGAACGCCGCGGCGCTGATCAGCTTTACGCCTGACTCGGTCAGAGCCTGTACGGATATAAGGCCGATCGATCCGATGATCTTTCCTTCTTCGACAATGTTGAGCCATACCTTTTCATCAGCCCATGACGGCTTCGCTTTCTGCTTGAAAGTGAAAGGCTTGAAGTGGCAGTACCCCGGCATTCCTTCTATGACGCCCTTCACCTTGAAGAAAAGTGTTCTGGCGTCTTTGCCGGCGAACGCGCCGCTCAGAAGGTTTTTGTGCACCGGAAGCACCTCGTCGGTGCTTGAAGGGCTGTATTCGCCTTTTTCAAATACCTGAGCCGCCTCGAATACCGCGAATTCATCGAAGTGTCTGTGGTTCTTCTCGATAGTCTCGAGCATGCCCGGTATAAGCGATGATCTGAGGAATCCGAGTTCAGGAGCAGGCGGAGTCGCGAGTCTCACGGAATTCTCAAGATCGATCCCGGCCGCGCGGATGTATTTCTCATCGACCCAAGGATATGTGAAGATCTCGTTCATTCCGCATCTGAAAGCAAGATACTCCCTGAGATTTCTCGCCATTTCCATCTTTACCTGATGGACCGCTTCCTCAAAGTTGACCGGCAGCGGCTGCTTCTTGAAATACTCGTACCCAATAAGTCTCGCTATGTCGCCGAGTATATCGTCGTGGATGGAAACATCACCCGTAGATCTCCATGTCGGAGCTTTGCAGTGATATGTTCCGTCCTCGAATTCAACTTCATATCCGAGTCTGAATAGTATATCCTCGATTTCCTGTCTGTCTATGACTTCTCCCAGTCTTCTGTCGAGGAAATCCTGTGTTATGTCTATTACTGCCTTCTCTGTTTTGACAGGATAGTTATCCGTAAATGCCGAGAAGACGCAGTCAGGATAGATCTCTTTGAACAGAGAGAGCGCCATCGCCACTCCGAGATCGGCTCTCTGGGTATCTATGCCTTTTTCATATCTCAGCGCGGAATCTGTCTTTTCATTGAAGTAAGCAGTAGTGCGCCTTATTCCCGGCGCGGTGAACACCGCGCATTCCAGAATGACGGAATCCGTCGAATCCAGCACCGAATCATCCTTGCCGCCCTTGATGCCTGCCAGATTGAGAGGCTTTTTCTCATCGCAGATGACAAGATGATCATGTGTGAGCTCAAGGTCCTTTTCATCAAGCAGAAGCAGTTTTTCTCCGTCTTCCGCAAGCCTTACAACGATCTTTTCTCCTTCAACATGAGTGCTGTCGTACGCGTGCTGAGGAGCTCCGACCGCGAGCAGAACGAAATTTGTAATGTCGACCAGAGCGTTGATCGGTCTCATTCCGGCATTGGTGATGAGAGTCTTCATCCACGCAGGCGATTCCTTTACGTATACATTATCGATCTTTGTCGCAGTGAATCTGTTGCATCTCTCCGGCTCGCGTATCTCGACAGGATACTCCGGAAGTCCCTCAGGCAGTTCGCTGCTGAGTTCCCTGAACGGCACCTTGTAGATGGCCGCAAGTTCTCTTGCAACACCATAATGCCCCCAGAGGTCAGGCCTGTTGGAGAGCGATTTGTTATCGATCTCGAGGATCACGTCATCAAGTCCGGCAGCTTTCGCTACACACTCACCTACTTCGCATTCCACACCGAGTTCAGTGAAATCCACGATCTCTCTTTCATCCTTCGGAGGATATATATCGGCAAGGTATACTTCTGTAGATCCGCAGATCATTCCATATGAAGACACGCCTCTCAGTTTTGTTTCCTTGAGTTTCACAGGCTCGCCCTCGCCGTGCCATACTACTTCCGAGCCAGGTTTCGCGACGCAGACCTTGTGACCTGCCGTCAGATTGCTTCCTCCGCAGACGATCTGCTTGAGTTCGTCTTCGCCGACATCCACGATGCAGACCTTTAGAGCGTCAGCGTTCGGATGCGCCTTTACTTCTTTGATCTCTCCTACGACGATGTCATGGAATTTTGCCGAAGCATCGATCACGTCCTCGACCTCTACAGTTCTCATGGTGAGGTCATATGCTATCTGATCATATGTAAGATCAGCCGGCAGATCTACGAATCTGCTGATGAATTTCATGGAAATGTTCATAGCTTGCCTCCTTTCCTACTTGAACTGCTTGAGGAATCTCAGGTCAGCGCTGTGGAACAGCCTGACGTCATCGACACCGTAGCGCATCATTACCATTCTGTCGAGTCCGATGTTTGTGTAGAATCCGGTCCATACGTCAGGATCGAGATTCGCGGCCCTGAGCACGTTCGGGTGGATGACTCCTCCCGGCATTACTTCTATCCAGCCCGCGTGGTTGCAGGCCTTGCAGCCCTTTCCGCCGCAAAGCAGGCATTCCATATCTATCTCATAGCCAGGCTCCGTGAACGGGAAGAATCCTTCTCTCATCCTTACATTCACCTTGCGTCCGAATACCTTCTCAAGGATGGCTTCTATCATGACGCGGCCCGAGCTGAATGAAATGTCCTTATCGACTATGAGCGCCTCATACTGGAAGAAAGCTCTCTCATGGCGTGCGTCTGTAGTTTCATTCCTGTAAACTCTGCCCGGATACACGAACCTTGCAGGAGCGCCGTGCTCCAGAAGATATCTTACCGAGCCGCCTGTGAGGTGCGGACGCAGGCACAGCCTGTCGCTTCCCCTTTTGTCTTCGGTGCCTTCGAGCCAGTAAGTATCCATGGAAGCTCTTGCAGGGTGGTCTGCCGCGAAGTTCAGATTGTCAAATGCAAACTTCTCGCTCGATATATCGTCTTCACTGTATATCTCAAAGCCCATCGATCTGAAGGCGTCGTTAAGGTCGTAGCACATCTGCGTTATCGGGTGGAGCGCTCCTTCCTGAACTTCGATGCCCGGCAGAGTCAGGTCTATGTCCCCTTCTACTGCCGAAGCGCTGGCAATAAGCTCTTCCGCCCTTGCCTGCAGCTTCTCCGCAAACATATTCTTGACCTCGTTAGCCTTCATTCCGACTGATTTTCTCATTTCGGGTTCCAGTCCGCCGAGACTCTTGAGGACTTCCTGGAGCGCGCTCTTCTTGCCTGTGAGTTCCTTGCGGGCCGCTTCAAGATCGTCCCTGTCAGAAGCGTTGGCTATGCGCTGCAGTCCCTCCTCACGGACTTGTTCAAGCCTGTCAAGCATTTTCTGATCCTCCTTTATATTCAACCATACCCTTGCCGGTGTACACCTTTGGCTCCTCTTCTCCTCTCAGGACTCTGAGAGCTCCGGCGCACATGGCTTCCTGTTCTACTTCGTTTTCATATATGAATATCGGTGCTATCCATTCCGTATGCTGCCTGATGTAATCAAGCAGCTTCCTAAATCGCGTATATCTCCCGGTGATCAGGATCCCGTCCAGATCTCCTTTCAATACTGTTGCCATGGAACCGATGTATTTTACAATGTTGTATCCGAGCGCCTCCCATACGAGAGCGGCTTCTCTGTCTCCTGAAGCGGCTCTCCTGTATATCTCGTCCGCGTCAGCGGTTCCGAAGTGCGATACGAAGCCTCCGGTGCCTGTGCAGAGATGTCTCATCTCCTCATAAGTATGATCCTTAAAATAGTCAAGGACCTCCATGAGCGGGAGCGAGCCCGTGCGGGTCGCCGTGAACGGCCCCTCGCCGCCGGCGCCCTGATTGCAGTCGACCTGCCTTCCGCAGTCATGAGCCGCGATCGTTATGCCTCCGTCGATGTGCGCGACTACCAGCTTCGACTTTTTGTAATCCATGCCGTGGATCTTACAGTGCTTCATCGCCGTACCTCTGAGGTTGAGCGCGTGAGACTCCGTGCGTCTCTGTATCTCCTTCACGCCCGTCACTCTCGCGACATCCGTGTATTCGTCTACGCATATCGGGTCGACCATAAATAGTCTGCCGCCGTACTCCTGCTGAAGCTCATAGGCAAGCTGCACTCCGAGTATCGACGGGTGTATCGTGCGGCCGACATTGTTCCTGATATCGTTCAGGAGAAGGTCGTTCACCTCGAAGGTGCCGCTCGGGACCGGATAGCAGCCACCGCCTCTTCCGACGAAAGCATCGATGTTGTCCATCTCGATATCGTTCTTTTCGATGAACTCCCTGATGACTTCCATCCTATAGCCGAACTGATCATTCGGAGTCGCGAAACGGTTGAGGGCTTCGGCGTCATGCGTCACGGACGTCTCAAGTATCTTGATATTATCCTCGAACAACGCCATCTTTGTCGAAGTCGATCCGGGATTTATCACGAATATTCGGTATCTGTTGTTTTTCATAAGATCTGTCCTGCGGGTTATATAAAAAGCGGTGTCTCTTTCGCAGAGCCGCCGCTTTCCGTCTAAGTTAAGCCATGCTCTGCTTTCGGAGTTTAAAAGATGCCCTCAAAGTTCATAAAAACAGGCGCGAACACGAGTGTGAATGTGACCATCAGTTTTATTACTGTTCCGAGGGTCTCAGTAGCAGTCCTGTCAAAAAATCGTCCCGAATTGTTAAACGCGAAAATGACGCACATGCCTGTGACACATGCCGAACACGCGAAAGCTATGAGGCTGTCTATGCCTCCCGCAACGGCCGAAACGAACGGAACGAACAAAGAGACGGCATATATAGGAAACAGGCCTCTGAGAGCGGATATGCGCTTCTCAGGGTCATCCGAATCGCTGAGTCTGCTGCGCAGCACGTGGCTTGTGAGCCTTATGGATCTGATGATGAGACCCGCGCATATGAACACGGAAACAGCGCCTATCAGAACGCCCGTAAATACCGGAGCGCTCAGAAGGCTTGTCGACGTGTTTCCGGTGACTACCGAAAGCGCCGTGAACAGCGCTACAGTCGTGACATAAGCGGCTATCGAAGAATATGTCTTGCCGACTGCATCGGTCCTTGCCGAAGCAGTCAGAAGCACGTCAGCGGGATTAGGGCTCTCGGCATCCGGATCCGTGAGTGACGCTATATCCGAAGCGCTGGCTGTGTTTATGGAGAAGCCTCTTACGGCAAAGTTGACGGCCGCCATGGAATTGACGCCTACAGCCGCCAGGGCTAATCCGTAAAAGTTTGCGAGTTTATACGCTATTATCATTGCTGCAGTAGTGAAGACCGCAGGGATGATAACCGACATCATGCCTGCCGACAGGCTGTAAAGCATGGACTGGCTTGCTCCGATCCTTTTGATGTCCGGAAGTATGCGTCTGAAAACAAATCCGTCAGCTGAATAAGCTTTCGCGATCTCGCCTGAGGCAAGCGCAGCGACGATGCCGGCGGTCACGCAGACAGCATACATGACTGACTGAAGGACGGTGTTGCTGAGAACAAATGAGACAGCGATTATTATAACAGCTGCCACGAAATTGCCGGCGGTCAGTCCGGCTGCCGGATTCTTCACGATGCGGCCCCTGTATGTCATGATGCCTATCATTGAAGCGACGATGCCTGCCGCGAAAATGATAAGCGGGTACCTTTCTGCTGATGCCGTAGAGAATGTCAGCATGGTGCCCGAGACTTCTACTCCGACTTTAGCCAGAACAGCTGTCGCGCACGCGCTGAGTATATATGTCTCGACCTGATCAGCTCCGCTTCCGATGAACATGCCGGAATAATCCGTGAAGTCATCGCTCTTTACAGTGACTGAATAGGCTCCGGAAAAAGACGCGCCGGAAAGTCCCAGACAGAAAGCCACGACTGACGCTCCAAGGCCGAAACTGGCCGCGAGGCTTATCAGGCGCTCGTCATCAAGCAGGAAAAACAGCACTCCGAGTCCGACAAGCGCAATGGATGAAACGCAAAGTCCCATGACAGCTGCGGATCTGTAGGAAGTTTTCAGAGCGTTGCGGATATCACCTGTCACCGCGATCGAAGAAGGCGCTATGCTTCCAGTCATGACAGTGACAGAACCGGCAAGTACCGACACACAGCAAAGAACCGCTCCCCCCAAAAAGACAGCGGCATTGAGGTGCCCAACAAAGAAATACATCACGACTCCAATGAACGCGAGCGTGATCACGAGGGGCACGTATTGTGTCGACCAGAATTCCGAATATCTGCTTCTTACTTCCGCGTATGTTCCGGCCGAAGTGTCATTCCTGACGATGCGGCTCCTGAGCCACGATTCAAGCGATATCGCGCTGAGAAGACCGGCCAGTGCGCAGACCAGAGTAATGATTTTAAGCATCTTAATTGAAAATTGCTACTATCGCCAGTGATACAACGATATATACCACGGCGCAGATCGTTGTTATTCTTGACAGCAGCGCGTCATATCCCCTGCTCTTGCGCTTGCCGAAGAGCTGCTCCGCTCCGCCGGCGATCGAACCCGAAAGACCGTCGCTCTTGCTCTCCTGGAGCAGAATGCTGACGATGAGCACAAGGCTTGATATCAACAGGATAATCATTAAAGCTGTATGCATAAAGTCCTCCAAAAATAATACATAAATCATAGGCGCCCGGATAATGATCCGAACGCCTAAATATACTACGATTTGTGTATGTGTGTCAATTGAAATGACCCATTATTACAGCGAAGCCGCGTCCATCGCTATCGAAGCGAAATCATCGACCTTCAGGCTCGCGCCTCCGATAAGTCCTCCGTTGATGTCAGGCTTCTCGAGGAGTTCCTTCGCGTTGGATGCCTTCATCGATCCGCCGTAGAGGATGAGCATGCTGTCGCCTGTAGCGTTGTCGTAGATGCCGGAGATGACTCCCCTGATGAACGCGCACATGTCTTCAGCCTGTTCAGGAGTAGCAGTCTTTCCTGTGCCGATGGCCCAGATAGGCTCATAAGCAATGACTATCTTTGCGGCGTCAGCGGCAGGGATGCCCTCGAAGTCCTCAACGACCTGTCCCGCTACGAATGTCTGCTCGCTTCCCTGCTCTCTGATCTCAAGGGACTCGCCCACGCAGAGGATAGGCGTGATGCCTGCCTCGATGAGTGCTTTGAGCTTGAGATTAACGGTCTTGTCAGTCTCAGCGAAGTACTCTCTTCTTTCGGAGTGGCCTACTACGCAATATCCTACGCCGATTTCCTTGAGCATAGGTATGGAGATCTCGCCTGTGAAAGCTCCGCTCTGCTCAAAGTGCACGTTCTGCGCTCCGAATCCGATGCCGCTTCCCTCGAGCGCTTCGCCCAGCGCGGCAAGTGTTGTGAATGGTGCGCAGATGCAAACGTCCTTTGCGTTAGGCAGATTCTTTGCCTTGATGGCCTCAGCGAATTCCTTTGCTTCGCTGATGGTCTTGTTCATCTTCCAGTTTCCTGCTATAAGGAATTTCTTCATTTTCTGTTTACCTCCGTGTACTTATATTTATTTGTCATCGAGCACCGCGATGCCCGGAAGTTCTTTGCCTTCCAGGAATTCAAGGCTTGCTCCGCCGCCTGTGCTTATGTGCGTCATCTTGTCGGCCAGGCCGAATTTCGCTACCGCCGCCGCGCTGTCGCCGCCGCCAATGACTGTAGTGGCGTCGATCTCAGCAAGGCATTCCGCGATGGCCTTTGTTCCGACAGCGAAGTTGTCCATTTCGAATACGCCCATAGGTCCGTTCCAGACTACTGTCTTCGCAGTCTTCAGAGCGTCCGTGAAGAGTTTTATCGTCTCCTCGCCGATGTCCAGTCCCATCTTGTCGTCAGGGATCTCGTCAACATCGTATGTAGCATAAGGAGAGTCGTTCGAGAACTCGTCAGCGCATACCACATCGACAGGGAGCATGAACTTTACGCCCTTATCCGCGGCCAGTTTCATGATGTCTCCGGCAAGTTCAAGGCCTTCCTCGTCAAGGAGGGATTTACCGATCGAGTATCCCTGCGACTTGAAGAATGTATATACCATACCGCCGCCTACGATCAGGATGTCTACCTTGTCGAGCAGATTCGTGATCACAGGGATCTTGTCCTTTACCTTTGCGCCTCCCATGACAGCGGCGAAAGGTCTCTTAGGATCATTTACAGCTTCGCCGAGGAATTTCAGTTCCTTTTCAATAAGGAAACCCGAGACCGCAGGGATATAGTCTGCTATGCCCGCCGTCGAGGAGTGAGCTCTGTGGGCACTTCCGAAAGCGTCCATGACGAATATGTCGCCCAGTGACGCGAGGTCTTTGGCAAAATCCGGATCGTTCTTTGTCTCTCCTGCCTTGAATCTGACGTTCTCGATCAGCATCGCCTCGCCGGCCTTAAGATCAGCCGCGGCAGCCTTTACATTGTCGTCTACTACATCGTCTGACGGTACGAACTTAACCTCTTTCCCAAGCAGTTCAGAAAGTCTTTTCGCTACCGGAGCCAGACTGAACTCAGGCTTAGGCTCGCCCTTCGGCCTTCCGAGGTGCGACATCAGAACGATCGAAGCACCGTTATCCAGAAGATACTCTATGCTCGGCAGAGCAGCTTTGATGCGGATGTCGTCAGTGATCACATCACCGTCGAGAGGCACATTGAAATCGCATCTCATCACGGCCCTTTTGCCGGCCCAGTTGACGTCTTTAATAGTCTTTTTCATACGCTTCTCCTTTTTTTATCAGAGTGGAAACCGTTTTCGACTTAGTTGATCAGCTTATATATGATATGTGTTGATTGAAACAGTTTACATACATTTCAATATTAACAATGAACTGACGGTTTTACAAGGCAAATCGTTCTACATTATTTAAGCTCCACATAACTTCCCTTATCTGTCTTCACGACTTCAAGATGTGTCGGGATCACACTTTCAAGCAGCTGGACATGGCTGATTATGCCTATCATGCCGCTGCTCTTTCTGACGCCTTCAAGGATCATCATTGCGTCCGCTATGGATTCATCATCGAGCGTGCCGAAACCTTCATCTATGAACAGGGCTTCTATGCGTACTCCTGTCTTCTGCGCGACTGTCGACATTCCTATCGAGAGCGCCAGCGACACAAGGAATTTCTCGCCTCCTGACAGCATGCTGACATTCCTTCCGGCTTTATCCGGACTGCGGCTGTCATGCACCTTGAGTTCAAGCCCGCGCTTGTTCTTTGAGCCTCGCTCGTCAGTCCTGCAGAGACGGTATCGTCCCCCGTGAACGTTGGCCAGCATCTCATTCGCATAGCCTATGACCTGCTCAAACATCACAGCCAGAACGTATCTCTGAAGTCCTATGCTGCTGTCGCCTCTCAATGTCCTGGCGAAAGACATGTCAGCTTCCGCCTCGCCGATCTCACTTTGATAATGTTCGCTCTTTTTATCAAGGCGCTCCTTCTTTTTGGTCAGTTCCTCGATCCTGCTGCAGATAGCTGAATGGGTCCTGTTGTACTCGTTCAGCTCCGCGGTTATTTCCCTTTGCCTGTCTTCAAAGGCCGAAGCGTCCGGCTCGGTCTTACCTTCAAGTTCCTTACGCTTTGCGGAAAGTTCCCGTTCGTTATCACTGCACTTGGTCTCGTATTCAACGATTTCCTTATGCATGCGCCTGCGTTCATCCTCGGACTTAAGCGCCTCTTTTGCTTCTGATATGCCGGCGTAGCCTTTTTCACGCAGAGCAACTCCCAGTTTCTCCGACACGGCGTCAAGCGCTTTCTTTGCCGCATCACTTTCTTCCGTTTCCTGACTGATCCTCTGTACAAGCGCGGCATGATCTTTCACGGCATCTGTAAGGTTTTTCTCAAGTTCTTCAGCCTTTTTCGCGTACTCAGCGATGTCTGACCTGCACTTTTCGATCAGCGCGTTCAGGGCGTCCGTATCGACTACACCTTCAATGAGATTCTCAGACGCGGCGTCGAGTTCGGACCTGGCGGCGGCAAATGCCAGATTTTTTTCTTCCAGTATCCTTTTTTTGCTTTCCCAGTCCTCGAACGCGCTTTTCTTTGATTCTTCAGCGGAATCCCATCTGTGTTTCGCAGCATCTCTTTCTTTATCTTTCCGGTCTACATCTGCCTTGCTGACGCTTCCGGGGATCTTTTTCGCAGGAGCGGGATGCTCCTCGTTCCCGCAGACAGGACACGCTACACCGTCTACCAGCTTTTCAGCGATCTCACCGTATATCCCGAGAATGTATCTGTCCAGATAGTCTCCTGCTGCTTTTGCGGCATCTTTATATGCTTTGATGGCTCTTTCAACCGACTCGTCTGCTTCTGCCCTCTTTGTCTCTGCTTCATCGACGTTCTTCGAAGCAGTTTTTCTGTCAGCCTCCGCTTTTCTGAGCGCGGTCTCAAGGTCGCCATATTTATCGTAAAACGGCTTTTTCGCCTCGTACTCTCCTGTTTTTTTCTGCAGTTCTTCTACAGGAGAATCCGCGTCATGTCCGTTTTTTTCTTCCTGCGCTTTTCTGACTTTCTCTTCAGCGCCCGGAAGAGAAGCTTCGCTTTTTTTGAAGGCCTCCACCCTGCGTTCATACTCATCCGCGGCTTTTTCATGATCAGCTATCACACCCCGGACGGATTCCGCTTTTTCAGCCAGGGAGTACGCTTCTTTTTTCTCATCGATCTCTTTCTTCTGACCGGCAAGCATCTCCCGGTTCTTTTCCAGTTCGTGCAGAGGTCTGAATCTCTCAGCGAGCCGCATGTCCCTGTTCAGGTCCTCCTGCTTCTTTTCTCCGTCAAATGCGTTATGCTCTTCTTCAGCCGCCGCCTTTTCATCCCTGAGACCGCTTATAATGTCTGCAAGTTCCTCAAGCGTACCGGCTCCTGCTTCACTCAGCGAGTTGTCTATCTCTGCCTTTTCATTATTAAGCGCGTCAACTCTTGTTTTTGCTGTTTTGTAGAAGCATTCGGAGTATTCCGACCATCTCTCAGTTCCGAATATTTTCTTAAGGATCCCTTCCTTTTCATCAGACGGAGCTATAAGGAATCTCTCGAACTGTCCCTGCGGCAGAAAGACTACCTGCCTGAACTGATCCCTTGTAAGACCGATCAGGTCCTCCGCCTTATCGCTGAGAGCCGTTTCTTTAGGATTGGAGAAGAACGGGATCACGTTTCCGTCTTCGTCCATCTCTCCGGCCTCATATTTCGGAACCAGTTTGGTACCCTTTTGTTCTATGAACCTTTTGAACACATACCTTCGGCCATGTGTCTCAAACAAGAACGACACGAATGTAGCAAGTTCCGGCGGAGCCTGAGTGCACCTCCAGTCCTCAAGATCATTGCGGCCGATCTTTCCGCCTTTGCCTTTGCCTTTTGCGGAAATGTTTTTCAGATATACTTCACCGGTGCTTTCCCCGTAGAGAGCAAATAATATGGCGTCAAAAATGGTCGTCTTGCCGCTGCCGGTGCTTCCCTTGATCAGGAAAGTTCCTTTTTCCGATAGTTTTTCAAAATCTATGACCTGCCTGTCAACGAACGGGCCGAACGCCTGCAGTTCCAGTTTCAGCGGTTTCATTGTTCTTCCTCCTCCGCCATGTTCACGGCGTTCATAAACAATTCACGCAGATGCTCTGACGGTTCGCCATCGCATATCTCTCTGCAGAAATTGTCAAACACCTTGACCGGATCGGTCTGCATCTCCTCATACTCTTCAACAGTCAGAGTTATGGATGATTCATCGCTTTCAAAACTGCGGCTCTCGCATTCAATGAGAAGCGGATATATCTCCCGGAGCTGCGTAAGCGACGCGAGGCCTACCGGTTTGTCGGTCACTTTGAGCCTTATGAAACCCCTGATCACGTCTTCGTCTTCCTTTGGGTCCAGAAGTTCATCGAGCGTCCCGGTCAGCGTAGTGCGTCTGTGCAGAGGGTGAAGCAGTACATGTCTGCGCTCCATCGTCTCCGTGTCTATAACTGTCACGCTCTTTTCCTGATCCTCTTCCTTGCCGAAAGAGTACGCCATGGGCGTGCCGCAGTACCTTATTTTTTCGTTTACATCCTGAGGCTTATGGATATGTCCGAGCGCAACGTAGTCGAACGCATCAAAAATCTGAGCGGGGATCTGCATCGCTGTCCCTATCACCGCGGCTTTATCGCTAGTTGAAGTCTCGGAGTCCGCGATATACGCGTGAGCCAGCAGTATGTGCTTTTTATCCGGGGCGAAATCCTTCGTCATCTCATTTACGGCCACCCTGTAGGCGTCAGCTATGCCTGAGATCTCTTCCCTTCGCTCAGGGTAGACACTCTTGACCTTCTCCTCTGTGATCCAAGGAAGAAGGTACACGTCGGTATCCATGAGAGGCACCTTGCGTATCTCACGGCTCAGGGATCCGCATACATGAAGTTTTGCGGCCGCAAGCAGTTCTGAGCAGCTCTCCAGCCGTTCCGCGCCGTCGTGGTTTCCGGCGATCACTATAACAGGCACTTTATGCTCCATGCACATGCGCGTCATCGCTTTGTCGTACAGTCTGATCGCCTCCGCCGACGCAACGGACCTGTCGTAGATGTCTCCGGCTATCAGGACGGCGTCGATTTTTTCTGACTCGATCAGCCCGCAGATCTCATCGATGAAGCATATCTGGTCGTCAGACAGAGACCGTCCGCTCTCAGACGCCCCAAGATGCCAGTCTGAAGTATGTAACAATTTCATAATTCCGGTTTCTCCTCGTACTTGCAAATATTATTAAGACCGCAGTCCGCGCAGTCAGGCTTTCTCGCGTGGCATACCTTACGCCCGTGGAATATCAGAAGATGGTGCGCTCTTATCCACTGATCCTCGGGAAGTCTGTCCATCAAAGTCTCTTCGACTTCAACCGGGTCCTTCCCGTCAGTAAGGCCTATGCGGTTCGACACTCTGAAAACATGCGTGTCGACTGCTATCCGGCTTTTCCCGAAGCCCTCAGCAAGAACGACATTCGCAGTCTTGCGGCCTACTCCGGGCAGTTTGACGAGTTCCGCGTATTCTCCGGGGACTTCTCCCCCGTAGCGTTCAGTCAGCATCTTAGCGATACTGACCGCGTTTTTCGCCTTGTTCTTATAAAGCCCTATAGTTTTGATTATCTCCTGCACATCCATAGGATCCGCCTTGGCCATCTCTTCAGCTGTCGGATACTTTGCGAAAAGCACGGGAGTGACCTTGTTTACAGATATGTCCGTGGTCTGTGCCGACAGCATAACAGCTATCAGCAGCTGAAAGCGCGTGCCGTGATCCAGCGCGCAGGCCGCCTCGGGATGCATCCTCTCAAGTTCGGAAAGAACTTCGGGTATTTTGTTTTCGGGTATGAGTCTGCTCATTTTAGTTTCTCTTTTTGCGCGTCTATCAAACAGGCAGCAGGACAAAGCTGCTGCCGTTTATATCAGAATAATATGTTCATCATCAGTGTCACAAGCGGGGTCAGGATCCTGTCAGTCACGTTGGTAAGTATCAGCGCGAGCAGTATCCATGTGCCGTACTGATAGACCGTGTACCACCATCTGTATCTGTCCAGTCCGAACAGCTGCGTCACTATGCCCCATCCATCGAGCGGAGGGCACGGTATCAGGTTGAATACCATGAGGACCAGATTTATCGTGATTGCGTAGAAAAGGATCAGGTACATGTCGTATACCAGATCCGAAGTCCCGGCGCTCAGCGTTTTCATCATGATCTTTGCAGGTATAGACAGAACTACAGCCAGGATAAGGTTCATCGTCACGCCGGCGATGGCCACAAAGAATTCATCCCTGCGTCTGTGCTTGTAATAGCTTGGGTCGATCTGTACCGGCTTTCCCCATCCGAAGCCGACAAGAAGGAGCGTGAGAAAGCCTATCCAGTCTATATGCGCAAGGGGATTCAGCGTCACTCTGCCCTGTCTTCTCGGGGTAGGATCTCCCAGTTTATCGGATACCCACGCGTGCGCGAATTCATGGAAGCTGAGACCTATTATAATGCCCGGAAGCATCAGTATTTTTGTAAGGATCGCGTCTGCGCTCAAATCAAATCACCTCTCGTCCTTCAAGACTGAACGTCTTGCTTTCTGTTATCTCCACCTTCACTTTCCTTCCCATGAGTTTTTCGGGAGGAGTGTCTGATGTGAAGTTCACCAGTTTGAAACCATCGGTCCTGCCGGATATGGCCCTGTCGTCATTCCTGCTGACGCCCTCGGCTATGACTTCATATACTTTCCCTTTATATGCCTGATTCTTCCTCAGACTTATATCATTCAGCACCTCAACGAGTCTGTCGAATCTCTGATGGCAGACCTCGTCAGGCACCTGATCCCCGAACTTTGCGGCCGGAGTGCCTTCTCTCGGCGAATAGATGAACGTGAATGCCGAGTCGTACTCCACCTTTCTTGCTATGTCCAGAGTCTGCTCAAAGTCCTCGTCAGTCTCGCCCGGGAATCCCACGATAACGTCCGTGGAGATCGTTATGTCCGGAGCGGTCTTTCTCAGTTTGTCGACGGTCTTCAGGTAAGACTCCCTGTCATAGTGACGGTTCATACGCTTGAGTATCTTGTCGCTGCCGGACTGTACAGGCAGGTGGATGTTATGACAGAGTTTTTCACATGTACGGAAGCAGTCTATCATCTCGTCAGAGATATCCTTCGGATGCGATGTCATGAACCTTATGCGCTCTATGCCTTCTATATCGTTGACCGCCTTTATGAGGTCCGCGAAACTGTGTCCCGCAGCGTCTCTGTACGAGTCTACGTTCTGTCCCAGAAGCATGACCTCCACGACTCCGTCTGCGGCCAGCCCCGAGACCTCAGCGCAGACATCACTCATCATGCGGCTCTTCTCACGGCCTCTGGTATACGGCACTATGCAGTATGTGCAGAAATTGTTGCATCCGTAGGTTATGTTGACGAGAGCCTTGTGGCGGTGCATCCTTACAGGCTTCATGTCAGCTTCGCTGATGTCCGGATTGTTGTCGACTATGGCCCGCACGCGGCGGCCGGTCTTCAGCCTTTCCTCAAGAAGCGCCGGGAATTCAGCGATGTTCTGCGTACCGAAAACTATGTCGACCCAGGAGAATCTTTTGTTGATCTCCGCTACGACTCTCGGCTGCTGAGGCATGCATCCGCATACGCAAAGCACGAACTCAGGCCTGTTCTTTTTTATTTTCTTGAACTGCCCGAGCGTACCGAAGAACCTTTTGTCGGCATTGTCTCTTACGCTGCAGGTATTTATAACAGTCACATCGGCTTTGTACGGGTCGTCGATATGCTCGTAGCCCATCGCCTCCAGAAGTCCGGCAATGTTTTCCGAGTCATGCTCGTTCATCTGGCAGCCGTATGTGATGATGTGATATTTGCTCATTTACGCTCGTCTTTCCTGTCTCTCGACATCAGCATGCTGACGGCCTTTTCAGGATCGAGCTTGCCCTTGAGCACGGCCTGTGTCGCCTTGCATATAGGCATGTCGACATCGAGCTGTTTCGCGAGATCGCAGACCGCGTCAGCTGTGTAGTATCCTTCTACTACAGAACCGACTCTCTCGACAGCTTCCTTCGCTTCAAGGCCGAGACCTATCAGCAGTCCGCAGCGTCTGTTACGCGAAAGGTTTGTGGAACATGTGACTATGAGATCGCCTATGCCCGAAAGTCCGGAGAATGTCTCAGGGTCTGCCCCAAGCCGGTCACCCAGTCTCTTTATCTCGTGGATGGCACGTGTCATAAGAGCCGCTCTGGCGTTGTTTCCGAGCTTCATGCCGTCGCAGATACCGGTCGCGATGGCGATAACGTTCTTTACAGCTCCCGCTATCTCAACTCCCGTTACGTCATCCAGCGTGTATACACGGAGTTTTTCAGACATGAACGCGTCCTGGATGAGCTCTGCCGCCTCCGCGTCAGCTGAAGCCGCGACTATGCCCGCAGGAGCATTTCTTACGATCTCTTCTGCGTGTGTAGGACCTGACAGCGCTACATATCTTGACTCAGGGATGGTCTCCGCGGCGACCTCGCTCATTCTCTTGAGAGTCTTCCTCTCTATGCCCTTCGCGAGGTTGACCACGATGGCTCCCTCCTCAAGATACTGAGCCGCCTTTGCCGAGACCTGACGGAATTTCTGCGCAGGGACGGCGAATACGACGATGTCCTTGCCCCTGAGAGCGTTGCGGATGTTGTTCGTATATCTGATCCTGTCGCTGAGTATGACATACGGCAGGTACTTGTCGTTTATGCGCGTCGCTTTCATTTCATCAAGAGCCGCCTTGTTGCGTCCGTACAGAGTCACATCGTGACCGTTGTATACGAGGAGATTTGCCATGGCGGTACCGAAAGAGCCGTTTCCGACCACAGCGATCTTATGCGCCTTGTCTCCAAGATCCGGGATCTCTGTTCCCGCGTAGTAATCCATTGGTTCCGGCTCCGGTCTGTCAGCATCGTTCTTCTGCGCGGCAACAAGTCCCGGTTCCTTTGTGGCGTCCGCGGCTACAGGAGATTCGCCTATGGAAAGATCCTCGAATTCATGATCGCTCGCCTTGAGTCTTGATCTCTCTTCATCAGAGAGCGGCTTGCCCTGAAGGCTGGCGTCAAGGACAGGCGCTTCCTCTGCAGCTCCGTTGTCCTCCGCCTTGTCTTCAGTCTTTTCTTCAGCCTTGTCTTTTCCGCCGATAGTGAGTTTCTGTTCTTCGCCCTTCGCGATCCTCTTGATATTAGCCATATGCATGATCACCAGGAATACCGCCGCTCCTATAGCGAAGTAAAGGTATTCGGGTTCGTAGTACCATATAGCCACAGGAAACGCAATAGCGGCAAATATCGAGGCTACCGACATGCGGCGTGTGATCAGGAAGAAAACACCTGCGACGAGCAGAGCCGCGATGGCGCTGAGCCAGTTGAGCGCGAGCGCCGCTCCGAAAGACGCGGCTACTCCCTTGCCTCCTTTGAATCCCCAGACGGCCGGGAAGCAATGTCCTATGACTACTGCGGCAAACGCGACCATCGCTCCGGTGTCGCCGCCGAAGTTGTAACCGATCCTTACGGCGATGAAAGCTTTGAGCACGTCCACAATGAATACGGCTATTCCGGCGCCCAGTCCCATGACCCTTATCGTGTTGGTCATTCCGGCATTGCCGCTGCCTTCCTTGCGTATGTCTATGCCGCGCAGTTTGCCCAGAATTATGGCCGGATTGATATTGCCCAGGGCATACGCAGCCAGTCCGATGATCACCAGTCTTGTTATCTCCGCACTGCTCATCTTCGTTCTCCTCTCTTTTCGTTCCAGACGAATTTGATTGATGTGCCCTCAAAGTCGAAGGCTTCTCTTATCTTATTCTCAAGATATCTCGCGTACGAGAAATGCATCAGTTCTCTGTCGTTGATGCTGAATGAGAACAGCGGAGGCTTTGTTCCGATCTGCGTCACATAGTAGATCTTAAGCCTGCGTCCCTTGTCCGAAGGCGGCTGTCTCATCATAGTGGCATCCTCTATTATGCTGTTGAGTTTGCCTGTTGTGATACGCATGCTTCGCGCGTCTTCTATGCGCGAGCATCTGTCGATTATGTCGAATATCCTCAGTTTGTTCAGGACCGAGGTGAAGAGCACCGGCGCGTACGACGCGAAGAGCAGTTCGGCCTTGATCTTCCTCTCATAATCGCGCATTGTGTTTGTCTCTTTTTCAATGAGGTCCCACTTGTTCACGACTATCAGGAGGCCCTTGCCTGCTTCATGAGCGTAGCCGGCTATCTTCTTGTCCTGTTCGGTAAGTCCTTCGGCAGCGTCTATCATCAGCACGCATACGTCGCATCGCTCTATCGCCGCTATTGCTCTCAGGATGCTGAACTTTTCTATCTGGTCGTTGACCTTGCTCTTCTTTCTGAGCCCGGCGGTGTCGATCAGGGTGTACTCCCTGCCCTTGTAAGTGAAAGGCGTATCGATGGTATCGCGCGTCGTTCCCGCTATAGGCGAGACTATTACTCTGTTCTGCTTTGTAAGAGCGTTGACGAGCGAGGACTTGCCTACGTTAGGCTTGCCGATTATCGCGATGTGTATGCTCTCATCGCGGCCGCCGAACGATTCTTCAGGGAATCCTTCTACTATGCGGTCGAGAAGGTCTCCGATGTTCGTCATGTTCGCGGCGCTGATAGCGACCGGCTCGCCGAATCCGAGTTCATAAAAATCAAACGATGCCTCGTATGCCTTTGAAGGCGAATCCACCTTGTTGACTACGAGTATGACTTCCTTGCCGGTGCGTCTGAGGAGTTCCGCCACTTCGCTGTCAGCGGTCGTGAGTCCGTCCTTGCCGTCCACCATGAAGATGATCACGTCAGCCATGTCCATAGCGGTGACTGCCTGGTCTCTCATCTGCGAAAGTATGGTGTCGTCCGTCCTGACCTCGATGCCGCCGGTGTCTATCACGCCGAATTCCTTGCCGTTCCATTCTGTCTCGGCATAGATGCGGTCGCGCGTGACGCCCGGCACGTCCTCAACGATGGCGCGCCTTTCACCTATAAGTCTGTTGAATAATGTCGATTTGCCGACGTTCGGTCTGCCGACTATCGCGAGAATGGGCTTACTCATCGAATATGCCCTCCACGAAATCGTGAGCGTTGAACGGCAGAAGATCTTCCATCTTCTCGCCCACGCCAATGAACTTGATAGGCATGTCGAATTCGTCCGTAATGGTGATCGATATGCCTCCACGCGCCGTGCCGTCCATCTTTGTGAGAACTATGCCGGTCATGTCGGTGATGCCGCTGAACTCCTGAGCCTGGCTCACGGCGTTTTTGCCTGTTGTAGCATCAAGTACGAGCAGGTTCTCCCTTGTAGCCTCAGGCCATTCCCTGGAGATGACCTTGCTCATCTTCTCGAGTTCCTTCATCAGGTTGACCTTGTTCTGCAGCCTTCCGGCCGTGTCGCAGATCAGGACGTCTACGTTGTTTGCCTTTGCGGACTGGATCGCGTCGTAGATGACCGCGGTCGGGTCAGTGCCTTCCTCATGGCGTATGACTCTTACCCCGACCCTGTCGCCCCACATCTGCAGCTGCTCAGCCGCGGCGGCGCGGAACGTGTCTGAAGCGGCAAGCATCACGTTCTTGCCCTTCTGCTTATACATATGGGCCAGTTTGGCGATGGTAGTCGTCTTGCCGCCGCCGTTTATCCCTATCATCAGGATGATGAGCGGGTACTCGTCTGCCATCTTATTGCGCTCGCCTTTGTCCATGATCTCTTCAAGTATGCGCGAAAGCTCCTTTTTGATCTCGCGCTCTCTCGTTATGTATTTATAGTTTATGGCCTTGTTGAGTTCCTCAATGATCTTGCTCGAAGTCTCTATGCCTACGTCAGCCATGACAAGAGACTCCTCGAGCTGGTCAAGGAATTCCGGGCCAAGTTCCGGATTGTCGTAGACCGCCATGGTGATGGAGTCTATGAATTTGCGGAATGCTGATTTCTTTTCAAAAAGTGCCATTATTTACTCCTTATTCGAGTCCTTCAGCGTCGAATTCATCGCCAAGTTTGAGCGACAGCATGCGCGAAATGCCCTGTTCAGGCATCGTTACGCCGTAGAGCACGTCAGCGTGCTCCATCGTCGCCTTCTGGTGTGTTATGAGAGCGAACTGTATGTTCCCGAAATTCTTGAGATAATCCGAGAACCTCCCGATGTTGACTTCGTCCAGCGCGGCCTCTACCTCGTCGAGTATGACGAACGGCGTCGGCTTGGCCTTCAGTACGGCAAACATCAGGGCTATAGCAGTCAGCGTCTTCTCGCCGCCCGAAAGCAGATTGATGTTCTTGAGTTTCTTTCCCGGCGGCTGAGCTGTGATCTCGATGCCCGACTCAAGCGGTCTAGATTCGTCCTCGAGCCTCAGCTCGGCGTAACCGCCGCCGAAGAGTTCCCTGAACGACTCCTCGAAATTTACAACTACGCGGTCAAAGTTTTCCTTGAACTTTGTCCTTATGGTCTTGTCCATGTTTGAGATGATCTCATCGAGTTCGGCCATGGCCTTCGTCAGGTCAGCCTCCTGCACAGTCATGAAATCATATCTCTTGCTCACTGCCTTGTATTCTTCGATCGCGCCGATATTGACGTCGCCGATCTCAGCGAGGCGAAGCTTGATCTCTCTGGATTCCCTTGTTCCGGCCGTGATGGCGAAATCCTCGTCTCTCATGTCGAGGGCTTCGGCGTACGACACTTCGAATTCGTCCCAGAGCTTGTCTTTCTGGGTATCGAGAAGAGTCTCATTCTTCGCGGTCTTTATCTCGAGCCTGTATCTCTCGTCGCGTATCGATTCGAGATCTTCCCTGTCCTTTTTCTGAGCTGCCTGGAGTTCGTCGCTCCTTGCCCTGCCTTCCTCGATCTTTTCGCTTATCTCAGCTATCTTTTCCTCGAGACCGGCTTTCTCCTGAGTAAGGGTGCGCTCAAGGTCGCCCGATTTTTCACCTGAAGCAGTGAGCCTGTCCCTGTCGGCCATCAGATCTCCGCGCGCCGTCTCATTGTCCTCGACCGAGGCTTCAAGCTCTGTCACGACATCCCTGACGCGTTCGATCATCTCATTGTTGGCGAACATCCTGGACTCGCTCTCGCCGATCTTGACTCTGAGAGCGACTATGCGCTCGTTGTCTTCCTCGATCACAGGCTTCATCGCTTCGGCGTCTTCCATCAGGGCGTCCGCCTTTGCTTCAGCTTCGGCATACTCGCGTTCAGCTTCTTCGATGCCCTTTCTGTGAGCCTCTATCATATTGTCGGCCCTTTCGATATCCGACGCGAGAGTCTCCATGTTGGACCTGAACCTCTCGGCCGCTCCCTCATCTTCCCTGACGAGCGATTCGGCGTGGTCTCTGTCGGCTTTCAGAACGCTTCCGGCTATATCCAGCTCGGTTATTGCCGTGCGAAGGCTGTCCCTCTCGGCTCTGAGTTCAGTCCTTTCTCTCTCGAGCTTATCCTTCCATGCCGTAAGGACTTCGGTGTTCTTCGCGTATTCGTCTATCTTCGCTTTAAGGGCGCTGATCTCCTTCTTGCGGTCAAGCAGATTCGCGCTCCTGTTCTTGTATCTTCCGCCTGTTATGGCGCCGTAGGAATTGATGACTTCGCCTTCTTTGGTGACTATCCTGTATCCTCCGACGTTCATCCTGGATATGCGGATCGCGTGGTCCATGTTGTCAGCCAGTATGACCCTGCAGAGGAGATAGTCGACTATCTCCCTGTAGCGGTCGTCGCAGCCGACCAGTTCGGATGCTATTCCGAGATATCCGGCAGCAGATCTGACATCCTGGGAAAGACCTATCCTGTCTGCTCTTATCGATCTTACCGGCAGGAAAGTCGCTCTTCCCGATCCTGTCTCCTTGAGCCATTCGATGGTCACTTTCGCGCTGTCGTCATCCTCGCAGACGATATTCTGGAGATTGTTGCCCAGAGCCGTCTCTATCGCCGTCTCAAAACCTTCCGGAACGTCGATGATGTCGGAAACCGTGCCTATCATGCCTTTGCGTCCCGCGTTCATGACCGATCTGACAGCATTGTTGTAGCCTTCGTAGTTGGCTTCCATCTCCTCGATTGTGCTGCGGCGCGCGATCGCGCGGTTGGACTTGACTGAGATGTCGTCGATCTCCTTTATTGTCTGTTCGATTCCCGAGGCGACAGTAACTATTTTATCGGTAACTTCGTCGAGTCTGGCCTTTTTCTCCCTGAGTTCTTCTTCATTTTCGGCCATCTTCTGCTCGATGGCCTTCAGAGCCTCTCTGTTTTCAGTATCCGTGCGGTCTCTGGTCTCGAATTCTTCGGTCAAAGTTTCCCTGCGTTCTTCAAGAGTGGTCCTGTAATTGCTCAGGGTCCTGATCTCGGCGTTTCTCGTTACATTCTGGTTGTTTATGTCGATCAGCCTGCCCTTTATCTCCTCGATCTCCATCGCGATCGACGAGGATCTGCGGCTGTCTTCATTCAGCTTCAGTATCGCGTCCTCGAGCTCCATCCTGATCTGTTCTATCTCCAGATCCATGTTCTTCTCGCCGTCTGTGAGTCTGGCAAGCTCGGCCCTTTCGGTCTCAAGCCTTTCAGTGGCCGACGCTATCTCTTCCTCGAGTCTCGCGAGTTCCTTCTCTATGTTGATGAGGCGCTCTTTGTTCAGCTTGCCGCCGCTCGTAATGTCGGCGAGCTCGTCTGTCGTCTGCAGAAGCTTCGCGTTCATTTCGGCGAGTTCATCATTGAGATCGGATTCGCCGTCCCTTACGGACTCAAGCTCTTCCTCAGTATCCGCGAGTCTCGCGGAGGTCTGGTCTATCTGCTTCTGCAGCGCTTCAAGCTCTTCCTTGCCTTCCCTTACGTTCACCTCGAGATTGCCGAGGTTATGCAGGATTATATTGATGCCCAGGGTCCTGTATCTGTCCCTGAGTCCTATGTATTCAGTCGCTTTCTCGGAATCCTCCCTGAGGCCGTCTATGCGGCTCTCGATCTCGGCTATGATGTCTCTGACGCGGTCGAGATCTATCGACGCCGCCTTCAGTTTGTTCTCCGCCTCGGTCTTGCGGGTCTTGTAAAGCACGACTCCCGCGGCTTCTTCGAATATCTGTCTTCTGTTCTCCGGCTTGGTGCTGACTATGTCGGCGATCTTGCCCTGTCCGATGATCGAATAACCTTCTACGCCGATTCCCGTATCCATGAAGAGCTCGCGGATGTCTCTGAGCCTGCACGGATTGCCGTTGATGAGGTATTCGCTCTCGCCGGATCTGAACATGCGCCTTGTCACGGCGACTTCGCTGTACTCGAGCGGAAGGATGCCTCCTGAATTGTCAATGACAAGAGTGACCTCGGCCATGCCTTTCGGCTTTCTGGTCGCGGTTCCCGCGAATATGACGTCCTGCATCTTCGATCCGCGAAGCTGCTTGGAACTCTGCTCACCAAGAACCCATCTGAGAGCGTCGGAGATATTGCTCTTTCCGCTTCCGTTCGGACCTATTATGCAGGTCACTCCGTCATTCAATTCTATCGTCACAGGGTCCGCGAATGATTTGAAGCCCTGCATCTCTATCCTTTTGAAATACACTAACCTATACTCCCTTCGAAAGCGCGTCTTCGGCCGCCGCCTGCTCGGCCTTCGCCTTGCTCTGACCGGTGCCTGTGCCGGCTGTCCTGCCGTTGATAAGCACTTCGATCGTGAATGTCTTTTTATGGTCAGGACCCGATTCGGCCACCTTGCGGTACTCTATCCTGACGCCGTGGTCCGACTCCTGGAGTTTCTCCTGAAGCCTGGTCTTGAAGTCCTTGTTAAGTTTGCCTTCGGCCCCCAGCTTTATCTTGTCTCCGAGGAGCCTGAGTATCGTCTTCCTGCCGGCCTCGAATCCGCCGTCGAGGATGATCGCTCCTACAAGAGCTTCGAACGCGTCCGCGAGTATCGACGCTTTCTCTCTGCCGCCGCTGGATTCTTCGCCTCTTCCAAGATACAGGAACTCTCCGAGCCCCATTTCCGCCGCGGCTTCCGCGAGCGATGACTCGCATACCACATCGGCGCGGCACCTCGAAAGCGCTCCCTCATGGGCCGTTTCCATGATGTCAAAAAGTTCCGCCCCGACGACCGCGTCGACATACGCGTCGCCTATGAATTCGAGTCTCTCGTTGTTATGCTCATAGCCCAGTCTCTGCTCCGAAGCATAGGAACTGTGCGTGAGCGCGGTCTTCAGGAGTTTCTCGTTCCTGAAGCGGTAGCCTGTGACCGCATAGAGCTTTTCGAAATCCTTTGCCCGGGCCATTATTCTTCTCCCTTGCCCGCGAGAGCGTCGCTGTTGCTGACCGCTTCGGCAATCATGCCGGTTATGTCGCTGTCCACATAGTCGATTGCTCTGTGTATGGCGTAATAAACCTCTGTAGCCTTGGAATTGCCGTGGACCTTCAGCACAGAGCCCTTGAGTCCCAGGATAGGCGCTCCGCCCGCGTCCGAATAGTCGAAGACCTCTTTGATCTCCTTGATCTTGCTGTACGCAAGCATGGCGCCTGCTTTCGCGACAAATCCCTCGGTCAGTTTTCTCTTGAACTCTCTCATGATGGCAAGGCTCATGCCTTCGCTGCTCTTGAGATATACATTGCCGCTGAAGCCGTCGGTGACCACGACATCGGTCTCGCCGAATATGACATCGCGGGCCTCTATGTTGCCCTGAAAGTTTATATCCGCTTCTTTGAGGAGTTCGAATGCCTCCTTGTGGAGTTCATCTCCCTTTCCTTCTTCGGCTCCGACATTCAGCAGTCTTACGACCGGGCTTTCGTTGCCTGTGATGCCGCGAACGAATATGCTGCCCATGATGCCGTACTGATAAAGGTATTCAGGCTTGGCCTCGACGCTTGCGCCGCAGTCAAGGAGCAGCGTCACTCCTTCTTTTCCGGCGCGCGGGAACCATGCTGCTATAGCCGGTCTCTTTATGCCCTTGATCCTTCCAAGTGTGAACAGGCCGCCTGCAAGCAGCGCTCCTGTGCTTCCGCCCGAAATGAAGACATCTCCCTCTCCGTCCTTGAGCATGTTCATGCCTTTGACGATAGTGGAGTCTTTCTTCTTTCTGACCGCCATAGCCGGGAACTCTTCGTTTGAGATCACCTCTGTGGCGTTGACGACCTCGATGTTGTCGCCTTTCCACCTGTTGGCTTTGAGCTGCCTGTGGATCTCTTCTTCAGGGCCGATGATCACGATCGTCTCGCTGGTTTCGGCGGCGGCTTTCACTGCCCCCTTGACGATCTCTTCAGGAGCGTAATCGCCGCCCATGCCGTCAATAAGAATCTTCATATCTCCTTCTTTTCTCCCTCTTTCTAACCGGCATGCCTGCGTCTGAGCTGCCCGCATGCCGCGTCGATATCGTTTCCAAGCGTGCGCCGTACGGTCACGGCCACGCCGTTTTTCTCAAGTATGTCTTTGAATCTCTTTACGCTTTTTCCGTTTGCAGTTTTATAGGACCTGCCCTCCACTTCGTTGAGAGGTATGAGGTTCACGTGAGTGAGCCAGCCCCTGAGACGCCCGCCCAGTTCTTCGGCGCATGCCTGCGAATCGTTGAATCCGTCTATCACGGCATATTCGAAGGTGATCCTTCGTCCCGTGATCTCCGTGTACTCCCGGCAGGCGGCCATGAGTTCATCATAGCCGTACTTCCGGGCGACCGGCATCGACTTCTGCCTTATCTCCTGATTCGGAGCGTGGAGCGAAACAGCCAGGTTCACCTGCGGGAAGTCCTTCGCGAAATCTCTGATTTTCGGGATGATGCCGCAGGTCGATACCGTGATGTTCCGGAGGCCGAGATCATATCCTCTGCTGTCGTGTATCAGGCGGATGAACCTCGACACCTCTTCGTAGTTGTCGAACGGCTCGCCCATGCCCATGATCACGACATGCCCGATGTCGCTGCCCGTGAGTTTCCTCATCGCGAGCACCTGTGCCAGCATCTCTCCTCCCGTAAGGCTCCTGCCGAGACCTTCCATTGTGGAAGCGCAGAACGCGCAGCCCATGCGGCAGCCCGACTGTGATGATATGCATATCGAATTGCCGTACTCATATCTCATGAACACGGACTCGACTTCGGTGTCTTCCCCGAAGCGGAACAGGCACTTGACCGTACCGTCCTTCGATTCCTGCATCCTCACCGCCTCAGGAAGTCCTATATAGAACTCCGCCGCCAGCTTTTCGCGCAGGCTCCTGGGCACATTGGTCATCTCATCGTATCCGGCGGCTCCTTTCGCGAGCCAGCCGAACACCTGAGCAGCCCTGAATTTCTGCTCTCCGAGACCCGTTACAATCTCTGAGAGTTCTTCAGGTGTGAAGTCCAGTATGTTTTTCCCGGTCTCTGCTTTCCGCATCTGCCGTCAGATCCTTTCGACCGCGAGTCCGGTCTTGTGTCCGTTGATGTCGAACTCAGGCAGTCCCTTCTTATCGAAGATGTTGACCGCGATGGTCTCATCCATGATGAAGTCTCTCGCTTCCTCAACTGCCGCTTTGATCTCGTCATCAGCGTCCATGAAGATCCTGATCTCGTCCATCATCTGGAAATCAGCCAGCTTTCTCAGCTGCTGTATCTTGGAGATGACCTCGCGCACGTAGCCCTGTCTGATAAGTTCAGGCGTGAGCGTGGTATCGAGGATAACGAACACGTTGTTGTCCATGCCGACAACGAATCCTTCCTTCGAAGAGATCCTGACGTCGACGAGGTCTTCCGTGATCTCGTACTCCTCTCCGCCGAGAGTCATCATGACGGATCCTTCTCTCAGAGCCGCTATCATCTCCTTGGCGTTGATCTTTGCCAGATTCGCGCCGAATTCCTTTACTTTCTTTCCGAGCACCGGACCCGCTGCCCTGAAGTTAGGCTTGATGCTGAAGTCCATGTACTTGTCGAGATCGTCTTCGAACTGCACCTCGTGAACGTTCAGTTCCTCCATGATGAGGTCTGTCAGGTCTCCGATCACGTCTCTGTAGCTTCCGTCCACGATGACCTTGCTGAGCGGCTGGCGGACCTTGAGCTTCTCCTGCTCTCTCGTGCTTCTTCCGAGATTGACGAGAACCTTTACGAGGTCCATCCTCTCCTCTGTCCTGTCGTCGATGAGGTTCTCATCGGCTTCAGGATAGTAAGCCGTATGGACAGTCGTCTCGCCTGTGAGCTTCGTATATATTTCGTCCGAGATGAACGGCGCTATAGGCGCCATCATCCTTGCTACGCCTGTGAGTACTTCGTAAGTCGTTGCGTAAGCGGCTCTCTTGTCGACGCTCATCTCATCGCCTTCGCCTTCAGCGAAGAATCTTCTTCTGGCTCTTCTGATGTACCAGTTGGAGAGGTCCCCATCGATGAAGTCGCCTATGGCCCTTACGGTCCTCATGTGATCGTACTCGTCCATGGCTTCAGTAGTGGCCTTGATGAGCCTGTTGTATTTCGAGATTATCCATCTGTCAAGTTCCGGTCTCTCGCCGTACGGAACATCAAGATGTCTGAGTTCTACCTTGTCGATGTTGGCGTACAGGCAGAAGAAATTGTATGTATTTCTGAGAGTGCTGAACACCTTGCTGATAACCTCGCGGATGCCGTCCTCGTCGAACTTTGTCGGAGTCCATGCCGGCGATCCGTATAACAGATACCATCTGAGCGCGTCGGCGCCGTACTTCTCCATCATATCGAACGGATTAACGGTGTTGCCGACGTGCTTGGACATCTTCTTTCCGAATCTGTCAAGGATCAGGTCGTTGACAAGAACGTTCCTATAAGGGGCGCAGCCCTTTACGATCGTGGAGATAGCCATCAGGGAGTAGAACCAGCCTCTTGTCTGGTCGATGCCCTCGCAGATGAAGTCCGCCGGGAAGAGTTCGTCCTCGAAATGTTCACTGTTCTCGAACGGATAATGCCACTGAGCGAACGGCATGGCGCCGGAGTCGAACCAGCAGTCCATGACCTCAGGGATCCTGTGCATGCTCTTTCCGCACTCAGGGCACTTGATGGTGATGTCGTCAACATACGGTCTGTGAAGTTCGATCGTCATGTCGATATCCTGCTCGGCATCAGCTATCAGCTGCTCGCGCGAACCGACGCAGTGCAGATGGCCGCATTCGCACTTCCAGATCGGAATAGGCGTTCCCCAGTATCTCGATCTGGAGATAGCCCAGTCCTTTACTTCCTCGAGCCAGTTGCCGAATCTCTTTTCGCCTACATACGGCGGATACCAGTTTACTGTGTTGTTGTTTGCCACCAGCTCGTCCTTGAGCTTGGTCATCTCGATGTACCACGATTTGTTCGCGTAGTAGACAAGCGGAGTCCCGCAGCGCCAGCAGTGCGGATAAGCGTGTTCCATCTTCTGCTTTGAGTAGATCTTGTCATCCTGAGCCAGGTACTTGATGATGTCAACATCAAGGCCGTCTTCCATGACGAATCTGCCCGCCCAAGGAGTCTCTGTATAGCAGCCTCTCTCGTCTACCGGCTGAAGGACCGGCAGGTTGTATTTGCGGCCGCAGTTATAGTCGTCTTCACCGAAGGCAGGAGCCGTATGGACGATGCCCGTACCGTCCTCCGTGCTGACGTAGTCCATGCATGTAACTATGAAGGCATTCTTGCCGTCCTCTACCTTGCAGAACGGCTCGATCTGCTCATATGTCCAGTACTCCATGTCGCTGCCCTTGACCTTCTCGACGACTTCGTACTCTTCACCATCAAGGACCTTATCAGCGAGAGCCTCGGCTACCCAAAGAAGGTTACCCTTGTTCTCGCCCGTTTTCATGAGGCACTTGACGTAATCGACGTCAGGTCCGACTGTAAGAGCGACGTTGGAGGCAAGCGTCCAAGGAGTAGTCGTCCACGCGAGGAAGTACTCGTTGTCGTGGTTGACGCCGGTTCTTCTGAACTTGCATGTAAGCGTGTTGACCTTGATGTCCTTGTAGCCCTGCGCTACCTCGTGCGAAGCCAGGCCCGTTCCGCAGCGCGGGCAGTATGGAAGGATTTTGTATCCTTCATAGACGAGGCCCTTGTCGAACGCGGTCCTGATGATCCACCAGCCCGTCTCGATGTAGTCGTTCTTATATGTGATATACGGATCTTCCATGTCAGCAAGATAGGCCATCTTCTCAGACATGTCAGTCCACATCTGTGTGTACGTGAATACCGATTCACGGCACTTCTCGTTGAACTCCTTGATGCCGTACTTCTCGATGTTCTGCTTGCCGCTGAAGCCTAGCTGTTTCTCGACCTCGATCTCGACAGGCAGTCCGTGGGTGTCCCAGCCGCCCTTGCGCTTTACCTGGAAGCCCTTCATTGTCTTATATCTGTTGATGGAGTCCTTGAGAGTCCTTGCCATCATGTGGTGGATGCCCGGCTTTCCGTTGGCGGTCGGAGGTCCTTCATAGAAAACGAATGAAGGAGCCCCTTCCCTTGCCTTTACGCAAAGGTCCAGAAGGTCGAGCGCGTTCCATCTTTTGATCTGCTCCGACTGATACTCAGCTACGGGCTTGTCCGATAGATTTTCAAACATTTTATTCTTTCTCCTGTATCTTTAATTTGCGGTTTTTACCGATGTCCGGAGCTCCGTTTTCATGTTTTTCGAAGAGCATAGTAAGACATAGTAAACCATCATTTCATAACCAATGTATTTTACCACAATTCAAGGGGCTTTTGCACGCGAAAGATAAACAAAAAGCCTTGTAAAAAGGCTTTTTTCCATGAGGCGCACCATTGACCTGCGCCCCGTTCGTGTATACAATTGTGCAATAAGAAAAGGAGACGAAAATGCCGCTTATCTTACTCGGCCTAATGGTCATAATCGGAATAGTGATCTACGCTCTTGTCGTATACGGAAGCAGCGTGGATGATGAAGATATCCGCCCCGCCGGCGAGGTTTTTTCTGATGTATTTGAAAAGATGAGAGACAGGTTCAATAAAGGGGCTAATTACACCGTGGTGGATGATGAAGAGGAAGAAGATGACGAAAAGCCCGCTCCCGCGGACAGCGAACACACCCTGTTCTTCCCTACCGACGCCGAGGTCGAAAAGCGCAAGCGCAATATCAATTAGATCTTATGCGCGTATCTGCCGTCAGGCAGCATGACTCTTCCCTTTTCGGTATCGCAATAGACGTCATACATGAGGCCGCGTATGCGGTCTCTTATTTTGCCGTCCCTGACCGGACACGCCGCCTCGACTCTCCTGTCGAGATTGCGGGTCATCAGGTCAGCCGACGAAATGTACATGACTTCATTGAATGTTTCGCCAAAGATATACACTCTTGAGTGCTCAAGGAACCTGCCGACTTTGTTGACTATGCAGACGTTCTCCGTGCATCCCTCGACGCCCGGGAGCATGCAGCAGATGCCGCGGACTATCATCCTGACCTGACATCCGGCGCAGGACGCCTCCATCAGAGCCTCCATGATCTCCTCATCGGCAAGCGAATTGACCTTGAAGAAGATCCTTCCCGCGGAGCCTTTCTGAGTCTCGCGCCTTATGAGGCGCAGCAGCTCTTTTCTCATCGATACAGGCGATACCAGAAGCGGACCGTAAGCGCTGTCCTTTTTTGCCTTCTCGCCTATGCGCTCCCTGCAGATATCCTTGAACAGCTTCGACGCGGCCTTGCCGATGTCCTGATCATACGTGATCAGTGACAGATCCGTGTACTGTTTCGCGGTCTTCTCGTTGTAATTGCCCGTGGATATCTGTGTAATGTATCTCTTCTCAGATCTGCCGTCCCCGGAGACATGCTCAGTGACTATCTGCAGCATCTTCGAGTGGACCTTGTATCTGTCGGTCCCGAAGTAGACCCTGCAGCCGGCGGCGGAGAGCCTGTCGGCCCACCAGAGATTCTTTTCTTCGTCGAACCTGGCGCGCAGCTCGAGCACCACTCTTACCTTCTTGCCGGTCCTGGCGGCGTATATCAGATAGTCAGCTATACGCGGGTTGGAAGCCAGGCGATAGATGGTGATGCGTATCTCTTTGACCTCGTCCGAGAACGAAGCTTCTCTCAGGAGTCCCAGCAGCAGATCCATCGAATCTTCCGGATATGCCGAGAGACGGTCTCTCTTTTTGACGGCTTTCATTATGCTGCCGCTGATCTCCGCTGTCTGATCGTGCGGCTCATGCGGAGGATACGACAGGCTGCGTTTCAGATCCTCCGGCATCTTTTCAGCGAGTTCATCGACATACGAAAAATCGATGCGCGTCGTCGTGAACATCTGCCTCGCGTCGAGGTCCAGATTCCTCGCGAAATAATCGACCAGCCTTTTGCCCGGACGCCCGTCGGTTATGAGCTTATCGGCAGGACCTCTGCTGCGGCGCTTCAGCGCGTCGCGCATCTCAACGGCAGTATTCGCGCTTCCCGTCCCGCCGGAAGCTTCGGCGTTCCTGGCGATGTCCGCGACATATGTCTCGAGCGGCACGAACGGTATGAAGAGCGTATCGGCAAACATCTTTATGATGTCTTCGGTCAGAACATATCTGAAGCTGCCGCCCGGCAGCGCCAGTATCAGGGGCAGGTCCGCGGGCATGTCGATGAATCCGAACTTGTCCTCGAGCTCAGCGTCCAGTACGGATATTATGTACGGCCTGTTCTCGTCCATGACGGGCATCGGCTTTCCGGCGTCGAGCACCCTGACAATGAGCCTGTCCTTTATCTCGTCCCTGAAGAAATCGAAGCATCTTCCCCTGTCTTCATCGGTAAGCTGCCACGGCTCGAGCCTCTCAAGACCCGCCGCGGCCAGTTTGCTCTCAACGATGCTGTAGGCCATGTCCTTTTTCATCAGAAGACCCGGCACGAGGTCGTATATGCGCCTGAGCTGATCAGCGGCCGTCATGCCCGACTTCTCGTCTATGCCGTCATCGCCCTCATCGTCTTCGCCCAGAAGGCTCCCTACTCTCACCTTGAAGAATTCCTCGAGATTCGAGACGAATATCGAGATGAAACGCAGGCGCTCAAAAAGAGGCACACATTCATCAAGCGCCTCTTCAAGGACTCTTTCGTTGTATCTGAGCCACGATATTTCCCTGTTCTGAGTGAAGCCTTCTTCGTACAGCATCGTATCAAAATGACAGGCGCCCATATTTCCGCGGGATATATGAGCGCCTTATTATATTACTTTCTTCTCGAATCAGAACGCTTTACGTCAGGGCGCTCAAGGTTGATGCGGCCCTGCGAGTCGATCTCATAGACCTTTACAGTCACGACATCGCCGATGTTCATGACGTCCTCTACCTTGGCAACTCTGTGGTCTGCCATCTTCGAGATGTGCAGCAGGCCTTCCTTGCCCGGCAGGAGCTCAAGGAACGCTCCGAAGTTCATGATGCGAGTGACCTTGCCTTCGTAAGTCTCGCCGACTTCGACTTCCTTTGTGATGAGCTCGATCTCTCTCTTCGCGGCTTCAGCGCTCTCCTGGTCGGCAGCGTAGATCGCGATGAATCCGACGTCATCGTCGGAAATGTCGATCTTGGCGCCTGTCTCTTCAACGATCCTGTTGACAGTCTTGCCTCCCGGTCCGATGACGAGCCTGATCTTGTCAGGGTCGACTCTCATGCTGATGAATCTAGGAGCGTACTTGCTGAGCTCCTTGCGAGGCTCCGCGATCTCCTCGAGCATGTTCTCGAGGATCTTCGCTCTTCCGATCTTAGCCTGATCGAGGGCCTGCTCCAGGATCTCCCTGTTGAGGCCGTGGACCTTGATGTCCATCTGCAGCGCTGTCACGCCGTCAGGAGTACCGGTCACCTTGAAGTCCATGTCGCCCAGGAAGTCTTCCATTCCCTGGATATCCGAGAGGATGGCGAACTTGCTGGAACCGTCTTCGTTGAATCCTTCGATGAGTCCCATCGCGATGCCGGATACCGGCTTTTTGATTGGAACGCCGGCGTCCATGAGCGCCAGGCACGATCCGCATGTCGAAGCCATCGAGGATGATCCGTTGGAGGACATGACCTCAGAGACGACTCTGATGGCGTACGGGAATTCCTCAGCGTCGGGGATCACAGGCAGCAGGGCTCTTTCAGCGAGAGCGCCGTGTCCGATCTCTCTTCTGCCCGGGGACCTGCTCGGCTTCGCTTCACCTGTGCAGTATCCCGGGAAGTTGTACTGATGCATGTATCTCTTGCGTGTCACGTCGTCATCGATGCCGTCGAGGTACTGAGCCTCTGAGAGCGGCGCGAGCGTGGCGATGGAGAGGACCTGTGTCTGGCCTCTCTTGAACAGTCCGGATCCGTGAGCTCTCGGGAGATATCCCGTCTCGCTCCAGAGCGGTCTGATCTCGTCAGGTCTTCTGTTGTCAGGGCGCACTCCCTCTTCGAGGATGCGGCGTCTGACTTCTTCCTTCTTGATGTTGTAAAGGACTTCGTCGACTTCGGCCATTCTGTCCTCGAACTCTTCAGCGAAGTGTTCCTTGGCGTCTACGGCTACCGCGTCCATATTGGCGAGTCTTTCCTGCTTGTCCGCTGTGTAGATGGCGTCGACCATCTTCTGTGTCGCGTACTCTCTGACTGCGGCGTCAACGTCTTCCGCGGCCTTGAATACAACGTATGTCTGCTTTTCCTTGCCGACTTCCGCTACGATCTCCTTGATGAACTTGCAGATGTTCTTGATCTCTTCATGACCGAAGAGTATGGCCTCGAGCATCTTGTCTTCAGGGAGTTCATTCGCGCCGGCCTCTACCATCATGATAGCGTCTTCTGTTCCGCAGACGGTGAGGTTGAGGTCCGAGACCTGTCTCTGGTCGAATGTCGGGTTGATGACGAATTCGCCGTCGACATATCCGACTACGACGCCGGCTGTCGGGCCGTCCCAAGGGATATCGGAGATGGCGATCGCGATCGATGTGCCGATGAGCGACGCTACCTCAGGCGAGCAGTCATGGTCTACCGAAAGAGCGGTGGCCGCGACTACTACGTCGTTTCTGTAGCCCTTCGGGAAGAGCGGTCTGAGCGGTCTGTCGATGAGTCTCGAAATGAGAGTCGCCTTCTCGCTCGGACGTCCCTCTCTCTTGATGTATCCGCCCGGGATCTTTCCGACCGCGTACAGCTTCTCTTCGAAGTTGCATGTCAGCGGGAAAAAATCGACGTCCTGCTTAGGTTCCTTGCTTGCGCATACCGTGCAGCTGACGACTGTGTCGCCGTATCTTACTACCGCCGCTCCGTTTGCCTGTTCCGCGAGCTTGCCGATCTCTACCTCGAGAAGTCTTCCGCCAAGCGCTGTTCTGTATGTTCTGTAATCTTCAAATCTACCCATGATATTAACAACTACCTCCTGCTAATCCTTCTTCCTATGGGTTCTAACTCATTTGCCTGCATATGCTCCAAATATACAAGCAAAGCGGGAGGCATGCTCCCGCTGCTTTAACAAAATATTATTTTCTCAGTCCGAGACGAGCGATAAGGCTTCTGTATCTTTCGATATCTGTCTCTCTCAGGTACTTGAGAAGGTTTCTTCTCTGACCTACCATCTTGAGCAGGCCCCTTCTGGAATGATGGTCCTTGTGGTGCTCTTTGAGATGCTCGTTGAGGTCATTGATCCTGTAAGTAAGGATAGCTACCTGGACTTCAGGGGAACCCGTATCGCCTTCCTTGATAGCGTATTCCTTGATGATTTCCTGTTTTTTCTCTTTTGTAAGCATAATAAAAAACTCCTTTTCTTTCCGATCCACCCGCTCTGCGTAGCCGTTGGAGCGTCGAACCACTGCGGCGCGGGTATATGAGAATGTTGTTACGCTGCGGCCTTCTGCCCGCAACGTTGGTATATTAACACGAAAGGCCCGTGTTGTCTATCTTTTTTTTCGATATTCCAGGGCATTTTCACAGTCCCTGGCGATCTGCGCGAAAAGCTCTTCCTTGTCCCTGAATTTACGTTCTCCGCGCGAGAAATGATCGAAGTATACTGTCACGTCCTTTCCGTACGCGCCGCCTTCCGGACTCTCGTATCCGAATATGTTGGTCTCGATCTTGCGCACGGTGACGCCTTCATTTACGGTCGGGTTGAATCCCAGATTGGAGACGCTGTCGTATGTGTTGCCGGCAATGTCGATGCGGCTGAAATACACTCCGTTCGGAGGCAGCATCTGTCTGTCGGGAGCCGGTATGTTTATGGTCGGGATGCCCATCCTGCTTCCCAGTCTCTTGCCGTGGCTCACTGTGCCCGAGAACGAGTACGGCCTGCCCAGAAACTCTGCGGTGAGCTCCATGTTGCCGGTCGCGATCATCTCGCGTATAAGGGTCGAACTGACCACGTGGCCTTCGACCGTTACGGCATCGTGTACGGCAATGCTGATGCCTGCCTTTTCGCACTCTTCCCTGAGCATGTCAGGCCTGCCTTCGGCCCTGGCTCCGTAGGTGTAATTGAATCCTATGGAAACATGACCCGCGTTCAGTTTATCCCTGACCACGTCCTCAAAGAAGTCATGCGCTCTCATCTTCATGATATGCTCGTCAAAGGGCACGTTCACGAGGATGTCGAATCCCATGTCTTCTATGAGAGCGATCTTCTCCTCTTCCGTGCATATGAGTTTGACAGCGTCGGGATCGCTGTCGTCGCGCCTGAGTATGAAGTTGAACGGATGGTTCGAGAACGTAAAGCAAAGGGCCATGAGACCCGTCTCCTTCGCGGTCCCGAGAGCGTTCAGCATTATCTCGCGGTGTCCGACGTGTATTCCGTCGAAGTTTCCGAGAGCGACTGAGGTCTTTTCCGCTATATTCAGTTGGTCAAGGCTGTTGATTATCTGCATCGTTTCTTATCTGAGTACTTTTTTAGGCACCAGCGACCCGTTTTCCATGGCCGCGATCCCCAGGAACTCATTACTCGCGTACACGCGGTACATTTCATCGTATTCCGAAGGCTCTGCAACGGTGAACCCGTTGCTCCATGTGCTGTTTCCGTTTGTAAAGGCGGTAACTCTGTTATCGTTAAGTATTGCCTTTCCCAGCTTTTCAAGTGTGATCTCAGGCGGAACTATCATTTTATCGAGTCTTTCCGGATCTTCCGCCGCCCTGATAACATCTTCTATGGTGTGCGAATCCTCGATCCTGAAGAATCCGGATGCTGTGCGTGTCAGAGCGGTCATTGCGGCACCGCATCCGAGCGCCCTTCCCGCGTCATCGCATATCGTGCGGATGTAAGTACCCTTTGAGCATGTGACGTCGAACTCTATCTCACCCTTCTCAAGGTCGATACGGGTGACTTCATTGTCATATATAGTGACCTTGCGGGACCTGATCTCAAAGTCCTCGCCGGCTCTCGCGAGGTCGTAAGCACGCTTTCCGTTTATCATCAGCGCCGAATACTTCGGAGGTGTCTGCTCTATGACGCCCTTAAAGGCCCTGAACGCCTCTCTGACGGCTTTTTCGGTGACTTCCGCGTAACTGCCCGTTTTGATCACTTTGCCCGTTATATCGAGAGTATCCGTCTCGATCCCGAGCTTCATGCAGCAGTGATACGACTTGGTGTCATTGCCGTAATACTCGATCACGCGCGTAGCTTTTCCGAAGCATACAGGCAAAACGCCCGTAGCCATAGGGTCGAGCGTTCCTGTGTGTCCGGCTTTTTTCACATGCAGCGCGTGTCTGAGCTTAGCGCACACGTCCTGCGACGTCCATCCGGCCGGCTTATTGATGTTTATTACTCCGTCTCTGATCATCTCTCTTCAATGACGCTTATCAGGACCGGTATAAGTGTTTTTTCCGCCTCAGCGAGATCCAGGCCTTGAAAGGTACAGCCCGCGGCCAGAACATGGCCTCCGCCGCCGAACACCGCCGCGGCTTTTGCCATGTTGGCGTAAGACCTGCCCCTGAGACTTGCCCTTACGCTGTTTTCGGACTCCTTGAAAAGGCATGCTCCCTCGACTCCGTCTATGCTCATCATCTTCTGGATGATGCCGTCGGCCTCGTCCATGGTGCATCCGTTCTCTTTCAGAAGAGCCTGCGTCACTCTGCCTACCGCGAGCCTGCCGTCAGCATAGAAATCCAGATCCGCTATGACTTCGCTCTCCAGCCGTATCGCTTCCTTTGATCTGCGGTCGTAAATGAGGGCGGATATCACCTTCGAGTTGAATCCCTCAATCTTATAGAGATGGCCTGCGATATCGTGTGAGCGGCTGGTCGTATTGCTGTGCTGGAAATTGCCGGTGTCCGTCGTAATGGCGGCGAAAATGCAGTTGGCTATTTCGAGAGTTATCTCGACTCCCATGGCGCGTATGATGTTGTAGACGATCTCCGCCGCCGCGGCAGCCTTGGGCTCTATCCTGGCAAAATCGTATCTGATCTCTTTCGCCTTCGTGGTGTGATGGTCTATGCAGCCCTTCAGGCGGCCTCTCTCCCATGCTTCTTCCCTTCCGGCGATGCGGTTGAGACCATTGCAGTCGACCATGAGCGACAACTGGACGTCGTCGAGCACGCTGTCGTCATCCGTGCAGCAGCCGTATTCGAGGAAATCGAGGTTCTTGGGCACAGGTTCGCTGATCATGACATACGCCTTCTTGCCCATGCTTCTGAGAGCAAGACAAAGCGCCGAGCATGAGCCCAGCGCGTCCCCGTCCATGTTGATGTGCGGGAACAGAAGTATGCCGTCAAGATCCTTCATTATCGTTGCTATGCTTTTGATGGTATCGTTCAACTTATTCCCCGCTGCTGTACGTAAGCGAATCGATTATGGAATCGATGTGTCTTCCGTAATCCTGAGATGTATCGAGTTTGAAAATGAGTTCAGGCGTATGTCTGAGCTTGATGTCGCGCGACACCTGTCCTCTGATGGCGCCTTTTGCGCGCTCGAAGCCCGCGAGCACCTCGGAATAGACCGCCTCCCTGTCTTCGTCCGCAAGGCAGACAGGCGAAACATAGACCGTGGCGTAGCTCAGGTCTCTCGTTACCTCGGCGCCCGTGATGCTTATTATTCTTGATGTGAGAGCGGGATCCTTGGCTCCGTTGATCAGAAATCCGCTTACGCTCTTCTTGATCTCTTCGCTGAGCCTTCCCTGTCTGTATTTAGCCATTGCTGCTCCCCGCCGCTCTGAGCGGCCTTATATTATCTTTCGATCTCGACCATCTGGAAGCACTCGATCACGTCATCAGGCTTGATGTCGTTGTACTTCTCGATGCCGAGTCCGCACTCATAGCCCGCGGCGACTTCCCTGGCGTCGTCCTTGAACCTCTTGAGCGAGCTTATCACGCCCTCATGGATGACGATGCCGTCGCGTACGAGTCTGATCTGCGCGTTTCTCTTTACAATGCCTTCGTTGACGTAGCAGCCTCCGATGATGCCGACTCCCGGTACCTTGAACGTGTCTCTGACAACTGCCTTGCCGAGGACTTCTTCCTTATACTCAGGATCGAGCATGCCCTTCATGGCTGCCTCGACCTCGTCGATGATGTCGTAGATGACTCTGTAGAGCCTGATTTCGACGTCAGCGGCCTGGGCCTGGTTTGTAACAGCAGTAGTAGGTCTTACGTTGAAGCCGATGATGATCGCGTTGGATGTCTCGGCGAGCATTACGTCGGATTCATTGATAGTACCTACGCCGCTGTGGATGACGTTGATCTTGACTTCAGGCGTCTCGAGCTTCTCGAGCGATGTGATGATGGCGCCCACAGAACCCTGTACGTCCGCCTTGACGATGAGGTTGAGCTCCTTGGCCTCTCCCTGCTGGATCTGGCTGAAGAGCTTGTCGAGGGTCATGCTGGCGTTCTTGGCCAGTACGTCCTCCCTCATCTTTTCCCTGCGGTTTGCGGCGATCTCTCTCGCTGTCTTGTCGTCCCTTACGGCATTGAACATGTCGCCCGCGTCAGGTACGTCGGAAAGACCGAGTATCTCGACCGCCGTTGCCGGTCCGGCCTTGCGGATCGTTTTGCCCTTGTCGTCCGTCATCACACGGATCTTTCCGGATGTCGTTCCGGCTACTACGCTCTGTCCCGTCTTGAGAGTACCGTTCGATACCAGAAGCGTGGCGACAGGACCCTTGGCCTTGTCGAGTCTGGCCTCTATGACGGTACCAAGCGCAAGCCTGTCAGGATTGGCCCTGAGTTCGAGCACGTCGGCCTGCAGGAGTATCATCTCGAGCAGGTCCGTGATGCCTTCGCCCTTCTTGGCGGAAACAGGCACGGAGATGACGTCTCCGCCCCAGTCCTCTACAAGCACGCCGTGCTCCATGAGTTCCTGCTTGACCCTGTCAGGATTCGCGCCCGGCTTGTCCATCTTGTTGATCGCCACTATGATAGGCACGTTCGCTGCCTTCGCGTGGCTTATCGACTCTATGGTCTGAGGCATGACTCCGTCGTCGGCGGCAACTACAAGTACGGCGATATCCGTTACCTGAGCTCCTCTGGCTCTCATCGTAGTGAAGGCTTCGTGTCCCGGCGTATCGAGGAACACGATCTTCTTGCCGTTGATCTCGACTTCGGAAGCACCGATATGCTGCGTGATGCCTCCCGACTCGCCTGCAGTGACGTTCGTGTTGCGGATGGCGTCCAGAAGCGAAGTCTTACCATGGTCGACGTGTCCCATTACGGTGATGATAGGCGGACGAGGCTTGAGTTCGCTCTCGGCGTCTTCATGCATGTCGATTCCCGGCTCTTCGATCTCCGGCTCTTCCTCTGTAACCACGATCTGGAGTCCAAGGTCTTCAGCCAGCATCTCCACGGCGTCCTTGTCGAGAGTCTGGTTTATCGTCGCCATTACGCCCATCTGCATCATTGCCATTATTATCTTGGTGACGCTGATCTCTGCCTGCTCGGAAAGTCCGGCTACCGTGATCGGGACCGTAACGGCTATGGTGCCCTCAGGCAGGAGTTCTTCTACCGTAGGCTCCTCGACTGTCTTGGTCTTATATTTCTTCTTATGGCGTTCCTGCTTCTCCAGAGCGGCTTCGTCATAGATATTGTTATTGCCGCGGCGTCCTCCCGGACCGTCTTCTCTTCTGTCGAAGCGTGACTGCTTGTCTCTGTCGCGATTGTCAAAGAACTTCTTGCTCTTGCCTTTCGAAGACTTGCCGCCTTTGCCGCCGCCTTCTCCCGCTGCAGGAGACGGAGCGCTGCCGCCGCCCTGAGGTTTTCTCGGACGGTCCTGACGGTCGTGACGCTGGTCCTTTCCGCCTTCGGCCTTGCCTTTAGGAGATCTTTTTCTGTCTCCCTTTTCGCTTTTTTCTCCTTCCGAAGACCTGGACTGCTGCCTTCTTTCGCGGCTCTGTCTCTTGAGCTCCTCGGCTTTCTTCCTCTCGGTCTCGGCATCGGAGATCTTCTTGAAGCGCATCGGCTTGCCCGGAGCATTTACATACTCCTCTTCTTTTTCAGGCTCCTTTGCCGGTTCCGGCTTCGGCTCTGTCTTCTCCGCTCCGGCCTTTTCCTTTTCAGCAGGCTTTTCTTCAGCCGCCTTTTCAGCTGCAGGCTCTTCAGGCTTTCCGGCTTTGATCTCAGGCTTCTCCTCAGGCGCGTCGGCTTTCTCAGCAGCCTTGACATCTGCGCTCTCCGGAGCAACAGCTTCAGGCTTCTCAGGTACTGCCGCCTTCTTTTCTCCGGTTTCAGGCGCGTCAACATCGCCCGCCGGTTTTTCCGCGGCAGTTTCTTCCTTCGGCACTACAGGCTTCTTCGGAATCACCGGTCTGCCCATAGGCGGTTTAGGCCTGGCTCCGTCTTTAGGGACGACAGGGACCGCCTTGATCTTAGGCTTGCCTGCGCCCGGCTGATTGCCTGACGGAGTGCCTCTCATCATATTGATCGATCTGGCGAGTCTGTCCGCGTCCTGATCCTCTAAAGAAGACCTTGATGAGCTGACTGCTATGCCGAGTTTATCGGCAAAGCTTTTCAGTTCCTGAAAGCTGATATCAAGTTCCTTTGTCAGTTCGCTAACTTTCTTTGGCATCTGTACCTCCTTGGAAGTTATCGAGTGCCTGCCCGATAACCTTTCTGATCTCTTCCATATCCATGTTCTGCCTGCAGACGCGGTTGAATGCCTTGCGCCTGAGCGCTGTTTCTATGCATCCTTCGTCCGCGCACAGATAGAAGCCTCTGCCGTCATTCGGACGGCCGCTGTCGGCAATGACCTTCTTTCCGTCGAAGGTGAACCTCATCAGCCTGTCCTGAGGCTTTGACTCCCTGCATGCGATGCATCTACGCATCGGCTTCGCTGACTGCTGTCTCCTCAACTTCAGTGACTCCTTCTGCTTCATCGGAATCTTCGTACTCATCGAACGCGAAGCCCATTTCCTTGAGCTGTTCGTTGCTCTTGATATCGATCTTCCATCCGCTTACCCTGGCGGCGAGCCTTACGTTCTGACCCTCGCGGCCGATCGCGAGCGAAAGCTGCTGCTCCGGCACTACCGCCGTCGCCGACTTCTCGTCCTCATTTATGTAAACGCCTTCTACTATCGCAGGTCTCAGCACGTTGCTGATAAGGACCGCAGGATCCTCGTCCCATACAATGATGTCTATCTTCTCTCCGAAGAGCTCGTCAGCGATGTTCTGGACTCTGGCTCCTCTGTTGCCTACGCATGCTCCGACAGGATCCACGTTAGGATCGTTCGAGTATACGGCGATCTTTGTGCGTGAACCGGCCTCGCGCGCCGTTCCCTTGATTTCGACCGTTCCGTCCGCGATCTCAGGGATCTCCAGTTCAAAGAGACCTCTTACGAGTCCCGGATGCGATCTTGAGAGCAGCACCTGAGGGCCCTTGTTCTCTTTCTTTACGTCCATGACATAGACCTTGATGCGGTCGCCCGGCTTGAAGGTCTCAGTCTTTACCTGCTCGGACGCGGGCACTCTGCCCTCCGTGCGGCCGAGCGAGATGAGCATCGTGCCGTTTGAGATCCTCTCGACCTTTCCCGTGACGATGGAGCCCTTCTTTTCAATGAATTCATTGTAGGAATTGTTGCGTTCGGCCTCCCTGTTCTTCTGGACGAAGACCTGCTTGGCGCCCTGTGCAGCTATCCTGTTGAAGTCCTTAGGGTCGATCTCATACTCGACGATGTCGCCTATCTCGTAGCCTTCATATATCTCTCTCGCTTCCTCCAGTGAGATCTGCGTCATAAAGTCCTCGACTTCCTCGACGACCTCCATGCCCATGTAGACAGTGACATCTCCTTCAGTCATGTCAACTTCGACTCTCACATTGGATGCTCCGTAATTTTTCTTATATGCATTCTCGATGGAGTCCTTGATCGCTCCGATGATCTCCTCTTCCGAAAGGTTCTTTTCCTTCTTGAGATCTGCAAACGCATCCAGAAATTCCTTGCTCATTTTGTCCTCCTGATATTAGAAAACTACTGCTAAATTGATCTTGCTTATCTTATCGGCAGGTATCCCGAGTTCGCCGTCGTCCGTAACTATGGTCACGACGCCGTCTTCTTTTCCCTTAAGCACGCCCTCGTGCTCCTTGCTGCCGTGTATCTGCTCGTATGTCCTGACTTCGACGGCTCTGCCGGCAAACCTGACATAGTCCGATTCTTTTATGAGCTCTCTGTCGAGCCCTGCCGAGCAGACTTCCAGGCTGTAGCTGCGGCCTATGAAGTCGTCCTCATCGAGCTTTTCGCTCAGCCAGCTGTTCACCTTCTCACAGTCATCGATGCTTATATATTCGTTCTCGGCGTCCGCCGGCTTTTCAAGACTGACTCTCAGCACCCATACGGGTCCTTCCTTCTTGTACTCAGTCCTGTAAAGCTCGAGGCCGTTCTCTTCAAGGAAGGGTTTCAGCATCTCGCTTACCCTGCCGCTTATGTCCTCTTTTGCCATTTCTTCTCCGTCAAAATCCCGATACATAAGTGAAAGAGTGGGAGGCCCCACTCTTTCGAAACGTTAGCTTACTTTGCATTTATACCACCGAAGTGTTGCGATTGCAAGGTTTTTTTGTTTTCCGATCAATCTTTGTCCTTTTTGCCGGAATCATCCTTCGCGTTCGGATCAGGTTCCTTGGTGCTGCTGTGATCGGCTTTGTCCTTATCTTTATCCTTGTCTTTGTCTTTATCCTTTTTCACAACAGGCGGCGGATCAGGCGGCTGCGTGCCCTTCGTGAAGTATTCGCCGTTCTTGATGATTACATTGGATGGCCTTGACTTGTACTCTCCGCCCTTCGCTCTCTTGACATTGCTCATTATCTTGCTCCAGAGCTTCGCGGCGGTTGCCGAAGTCGTGTCGAGAGCCACGTTATCGTCCGTGCCTATCCAGAGAGCCGCGGCGTATTTCGCAGTGAATCCGTCGAACCAGATGTCCCAGGTATCGTCGGTCGTTCCGGTCTTTCCGCCTACTTCCTCGCCGCTTATCTTGGCGTCATAGGCGATGCCGTTTGAAACTACGGACTGCAGCACGTCTGTCATGATGAACGCGACGCCTTTGTCCAGCACCTTCGTTTCGACCGATTCGCCCTCAAGAAGCACCTTTCCTTCGCTGTCCGTGACCTTTGTGTAGCAGATGCCGGAGTTGTGGACTCCGCCATTAGGGAATACCGCGTACGCAAGCGCCATGTCGAGCGGGGTAACGCCCTCTGTCATGGCTCCGAGAGCGAGCGACGCGAGGTTGACGTCGTTATACGCCTCGGACGTGTCGTCTACGATCGTCGATATGCCGTATTTCTTCACGAGGTCGAGCGAGTAGTCTACTCCGACCTGAGCGAGTATCTTTACCGCGCAGGTGTTTTTCGACAGCTGTATGGCTTGTCTGAACGTCTTGTATCCTGAATACGTTCTCTCATAGTTCTTTGGCCATGTGTCGCCCTTGACCGTCATTCTCTCGTCCACGACGCCGGACGCGACCGTTATGTAGTCGCCCCAGTACTTGGCGCCCTGGTTGTCCTTGTACGCCGAGGTGGTGTAATTGAACTTCTTACCTTCCTTCTCCAGGTCATAGCTCTTCTGGAGCGCCGCTGAATAAACAGCAAGAGGCTTTATTGAAGATCCCGGCTGACGCGGGCTGGTAGCTCTGTTGAAGAGCTTTTCGCCGTTTGCCTTCCTTGTGCCGACCATGGCCTTTATCTGGCCTGTGCCGACCTCGACGATGACCATGGCTGCCTCTACCTTGCCCTTGCCCGTGACTGTTGAAGGGAAGTTCTCTTTCTTCTTGAACTGCTTTACGACAGCCTTCTGCGCCTGCGAGTCAAGAGTCGAGTAGATGTTGAGGCCCTTGGAGTAGATCATCTTGGTGGCCTCATCTTCGGACAGATTGTATTTCACCATCAGGTCGTGCTTGACGGTTTCAAGCAGATAATCCTTGAACGCTGAAGTCGTGTTCGAGCTTCCTCCGCCCGGCTTGATGAACTCTTCGAGCGGCTTCTTTGCCGCGTCGGCTTCCTCCTGCGTTACATATCCCTGCTCGGCCATGAGGTCAAGTACCAGGTAGCGCCTGTCGCGCGAGTAGTCGTTCGAATACAGCCCGTTGCCCAGATCTGTCGTGGTCTCGTCGTCATCAGGCTCGGTCATGAGCAGAGCGTATACTCCGGGAGCCTGAGGCAGCGCTGCCAGAGCGGCGCACTGCTCGAGCGTGAGGTCTTCCACATCCGAGCTGAAGTACTTTCTTGCCGCGGTATCCACGCCGTAGCAGCCGTATCCGAGATATATGGTGTTGAGATACGCTGTGAGTATCTCTTCCTTGCTGAGCTCATCCTCGATCACGTGCGCGTAGTACATTTCTATTATCTTACGCTTTATCGACCGGATGCTCTTTTCCTCAGGCAGGAAGACGTTACGGGCAAGCTGCTGCGTTATGGTGCTGGTGCCGCTTATCTCGCCTCCGCCCTTCAGGGAACTCAGTATGGCGCCGAATATCCTCTTTATGTTGAAGCCTTTGTGAGTCCAGAAGGTCTTGTCCTCGATGGCTATGAACGCGTTCTTCAGGTTCTCAGGCAGTTCTTCATAACTTATGATGTCCCTGTTTTCCGAGTAGAAGATGTCGTCGGTGAGTTTGCCCTTATCGTCATAGATGTGCGTGCTGACATCCAGAGTGTTGTATATCCGGTTAGGGTTGATCTCAGGAGCGTTGGCTATCGTTATGGCAACGTACGCGCCGCCTGCGATGCCGCCTATGATCATGAGAGCGAGAAGTATCTCGAGGACAGACAGTACCCACCTGAATTTGCCTCTCTTCTTTTCGCCGTTCTTCCCTTTCTTTTTTCCGTTTTTCGCCTTCTTTAAGAATGTCTTGCCCGCGCCCTTGGCTTCGGTCTTTCCGCTGTCCTTCTTCGCGGCGGCAGCCGGAGTTTTCGGTTTCGGCGGTTTCTTTTTCTTGGTCGTGACGTTTTTAGGCTTTTTCCCGGCCTTGACAGCTTTTTTCTCGTCAGCCATCCTGGCCTTTACCGCTTCATCAAGGCGGGCAAAGTATTCGGCTTCACCTGCGGCGGCCTCAGCCATCTCTTCCGCCTCGCTGAGGAGTTTTGCCTTCTCAGCGGCTTCCGCTTCCCTGGCCGCTTTTTCAAGCGCCTGCTCGTATGCGCGCTGCTTTCTTCTTTCGACGGCGGCATCTCTCGCGTTCCTGGCGGCTTTCTGTCCCTCGGCTACCTTCTTTTTCATGAAGGCTTTGGCCGCAGACATCTTCTCGGACGCGACGGCCGCTGCCTTGGCACCGAAGTTCTCGCCGGCGGCTTCAGGCACCGCCGCTTCCGGCTCCTGTGTCACAGGCTCCGGCTGATCGTCTTTCACCGGTGCTTTATATACAGGTCTCTCCGGTTCCTTCGGCAGTCCGTACTGCTTTTTCGGCTGTGCGGTCTCCTTCTTAGCCTTAGGAGTCTCCTTTTTTGCCGGAGCAGGATCGGCCGGCTTTTCGCCCGGTTTATTTTCGAAATCAAAAGACAGCGACGCCTGTCCGTGACGTCTCGGCATGTTGGCCGAAGCGTTGCGGCTGTCCTGCGTCACTTCCCTGACCTTGTTATTCTTTTTATTGTTGTCAAAATTGTCTGATGCCAATTCTCTACCTGTCCGTAAACATGCAGTTTTTTTAAATTAAATCACGGAGGTCCTGCCTCCGTGATATATTAGCACAAAATGTTGATAACAAAGCAATTTATGACGCTATATTTAGATTAAGATGTGTTAAGGTAACAATCTTCCTCGCTACTGCTTCTTCAGCATCCTCATCGAATTGAGTATGCATATGACAGCGACTCCCACGTCCGCGAACACGGCTATCCACATGTTGGCTATGCCGAGCGCCCCTAAAACGAGGCAGGCGAACTTCACGAAGAGCGCGAAGACTATGTTCTGGCGGGATATTGAGAGCGTCTTTCGGGCCGTTTTCATGACTGACGGGATCTTTCCGAGGTCGTCGTCCATGATGACCACGTCTGCTGCTTCGATCGCGGCATCAGATCCGAGCGAGCCCATCGCGATCCCCAGATCCGCTATGGACAGGACCGGAGCGTCGTTGATGCCGTCGCCTATGAATGCCAGTCTGCCGCGCTTTTTATCCGCCTTTTCGCCTCCTCCGGCCTTTTTCTTAAGACCTTCGATGAGTTTTTCAACTACATGCACCTTGTCCTGAGGAAGCAGCTGCGCCTTGTAGTCTGTTATGCCAAGCCCCGAAGCAACGGCAGCGGCGACCTTTTCTGAGTCACCGGTCAGCATCATAACTGTTTTGACGCCTGCATCCATCATGCGCCTGATCGCTTCTTTGGCGCCCTTCTTAGGCATGTCGGCGACGATGATAACGCCTATATACTTTCCGTTTTTAGCGACATAGCAGTTTGTGCCCGCGGCATCCGCCGTGGTCTCAGGCACCTCAATGCCCTCTTCCCTTAAGAAACTTTCGTTGCCGACCGCTATGATATCCTCGCCCGCGGCGGCTGTGATGCCCTTGCCGACTACATTTCTGACATCCTTTATCTCCGACTGAGGGATAGGATCATCGCATGCCTCGACGATCGCGGCAGCGATAGGATGAGTCGATCCGCTCTCGGCAGCCGCGGCGTATCTTAAAACGTCTGCTTCGTCACAGCCTTCTGCCGCTTCTACCATGGCGACTCTGAACTTTCCTTCTGTCAGCGTGCCTGTCTTGTCGGATACGACCGTGTCAAGCTGCGACAGAAGTTCCAGATAGTTGGAACCCTTTACCAGAACTCCGGTCCTCGAAGCCGCGCCTATGCCTCCGAAGAATGCCAGCGGCACGGATATGACCAGAGCGCAAGGGCACGAGATGACCAGGAAAGTGCAGGCTCTCAGCACCCACTTGCCGAACTCCGCGGCGAAGCTGCCGGAGATCAGAGGCGGCACGAACGCGAGTATCACGGCGGCTACAACGACAGCCGGTGTGTACCAGCGCGCGAACCTCGTGATGAAGTTCTCCGTATGAGACTTCCGCGAAGACGCCTCTTCCACGAGTTCCAGTATCTGTGATACCGTGCAGTCGTCGAATTCCTTCTCCGCCCTTACTCTCAGCAGGCTGTCTCCGTTGATGCAGCCGGATATGACCTGTTCGCCTTCAGCCACAGGCCTCGGCATTGATTCTCCGGTAAGAGCCGAAGTATTGATCAGTCCGTTTCCTTCTATGACGACTCCGTCCGTAGGGATTTTCTCGCCCGGCTTTATCACAAGGATGTCGCCTACCTCGATATCGTCAGGATCGATCACTTCTATGGATCCGTCATCTGCCTCGCGGTTGGCGAAGTCGGCGGCCATGCTCATCAGATCGGCTATGGATCCTCTGGACCTTCCTACGGCATAGCCCTGGAAGAACTCGCCCACCTGATAGAACAGCATTACCGCGACTGCCTCTCCGAACTCTTTGCAGCCGAACGCTCCGACTGTAGCAAGAGTCATCAGAAAACTTTCATCGAAGAGCTGGCGGTTCTTTATGCCTATGAGACATTTGCGCACAACATCATGTCCTACGATAAAGTACGGCACAAGGTAGAGCAGAAGCAGTGTCAGCGTGCCCCCAATCGTATCCGGGAACAGTCCCGTGTGCTCCGAGACCATGAGGATCACGAAGAGCACAAAGGATATGCCTATCTGCTGTAATTCTTTTTTCTGTTTCGGCGTGAATCTGTCCATTATCAGAGTACCACCTGGCAGTCAGGCTCGACTTTCGCGATGGCCTTTACGGCTTCTTCAACTACCTGATCGAAAACGGCGTCATCTGCCTCGATCATCATCTTCTGTGTCATGAAGCTTACGGAAGCGTCCGTGACTCCGTCGATCTTCTTGATGGCTTCTTCCATCTTAGCGGCGCAGTTTGCGCAGTCCAGGTCGATCAGTTTGAATTTCTTTTTCATTGTTGTGCTCCTTTTCTTTTATTCTTCGATGTGCTCTTTGCCCATCGCGATTATCGTTTTCACATGGTCGTCGTCAAGCGAGTAATAGATCGCCTTGCCGTCCCTGCGGCTCTTTATCAGTTTTGCCGTCTTAAGGGCTTTAAGCTGGTGGGAAACCGCGGACTGATTCATTTCTATGTCCTCGCATATCTCCGTAACGTTCTTTTCGCCGTCGAAGAGATCGTAAAGGATCTTTATGCGCGTCGAATCCGCGAACATCTTGAAAAGATCAGCCAGTTCAAGCAGTTCTTCTTCGTTCATGTCCTTAAGTATGTATTCATTCTTTTTCGGCATGCCCTTTTTCCTCTCTTTGATCATGAAAAAACATATGCGTATACATTCATATGAATATATTAGCATATGTTCATTATAAGTCAAGCATTTTATTCAGGTTTTTCTGACTTTTTTCAGTCTTCGAATCCGTCCCAGACAGGGATGCCGGTATATACCTGCGCTTTCTCCTCGCCTCTGAGCACCCTCAGGGCTCCCGCGGCCATGGCTTCATGTTCCACCTCGCCCGGATAGAAGTACACGGGAGCTATCCAGCCGCAGCGCTCCGTGATGTAGTCACAGAGATCTCCGAATCTCAGCAGTCCTCCTCCGCAGACTATCGCGTCGACTTCTCCGGACAGGACCACAGCCATCTCTCCGATGCTCTTGCAAATGTTATAAAGCATCGCGTTCCACACGCGGACAGCCTTTGGCTCGCCCGCTTCGACCATCTCATGCACCCTGTCCGAATTCGACGTGCCGAAGTGACTGACGAATCCGCCGGATCTGGTGCAGGCATCGCCTATGGAAAGGTCTTCGTACGCTCCGCCTTCGCTGAAGCATTCTACCGCGAGCTGCGCCGGCAGCGCTCCCGTGCGGGTCGGCGTGAACGGGCCTTCGCCCCAGGCGTTGTTTGTGCCGTCTATCATGCGGCCCTTTCGATGGGCGGATATGGACATGCCTCCGTCTATATGGCAGACGATGAGGTTCGAGTCTTCATATTTCATTCCGTGTTTATCGCAGTGAAGCCTTGCCGTGCCTCTTAGATTCAGAACGTGCAGGCTGGAGCCTCTGTAAAGGCCGGCCATGCCCGTTATGCGGGCTTCATCTATGAATTCGTCCACCTTCGGGCTGTCGACCATGAAGGCGCGGCAGCCGTATTCGGCGGCAAGCTCCGCCGCGAGGGGCACGCCGAGGTTCGCCGGATGGTCCACTTTTGTCACCTGGTCGGATATATCTTGTAAGAGCTTATCGTTAACTTCATAGGTGCCGCCTTTAACGCTGGCTGAAGCTCCGCCGCGGCCGACTATCGCGTCGGCTTTGTGCAGTTCGATGCCATTCTCCGCAAGGAAATCCAGTATCATCTGCTTTCTGTAGCCGAACTGGTTGCTCACGCTGCCGAGTTTCGCGAGTTCAGGCGCGTCATGGAAGACGTTTGCCTCGCAGAGCTTGTTATCATCCTCGAAATACGCGAGTTTGGTCGATGTCGATCCCGGATTTATGACGAATATCCTGTAGCTCATTTCGCTCCTTTTTTAGTACATCGAAATACACTTTTCCGGCTTGAAAACCGAACACTTGTTCTGTATCATAATGGTGCCGGGATGCCATTCATAATAACAAGGATCGGTTTGATACCATGAGGCAGGCAGTTGATGTGCTGGCTGTCTTCGACGTAGGCGCCATGTCTCCCCGCCCCATCAGATTCAAGGTGGTAGAGCACGGCATCAAGAAGACGGTCAGGGTCACGGACATCTCGAATATAGAATGGCTCGGCGCAGGCGGCATGACACGCATCGCCTACGACTGTCTTACCGTGAACGAAGGCCGCCGTCTTAGGTATAAACTGTTTTATTTCTATCATGAATGCCGCTGGGAACTCGAGTGTTCTACAGATCGAAGATGCTGATCTGCGCCGACTCAGGCAGGCCCTCGAAGAGACCGTGCTTTCTCAGGTCCTCGATGTTCGTGCCTGTGAGCCTGGTCCTTGCCCTGACATCGTCGAGCGTGTTGAACGGTTTCTCGGCGTACGCGTCCGCGAGCGATTCCGCGGCCGTATCCCCTATCCCGCTTATCGCGTTGAACGGAAGCATTATCTTTCCGTCCACTACAGAGAACCTGCGGGCGTTCGCGACTCCCAGCACCGGTTCCTCGAACTCACAGCCCCTTGACAGAGCCTCATAGATGACCTCATATACGGTCAGCTGCTCCTTTTGCTTTGCCGTAGCGGCGTTGGCCAGTCTTTCGATCTCATCCATCCTTGCTTCAACAGCCGGTATGCCTCCCTTTATTACGTCTTCATCGAAGCTGTCGACCTTGGAGGTGAACCACGCGGCATAGAAGGCTTCCGGATAATAGACCTTGAACCACGCCATCCTGATGGACATCATGACATATGCCGCGGCATGCGCGCGCGGGAACATGTACTTGAGCGTCTCGCATGACTTGATGTACCAGTCAGGCACGCCGTGTTCCTTCATGAGTTCCAGCTGTTCCTCGCTCAGGACCCTGTTCTTTCGCACGATTTCCATGATCTTGAAGGCGTCTATGTTAGGCAGTCCCTTGCTGATCAGGAAGTTCATTATGTCGTCACGCGACGAGATGACTTCGTCTATCGTCGCGGTCTTGTTTCTAAGAAGATCCTGGGCGTTGTTGGTCCATACGTCGGTTCCGTGCGAGAATCCCGACATTTTTATAAGTTCGGATACCGTTGTAGGCTGTATGTCGTCAAGCATGCCCCTGGTGAAGTTGGTGCCGAATTCAGGTATGGCGTAGGTGCCGTGAGTGAATCTGTAATTCTCGTTCTTTATATTCAGCTCGTCCAGCGAAGTGAATATGCTGAGAGTGCGCCTGTCATCCAGAGGGATGGTCATCGGATCGACTCCCGTCATTACCTGCAGATGCCTTATGAGCTGCGGCACGTCGTGGCCGAGTATGTCGAGTTTCAGAAGGTTCTCGTCGATCTTGTGATAATCGAAGTGAGTCGTTATGACGTCTGTGTCGCGCTTGTTGGCCGGCTTCTGTATAGGACAGAACTCGTATATCTCGTGGTCGTCAGGCACTACGATTATGCCGCCCGGATGCTGGCCCGTGGTCCGCTTGACGCCGGTGCAGCCCTTTACGAGGAAGTCTATGTCGTATTTGCTGACATCAAGATCATTATCCTCGACATAGTGCTTCACGTATCCGAAAGCTGTCTTCTCAGCTACGGTCGCGACCGTGCCGGCCTTGAACACGTTCTTCTCGCCGAATATCTCGCCAACATATCTGTGAGCTACCGGCTGGTATTCTCCGGCAAAATTCAGGTCTATGTCAGGCTCCTTGTCGCCCTTGAACCCCAGGAAGGTCGCGAACGGTATGTTGAGACCTTCTTTTTTCATGCGGGCGCCGCACTCCGGGCACGCCTTGTCCGGCATGTCGTAGCCGACATCGTATTTGCCCGGCTCGTCAGACCACTCAAAGTGCTTGCACTCCGGGCAAATATAGTGCGGCGCCAGAGGATTCACTTCCGTGATGCCGGCCATAGTCGCGGCAAACGAAGAGCCTACGGATCCTCTCGATCCGACAAGGTATCCGTCCTTCAGCGACTTCTGCACCAGCATCTGCGCCGCTATGTACATGACCGCGTAGCCGTTTCCTATGATGGAGCTTAATTCGGTCTCGAGCCTCTCCTCTATCTCAGGCGGCATCGGGTCGCCGTATATCTCCCTAGCCTTCGCGTAGCAGCTCTCTCTCAGCTTCTCCTCCGCGCCTTCGATCTTAGGCGGGAACTTGCCGGCAGGGACCGGCCTGACTTCTTCTACGAGGTCGGCTATCTTATTGGTATTTGTGATGACTATTTCTTCGGCCCTGTCGCCAAGGTACGAAAACTCCTCCATCATCTCGTCAGTCGTGCGCAGATACAGGGAATCCGACGGTGTATCGTGGAATCCTATGCCCGCCATGATGATATTCCTGTAGATCGAGGCATCCTGAGTAGGATAATGCGAATCCGTTGTCGCGACCGTCAGTTTGCCGAGCCTGTCTCCGCAGTCTATTATCCTGAGATTGTTCCGGATCAGATCTTCCTCGCCGCCGGCAACGCCGTCTTCTATGAGGAAGCGGTTATTGCCCAGAGGCTGGATCTCAAGATAATCATAGAAAGATGCTACTCTGTCCAGTTCATCATCGTCCGCTCCCGCGACGACAGCCCTGTATACTTCTCCGGCCTCGCAGGCGGAGCCGATTATGAGCCCCTCCCTGTGCGCCTGAAGCACCGAGCGCGGTATCCTCGGCCTGTGATAGAAGTAGTCTATGTGCGAAGTGCTGACCAGCTTGTAGATGTTCTTCAGTCCGATCTGGTTCTTCGCCAGTATTATTATGTGATAGGTGCGGTTCTTTTTTATGTCTATCGTGCCGTCGCTCCCGGTCGCGTCCTCGTCAGGATACAGATAGCCTTCCACACCGTAAATGATCTTGATCTCCTTGCCGTTCTTCGCAAGCCTGGCGGCTTCCTTAGCGGCGTCCGGGAAAGCCTGCACGACTCCGTGGTCGGTTATGGCTACCGCCGGCTGCCCCCAGAAAGCGGCCTTGCTGACGATATCGCTCACCTCATTGAAGCCGTCGTTGTCGCTCATCTTGGTGTGGCAGTGAAGCTCCACCCTGTGAGGCCCCGGCCAGGTATCCTCCTTGAGTTTCTTCTCGGTCTTCCGTATGGCCGATGCCATCATGATGTTCTCATGCTCATAGGTGTCGTATTCCACGGCGCCGCAGACTCTTATCATGTCGCCCGCGCTGAGGTTCTCCATGATCTCCTTTTGCTTGGCGTCGGATATGAATGCCTTGATGCCGAACGTCCTTGTCTCCGACGCGATGAGTATCGTTAGCAGCATGCGTCCGTTCTTTATCGGCATGGAATCCATCCTGAAGATCTCGCCTTCGATCACCGGCTTCTCCTTGCTGCCGACGTAGGAACTGAGAGAAGCGAAAGGCACGGGTTCCCCCTTGAAATCGCTGCCGAGCAGCACGAGTTCGCCCGCCTCGTTGGTAAATGCCGGCTGATCCTTTTTGCTCTTTCTGCGGAAAGCGCCGTTTCCGTATCCGTTCGCGCCGGCCGGCGCGCCTTCGGTATCATCCGTCCTTTGCGGCAGTTTTACGCCGGTATATGTATAGTTGACCCTGACCCTTTCAGCGGAAGCGATCCTTGCCGCTATCCTCTTTTTCATGAGAGCTTCGGTCTTTTTGGGCATCACAAAATTGAGCTTGGCGTCTATGTCAAGCGCCACGCTCGTGCCTCCGTTTATCCGCGACACCCTGACGCTGCTTATCTCAAAGTCTATGTCACGGATGTCCTTGCCGCTGGCTTCAGCCAGCTCAGCGGCGGTAAGTATTTCTTCAGAGATCTTTATCATTGCGTATATCTGCCCGTATCTTCTTCGACAAGCTCGATCAGCCTGTCGATGAGCCTGCTTTCTTCAACTTTCTCCAGTATCTCGCCGTGGCTGAACACGAGTCCCTCGCCTCTGCCTCCGGCGATGCCGTAATCGGCCTCTCTGCTCTCGCCCGGTCCGTTCACGGCGCAGCCCATGACTGCTATCTTAAGAGGCTTCGCACCTGCCTCAGCGCGCCTTGCGGCTATAGGCATCAGCCTCTCCTCAGCCTCGTTTGCGAGACCTATGAGATCTATCTCTGTCCTGCCGCATGTAGGGCATGACACTACGTCTATCGCTTTTTCTCTCATGCCGACGGTCTCGAGGATGCGGCGGGCAAGCAGGACTTCCTTTACCGGATCGTCCGTGAGCGATACTCGCATCGTATCTCCGATCCCGGCGAGAAGCAGCGCACCTATGCCTATGGCGGACTTGAGTTCGCCGTTCTTCGGAGTGCCCGACTCGGTGATCCCGATATGGATCGCCGCGTCCGTCAGCTCTTTCAGCTTCAGATGGGCGTCATAATTCATGCGGACATTCGACGACTTGATGGACACGACCAGCTGATCATAGCCGAGATCTTCAATGTACCTGACCATGCCGGCCCCGCTCTCCGCGAGAGCGTCAGCCGTGACTCCGCCGTACTTCTCAATAAGGTCTTTCTGCAGTGAGCCGGAATTAACTCCGACCCTGATAGGTATGCCGCGTTCCTTCGCCTTGTCAACGACAGCTCTGACCCTGTCCCTGCTGCCGATGTTGCCCGGGTTGATCCTTATCTTGTCAGCCCCTTCTTCGATCGCGGCCAGCGCGAGCCTGTAGTCAAAGTGTATGTCCGCGACGAGAGGAACGCGGACGAGTTTCTTTGCTCTTCCGAACGACTCCGCGGCCTCCATGTCAGGGATCGCGCACCTGACTATCTGACAGCCCGCGTCAGCGAGCTGCTCTATCTGTCTGACGAGAGCTTCCGTGTCCCTTGTGTCGACGTTGGTCATCGACTGTATGGAAACAGGAGCTCCGCCGCCTATTTTTATGTCACCGCAATAAACAGCTTTTGACATCTTCTTTCCTTTTCCGTTTTTTCCCGTTCCGCTTTTTACCGTTTCAGTTTTTTACAGTTTGTGTTTTTTGCCGTTCCGGTGCTACTTCCCGAATATGTTCATGACATCGTTGACGGTGACCAGTACGAAGAGCGTGAGCAGAATAGCCATTCCGATCAGCGTCGCCTTGTACTCCATGTCGTCGTTTATCCTGCCGCCGGATATGATCTTAAGGATGATGAAGAAGAGCTTTCCTCCATCGAGCCCCGGTATAGGCAGCAGATTGAAGAGCGCCAGGTTCAGGCTTACCAGCGCCAGCAGCATAAGATACGGTGCTACGCCGTAATTGGCCACCGAGTCGACTACCTTTACGAGCCCTACAGGCCCGGCTACCTCGTCCATGCCGACAGCTCCCGTGAACAGGCTCCTGAAACCCGCGAGCATGGCCTTTGCGAGTTCCCATGTCGTTGCCGGTCCGTACCGTATACACTTGAAGACGTTTTTAGTGACGCCCGCAGTTATGCCTATCATGTAGCCGCCGTTTTCTTCGCTGTACTCCGGAACTATGGACGCGGTGCCTGTTTCGTCGCCGCGCTTATATGTCACCTCAAGGGTCTCGCCTTCCTTATACGAGCTTATGCACTCAACTACTTTGTCCCACGTGTCGGTCTTGGTTCCGTTTATCTCAATAATGACGTCGCCCGCCTGAAGTCCCGCGGTCTGCGCCGGAGACCCGTCCACGACCGAGCTGATGGAATTGTCCACTACTCCGGATATGCAGAGCGCGACCGTCACGGCGATGACCGCTATTATTATGTTCATCGTTACGCCGGCAAGGAGTATCGCGGCCTTCTGCCCGTTCGACTTTGTCGAGTACGAGGTCGGGCTGTCGACCGCATCCTCTTCTCCTTCCATCGCGCAGTAGCCGCCGAGCGGCAGCAGACGCATCGAATACTGGGTGTCGCCCTTCTGCTTCTTGAAGATGAGCGGCCCCATGCCTACCGAGAATTCCTTTATTTTTACGCCGCACCATCTGGCGACTGTCATGTGTCCCCACTCGTGCGGGATCACCAGCACGAGCAGCATCACTATGAAAAGTATTGCTGTTTTCACTATCTCTTTCCCCGTTGTTTATATACTAAGTGAGCCTGTCATCAGGCATATCGCGTAATAGACGACCGGAGCCACGAATATGACGCTGTCGAATCTGTCCATTATCCCGCCGTGTCCCGGGATCAGATCGCCGTAGTCCTTGATGCCCATCTTGCGCTTGAACGCGGACGCCGTGAGGTCCCCCGCCATTCCGGCGGCTCCTCCGACAAGGCCGAGCACCAGACATACCAGCGCCATCTCTCTCATGAATATGAAGCCGAACAGCCATGACAGCACGGAGCTGCCGATGAGGCCGCCCACCGCTCCCTCGATGGTCTTCTTAGGGCTCAAAACAGGAGCCATCTTGTGCTTCCCGAGGAAGTATCCCGTGAAGTAGGCGAATATGTCCGAGCCGAATGCCGCTATTACCACTATCCAGATGAAGAGACTGTAGTCTGTCATGTCGATCATCACCATGTGATATGTGAAGAACGGTATATACACAAGGCCCGTTACCGTCGCCATCGCGTCATACGGCCCCCGCTTGTCGATCTTCCAGCCGTAGATAAGGCTGGCGGCGACTGCCAGGAACATCCATATGCAGATGACCATCATGTTCTCATAGAACTGCGGCACCGCGCTTTTCTCTCCGATGTTGAGTGGTATCGCGGTCACGAAGAGCAGCACCGTCATGATGTACCCGAGCGTAGTCGACGGATGCACGTCCAGACTGCCCCAGCCTCTGTAGAATTCCTGAAGGCCCATCGAGGCTATGAGCAGCGCCGCCGCCCAGAGCCACCAGCCGCCAAGATACAGAACTATCAGCAGCGGAGCCATCACAAGTCCGGATATTATTCTTGTCTTCATTTATCTGCCTCCTTGCGTCCGCCGAACCTCCTGTCGCGGCTTGAGTATGCTTCTATCATTTCAGCGTATTCCTCAGGCGTGAAATCCGGCCAGAGCGTGTCGGTAAACATGAGCTCGCTGTAGGCAGCCTGCCATGTGAGGAAATTCGACATGCGCTCCTCGCCGCTGGTCCTGATTATGAGATCGGGATCGGGCACGTCGAAGTGGGCGCTTCCCGAATACAGATGCCTGGATATATCATCTTCGGTGAGCCCGTCAGGATCCCTGCCCTCTTTGACGCACTCAGCCGCCAAAGCCTTTACGCTTCTGAGTATCTCGTCGCGGCCGCCGTAATTGAGCGCGATGTTGAACACCAGCCCGTCGTTGCCCGCGAGCCTGCCCACCATTTTATTGATTGCATCGACCGATGCTTTAGGCAGCATATCGTACTCGCCGAAGATATTGATGTGAACGTTGTTCTCATCGAGTTCCTCGAGCTCAGAGTTGACGTACTTGACGATCAGATTGAAGATGCCGCTCACCTCTTCGGTGCTGCGTTTCCAGTTCTCAGTAGAGAACGCGTACACAGTGAGGTACTTTATGCCGAGATTCGATGTGGCGATGACTATCTTCTTCATCGCCTGCATCCCGGCATTGTGCCCCATGACGCGCGGAACGCCGCGGGCCTTTGCCCAGCGGCCGTTTCCGTCCATTATTATTCCGACATGAGTCGGTACAGGTCGTTTTTCCATAATGTATTTCCGCTTAAGAGGACTTTTTCTTTAAATGATGCATGGATGTCCATTCAGGGAGCTCCTATGCATCATTTCGAATCGAAAAAGACTGTGAAACTGTGATTTTGTTTACAATAACTGCTGTATTTTGCGTTATCGTAAACTGCTTCGAAGATAAAAATCCAAAAATGATGCATATTCAAGCAGAAAACGATCGAAAATGCATCATTTTATAAAAAACTCCTTTTTGATGACCGGTTTGAAGGATCAGACTTCCATCAGTTCCTTTTCTTTGTCCGCGACGATTGCTTCGATGTCCTTGATGGCCTTTTCGATGGTCTTCTGGGTATCTTCGAGTTCTTTCTTCAGATCGTCCTCTGTGAGTTCCCCTTCCTTCTGGGCCTTCTTGAGTTCATCATTTACGTCTCTCCTGAGATTTCTGACAGCGACCTTGGCGTCCTCGCCGAAGTTCTTTACGACTTTGGTGAGCTCCTTACGTCTCTCCTCAGTGAGCTGCGGGATCGCGAGCCTTATGACCTTGCCGTCGTTTGTCGGGTTGATGCCGATGTTGGCCTCAAGGATGGCTCTTTCGATGTCGCTTACGGACTTAGGATCGAACGGCGAGATCAGCAGCGTCCTCGGATCAGGCACTGAAATGTTGGCGAGCGCCTTCAAAGGTGTCGGCGTGCCGTAGTAATTGACCATGATCCTGTCAAGGAGCGCCGGATTGGCTCTTCCCGCCCTGACGGTGTTGAGGTTTTCCTTAAGGAAGCTCTTAGCGCCTTCAATTCTTTCTTCAAGTGATTTCTTAGCCATGATATCCCTCCTATTTGATCAGCGTGCCGACGTTTTCGCCGTTGATCACTTTCATGAGATTGCCTTCTGTCGCGAGCGCGAATACGTATATAGCGGTCGAGGTGTCCTTGCAGATGGTCGCGGCCGTGAGGTCCATGACCTTGAGATCCCTGTCGATGATATCCATGTACGCGAGTTCAGTGTATCTCTCCGCGTCCGGATATACCTTGGGATCCGCCGAATACACGGCATCGATGTTCTTGGCCAGCAGGAGCACGTCAGCCCCTATCTCGGCAGCCCTCAGAGCGGCCGCGGTATCCGTCGTGAAGAACGGGCTTCCCATTCCGCCCCCGAAGACCACTACCTTGCCCTCTTCGAGGTAGTCGAGAGCCTTGCGCCTCGCGTAGCCCTCGGCCATGTCTCTGATCTCTATCGAGGTCATGAGTTTGGCCGGGCATCCTGCAGCAAGAAGCGCGTCCTGCAGCGCCAGTCCGTTCATCACGGTTGCCAGCATGCCCATGTAGTCCGCCGTCGGCTTGTCGATGTTGCCGCCCGTGCGGCCTCTGAAGAAGTTGCCGCCTCCGACGACTATGCCGATCTGGACTCCGGCGTCGTGTATTTCCTTGATCTGCCTTGCGGTCTTTTCGAGCTGAGCGTCATTGACGCCGAATCTCTCCTCGCCCGCAAGGGCTTCTCCGCTTATCTTGATCAGGACTCTCTTGTATTTTATTGCCATATATCGCCGCCTCCGATCATTTTTGCTCTACCGTTTAATGATACCATAAACAGCGCCGCAACTCTATGCATCTTTCTTTTCGATCTTACGGATCTCCTTGGTGCGGATCTCCTCGCAGATATCGCTCACGAAATCAGCAAGAGGCTTTACGCCCTCGTCGCCCAGGTATCTCGAGCGGACCGATACGTTGCCTTCCTCGGCTTCCTTTGCGCCGAGAACCAGCATGTACGGCACCTTCTCCATCTGAGCCTTGCGCACCTTATATCCGATACGCTCGCTGCTGCTGTCGATAGTCACATCGACACCGTTTCTGCGGAGTTCCCTGCGGACCTCTTCGGCGTAGTCTGCGATCTTGTCGGAGATAGGCAGTATGCGCACCTGCTCAGGGCAGAGCCATGTAGGCAGGTTGCCGGCGTACTTCTCGATCAGCCATGCCAGCGTACGCTCGTAGCATCCGATCGACGTGCGGTGGATGATGTACGGGCGCTTTTTCTGGCCGTCCTTGTCGATGTAGTACATGTCATAGCGCTCGGACAGGAACATATCCAGCTGGATCGTGATCATCGTATCCTCTTTACCGTATACGTTCTTTGCCTGTATGTCGAGCTTAGGGCCGTAGAAAGCGGCTTCGCCTGTCTCTTCTTTATATTCGAGACCGATCTCGTCGAGGATCTCCCTCATGAGGTCCTGGACACGTTCCCATGACTCCGCGTCGCCCAGATAGTCGTCAGCCTTATCAGGATCCCACTTGGAGAATCTGTATGTGACGTCCTCCTCCAGACCGAGAGTTGTGAGACAGTATCTCGCCAGATCTACGCAGCCCTTGAACTCGTCCTTGATCTGCTCAGGAGTGCATACGAGATGTCCTTCGGAGATGGTGAACTGACGCACTCTCGTGAGTCCGTGCATCTCGCCGGCCTGCTCGTTCCTGAACAGCGTCGAGGTCTCTCCCATCCTGTACGGAAGGTCGCGGTAGCTCTTCTGTCTTGCCTTGTAAACGTAGTACTGGAACGGGCATGTCATCGGGCGCAGAGCCATTACGTCGGCGTCGGCGTCGTTCTCGATGAGATTCAGGTCCTCCACTCCGCGGATCTCGCTGGATCTGTCCTCCGCGGACATGATCTCGTCCATGCTGTCATATCCCAGAAGGAACATGCCGTCCTTGTAGTGATACCAGTGGTCGGAGATCTTGTAGAGCGTGGACTTGGCCATCAGAGGCGTTCTGGTGCGCACATAGCCCCATTCATACTCCTCGAGGTCCTCGATCCATCTCTGCATCTTCTGTATGATCTTCGTGCCCTTAGGCATGAAGAGCGGGAGTCCCTGACCGATGATATCGACTGTTGTGAAGATATCCATCTCGCGGCCGAGCCTGTTGTGGTCGCGGTTCTTGATGTCCGCGAGGTAAGCCAGATATTCCTCGAGGTCATCCTTCTTTGTAAATGCTGTTCCGTAGATCCTCGTGAGCATCTTATTGTGCTCGTCGCCTCTCCAGTAGGCGCCGGAGCTCGATGTGAGAGCGAATGCCTTGATAGGTCTTGTGCTCATTATGTGCGGACCTGCGCAGAGCTCGACGAAGTCGCCCTGCTTGTAGAACGAGATCGCCTCGTCCTCAGGGAGATCTTCGATCAGCTGGACCTTGTAAGGCTCGTCCTTCTCCTTGTACATCTGTATCGCTTCTTCTCTCGGAAGCTCAAAATACTCGAGCCTGTCGCCCTTCTTGATGATCTTCTTCATCTCGGCTTCGATCCTGTCGAGGTCCTCTCTTGTCAGAGGCGGCATGTCGAAGTCGTAGTAGAATCCGTTCTCGATGGAAGGTCCGATCGCGAGTTTGGCGTCCGGATAGAGATTCTTTACGGCCTCAGCCAGGACGTGTGAGCATGTATGCCTGTAAGCGCGCTTTCCTTCGTCCGAATCGAATGTCAGGATGTTCAGGCTGCAGTCCCTGTCGATGACTGTTCTGAGGTCGACGGCCTTGCCGTCTATCTCCGCCATGCAGGCGACTCTGGCCAGACCGTCGCTGATATCCCTTGCGATATCATAAGCGGACATCGGCTGCGCGTATTCCTTCTTGCTTCCGTCTTTCAGTGTGATTACCAATTTGTTTTCCTCCTTCATTCTCTTGCCTCCGCCATACGGGAGCGGAGTCAGTCAGATTATTGTGACCGGAAGGGCAAAAAATAAAGTCCCCTCCGACATGTTGTCAGAAGGGACGCATACTCTGATATGTATGAGTATCCGTGGTTCCACCCATCTTCCGGCAAATCCTTTTGCCGGCACTCATTCAGACTTTTGACGCGGTCTAAGCGGGCATTATTGGTGCCACTCGGAGGTGGTTTTCGGAACACCGGGACTTAGGATGATTCCAGCTGCCATCCCTCTCTGGCAAGCCCCCTGGTGAACTTACTGTCCTCGTCATCGTTTTACCCGCCTATGATACATTTTAAGGCGGTCCTTGTCAAGAAATCAGAGCGTATTGTCTGTCAGGTCAGAGTGTCACTACCCAGCCTTCCATCTCAGGCTCGCGGATGCCTGTCTGCATGCCGTAGAGCGTATCGTAGAGCTTCTGGCTGAGCGCGCCGACCTTCTCTCCGTTGATCGGATAATCCGTGCCTCTGTATCTGAGAAGTCCGATCGGCGAGATGACGCAGGCAGTGCCTGTAGCCCAGGCTTCCTTCAGAGTTCCGTTTTCTGCCGCCTCGAGGACTTCCGAGAGGAGCAGACGTCTCTCCTCTACCTTGATGCCCCACTTTTTGAGCAGCTGCAGCGTACTGTCTCTGGTGACGCCCGGAAGGATCGAGCCCGTGAGCGAAGAAGTTATTACCGTGTCTCCTATCATGAAGAAGGCATTCGATGTGCCGACCTCTTCGACATAGCGGTGCTCCTTGGCGTCCAGCCACAGGACTTCTTCGCAGCCCTGCTTCTTTGCCTCTGTAGCGGCGATCATTCCGCAGGAGTAATTGCCTCCGCACTTCGCGAAGCCTGTGCCTCCGACGGCTGCTCTTATGAACTCTTCCTCGACCCAGATGCGGCTTCCGTGGAGCTCCTTGTCATTGCCCTCGTAGTATGCGGCTACAGGACTGAGGATGATTATGAAGAGATATCTGCTTGCCGGATGAACGGCCATGCTCACCTCAGGAGAGATGATAAACGGCCTGATATACAGCGATGTTCCCGGTACGCTCGGGACCCAGTCCCTTTCAACGTCGACCAGCGCCTTTACCGCCGATACGAAGAGATCCTCGTCGATTGGCGGGATGCAGAGTCTTTCATTGGACTTGATCATGCGCTTCGCGTTCATGTCCGGCCTGAAGAGGTTGATGCCGCCTTCAGGGTTTCTGTAAGCCTTCATGCCCTCGAACGTCATCTGACCGTAGTGCAGCGTAGTCGCGGCCGGGTCAAGAGATATAGGGCCGTAAGGAACGACGCGGCCGTCATGCCAGCCCTGTCCCTCGTCATACTCCATGACGAACATGTGGTCCGTGTAATACTTTCCGAAGCCCAGACTCGTCTGGTCAGGCTTTTCCTTAGGTGTCTGTGTCTTTGTTACAGGGAATTTGTACTCCATTTCGATCCTCCGTCTGTTTTATATGTGTCTCTTTATTATCTTGAACAAATCTTTGTTGTTTATCTTTCTTGTTTATCAGCGCTACTGCACGAGCCTGAAACCCTGTTCGGTAAGCGTATGTCTTATTTCTTCAAGCTGCTCGAAATCCCTTGTCTCAATCTCCAGTGTCAGCACGCAGCTGGTGACCGCCGTGTTAGGATCCGAGTGTCCGTAGTGGACTCCTGTAACGTTGGCGCCGCACGACGCGATTATGGTCGCTACATCCACCAGCTGTCCCGGCTTGTCCTCAAGCGCTATCTGGAGCGTGGCGTTTCTGCCGCTTGTCACAAGGCCTCTCGTGATGACCCTTGAAAGTATGTTCACGTCTATGTTGCCGCCCGATACCAGGCATACCACGTTCTTGCCCTCTTCAGGGATCTTGTCCGACATAACTGCCGCGACCGACACGGCTCCGGCGCCCTCCGCGATCAGCTTCTGCTTTTCGATAAGCGCCAGGATGGCTACGGCTATCTCGTCTTCGGTTACGGTGACCACGTCGTCCACATACTTCCTTATGAGGTCGAACGTCAGGTCTCCCGGGTGCTTTACAGCTATGCCGTCCGCGAAGGTGTTCACGGTGTTCAGGGTCACCTGCTCGTCGTATTTAAGGCTGTCCGCCATGCTCGCGGCCTCTTTCGCCTGCACACCGTAGATCTTTATGCCCGGCTTGAGCCTCTTTGCCGCGAATGCCACTCCGGATATGAGTCCGCCTCCGCCTACAGGCACCACCAGCACGTTCACGTCCTTGAGCTGATCGAGTATCTCAAGTCCTATGGTGCCCTGGCCCGCGATGACGTCAGGGTCATCGAACGGATGGATGAATGTGGCATGCTCCTCTTCCTGAAGCTTCAGCGCGTACTGATAGGCGTCGTCATAGGCTCCCTTTACCAGAACGACATCCGCTCCGTAGGATTTTGTAGCCTCCACCTTGCTTATAGGCGCGCCGTCCGGCATGCAGATAGTCGCCTTTATGCCCATGCGCTGAGCGGCGAGCGCGACTCCCTGCGCGTGGTTTCCGGCGCTGCAGGCAACGATGCCCGCTGCCTTTTCCTCATCGCTCAGCCTGCTTATCTTGAAATAAGCGCCCCTGAGCTTGAAGCTTCCGGTTACCTGCAGGTTTTCGGTCTTGAAGTAGACCTGGTTCTTCCCGCTGAAATGCGGTGAATAAATAAGGTCGGTCTTTCTTGCCGCGTCTTTAAGCGCGAACGCTGCCTGATATATCCTGTCGAGCGACAGTGTGTTCTTCATCTCGTCTCCCTTGTCCTTCCGTTTGTCATTGTCTGAACAGTTCTCTGTTTTCCAGCCATGTGATCAGCTGGCTCGCGACACGGCCGCTCATGCCTCCGTGCCTTATCTCCCATTTCCTCGCGGCGTCCCTGAGTTCGTTCTCATCGATGTCGATGCCTTTTCTTTCAGCAAGCACCCTGACTATGTTCATGTACTCCGCGGGATCCGGTTTTCCGTAGTATATGGTCACGCCGAAGCGCGATGCCAGCGAGAGCTTCTCCTCCATGGTGTCGGAATGATGTATATCTTCGTTGTACTCCATGTCGTTCCTGTCTCTCCATGTCTCTCGGACAAGATGGCGCCTGTTGGATGTGGCATATATGAGCACCCTGTCCGAACCTGACTCAAGGGCCCCTTCGAGCATGGCCTTGAGCTCCTTGTAGTCGCTTTCGTCCTCTTCGAACGACAGATCGTCAAGAAAGATGACTGATCTGTAATTGCGTTTTTTAAGGACGGACATGACATACGGAAGCCGGCTCCTGTCCGCCTTGGAGATCTCGATGAGCCTGAGCCCGCGGTCTCCGTAGTCGTGCATCAGGGCGTGTATGCTCGTGGACTTTCCCGTGCCGCTGTCTCCGTAAAGGAGGACATTGTTGGCCGGAAGCCCTCTTATGAACGCCTCCGTGTTTTCCCTGAGAGCCTGCTTCTGGGCCTCATATCCGACAAGGTCGTCAAAGCATACGTCCCTTGTATCCTTTACCGGCATGATATCCGCTTCTTCGTCCTCTCCGCCTATCCTGAAGGCCCTGTAGAGGCCGAATATGCCGACGCCCGACTCCGCGTAGTATCCGGATATGATATCCGCGAATTCCGCGTCATCCTCTGCCTTGTCGAGCCGGCTGCTCAGTTCGCTTATGCGCCTGCCGCTGCCGCATTCAGCCGCGTCTTCGAACGGGCTGCCATAATCCGACAGAAGAGTCAGGTATTCCGAACCTGTCTCACGGCCAAGGTCTTCGAGGCTCATGCTGAAGATCCCGCGTATCTTCGCGAGATCCATGCAGGCGAGCCTGAACATGGCTGACGCCGGATCGGCCTTTCGCCTCTCGCATGTGAGGGTAAAGGCGTTCTCGTGCATCATGAGCATGTATGTGATCCACTGTTTCCAGACATCGCCGGTCAGCGAAAAGTCCGCGGCAAAGGCAGCTATCTCCGACACGAGTTTTCTGACCGCATCGGCGCCGCCTACGCTGAAGACCGCCAGCGTATCATGCCAGCCGCTGTCCTTCTGTCCTTCGTCCCTGTAAAAAATGAATCCGTACTTATCCATCAGATGAGCTCCAGTATCCTGTCCTTCATTTCGTTTCCGCTGAGCCAGTCTTCTTCGCCGGCTGCGGCAATGTCTTTGGTCCTGTAACCTTTGGCAAGCGCGCCGGAAACAGCGTTCTCGATGCAGTCGGCCTCTTCCGTAAGGTCGAATGAATAGCGCAGCATCATCGCGGCTGAGAGTATGGTCGCGATAGGATTCGCAAGTCCCGTGCCGGCTATGTCAGGAGCGGAGCCGTGTATAGGCTCGTACATGCCCCTCTGCGTCTCGCCGAGGGACGCCGACGCAAGCAGTCCTATGGATCCCGTGATCTGGGAAGCCTCGTCAGACAGGATGTCGCCGAACATGTTGGAAGTAACGACGACGTCGAAGAACGACGGATCCCTTATGAGCTGCATGGCCGCGTTGTCTACGTACATGTCGTCGAGGCGGATGTCCGGATATTCGGTCTCGCCAAGGCGGTGCACCGTCTCTCTCCAGAGTCTGGATGACTCGAGAACGTTGGCCTTGTCCACGCTGGTCACGTGTTTCCTGCGCTTTCTCGCGGTCTCGAAGGCTCGTCTGGCGACACGCTCTATCTCAGGCACAGTGTAGAGTTCGGTATCGAAGGCTGTGTTTCCGTCTTCGCTCCTGCCCCTTTCGCCGAAGTATATGCCTCCGGTCAGTTCCCTTACTATCATGAGATCGAATCCATCCGCAGCCACATCAGGCCTGAGCATGCAGGATGCCTTGAGAGCCGGCTGTATCGCAGCAGGTCTCAGATTGGTGAATAGTCCCAGCTTTTTCCTGAGTCCGAGGAGAGCCTTCTCCGGTCTCAGATCTCCCGGCATATTATCCCATGCCGGACCTCCGACCGCTCCGAAGAGCACGCTGTCGGAAGCAAGGCATCCGTCAATAGTCTCCTCAGGCAGAGGCTCTCCGAACTTATCTATTGCAGCTCCGCCTGCGTAATATTCAGTGAAAACGAACTCGTGTCCGAACTTTTCACCGACTTTTTTGAGCACTTCGATCGTATCGGCTATTATCTCCGGACCGATCCCGTCTCCCGGAATGACCGCGATGTTGTATTTCACTTTTTGTCGCCTTTCTTTACTGTAATTAGATATTGGTCAATTACTTGCGGATCTGCTCTGTTTTACTCTGCCTTATCCTTCAGATACGGCAGCAGACCGCCGCTTTCAATTATTTTCTTTATGAATTCAGGGAAAGGCCTGGCTTTGAAGGTCATTCCCGTCGTTTCGTCCGTAATTGTCCCCGTTTCAGTGTCGACTGAAACGATGTCTCCGGCCTTTATGGCTTCGCTGGCTTCCGGACACTCAAGTATCGGGAAGCCTATGTTTATCGCGTTCCTGTAGAAGATGCGGGCAAAGCTGGCTGCTATGACGCAGGATACTCCGCTCGCCTGTATGGCGATAGGCGCGTGCTCTCTGGATGAGCCGCAGCCGAAGTTCCAGCCGCCTACCATGATGTCTCCCTCGCTGACGCTTCCGGCGAAGGACGCGTCGATGTCTTCCATGCAGTGCTTGGCGAGTTCGGACGGTTCGGGCGCATTGAGATATCTGGCGGGGATTATGACGTCAGTATCGACGTGATCGCCGAATTTCCATGTTTTTCCTCTGATCATGTCCTGCCTCCTTTACGCCTCTGCTCCGCCCGGAACGGCTATGCAGCCTGCCAGAGCTGACGCCGCCGCGACAGCCGGGCTCGCAAGCACGACCTCGCTTCCTGTATGTCCCATGCGTCCCACGAAGTTTCTGTTTGTCGTGGCCACAGCCCTTTCGCCGTCCGCCATGACTCCCATGTGTCCTCCGAGGCAAGGTCCGCAGGTCGGAGCCGATACGGCGCATCCCGCCTCGATGAATGTCTTTATGATGCCCTCTTCAAGGCACTGCAGGTATATCTGCTGAGTCGCCGGTATCACTATGCAGCGGACGCCGTCAGCAACCCTGCGGCCTTTCATGATATCCGCCGCGATCCTCATGTCGCTCATGCGGCCGTTCGTGCACGATCCTATGACCACCTGGTCTATATGCATGCCCGCCGCTTCGGATGCCTTCACGGTATTTGACGGAAGGTGCGGCATGGATACCACCGGCTCGAGTTCCGATAGATCTATGCTCACGCAGCGCTCGTATTCAGCGTCCGGATCGGCCTCGAATACGGCCGGCTCCCTTTTGAATTTGCCCCTCACGTATTCCATGGTCACGTCGTCCACAGGGAATATGCCGTTCTTGCCGCCGGCCTCGATCGCCATGTTGCAGATGGTGAATCTGTCGTCCATGCTGAGGTTCGCGACTCCGTCCCCCGTGAACTCAAGAGATCTGTACAGAGCTCCGTCCACGCCTATCATGCCTATGAGAGTCAGTATCACGTCCTTGCCGGATACATATCCGGACGGCTTGCCGCTGAGCTCAACCTTTATCGCTGACGGCACCTTGAACCAGTTGAGGCCTGATGCCATTCCCGCGGCCATGTCCGTCGATCCCACACCTGTCGAGAAAGCTCCGAGCGCCCCGTAGGTGCATGTGTGGGAGTCCGCTCCTATAATGCAGTCTCCCGGTCCCACGATCCCCTGCTCAGGCAGGAGAGCGTGCTCTATTCCCACATCGCCGACGTCATAGAAGTGACTTATGGAATGCTTTGCCGCGAAGGTCCTCGCGGTCTTGCAGAGCTCGGCCGACTTTATGTCCTTGCACGGAGTGTAGTGGTCGAGCGTTATGACTATCCTGTCTTTGTCAAAGACTTCGGTGAATCCGGCCTTTTCGAATACCCCTATGGCGACCGGCGTCGTGACGTCGTTTCCGAGCACTATGTCCAGCTTTGCCTCGATGAGGTCGCCGGCTTTTACTTCGGGAAGTCCGGCATGCGCTGCCAGTATCTTCTGCGTCATCGTCATACCCATGATGCTCCCCCTTCCTATGCCTCTGCCGAGCCGCGCTCCGCTTCAAGCCCTGCTTCATAAGCCGCCAGCTTGTTGAGGGCCTTGAGATAGGCATTTATGCTTGCTTCGATGATATCCGTTGAAAGACCGCGCCCCGTGAAAGTGCGTCCGTGAGCGTTCACCTTGACGGTGACGTCGCCCAGCGTATCCTTGCCTTCGGATATCGAATGGATATTGAAGATGTCGAATGAATGCTCCGCCGGCTCCATGATCATGTCTATGGCATTGTACGCCGCGTCTATAGGTCCGTCGCCGAGCGCGACATTCTGGTATTTCTGCTCGCCCTTGATGAGGCTTACGGTACACGTCGCGGTGGTGAAGTTGCTGGTGGACAGCTGGAACCAGTCGAGCTTGTAGCCGTCTTCCGTATCGGTGTAGATATCAGCTGTGTGATGAGTGGCTATGGCTTCGAGATCCGCGTCCGTGATGTTCTTCTTTTTGTCGCATATGGTCTTGAACTCCTCGAAACAGCTGTCCAGTTCTTCCTTCGTCAGGTTGTATCCGAGTTCTTCGAGCCTCTTTCCCACAGCGTGTCTGCCGGAATGCTTTCCGAGGACGATGTTGTTTATCTTGAGCCCAATGGACTCAGGCGTCATGATCTCGTAGGTCTTCTTGTTGGCGAGAACGCCGTGCTGATGTATCCCGGCCTCGTGCGTGAAAGCGTTTCTGCCGACGATAGGCTTGTTTATAGGCGCGGTCTGTCCGATAATGTTGTAGACCGTCTTGCTGGCGCGGTGGATCTGCGTCGCGTCTATCCTTGTGTCGGCGTCGTACTCATCCTGCCTTGTCCTGAGAGCCATGACCACTTCTTCCATCGAAGTGTTGCCCGCGCGCTCGCCGAGTCCGTTGACAGTGCACTCTATCTGCCTCACGCCGCCGCGGACGCCCGCGAGAGAGTTCGCTGTGGCCATGCCGAGGTCGTTGTGGCAATGTACTGAAAAGACGGCCTTCTCGGCTCCGCGTACGTTCTCCTTCACCTCTCTGATCAGGTATTCCATCTCATCCGGCGTCGTATATCCTACCGTATCCGGAAGATTGATCGTGGTAGCGCCGCTTTCGATGGCGACAGCCGTGATCTTCTTGAGGAATTCGATGTCGCTCCTTGTCGCGTCCTCCGCTGAGAACTCTATGTTAGAGCAGTATTTCCTCGCGTACGCGACCATTGCCGCCGCCTGCTCAAGTACTTCTTCCGGAGTCATCTTGAGCTTGTACTCCATGTGTATCGGAGATGTCGCGATGAACACGTGTATCCTCGGGTCCACCGCTCCTTTTACGGCTTCCCATGCCGCGTCGATGTCCTTCGCGTTGCAGCGCGCCAGACTTGCGACCGTGCAGTCCTTCACGTTCTCCGCGATGGTCTTTACCGATTCAAAGTCTCCCGGAGACACGATGGCAAAGCCGGCTTCGATGATGTCTACCTTCAGTTTTTCGAGACAGTGCGCGACCTCGATCTTTTCATTGAGGTTCATGCTGCAGCCCGGCGACTGTTCTCCGTCTCTCAGCGTAGTGTCGAAAATTTTGACCTGATCCATATCTACCCTCTGGTGTATCAATTAGTTGCTATTCCAGTATCGCGCCCTTGTCCGCGGAGCTTACGAGCTTCGCGTATCTGGCGAGATATCCTGTCTTTATCTTAGGTTCAGGGCATACCCATGAAGAACGTCTCTCCGCGAGTTCTTCATCGGAAACCTTGAGTTCGATAGTCTTGTTGACTATGTCGATGGCGATCATGTCGCCTTCGTGTACAAGAGCGATGTTTCCGCCCGATGCCGCCTCAGGGCTCACATGCCCTATGGAGGCGCCTCTCGTGGCTCCCGAGAACCTGCCGTCGGTGATGAGCGCTACCGATTCGTCGAGCCCCATTCCCGCGATGGCGGATGTAGGATTCAGCATCTCCCTCATTCCCGGACCGCCCTTAGGTCCTTCATACCTGATGACGACAACGTCGCCAGGTTTGATGCCGCCTTCGTAGATGACCTTGATGGCGTCATCTTCCGAATCGAAGACTCTCGCGGGACCTTCGTGCTGAAGCATCGACTCCTTGACCGCCGCCTGCTTGACGACGCAGCCGTCCGGAGCCAGATTGCCCTTGAGCACCGCGATGCCGCCTGTCTTCATGAACGGGTCGTCGAACGGACGTATTATCTCAGGATCGAGGTTCTCCGCGTGTTCTATGTTCTCGCCCATTGTCTTCGTTGTGACGGTCATTACGGACAGATCAAGAAGATCGCCCTTTGTGAGCTCCTTCATCACCGCGTATACTCCGCCCGCGTTGTCGAGATCTTCCATGAATGTGTCTCCCGCCGGAGCGAGGTGGCACAGATTAGGAGTCTTTGAGCTGATCTCGTTGGCCATGTCGAAATCCATGTCGACATGGGCCTCGTGAGCTATCGCCGGCAGATGCAGCATCGTGTTTGTCGAGCATCCGAGCGCCATGTCCACGGTCTCGGCGTTGTGGAAAGCCGCGGCCGTCATGATGTCGCTTGGCTTTATGTCCTGCTCGACCAGCTTCATGATCTGCATGCCCGAGGCCTTTGCCAGGCGTATCCTCGCGGAATACGGCGCGGGAATCGTGCCGTTTCCCGGAAGAGCCATTCCTATGGCCTCAGTCAGGCAGTTCATCGAGTTCGCGGTGTACATCCCTGAGCAGGATCCGCATGACGGGCAGGCCTTCTCGACGTATGTCTGAACGCCGTCCTCGTCAAGCTTTCCCGCGTGGTAAGCGCCTACAGCCTCGAACATGTGCGAGAGGCATGTGCGGCGTCCGTCAGGAAGACGTCCTGCCAGCATCGGTCCGCCGGAGCAGAATATGGTCGGGACGTTTATCCTGGCCGCAGCCATGAGAAGTCCCGGAACATTCTTGTCGCAGTTAGGGATCATGACCAGGCCGTCAAACTGATGCGCGATCGCCAGAGCCTCTGTGGAATCTGCTATGAGGTCTCTTGTCACAAGGGAGTACTTCATGCCCACATGGCCCATCGCTATGCCGTCGCATACGGCTATGGCCGGAACGAGTATCGGGGTCCCGCCTGCCGCGCGTACGCCTGCCTTTACGGCGTCAGCTATCTTGTCCAGGTCCATGTGTCCCGGAACGATCTCGTTGTATGAGCTTACGACGCCGATTATCGGGCGCCTCTGCTCTTCTTCGGTAAGACCGAGCGCGTACAGAAGGCTTCTGTTAGGCGCGCGGTCCACCCCTTTCTTTATCTGATCGGAATTCATATCTTTTCCTCTTGGTTCTGATCAATTCGACGCGTTATCCAGATCTGAGTCGTTCTTCCAGAGCATCTCGTCTCTGAGTCTCTTGCCCACGACTTCCATCTCATGCTTAGCGAGCTGCGCTCTCTTTGAGTTGAAGAATGTGCGGCCGTTCTTGTTCTCGGCTATCCATCTGCCCGCGAACGATCCGTCCTGGATGTCGGCGAGCACCTTTCTCATGTTGGCCTTGATCTCATCGTGCGGAAGTACGCGTGGTCCGCTCACATACTCGCCGAACTCGGCCGTGTCGGAGATGGAGTAGTTCATCGCAGCGATGCCGCCCTTGTTGATGAGGTCGATGATCAGCTTCATCTCGTGTATGCACTCGAAGTAAGCGTTCTCAGGCTTGTAGCCGGCCTCGACCAGAACTTCGAATCCGCACTGCATCAGGTCTACCACGCCGCCGCAGAGTACAGTCTGCTCGCCGAAGAGGTCTGTCTCGGTCTCTTCGTCCATCGTGGTCTCCAGGATGCCCGCGCGGGCTCCGCCAATGCCTGCGATATACGCGAGAGCGATGTCATACGCCTTGCCGGAAGCGTCCTGCTCGACGGCTATGAGGCACGGAACGCCCTTTCCAGCCACATACTGGCTGCGTACGGTATGCCCCGGGCCCTTAGGAGCTGCCATGAATACATCGACGCCTTCAGGCGCTACGATCTGCTTATAGCGGATGTTGAATCCATGCGCGAAAGCTATGGCATTGCCCGGCTCAAGGTTAGGAGCGATCTCGCTCTTGTAGACCGCGGCCTGCACCTCGTCGTTGATGAGGATCATAATGATGTCCGCCTGCTTTGCGGCCTCGGCGATCGGATATACGTCAAAGCCGTCCTTTTCCGCTACAGGCCAGGACTTTCCGCCCTTCCTGAGTCCCACGATGACGTCGCATCCGGAGTCTCTTAAGTTGAGAGCGTGCGCGTGTCCCTGCGAACCGTATCCGATGATCGCGATCTTCTTTCCGTTAAGAACGTCCAGGTTGCAATCTTTCTCATAATACATTTTTACCATAGTTGAATTCCCCGCTTTCCTTTGATTTATCGTTGATCGTTGCCTTGCCTCTTTCGATCGCGACCACTCCGGTCCTTGCGATCTCGAGAATGTCGAACTCCTTCATGATGTTTATAAACCCGTTTATCTTTTCTTCATCACCGGTCGTGCCGAGAGTCATGGTGTCTGTCGTCACATCTATGATGTTTGCCCGGAATATGTTGGCGAGCTGTATGATGTCGTTTCTCTTCTCTCCCGAGTCCGCCTTCACCTTAACGAGCATGAGCTCCCTGTAGACCGAAGATTCCGTATTGAGCCATTTTACCGAATGGATCGGATAGAGTTTCCTGAGCTGATTGCACAGGAGCTCGGTGTGAGGCCCGTCCGCCATCACATCGATGGTGATCCTGGTAACGCCCGGATTCTCAGTCGGTCCCGCGGCGAAGGCCTCTATGTTGTATCCCTTTCTCGAAAACAGTCTGGCGATCTGCGAGAGGACTCCCGGTTCGTTGTCCACAAGCAGCGCGAGCGTCTGCCTTCTGGCGTCTTTCATTGCTTCCATACTGTCTCCTTCCTATATCCTCATGAAATTCGTGATGTGATCTCCGCCGCCGACCATAGGCCTTACCATCTCGTCTATGTCTATCATGCAGTCGATCACGAATCCTTCCTTGAGCTCCATGGCCTCTTTGATGACTTCCGCGAGCTCCTCCTGATTGCTCACCCTTCTGCCGTGAAGTCCGTAAGCTTCGGCCAGCTTCACGAAGTCAGGGCCGCGGTCGAGAGTGGACTCGGAGAAGTTCTTCTTATAAATGAGGTTCTGCCACTGCCTCACCATTCCGAGCGTCTGGTTGTCGAAAATGAACGTGATGACCGGAATGTGGTAGTGCTCTACCGTTGAGAGCTCGTTGCAGTTCATGCGGAAGCTTCCGTCGCCGGCGATATGTATGACCGTCTTGTCCGGATTGCCCACTGCCGCTCCTATGGCGGCCCCGAGCCCGAATCCCATGGTCCCGAAGCCTCCCGATGTCAGGAGCTGCCCCGGATAATCGAAATGGAAGTGCTGTATTGCCCACATCTGATGCTGTCCCACATCCGTGGCCACTATCGTATCCTCCGGCATCAGTCTGGCGATGGTGTCGCAGATCTGCTTAGGGTCCAGCCTCTGGCCTCCAACCGCGTATTCCGTTTCGGTAGGATGCGAGAACACGAAGTCCATCCACTCCTTATGCTGCTGCGGGCTGAGCTTCTCATTGAGCCTTCTCAGTACCTCCTTCGCGTCTCCGACTATGTGATGGTCGGTGCGGACGTTCTTGTTGATCTCGGATCTGTCGATGTCTATGTGCACTATCTTCGCCTGGCTCGCGAAGGTTTCAGGGTCGAGAGCAACACGGTCGGAGAAGCGGCAGCCTACCGCTATGAGCAGGTCGCACTCACTGACTCCTATATTCGAAGCCTGCGATCCGTGCATTCCTATCATCCCCGTCGTATGAGGATCGCGGCCGTGCATTCCTCCGCCTCCCATGACGGTTATGGCCGCGGGAGCGTCCACGAGCCTGACGAACTCGTTGAATTCCTTGTGCGCGCGGCCTCTTACGACTCCTCCTCCGCAGATGAGCATCGGTCTTTTTGACTCGCCTATCATCTCTACCAGCTTGTCTATGTCTTCCTCATCGATGGTAGGAATGTGGAAGTCCACCATATTGCGGTCTCTGAGAGCCTTTATGACTCCCGCTTCCTTGTGTTTTGAAGCCGGGATGAATTCATATTCAGCGGTCTCGGCAGTCACGTTCTTGAGTATGTCGATGAACACAGGGCCCGGGCGTCCGCTTCTCGCGATGGCAAAGGCTCTGCGCACAGTATCCGCAAGCCTGTTGACATCGACGATCTGGAACGTGCACTTTGTTATAGGCAGCATCACTCCGGTGCTGTCTACCTCCTGGAAGGAATCCTTTCCGATGAGGTTTTCCGCTACGTTGCATGATATGAATACCACAGGCGATGAATCCATGTACGCGGTGGCGACTCCCGTAGTGAGGTTCGTCGCGCCCGGTCCTGAGGTCGAAAAAGCGACTCCGACCTTTCCCGTGCTTCTCGCGTATCCGTCCGCGGCATGCGAAGCGCCCTGCTCATGAGCGGTAAGATAGTGATGTATCCTGTCCTTATACTTTACGAGACTGTCATATACGTTCAGTATCGTTCCGCCGGGATATCCGAATACGGCATCCACGTCCTGTTCGAGCAGGCACTCCATAAGTATATCTGCGCCGGTAAGTTTCAATTCTTTATCTCCTTGCAATATCTGATTAAAAAATGTTGGTAAATGAATTAGCTTATTTCATAAAAAGACCTGCGATCTGATGTATCGATCGCAGGGTCTGATGGCGTGTTCCGGTCATGTCCGTCTGACGGCCCGCGCCGTCTTCCGCTTGTCTCAAACCAACCGGGGCATCATTCCCTGCCGCCTCTAAGGCTGAAGCCGAGAATAATACCGATAAGAATGATCAGAGTGAGAATAAATTGTGTGACGAACATTAAACTTTCCTGATTTCTAACAAAAAATTTGTAATTTTTTATGATTTTTCACAATTCTAACACTGTGAATATATCTTGTCAAGCAGTTGAGAGAAGGACTACGGCCTGATTTCAACTATTTCCTCGGACGCGACGGCATTCTTTACCAGTCTGTCCACGTCGAGCGCCGATTCGGACTTCTCTATGCGGTCCTTCTTCGGCTTTGTGACTGGGTGCTTAGGCAGGAAAACAGTGCAGCAGTCCTCGTAAGGCTGTATCGAGATATCGTATGTGCCTATCTCGCGCGCCTTGTCCATGATATCTACCTTGTCCATCGCGATAAGCGGCCTCATCACAGGCATGCTCACGACGCTGTCTGTCACGACCAGCGCTTCCGCCGTCTGGCTCGCCACCTGGCCGAGGTCCTCGCCCGTGATCAGCATCATGGCGCCGTTTTTGACCGCTATCTGCTCGGCTATCCTCATCATGAAGCGCCTCACAAGCAGTGTCGTCTCGTCTTCAGGGCAGTTCTTCACTATCTCTTCCTGGATAGGAAGCAGATTGATGACGTGCATCTTTACAGTGCCCATGTAGCCCGCCAGCACCTTTACGAGTTCCTCTACCTTGCGCTGAGCTCTCTGGCTGGTATACGGATATGAATGGAAGTGTACCGCCTCGATGCTCATGCCGCGCTTTGCCATCATGAAAGCCGCGACCGGGCTGTCTATGCCGCCCGACATGAGGATCAGCCCCTTGCCGTTCGTGCCGAGAGGGAGGCCTCCGAAACCTCTTATCTTGTCCCTGAAGATATACGCGCCCTCGCGCCTCACATCTACAGTCAGGACGCAGTCAGGCCTGTGAACGTCGACGCTGAGGTCCTTATTCGCCTTCAGCACCATGCCGCCCACCTGTCTCGCGATCTCCGGCGATTCCACGGCGAACGACTTGTCGGCTCTCTTGCCCTTGACCTTGAAGGTCTTCACGCCGTCCTCTTCCATGACCTTCTTCATGTATTCCCCGGCGATGCGGCCTATTGCATTGATATCCTTAGGCGCCTCAACAGCCGGGCTCACCGACGCTACGCCGAACACCCTGACGCACTTCGCGATGACTTCGTCCTCGGGCACGTTTGCCGGCACTCTGACGAACATAAGACCGTCTATCCACTTTGCCTCCGCGCCTTCATAGCACGACAAAGCGCCGCGCAGCCTCTCGATGAGCACACGCTCGAAGTACGGTTTGTTCATGCCCTTCAGAGCTACCTCGCCGCATCTTACTATGAATAAATTCTTATCCTGATCCATTCTCACTTACCCCTTTTCCCTGTTGCGGTCTGCTTTGGGGTATAAACAGTTTCTGTTATCAGCGGAAGCTGCCCAGCCTGCGGAATCTCTCAACAGCGGTCTTTGTGCGGTCTATCACATAGTCCATCTCTTCCGCCGTGTTGAACTCCGAGAAGCTGAAGCGCAGCGCGCCTTCTATTTCCTTATGTGTCATTGACATGGCCTGCAGCACGTGGCTGTCGCCTGTCTTATTGGACGAACATGCCGATCCGGTAGATACATATATGCCGTCCTGCTCGAGCGTGTGCAGCAGCACCTCGCCGCGCGTACCCTCAAATGTGACGTTGAGGACGGACGGGCAGCGCTTTCCGTGGTCGTGGAGCGTATATCCGAGCTCCATCGGACCGTTCACGATGATATCGCTGATCTCGGTCCTGAGGCCGTCCAGCAGATAATTATTGACCACTCCCATGCGGCTGGTCTTCATCATGAGGTCAGTGCAGGACATCTCTGCCGCGAGGCCCATGCCCGCGATCCCCGGAGTGTTCTCGGTCGAGGACCTGAATCCGCCTTCCTGTCCGCCGCCCGTGATGAAGGCCGGCAGGCTGTGACGCTTCTTCATATAGAGGAATCCGGTGCCTTTAGGGCCGTGGAACTTGTGGCCGCTCGCGGAGATGAGATCGGCGTCGAGCTGATCGAGAGCGAGCTTGCCAAAGGCCTGCACGGCGTCCGTGTGGAAGATGATCTCCGTGCCATGCTGCCTGTTATAGTCCCTTATGGTCCTTCCGACAGGTATCACAGGCTGTATGGTGCCCACTTCATTGTTGACGGCCATGATAGATACGATAATTGTATTCTCGTCAAGTGCCGCTTTCAGCACCTGCTCTTCCACATAACCGTCCACGTCGACGTCCAGATATACGATCTCAAAGCCGTCTTCTTTCAGTCTTTTGCAGGTTTCCAGCACCGCCGGATGCTCTACCTTTGTCGTGATGATTCTGTTGCCGCGGCGGCGAAGCTTGCGCGCAGACGAGAGCAGAGCCATGTTGTCGCTCTCGGTGCCGCCTGAGGTGAAGATGACGCTGCCCGCAGGCGGCAGCAGATCCGCGATCTGCCTGCGCGCGTCGTACAGCAGGTTCCCCGCCTCGAAGCCAAGCGCATGCAAAGACGAAGGGTTGCCAAAGTTTTCTTTGGCAGCCCTGTACATCAGTTCCGTGACTTCGTCGTATTGTCTTGTAGTTGCGCTATTGTCAAGATAAATCATTTTGCGAAATCCGTGGCCCTCGTCTCTCTGACGACGTTGACCTTGATCTGTCCCGGATATTCGAGTTCGGCCTCGATCTTCTTGGCGATCTCTCTTGCCAGCATAGGGACTTCCTCATCCTTGACCTGGTTAGGCTTGACAGCGACTCTGATCTCGCGGCCCGCCTGGATGGCGTAGGATTTCTCGACTCCCTTTGTGCTGTTCGCGATCTTCTCGAGGTTCTCGAGCCTCTTGATGTAGGACTCGAGAGTCTCTCTTCTTGCGCCCGGTCTGGCGGCTGACAGCGCGTCGGCCGCGCCGACGAGCATGGCCTCGAGGGTAGTAGGCTCCACGTCTCCGTGATGCGCCTCTACCGCGTTTATGACCTTCCAGGATTCTTTGTACTTCTTGCAGATGTTCACGCCGATCTCGACGTGCGTTCCTTCTACTTCGTGGTCGATCGCCTTGCCGATATCGTGCAGCAGTCCGCCGCGTCTGGCAAGCTTAGGATCGAGCCCGAGTTCTTCAGCCATCATTCCCGCGAGCGTCGCTACCTCTATCGAGTGCTGGAGCACGTTCTGGCCGTATGATGTCCTGTATTTGAGCCTTCCGATGAGTCTTACCATCTCAGGGTTGAGGTTGTGCACGCCTGTCTCGAAGCACGCTCTTTCTCCCTCTTCCTTGATGATGGTATTGACCTCTTTCGTGGCCTTCTGGACCATCTCTTCGATCCTTGCCGGATGGATCCTGCCGTCTACGATCAGCTTCTCGAGAGCGATCCTCGCGATCTCTCTTCTGACCGGGTCGAAGCCCGAAAGAATGACTGCCTCCGGCGTATCGTCGATGATGAGGTCAACGCCTGTCAGAGTCTCGATGGCTCTGATGTTGCGGCCCTCTCTTCCGATGATGCGGCCCTTCATGTCGTCATTCGGCAGGCTGACGACTGAAACGGTGGTCTCAGTGACCTGATCCGACGCGTATCTCTGGATCGCGGTCGTGATGATCTCTCTTGCCCTTTTGTCGCCTTCCTCCCTGGCTTCGTTCTCGATGCTCACTATCATGTCGGAAGCGTCCTTGCGGATCTCCGTCTCAAGCTCCTGCAGAAGCAGATGCTTGGCCTCTTCTCTGGTGTAACCCGAGATCCTCTCGAGTTCCGCGACCTGCTTGGCGATGTAAGAATCGATTTCCTTGTGTTTCTCGTTCATCGACTGCTCTCTCTTGCTGAGGCCATTCTCACGCTTCTCAATGCTTTCGAGCTTGCGGTCGATATTCTCTTCCTTTTGCTGTATCCTTCTCTCTGCCTTGGAGACTTCAGCCCTTCTGGACTTGAGCTCTCCTTCATACTCTTCTCTCAGCTTATGTATTTCCTCTTTCGCCTCAAGCACTTTCTCCTTCTTGAGGTTCTCGACAGTATTCTGCGCGTCCAGGATCATGTTCCTGGCCTGCTGTTCCGCGCTTCCTATCGCTTTCTCTCCGATATTCTTGCGCAGTACATAACCTATTGCTATACCGACGATAAGGACTACAATGCTGATCACAACAGTCAAAACCGGTGACATAAGCACCTCCTTATCAATTATGTAATTTGTAGTATATACATTATCTCCGGAATACGTTATGTTGGGCCTTTACCGGCAGCCCGGCACAACATATACGGTTAGATGACATAAACATACATAGATATTATACATATAGCCACAATGCCAGTCAATTACAAAAAATACATTGAAATACAAAAGCCGGAGCATTCCTGCTCCGGCCTCAAATTCAGTCTTACAGATACTCGCTCACTACGTCGACGTCTGAAGGGATTTCCACGCTCCCGTGTTCCCTTTTCTGCTTGTGCTCCCGCCCCTTTCCGGCGATAAAGAGCAGCGTATCGTCGTCCATCAGGCTTATCGCCTTCTTTATGGCTTCCGGCCTGTCCGGAACGATCTCGCATTTTCCGCCTTGTGACCTTATTTGTTCGGCGATGGCCTCACAGATGTCCTCGAGTTTTTCCGGACCCGGATCGTCCTCTGTGATTATCGTGTAATCGCTGAAACGCCCCGCGGCCTTTCCGATGTCAATGCGCCTGTTGACGCCCTTGCCGCCGGTAGCGCCGAATACCGAGATGATCTTCCTGTCCGGGAATTCCGACCTTGCCGTTTCATAGAACGTCTCAAAACTGAGCCCGTTATGAGCGTAGTCCACTATGGCGACGCGCTTTCCGTCCTTGCTGTAGAAGGCCTCCATGCGCCCCGGCGTCATCGCGGAAGCGAGCCCGGCCTTTATATGCTTTAGAGGTATGCCCAGAAGGACCGCGAGCGACACAGCCGCGAGAGCGTTCTCGACATTTATGATGCCGAAGGTCCCGAGGGTGAACTCCACATCAAAGTCCTCATAGCCCGGGATGTCCCTGCCGCGGACGCGCATCGATACCCTGCCTTTGTCCGAAACGATGTCATATCCGTATACATTCGCGCCGCTGTCGCGTCTGCTGAACGTGATAAGCAGCGGACAGGTCTTTGCGGCGGCCTGTATCCTCTCCTGCTCTTCGCAGTCGAGATTGACGCACGCCCTGCGGCAGTCGTCGAAGATCTTCAGTTTGGACTCAAGATAATCATCGAAGTCCGGATGCTCTATATCGCTTATGTGATCGCTCCCGATGTTAAGGAAAGCGACGGCGTCAAAATCGAGTCCCAGCACCCTGTCATACTTGAGCGCCTGGCTCGAGACCTCCATAACCAAATATCTAATGCCGCTTTTCATGGCATTGTCCATGTGCCTGTAGATCTCGAATGTCTCCGGCGTCGTGAGGGATGACTCTTCATCGACCACGCCGTCATAATTCTCTATGCCGGACAGTATGGCGCAGCGCTTCCCGGAAGTCTCCCTGAGATAGTCGTCGATTATGTATCTCATGAAGAATGCCGTGGTGGACTTTCCCTTGGTGCCCGTTATCCCGACTACCCTGATGAAGTCGTAAAGCTTTCCGTAGAATGTCTCTGCTATCACGGGCATCGCCTTGCGTATGTCTCTGACATATATGCCCATGCCTTTCTCGGCTTTTTCCCTGAGGATGCGCCCCGCCGCGGCTTTTGCCTCCTCTTCGCTCACGATGGCGCAGGTGGAGGCCTCTTCCGCGTCAGGATCTTCCCTTACATAGCACACCGCGCCTTTTGCGAGCGCGTCTTCAAGATACTTTTCCTTGAACAGCGCTCCCTTGCATACAAAAAGCGAGCCTTTCGCGGCTTCCAGCGAGTTGTATGTGATGCCGCTGATCCTTTCCGATCCGGCCGCAGCCAGAACAGGGTCCGTATAAAGCGCCATGATGGCGGCGCACGACGGCTCGCCGTTCAGCGAAACAAGCTGTCCTGCCATGCCCAGCGCGTCTATTATGTCCTGTACCGTTACTATTCTGTCCATATGCTTTCAGTCCGCAAAATAGCCTTCCGATTTCATACTCGTGAAGCAGCCGTTCCCGACTATTACGTGATCCAGCAGCCTTATCCCGAGTATCTCGGAAGCCTTTATGAGTCTTTTTGTTACATCGATGTCCTGAGTGCTCGGGGTCGGGTCTCCGCTCGGATGATTGTGGGCCACCACCACCGCGGCGGCTCCGCGTCTGACTGCAGGTCCGAACACCTCTCTCGGGTGTACCGGCGCGCTGTCCAGATTTCCGATGGATATGACCGACTTTGATTCGACCTGAAGTTTTGAATTGAGATTGAGTGTCATGAATAATTCACGCTTTTCACCCATCATCTCTTCAGTCAGTATCTCGGCTACCTGCCTGCTGTCTCTTATCCTTACCTTCAGCGTCCCCTGCCGGGCGGATATGAGGCGTCTTGAGAGTTCCATGGCGGCGACTATCGAGCACGCCTTAGCATCCCCTATGCCGTCGATCTCCGTAAGTTCTCTCACCTCAGCCGTCCCGAGGCCGCCGGTTTTTTCATTCGTGTAGGAAATGACCTCGTCCGCGAGCCTTACCGCGGACTTGTCTCCGGTGCCTGTCCTGATGATGAGAGCCAGCAGTTCTGAATTGCTGAGTCCTCCCGCTCCCGCAAAGAGCATCTTCTCCTGAGGTCTCTCGCTCTCAGGCATTTTCTTGATCTTCATTTTTGCTCCTCTCCGGAGCACACACGCTTATATTACCATTTTAAAAGCCGCGCCCACAAGGACGCGGCTCTATGATTTTGTTAATACACAAGCTACGCGGTGCGGCCGGTCTTCTCAGCAATGATACCTGCTACCGCGTCTACGACCTGGTCTATATTCAGGTCTGAAGTATCCAGGAATACGGCATCATCCGCCTGTCTCAGCGGGCTTACCTCGCGGTGCGAGTCCTGATAGTCCCTCTCCTTGACTTCCTTTAAGATCTGATCGTAGTCGGCTTCTTTCCCGGCTTCCAGCAGCTGCTTATAGCGCCTCTCCGCCCTTATTTCAGGCGAAGCCGTCATGAAGATCTTGACCTCGGCATCCGGTATCACCGTCGTGCCGATGTCCCTGCCTTCCATGACAACATCCTTTGTCGCTGCAAGATGTCTGCTGACTTCATCTACCTTAGCCCTGACGATGGCAAGCTTGGAGATGTTGGACGCGGCCATGGATATCTCGTTGGTCCTTATGAGTCCGCTCACGTCCTCGCCGTCCAGCATGGTCGCTCCGCCGTTGAAGTCTATCGAAGTGACATCAAGCATCTCTCTTACAGCGTCTTCGTTGAACTCATCCACGCCTGTCCTGCGCGCCTTGAGGCCGAGAGCCCTGTACATGGCTCCCGTATCGATGTATTCCAGTCCGAAACGTACGGCTACAGCTTTCGCGATCGTGCTCTTGCCCGTGCCGCTCGGTCCGTCTATCGCAACTCTGAGCATCCCTGTTGCTCCTCCTTTTATTTACTGATTGCCCTTGTTTCTTGTAAGCTTGTTGATCTCGTCGATGAAGGTGTCGATCGTCTGGAACTCCCTGTATACGGAAGCGAACCTCACGTACGCCACCTGGTCGATCGCCTTGAGTTCTTCCATGATGAGAAGTCCGATGCTCGTCGACTGGATCTCCTTTTCCATGGTGTTGGAAAGACCTCTCTCGATGTTGTCGGCTATCCTCTGGACATCCTCATACGTGACCTTGGTCTTCTGGCAGGCCTTCAGTATGCCGTTGATGATCTTGTTCTTGTCGAAGCTCTCTCTTGTGCCGTCCTTCTTGACAACCACGAGCAGAGAATTCTCGATCTTTTCAAAAGTCGTGAATCTCTTCTTGCACTTGGTGCACTCGCGTCTTCTTCTTGTCGCCAGTCCGTCTTCGACAGGTCTTGAGTCCACTACCTTAGTGTCTTCGAAGTTGCAATACGGGCATTTCATAACGATTCCCTCCATTTTTGCAGACCCCAAAAGGAGTCCTCTTTTCCATATGCAAATCGATGTTATCACAAGATATAGTGGTCTTCAAGGAAACAGCCCCTATCCTTAACAGACTTTGAGCAATAGCAAAAGCCGGCCACGCGACCGGCTTTCATGCGTATGTGCATTTTGATGTGACAGGTTTTTACATAATTGCCGGGGTTTGTGTCTTTACTCCTCTACTGTGTAAGCCGTGAAGCCGAGCTTGTCTATGCCAAAGCCGAGCTCACCTTCCTCAAGCAGCGCGGCCAGTGCCTTAAGGCTTTCATTCAGGTATTTGAAGCCGTCCTGAGCCATCAGCGTCTCAGGTGAGATCACCTTATAATCCGCGCTCAGTCCCGGATCCGTCTCAGTAATTGTGATACCCGAGTCTCCGGTATATGAGGAGGCTGTTACGAACCCGGTTGCACTTTCTTCGCCTTCGATCTTACCCTCGCCATCAACAAAGATCGTAGCATCCATAAACATCTTGAAGCTGTGTTCATCTTCCTGTCCCGGCGCAAAGCCCAAAGCACTTGTATACTGGAGACCTGCATTCTCGTCTCTTTCTCTTACGACGCTTACCGCTCCGTCTTTCGCCACAAAGTGATTATGATAGTTTGGTGAAACATTGGTCTGATCTACTACTATTTCGAATGAGCCGTCGCTGAGCGGCGTGCCGTTTTCTTCAATGTAAGTAATCAGCTTGCCCAGTGCCTCATCATATGAAAGTTCTTTAGCACCACAACCGGCCAGCAGGAACACCATGCAAAACGCAAGTATTGCTGACAGTATTACGCGTTTCTTCTGAATAGTTTTCATCATTTTGATCCTTTCTTTTAAATAGATAATTAAATAATATGTCTGACCAGCTGAGTACGATCAGTACCCTACAGCTTTTACGCCGTATTCTGCCTGACTGTGAGTAAACCCCTCGTACTCAAGCTGAGATATCAGCCCATCTCTTGAGAATGACGTGTAGTCCAAATACTCCCGCGCTTTCCTTGCCGCCTGCTCATTCCAGTTGGCTCCGCAGTTATCTGCCGCATAGACTGCTTCACTGTGCGAGAATCCCTCATACTCCAATTGATCAACGAGACCATCGTATGAAAAAGCGGTATAGTCCAGATATTCCCCGGCCTTTTTCAGCGCCTGCTGTTCTCCCAGCGAAGCACTATGTGTGCTTTGACTGTTCCGGTTGTTCTGCGAACTCGATGGACCCGAAGATGAGACACTCTTTTTTGTAAAGAACATCACTTCCATAAAGCTGATCCCCTTCTTTGTTTCTCCCAGCGCCATGCCAAACAAGTTCTCATCATCCTCTCTGGCTATAGCGCCCTTTTTGATTGCCGTTTTACCGGCAGTGTCACTAGGGGTTTGAATGAAATCAAAATCGCAGACATTCTCCAGAATGTCATAATACTTTTCATACTGATCATCTGCCGAGTTGCTGTCATCGCCTACGTAGTAGACGTACACCGCGTTTCCCTCATCGTTTGTAAAGGTGCTTCCATAAGTAATGCCGTCTACACATGAATCCGGTGTAGGAACAGATGTTAATTCAGTAAAATACACCCACCCGGAATCTCTTGATGTATCCGGAGCTGTAGTTGAAGTTGAAGTTGATGAGCATGAAGTCATTATGCAAAGAAAGCAGCCTGTCAGTATCACAAGTAGTTTCCTGATAACCATCACCCCCCCAATAAAGTTCATCCCATTATGCATTCTTCATTTTTCTCAGTTAAACTGCGGATCAACATTTTTATCTTTGACATTCATTTTAAATTTAAGCCCACATAAAACCAATAAGCCGGGAGCATACCTCCCCGGCTATATCAGTCATCCTGATTGTCATAAAAACGCCAGCACAAATGTGAAGATATGCACACATTGGCACAATGTTATCTACACAATCACATGCTACAATATGGGTGTCGAAGGAATTCGGCAATTGACCTTTTTCTTTTGATTGTTCTTTCTTAGTTAGATATTTTCGCAAACGAAAAGCTCCGGCCTGTGGCCGGAGCTTTTCGTTCGATCGATCAACTGGTATTTATATGTAAAAATCAGCGGAATTCGGCGTCAGCGGTGTCGATCGGGTAGTCGATCGGATTGTCGATGTCGACGCGGTTGTCTTTAAAGACTGTGCCCTCGAAAATTAAACAGATAGTGCCTTCCAGACGGGCAAACTGCACTCCTATGTCATTGCCGGTGAGCGTATTGTTCGGAAAGACGTTGTCGAAAGATGAGTGCCTGGTTGAGTTGTATTTAAAACCTACTCCGTTATCTTTGAATGTACAGTCGTGCACCGCTATCATTCCTCCGTCGAGTGCCACGGCTCCTATGTCGTAGCCTGTAAAGCTGCAATGCTCCATAAAGACAGAGGCTGTGGCACTGAGCCCGGTACCGCTCTGCCCTTCGAAGGAGATATCTGTCAGGTGCATATTGTACGGAATATCCGTATTGACAGAAAGCGACCCCTTCAGTACCGTCCCTCCGTCAGGATCGCCGAATATGTTGACCGAGCGGGAGACGATCGACAGATCCCCATTATACGTCTTCGGCGGCAAATAGATATCAACGACGGCATCATCCGAAGCTTCCGCATTGATCTTCCCGATCAGCGCCTCGATATCCTCTATAGTATCCATCGGAAAGTCATCCGCTGTGAATATCTGATGTTCCAGCGGCAGCACTTCGAATGTCTGCTTAAGGCGTAGCGTGTCGCCGTTCTTCATTATCAGCTCCCAGCAGAGCTCACTGGTCCCGCTTCTGCCGTTGTAATGCAAGTCGCACTCGCGCGCTGCGGGAGCATAATCTATCTTATATTCCGGCTCTGAAAGGCGCACTGCGTCGTTCTCGTTCGGTTCGGCCGTCAGCGTGCATTTTTCGACTTTGTCGAAGAACTCCCCGGGATCTTCAAGCAGTTTTCCATCGCGGTAAACTCCGATCATGACCGGCATGTTCGACTCTTCGTCAACGACCTGAGATACCGTTTTGCTCTTGACCGGCTTCTTGTTTTCGATATCCCCCGGGAAGAATGCAGCGACCAGCTCGAAGTCGCCGTTAAAGTCAGAATAAGCAAGATAGGCTCCGTCAGCTTCATATATATCTGCGCGGTTTGCGGCAGAGTATATCGCGATGCCCGCAAGAACCAGCGCCATGCAAAGTGCTGTAATAACGATCTTTCTGCGGTAAAGCCGAGGAGCTGCCACTTCCTTCCTGTCTTTCAGGCTGCGCGCGCAATGCGGGCAGAAAGACGCCTCGTCCGGCAATTCAGCATTACAATATGGACATTTCATGATCTATTCCTCACCTTATGTCTTCCATCAGTCTCAGAACGTTTTTATACCGCCTTCCGGGGCTGATCTGTGTGCAGCGCTGTATGACACGCCCAAGATGCCCTGATGCCAGTTTCTTTGACGGATGTTCCCCTGTCAGCATCACGTTCATCATGACCCCCAGCGCGTAAATATCCGACTGGGCGCTTGTCTGCGCCATTCCGTACTGCTCAGGCGGGGCATATCCGGTAGTCCCCAGCACCTGAGTGTCTTCCTTTTTACCGCTTTTCACCACACGGGAAGCGTCGAAATCAATTAGAACCGCCTGATCTCCGCGCATAATGACATTCTCCGGCTTGACGTCGCGGTGGACCGCTCCCAGTGAATGCAGGACCCACAGCGCCCGGCATATCTGTCCGGCGATCCGGCAGGTCTGCTCTGTCGTAAAAAGGTCTGCTTCCAGCAGCATCGACAGCGGATCTCCCTGAACATATTCCTCAAGCACAGCGACCATTCCGTCCTTCTGCGCTGCCTCCAGTATCAGGGGCAGCCCCGGGCATGAGATCTCAAGGAGCTTCTGATATACATCACCGTTTCCCTTGTAGTGATGGAACACGAAGCGCTGTCCGCTCTTTTTGTGACACAATAAAACGACCGCGCCCCTCTCGTTTTCTTTCATTACGCGGACCGTGCTGTATTCTTTTTCCAAAGCGGATGTCAGATAGTCATAAAGCATGTCAGGTGCTCCGGAATATGCTGGCAGCATATTTTGTTAAAATCCGTATCTTGTTAATATTATAGTACGATTATTATACAACAGTTGCTGATAAAAAAATGAAGGCGGAAACCATATGGCTGAAACAAATGACATGAAGGAAACTCTGATGAGCACACCTGATCTTGACCGATTCCTGTCGGAGCATCAGGCTGACTTTGCTAAGGAATCAGCCGCAGATTATCTGAATCTTCTGTTCAGCCGTAAGAATATGACTAAGGCGGCACTCGCCAAGAACGCCTCCATGAGCGAAGTATATCTTCACCAGGTTTTCGCAGGCAAACGCAATCCGTCCCGCAACAGGATCATCTGCATATGCTTCGGCCTTGGTGCCAGCCTTGAGGAAACTCAGGATTTTCTTAAGCACTGCGGACACGCGCAGCTATATGCCAAAATCAAAAGAGATGCCATAGTGATCTATGGACTGGTAAACGGTCTGGATCTCAACGAGGTGAACGACAAGCTCTTTGCGGAAAACGAGGAGCCTCTTTATTGATCTTTTGCTTGTTGAACACTTTTCCGGAAGTGCTTCATTCCACAATAAAACGCGGTCCGGATGGACCGCGTATTTATTGTTTTACTTATCGCCGGTTTCAGGATATCTGCCGTCTGTATTATTCTCTTCGGCGGCTTTGCGCCTTGCCTCCGCCCTTTGTCTTATGAGTCTGGCGTTTCTCTCAGTGAGGAACCACCAGGTGACGGCGCATGCCGCCACGAAGGCGCCGGCTATAAATATTATTCCTATATGGCTGATGAAGTATTCCATTAGTTGTACTTCTTTGCTGTCTCGCAGAGTGCCGCGAAACCTGCAGCGTCAAAGATGGCCATCTCGGAGAGCATCTTTCTGTTGATCTCGATGCCGGCCTTCTTGAGTCCGTTCATCAGCTTGCTGTAGCTGAGTCCGTTTGCTCTCGAAGCAGCGTTGATCCTTGCGATCCACAGTCTTCTGTATTCTCTCTTCTTGTTCTTGCGGCCTACGTATGCCGATCTCAGGCTTCTCATGACTGCCGGATTGGCTGCTCTGAAGGTGTTCTTCCTTCTGCCGTAGAATCCCTTAGCCTGCTTCAGAACTTTCTTATGTCTTTTGTGAGCGTTTACGCCCTTCTTTACTCTTGCCATTGTTACACCTCCCCTTACTTAGCCATCGATCTCAGCATGCGCTTCAGATCTGCACTCGTAAGTGTAGTAGCCTTGCGCAGGCCTCTTTTTCTCTTCGCGGTCTTCTTGGTCAGGATGTGGCTCTTGTAAGCCTTGTTTCTCTTGACCTTGCCGGAGCCTGTAACATGAAGGCGCTTCATTGCGCCCCTGTGTGACTTCATCTTGTTTTTAGCCATTTGGGTTGTCCTCCTGTATAGTTATCTTATTTTTTGTCTTTCTTTGGAGCGAGGAACATGTTCATCCTGCGTCCTTCCATCTTCGGCTGCTTTTCGATGACGCCGTAATCCGCCACCAAAGCCGCGAATCTTTCCATCGCGTCGTAACCGAGCTGCGTGTAGTCACGCTCCCTGCCGCGGAATCTCAGCGAGACCTTTACTTTGTCGCCGTCCTGCAGGAACTTGGTCGCCGCCTTGGCCTTGACTTCGATGTCGTGGTCTTCGATGGACGCGCTCAGCCTGATCTCCTTGATTTCGGTGACATGCTGATTCTTTTTCGCGTTCTTCTCTTTCTTCTGCTGCTCGTAGCGGTACTTGCCGTAGTCAAGGATCTTGCATACCGGCGGATCCGCGTTAGGCGAGATGTTGACCAGGTCGAGGTCTGCTTCCTCTGCGCGCGAGAGTGCCTCGTCGATGCTTACGATGCCGACCATCACTCCCTCTTCGTCAATGAGTCTGACCTCATCGGCCATGATATCCTCATTGATCTGCGTCTGATTCTTCTTGTTGTCTCTGGCGCTAATGGTTCTGTCCCTCTCTTTCTGAATAGAGCCTTTTGGTTGATTATTGTGTCCGCTAATAAAAATTGCGGACGCACAAGCATCCGCAAATAAGACTTTCTGTATCTTATGTGGCCCTACCAACGCTAGTCTGTAAGGCGAGAAGCGGATAACTTCTGCTTTGACCTCGATTATTATATGTATCCGGACGCGCGTTGTCAACAGGAAAATAAGACAAATCCGTCGGCAAGATATAAACACGACATGAACATGAAGATGTATAGCTTGACTGCCCGTTCACGGCTCTTGATGTAGGTCCCGTGCTATACTTTGTATAGCCTGAGTGCCCTTTCACACCCCGTGATATAGGTCCTGTGCTATACTTTGTATAGCTTGAGCACCCGCTCACGGGCATTGATTAATGGTCCATGCTATACACACCGGCATGGTTCCCCGTCATGACGGACACTTTTGTCTATCAGTGGACATTATTTACCTATCAACGAATACTGTTTTCTTTCAGGAGTAGACAACATGAAGATAATTCTGGCTTCGGCGTCTCCGCGAAGACTCGAGATCCTTAATAAGCACGGCATAGAACCGGTTATTTTGCCCCAGGACACCGATGAATCGCTGCCTGAGGGCATCGGCATGACTGAAGCTGTGGAAACGTTGTCAACGGCAAAGGCGCGCGCCTGTTATGAAGCCGTGAAAGACGACCCGCAGTACGCGGGGTACGTCATCCTCGGGGCCGACACCATCGTCTGGAAGGACGAGATCATGGGAAAGCCGGTCGACAAGGCTGACGCGTGGCGCATGCTGGACAAGATACGCGGAACGTACCACTATGTCGTCACCGGAGTCTGCCTCATAGATGTGAGCAGCGGAGAACAAACCGTAATGAACGATGTGACCGCCGTCCATTGCTTGAACTATACTGACGATGACATCGAAGACTATATCTCACAAGAGGAGCCCTATGACAAGGCCGGTTCATACGCGATACAGGGATACTTCGGCAGATATATAGACCATATAGACGGCGATTACGAGAACGTTGTCGGCCTTCCCTTCCACATCATCGAAGAGCCGCTCAGAAAGTATTTATGAAAAATATAAAGCGGGCTGATGAGAAGGACCTCAAATGCCCGCCGTGAACACCGCGCAAAAATTGGTTGCGCGATGGAATGAAACAGCCCCGCAGGGGCTGTTTTTGACTGTATCAGTTGAAGTATCTGAATACTCCCTTTACCTTGCCGACTATCGTGACGTCATAGGCAATTATCGGATCCATGTAGTCGTTCTCAGGCTGGAGCCTGATATGATCGCTTTCACGGTAGAATCTCTTTACCGTCGCCCCGGTCTCATAGTCATCATTTACAAGGGCCACGACGATCTCGCCGTTCGACGCGTCATGCGTTTCCTGTACTATGAGATAGTCTCCGTCGTTGATGCCGACATTTACCATGCTGTCTCCGTGCACCGTCAGTATGAAATTTGTACCAGGTCCGACAAATCTCGAAGGTACAGGCATCTCATCCACGATGTTCTGCTCCGCGAGAACAGGCTCGCCTGCAGCAACTCTGCCGACTACCGGCAGGGATACGGTATCGAAAGAGACAGGTGTTGCTTTCTTGTATTCATTATCCACAGGAAGCACCGTTCTCGGCTTGGACGGGTCCTTCTTTACAAGACCTTTATCCTCCAGCGTCTTGATGTCGCTGTGAACGGTCGAAGTCGACTTTATCCCGAGCGCTGCGCATATCTCCCTTACCGTAGGTGAATAACCCTTCGCAGCGATCGTCTTCTTCATGAACTCAAGAATGTCTCTCTGTCGCTGTTCACTCTTTTTCATGATTTCCTCCGTTATCTGTACTGATGATCTACCAGATCGTTTATATTGAGCTCATGGCCGTATTCATTCCAGTCGTCATATATGCGGCCCGTCTGTCTTATGATGATATCTCCTACAATGCCGTCCACCTTCGCGAACGGAAGCGTCTTGTGATATGTGATCTTGCTGCCCCCGCGCTCGAATACGTAGCCGGTCCTGAATCTTTCCTTTTCAAGAGGATACTTGTACTCGCAGATCTCCGAGATCAGCTTGAACAGATTGTCGTTTTCCGTGTCGAACACGTTCTCCAGGGTCAGGAACGAGTAATTCGCTCTAAGCTGGATCTCGCGGCCTTTGAACCTGTCGAGGAACCTGATGAGTTTTTCTCTTGTCTCCGGATCCTTGGCGTCCTCGAAAACAACGCAGTTGATCCTTGTCCTGAACTGAAGAAGGTCGAATATCTCGTCCGGGCACTCCCTGACATAGTGTCTGAGGTGCCTGGATACGTTCACACAGCTGATGCGGTCTTTATACTTATTCAGTACGGCCGCTACATCTTCTATAGTCTGTCCTTCGCCGACCGGCATCGTTGTGTTGATATAAATATGATGCCCCTCAGCGATGTGATCGAGTATGTCCTGCAGCGCGTCGAGCTCCGCGAGCGGCTCTCCGCCTGTAAGCACGATGTCGTTATGAGGGAATATCCTGTTCATGAGGTCGAGTGACCTGTAGCATCTCTCGAGATCGAAGCCCGATGTGTCTCTGTACTCCTGCTTGTTGACACAGAACGGGCATGCGTTATTACAGTCGTACGGTACGAACATTGTGACCGTAGGACCGATCTTAGGAAAGTCTTTTTTCATCGATTTGTTCCCTGACTGTCGGATATCCGGCGGTCTTTTCTCTCTGACTGCCTGATTTCCAACACTCTTCCAGTGTGTTTTACGTGCAAATAATAACATTAGAACAACTGTTTGTAAATAACAATAAAGATAGTTTTAAAAATAACTTGGAACGCTGCGTCTCTTAAGTGCTACAATTGTCGTGTATTCAATATATCAAAGCACTATTCACATCGATACAGACAAACGGAGGAAATAATATGAAGGTAGGATTTCTCGGCGCGGGTGCCATGGGAGGAGCTATTCTCTCCGGCGCGCTCAAGGCAGGCATATTTGAAGCGAAAGATGTTTACGTATCTGACGTTTCGACAGACATTACAGATAAATACAAAGAGATGGGCTGCAACATCGTAACGGACAATAAGGAACTCGGCGAGAATGTCGACATCCTGCTGTCATGTGTCAAGCCGCAGTATGCTGCGGGCGCTCTCGCTCAGCTGGGCGATACTCTCGACGGGAAGGCGATGATCTCGATCATGGCGGGCCTCACAACAGACACGATCCGTGAGATGACAGGAGGCAAGTTCAGACTGCTGAGACTCATGCCTAACACCCCTGCCCTTGTCGGCATGGGCGCATTCGCTCTGGATTCGGGCACGGACTTTACTGATGAAGAAAAAGCATTCGCGCAGAAACTCTTTGAATCGCTGGGTATAGTCGAGTGGATGAATGAGGATCTCATCGATTCCGCCTGCGGACTATCCGGAGCAGGTCCGGCATATATCTATCTTGTGATCGAGGCGCTGGCCGACGGCGGAGTCGCAAAAGGACTTCCTCGCAAAACAGCTCAGAATCTCGCTGCTCAGACGGTCATGGGCGCCGCAAAGATGGTCCTCGAGACAGGCCAGCATCCGGGATTCCTGAAAGACCAGGTATGCTCGCCGGGAGGAAACACCATTATCGGCATCAAGACACTTGAAGAGCACGGAGTCCGCGGCGCGTTCATCGACACTGTCATCAAGTCAACGGAGCGCGCCAAGGAGCTCGGAAAGAAAAAGTAATGAAAACGCTTAGACATATGGAAGAACGGGACCGCGTGCAGGTTCTTGACATGATGCGCGTGTTCTATTCTTCTGAAGCTGTCCTGACCAACGGTTCGGAAGAGATCTTCAGCAGCGATATCAGCGAATGCCTCTCAGGCAGCCCTTTCGCGGAAGGATTCGTTTTTACTGACGCGGATGACGAACATCTGCTGGGTTACGCGATGCTGGCTCACAGCTTCAGCACCGAATACGGCATGCACTGCGTATGGATAGAAGACGTATATCTCAAGGAGGAAGCCCGGGGCAAAGGACTCGCGTCGGAATTCTTTGATCACGTAAATGCTGTATATCCTGACGCACTTCACAGGCTTGAAGCTGAACATGATAATCTTTACGCCTTAGAAGTGTACAAAAGCAAGGGATTCAGCGAGATGCCTTATACTGAGCTGTACCGCAAACCGCTGTAACGGCCGAGAGTGAAATGTCTGAAGACAGTCAAAACCCGGGTTTCAGAATGCTGAAACCCGGGTTCTCTCATTCCTGTGAAAAAGGTGCTGAAAACATCTACACTCCGTCGCACATAACATCTGTCGGCGCTTCGAACGTGTTGTTCTTTCTGAACTCTTTCTGCTTTTCCGCCGGATTGTAATGTTCCCCGTATAGTCCCCAGACGAGGATCCCGCAATATCCGGAACTGAAGGTATTTCCGTTCAGTTCGGCCTTATCTGACAGGAACATACACTCGCTATCGGTGTTGATGTAACTGTTCTCCATGACGATGCCGCCATATGCCCTGATCCCGTCACAGCCTATATTGTTTCTCGAGTTGATCACAACATCTCTTATATACGTTGGATTCTCCATGCCGTCCGTCTCTATGCACGAAAGACGGTCTTCGCGGTATTCCGAGTCATAGGTCTGAGATGAATCAGTTATGCTTATTTCTATGTTATCTATCATAACCCCTTCGGTCCTGACGCGCAGTATGCCGTGGATCACAGGCTTGGTGCCGCCCGCGCCGCAAAACCTTATCTGTTTGTCAATGAACAGAGTCCTGTCGGTTTCATACTCTCCTGATTTTATTTTGATCGTATCTCCATTCGCGGCATCCCTCAGAGCGTTTTCAAGTTCTTTTGAATCACTTACCGTTATTTCCTTGCCGGAGAATGACGGATAGTCAAAACTGTAATCGAAGCTTTCCGTTGGTTCTTCCTCTTCACCGTTCTCGGCCGCGATATTATAAACCTCTTTTGCGGTTTTATCCACTGATTCGCTGACAGCCTCTGAAACTCCGTCCGAGAGACGGGCGGATTCCTCTGCTTCCGCTTCCCTGTTGTTTTTCATGTTGTTCATCAGCATAGCAAAAGCGATGATCAGCAAAGCCACGGCGCAGAGAGCTGCCTGTTTTCTGCGGTCAGTCCTGATGCTTCCGATGATATCTAAGCCGCTCTTTGATGCAGCTTCAGCGCCGCTTGTGTTTTCGCTTTCGTTTTCTTCAGGCTCCTGTCCGGATGTCGCCGCGCCGGCGCTTTCATTCTGCCATTCAGTCCTCCTGCATTCAGCAATGATCTCTGAATTGATGATCTTGGATATGAATTCATCCTGACTTCTGCATTTTGACCTGATCACGCCCTGCTTCGAGGCTATCTGCAGCTCTATTCCCAGCGGGACTTCCGTGTCTTCGATAAATACTGACAGGAAAGGCTTTTTTCTTGAAATGGCAAAGTTGATCTCGTTGCGGCAATTGTCGGAAACAACAGCATTCGGTGAAATGAACACGATAAAAGCCGCCGCGTTGTCAAGATGCTGAGCGATCGTCTCGGGCCACTCGCTTCCGGCTTCGATACCGTCATCGTACCAGACCCTGTATCCTGCCTGATCGATCGCGCTGATAACACTAAGCACTGTATCGGAATCTTTGTGAGCATAGCTTATGAATATATACTTTTCATTACCTTCGTATATTTCCGGACGCATGCAGGATCCTCCTACCAGGAATCAATTGTTCAACTTTTTTATTATTTTAACAGTTATTTACTATGAAGAAAAGAAGAGGGGGTGGTGCCTCCGTCGCCTCAGGCTGCAGAACCCCCCGGGTTCAAAAAACTGAAACCCGGGGGGTTCTATTTTTCATACAAGCGGGAATCCGGCCGTTTGATGATCAGAGCAGCGCCCCTGCCCCGTATGTAAGCGAGGTCACTACCACTCCTGCTATGATGACACCGAGCGTAATGGCCGGCATCGCCCTTTTCAGCCTCATGTCCATCATCGCGGCTACAAGCGCGCCTGTCCAGGCGCCGGTTCCCGGCAGAGGTATCGCTACCAGCAGCACAAGTCCCCAGAATTCGTACTTCAGGACGACGTCCTTCTTCTTGTCCGCCTTGGCCTCAAGCTTTCTGACTATGCCGTCGAGCCACTCGCTCTTTGTGCGCAGCCACTCGAAGACCTTGCGCGTGAAGACCACCAGAAAAGGTATCGGCAGCAGGTTCCCTATCACGGCGATGATGAATGCCGCGGGCACACTGAGTCCGGCGAGCACCCCGTAAGGGATCGCGCCTCTCAGTTCCACTACCGGCACCATGGCCATCAGAAATGTGAAAAGTCCCGCCTTGAACAAACCCTGTCTCCTCTTCTGTTACGCTTCTATCAGGAAGGCTCTGTAGCCCTTGAAAGTCTCATAAAGATCCGCCTTGCACAGCGTCTCCCACGGCGCGTGCATCGAGAGAATGGCCACTCCGCAGTCAACGACCTGCATGCCGTAACGGGCCAGGATCTTCGCTATGGTCCCGCCGCCGCCCGCGTCGACCCTGCCAAGTTCGGAAGTCTGATAGACCACGCCGTGTTTGTCCAGTATCTGTCTGAGCCGTCCCAGATACTCCGCGTTCGCGTCGTTGGCGCCAGACTTGCCTCTCGATCCCGTGAATTTGTGGAAAGCGAGACCGTGTCCGAAGATCGACGCGTTCTTCTTATCGAATCTGTCAGCGTAAAGCGGGTCATAAGCGGAACTAACGTCAGAGCTGAGCATACGGCTGTTCCTGAGACATCTGCCTAGGTTGATCTCGCTGTATATGCCCATCCTCTCCAGGACTTCTCTTACCATGTCCTCGAAGAAACGCGAGCCCATGCTTGTTGCGCCTACGCTTCCTATCTCTTCCTTGTCTACGAAAAGTCCGCAGGATGTCGTCTTCGGATCGCTGACTTCCATGAGCGCCATAAGAGCCGGGAAAGCGCAGCTTCTGTCATCCTGGCCATAGCCGACTATCATGGAGCGGTCGAATCCGGCCTCTCTGGCTCTGCCCGCAGGCACCGCCTCGAGTTCGGCTGAAATGAAGTCATCCTCATCGATATCGTACTCATCCTTAAGGGCCTTCAGGACAGCTGCCTTTACCGCGTCCTTTTCTTTTCCCTCTAGCGGCCTGCATCCTACAAGGATGTCAAGATTCTCGCCTGTAACAGCCTCGGCAAGCGGCTTCTTCATCTGGTCAGCTGAAAGGTGTACAAGAAGATCGCTGATTATGAACACAGGCTCATCGTCCTTCTCGCCTATGCTGATCCTGATCTTCGTCCCGTCCGGCTTTACCACTACACCATGGATGGCAAGCGGAATGGTCACATACTGGTACTTTTTGATACCGCCATAATAATGGGTATCAAGAAACGCGAGGTCTTCCGACTCGTAGAGCGGATTCTGCTTGACGTCAAGTCTTGGCGAATCGATATGGGATCCGATGATGTTCATGCCGCCGTTCACGATGTCGTCTCCGATATTGAGCAGCATCACCATCTTGTCCATGTTGACCGCGTAGACCTTGTCTCCTTTCGCAAGCTTCTCTCCTTTCGCGATCACATCGGCAAGGTTTCTGTAACCATGCTCTTTTGCCATGGCGACTATGAATTCCGCGCACTCGCGCTCCGTCTTGCCGTTGTTAAGAAAAGCAATATAATCAGCGCTCAGTGTCTCGAGTCTCTTCAAGTCTTCAGCGCTGTAGGTATTCCATGCATTTTTGCGGATCATAAATGTCCTCCGTCGGTTAATTTTTGCGTTTTTCGCACGCTTGTGTATTTTATCACAAAACCGGCCGTTTTTAAATGCCGCAGACTAAAAGAGGACGGCAATTTGCCGTCCCCTTTATCAGTGATCATTAAGAGAGATATTACTCGTGATCAGCGTTGACCTTGCGAGGTACATACGTTGTGTGCAGTACTTCGTGAGCCCTGTGGCTTCCGTACGATTCGAAGTATTCATCGTAGATAGCCTTGATGCTAGGGTTCTCATGCGATCTTCTCAGAGGTCTTGCCGCGTCGAGATCGTAGAGGCCCTTAGCCCTTACTTCGCGTACGTCGATGAAGTTCTTGATCTTAGCCGGCACGTGCGGCTGTCCGCCGCCGTTTACGCAGCCGCCAGGGCAAGCCATGATCTCGATGAATGTGTAGTTCTTCTCGCCTGACTTGACCATCTCAAGCACTTTGCGCGCGTTCGCGAGTCCGGAAGCTACGGCAACGCTTACTTCGAGGTCGCCTACCTTGTAGCTTGCTTCCTTCACGCCTTCAACTCCGCGGACATCCTGGAACTCGAGGAGATCCTTGCCGAGCTGCTTTCCTGTGATCCACTCAACAGCTGTTCTGAGAGCAGCTTCCATAACTCCGCCTGTCGCTCCGAAGATGACGGCAGCGCCTGTGCTCTCGCCCAGAGGATCATCATACGGCTCATCAGGCAGGTTGACGAAGTCGATTCCGGCCTCATTGATGAGTCTGCCGAGTTCTCTTGTTGTCAGAGCGTAATCGACGTCAGGTACGCCTGCTGCCGACTGATCTTCTCTGCCGCACTCGAACTTCTTGGCTGTGCAAGGCATGATCGATACGGATACGATGTCCTTAGGATCGATGCCCTTCTTCTCCGCCCAGAATGTCTTGACTACAGCGCCGAACATCTGCTGCGGCGACTTGCAGGACGATACGTTCGGGAGAAGCTCAGGATAGTAGTGCTCGATGAACTTGATCCATCCAGGTGAGCAGGATGTGATCATCGGAAGCACTCCGCCCTTTGTGACTCTCTCGATAAGCTCGTTGGCTTCCTCAACGATAGTGAGGTCAGCTGAGAAGTTGGTGTCGAATACAGCGTCGAATCCGAGTCTTCTCATGCCGGCAGCCATCTTGCCTTCTACCTCAGCGCCGATCGGCATGCCGAAGCATTCGCCGAGTCCGACTCTGACGGAAGGAGCAGCCTGAACGACTACTGTCTTCGAAGGATCAGCAAGAGCAGCCTTTACCGCGGCTGTGGCATCCTGCTCATGCAGAGCGCCGACCGGGCATGCAACGATGCACTGTCCGCAGTTTACGCAGCTTGTCTCCGCGAGCGGAAGCTCGAACGCGCTGCCGATGTGTGTAGCGAATCCTCTGTCATTGGCGCCGATAACGCCGATGCTCTGATACTTCTCGCATGCAGCGGTACATCTTCTGCAGAGGATGCACTTGTTGTTGTCTCTTACGATCGAAGCCGAAGAAGCGTCGATAGCGAAGTCGTTCTTAACGCCTTCATAGTAGTCAGTCTTCTCAACTCCATAGCGTTTGCAGAGTGCCTGAAGTTCGCAGTCTGTGGATCTTACGCAGCCGAGGCAGTCCTGATCGTGATCGGACAGGATCAGCTGAAGAGTTTTACGTCTGTAGTCTTTGAT
>JBGUKZ010000125.1:0-2626 GCA_045114795.1 Anaerovoracaceae bacterium
AACTGTTCGACGCATCGAAGTTCAGCTACACCGGCGCGACAACGATCACAAAGACGAACGTTGGCGAATACAGCGAGGCGATCGACATCACGAAAGCCGCGTACAGCGACAACAACCTGGATGTTACATTCACAGCAGGAACACCTGTGACCTTCAACATCACCAAGAAGCCGGTCACGATCACGATCAATGGCTCCTCTGACGAGAAGGTCTATAACAGAAACGAGCAGACATCCGAGACAACAGTAACACCGAGCTGCAGCGACAAACTGTTCGACGCATCGAAGTTCAGCTACACCGGCGCGACGACGATCACGAAGACGAACGTTGGTGAATATAGCGAAGCGATCGACATCACGAAAGCCGCGTACAGCGACAACAATCTGGAAGTTACATTCACAGCAGGAACGCCTGTGACCTTCAAGATCACGCCTGCCGCGCTGACTGCAACCGATCCGGATGATGTCGTATTCAGCGGCAGCGAGCAGAAACTCGATCCGAAGACCGTCACTGATAAAACTTCCGGCACAACGCTGGTCAAGGATACCGACTACACACTGTCCTGGAGCGAGGACTGCACGAACGTTGGCACCGTGACTGTCACTGTCACCGGTACCGGAAACTACACCGGCACCGCTACCGTGACCTATAAGATCACCAAGGCGCCTGTCACTCTGCATGTCAATGGAAACACCAGCACGGTGACTTACAGCGGCGCAGAGCAGAAAGTTACCGGCAAGGAGTTCAGCTTCGATAATCCGACCGGCGCGACCTTTACGCACGGTCAGGTTTACAGCTTTACGGGCACCTCTGAGGCAAAGGGCACCGATGCGGGAACCTATCCGATGGGTATCACTGAAGACGATATCCAGCTGACAGATTTCGCGAAACGCAACCTTGACCTTACGCTCGCCGTGGTCGACGGCTGGCTGAAGATCAACAAGGCTTCACTGACGATCACGGCCAAGCCGCGGACCTACACCTACAACGGATCAGCTCAGGGACCTGCGGGCACATACACATCAGACTTCGACACCTATGTGGATGTCGATGGTCTTGTCGGCGGCGACACGCTGAGCAGCATCACGATCGCCGGCAAGGAGACGAATGCCGGTACTTACACGGATAAGATCGTTCCTAGCGCTGCAGGCGTGAAGTTCAATCATGATACAGAGAAGACAGCTGCTGACAACTACACCATCACATACACTCCTGCCACTCTGACGATCGAGGGCAAGAAAATCAGTGATGTCAAAGTGGAAGCGCCTGACAATGTCACATACAACGGAGGACCGCAGAAGCAGAAACCTGTTGTGAAGGACGGAGACAAGGTTCTCACGGAAGGCACGGACTACACGCTGAGCTACAGCGAAGATGTGACTAACGCAGGAACCGTAACGGTGACGGTCACCGGCAAGGGCAACTATCAGGGAACCACTACGACGACTTACGAGATCGAGAAGGCGAAGCTGATAGTCGAGGCGGATGATCAGACAAAGGTCTACGGCTCTAAGGATCCTGAACTCACGGTTTCGATAGTTGAAGGCCAGCTGTACGGCGATGATGAGATCAAGTACGATATCTCCAGAAAGCCGGGCGAGAATGTCGGCAAGTACACTATCACTCTTGAGGATGGAACAAGCTTCGTTCTCAAGGCACTCGGCATCCCTGAAGATAACTATGACGTAACCTTCAGAAACGGCACGCTGACTATTACAAAGGCCAAGCTGACGGTCACGACAGGATCGGGCAGCAAGACGTATGACGGCTCTGCTCTGACAAACGGCACAGCGAAGATCACGGGTCTTGTTAATGGCGACAAGGCGACTGTCAATGCGACAGGTTCGCAGACAGCAGTCGGATCCAGCAAGAACACTTACAAGATCACCTGGACAAAGGGCAAGGCGGGCAACTACACCATCACTGAGAAGCTCGGAACTCTGACGGTATCCGCAGCCGGCGGCGGTGGCGGTCCGGCACCTGGCCCGGGAGGCGGCGGAGCCCCTGTCACTCCGGCAGGTCCTACAGATGACGGCACGATCATCCCTGATGAACCGACACCTGAGGTCGAGCCTGAGACGATCATCCCTGATGATCCGACTCCTACGGCAGAAGGCACATGGGCTCTGATCAACCTGATCTCGGCTATCGTGACAGCACTCGGCGCAGCCATCGCGCTCTTCCGCAAGAAAGAGGAAGATGACGAGGACAACATGTACAAGGAAGAGGACGACAACAGGGGCAGCAAGATGCTCGCTGCAAAGATCGCCGGAGCGCTCGCGGGAGTTGCCGCGCCGATCACGTTCTTCCTCACTGAGGACATGAGCCTGCCGATGGCAATGATCGACAAGTGGACAGTCCTGATGATCGCGATGCTGGCAGTACAGGTAGTTGCGGCAGTCTTCAACAAGAAGGCATCGGAACTCGATGACGAGCAGGAGACAGCTGAAGATACAGCTAACTAATGCCAGGCAAAGCGCACAGCGCTGACCAAAACTAAATGAAACGGGAGACAGCCTGATGGCTGTCTCCCGTTTTGTCGGGTAATCAAAGTTTTCTGGGGTTTCTCCAAAGTTTCTTGGGGGCGAATCCTGGGGGCTGGAGCAAAAACTCCAAAGTATTTTGG
>JBGUKZ010000126.1:0-2637 GCA_045114795.1 Anaerovoracaceae bacterium
AGCATTGGAGGTATTCTTCTTGAAGCTAAAGCTTTTAATTCACACCGGCATAGCCGGTGGTATATTCACGCTGAAGCTACAATAAAACAACCGGCGCGTCGATGAACGCGCCGGTTTTATATTGGTCTGTGATCAGAATTTGAGTTTATCGAATCTCTGCTTCTTCGGATAAGCTTCGCTTCCGAGCTGCTTCGCCATCTCTTCGATGGCTTTTTTCTCTTTACGGTTCAGTTTGCTTGGAACCTCCACCACGACTTTCACGTACAGGTCGCCCTTGCGGCCCGTCCTGACGTTAGGGACGCCCTTGCCCTTGAGTCTGAACGAGGATCCCGTCTGTGTGCCCGGTGTGATCGTATAGCTATAGGTCTCGCCGAATCCCGGTACCTGCACCTTTCCGCCGAGCGCCGCCACATCGAAAGTGATAGGCAGGTCGAGGTAGAGGTCGTCGCCTCTCCTCTTGTATGTGCTGTGAGGTCTCACGTTGACGACGATGTAAAGATCGCCGTCAGGCCCGCCGTTTATGCCCGGCTCGCCCTGTCCTCTGACCGTCACGATGCTGTCGGTATCGACGCCCGCAGGGATGTCCACCTTGATCTTGACCGTCTTGCGCTTCACGCCCGATCCGCCGCAGTCGGTGCACGGAGTATCTATCATCTGCCCGGTGCCTCCGCACTTAGGACATGCCGTGATGTTCTGGAACCTTCCGAAAGGCGTATTGCTGACCTGGGATATCTGGCCGCTGCCTCCGCACTGGTCGCAGGTCTTCTTGCTTGTGCCCGGCTTGCATCCGCTTCCTCCGCAGGTCTTGCACTTGACGTTCTTGGCGATCTCGATCTGTCTGCTGCACCCGAAGAGCGCGTCAGTGAAATCTATCGTCACTGTCTTCTGAAGGTCTCTTCCCTTCTGCGGTCCGCCTCTGCGCCGGCTGCTCCTTGCTCCGCCCATGCCTCCGAACATGTCGAAGATGTCATCGAAGCTCATTCCGCCCGCGCCGCCGAAGCCGCCGCCGAAGTTCCCGAAGCCTCCAAAACCGCCGAAGCCACCCTGGCCCGCTCCGAAATTCGGGTCTACGCCCGCGAATCCGAACCTGTCGTATTTATCCCTTTTGTCGGGATCGGAGAGGATCTCATAAGCCTCATTGACTTCCTTGAACTTCTCTTCAGCCTCCTTGTCACCGGGATTCCTGTCCGGGTGATACTTCATGGCAAGCTTGTGATAAGCCTTCTTTATCTCCGCTTCCGTAGATCCTTTATTGACCCCGAGGACCTCGTAATAATCCCTCTTATCTGCCATTTACTGTCAGTCCTTCCAACTATGATGCCTTTCAAATATCATGAGCGGCAGGCCGGATCATGTCCGGCCTACCGATATGAAACCGTTTGTTTTTAGTTGTCGTCGTCCACGACCTCGTAGTCAGCGTCGACCGTTCCGTCATCATGAGGAGCGTTGCCGCCCATGCTGCTTGGGTCGAATCCGCCGCCGAAGCCGCCACCCATGTTGTTAGGATCGAATCCCTGTCCGCCGGCTGCTCCCTGAGCTGCCTGAGCTTCCTGATAGATCCTTGTGGAAATCGGATAGAACGCGTTTGTCAGAGCCTCCATCTTGGTCTTCATGCTCTCGACATCGCCTGTGTCGATCGCGCTCTGCAGATCGTTCTTAGCTGCCTCGACAGCCTGCTTCTCGGACTCTGTGACCTTGTCGCCGAGCTCTTTGAGCTGCTTCTCGATCTCGAAGATCATTCCCTCAGCCTGGTTCTTTGTCTCAACAGCTTCCTTCTGCTTCTTGTCCTGCTCAGCGAACTGCTCAGCTTCTTTGATCTTGGCGTTGATCTCTTCGTCGGAGAGCTTGGTCGAAGAAGTGATGGTAATCTTCTGCTCTTTTCCTGTAGCCATATCCTTGGCGCTTACGTTTACGATGCCGTTAGCGTCGATATCGAATGTGACCTCGATTTGAGGGATCCCGCGGGGAGCCGGAGCGATGCCGGTAAGCTGGAATCTGCCGAGCGTGATGTTGCCGGCAGCCATTTCTCTCTCGCCCTGCATTACGTGGATGTCTACCGCAGTCTGGTTATCAGCTGCTGTGGAGAAGATCTGGCTCTTCTTTGTAGGGATAGTCGTATTTCTCTCAATCAGCCTTGTTGCTACTCCGCCGAGCGTCTCGATGGACAGCGACAGCGGTGTAACGTCGAGCAGCAGGATGTCATTGACTTCGCCTGTCAGGACGCCCGCCTGGATGGCAGCGCCGATGGCTACGCACTCGTCAGGGTTGATGCCCTTGAACGGCTCCTTGCCTGTAACGTTCTTAACTGCTTCCTGAACGGCCGGGATCCTTGTGGAGCCGCCTACGAGTATGACCTTCTCGAGGTCAGCGGATGTGACGCCCGCGTCCTTCATGGCCTTGTGCATCGGCTCGATGGTCCTGTCTACGAGGTCCTTTGTGAGCTGCTCGAATCTCGCTCTTGTGACGTCCATATCCATGTGCAGCGGACCGGACGCGTTAGCTGCGATGAACGGCAGGCTGACCTTTGTGGTCTGAGCTGTCGAGAGCTCTTTCTTTGCCTTCTCAGCAGCCTCTTTCAGTCTCTGGAGAGCCATCTTGTCCTGTCTGAGGTCGATGCCGTTCTCCTTCTGGAAGCTG
>JBGUKZ010000127.1:0-25735 GCA_045114795.1 Anaerovoracaceae bacterium
GGAATATCATACATGGCATACCTCCGTTTCTTGAGTGCATTGTAGCATACACTGCTACACGACTCTACAAAACGGGGTACGGGTCAATCTTGTGCCTTCATGTCCGGGATTTTTACCCCTTTTTGGGGATTTCATGAGAAAAAGGGGTAATTTTGCGTCTCCGGGTTCGGACTATTTACCCCTTTTTCAAGGAAATTGGCCAAATTGGGGTAATAAGCTGGTCACGAAGCGGTTTAGAAGGTAGTCATGAAGTTAGTTAAGAAGTCGGTCATGAAAAAGAAGAGAAGCCGTACGGCTTCTCTTCGATTCCGAATCTTTTTATTAAGATTTCTGATCTGCTATGATCTGCTGACTATTCAGCCTTTGCTGACGCTTCCTTAGCCTTCGCAGCCTCGGCCTTTGCCTTCTTGGCTGCTGCGGCTTTTTCCGCCGCCTCTTTCTTAGGCAGCTTCCTGAAGCTGTTGATCGCGCCGGTCGGGCAGACCGCGGCGCAGAGGCCGCAGCTCTTGCACTTGTCGACATCGATCCTCGCGAGGAAGTCCTCTACGTGGATGGCGTCGAAATTGCAGACCGTGGTGCACTTCATGCAGCCGATGCAGGAGTTGTCGCAGTTCTTGCGGGCAACAGCGCCCTTGTCTGTGGATGAGCACAGAACGTGTACCTGATTCTTCTTCGGTACGAGCTTGATGATCTTCTGCGGGCAAACGCCTACGCACGCGCCGCATGCCACACAGTTTTCTCTGTTGACTCTCGCAACACCGTCTACCACTCCGATGGCGTCGAACTGGCAGGCATCCATACAGTCGCCGAGACCGATGCATCCGAACATGCAGGCGTTCGGCGAAGTGAACCATCCCTTTGCGCCCTTGCAGGACTGCATGCCCTGCCATTCGAGCACCGTGCGGGAAGCTTCGCATGTGCCGTTGCACATTACCTGCGCTACCTGAGGCTCCGCGGCGCCTGCTGATCTTCCGAGGATCTCGGCGATCTGCGCGGCTACTGCAGCTCCGCCAGGGGAGCACTTTGTGCATGGCATCGATTCGTCAGCAACGAGGTTTGCCGCGTAGTCATCGCATCCAGCGAATCCGCAGCCGCCGCAGTTGGCGCCCGGCAGCACCTCTCTGACCTGAGTTACTCTTTCGTCTACCGCTACATGGAATACCTTGGAGGCGAATACCAGAAGGCCGGAACAGACGAGGCCAATTACTGCTACGAGCAGTACAGGGGTCATTACTCCACTCATCTTTCTACCTCCTTACTGGAACATTCCCGCGAATCCCATGAACGAGAGAGCCATGATCGAAGCCGATACGAGGATGATGCCTACGCCCTTGAACGGCGCCGGAACTCCCTCGAGGTCGACGAGCTTCTCTTCACGGATGCCTGCGAAGAGGACCATCGCTACCATGTAGCCGACGCCCGCTCCGAAAGCATAAACAACGGATTCGATGTAGGTATAGCCGTAACTTATTGCGTTGATCGTCGCGCCCAGGATAGCGCAGTTTGTCGTGATCAGCGGGAGGAAGATACCGAGGGCCTTCTGGAGGGCCGGCAGGTACTTCTTCATGAACATCTCTACGAACTGCACGAGAGCGGCGATAACGAGAATGAATACTACAGTCTGCAGATATCCGATCTCGAATTTATTGAGGAGCTGCATCACAGGCCATGTAACGAGTTCAGCGATGACCATTACGAAAACGACAGCGCCGCCCATGCCTACTGCAGAGCTCATCTTGTTTGATACTCCGAGGAATGAACAGATTCCCAGGAACTGCGACAGTACGAAGTTATTCACGAGGACTATCGCCATAAAGATTACTATAAGATTCATTATGTCGGTCCTCCTTTCTATACTGCCTGAGCGGTTTTCTGAGCCGCTTCTTCATTGGCTTCCGCGGTGTTGCACGAATTGTACATCGGGCAGAGTCCGCAGCTGAAGCCCTTGGCCTTGAGAGCCTTGCCCTTCGTAGCAGCCTGCATGATGGCGATCAGTACTCCGAATACGAAGAATCCGCCCGGCGGCAGGTTGAAGAAGCCGATCGAGAAGTCAGGGATGATGGTGAAGCCAAGCAGGCAGCCCGTTCCCAGAAGTTCTCTGATAGCTCCCATGCATGCGAGAGCAAGCGTGAAGCCGAGACCCATGCCGATGCCGTCAAGAGCGGAATCGATCACGGAGTTCTTGTTCGCGAATGCCTCAGCACGGCCGAGGATGATGCAGTTAACTACGATCAGCGGGATGAATACTCCCAGCGCCTTATTGATTTCCGGAGCGTAAGCCTGGAGCACGAACTGCACCAGTGTTACGAATCCGGCGATGACTACTATGTAGCAAGGGATCCTGACCTTGTCAGGGATGACCTTGCGCAGCAGCGAGATAACGATGTTGGAACAGATCAGTACGGCTGTAGCCGAGAGTCCCATTCCGAGCGCGTTGATCAGTGATGAAGATGTAGCGAGGAACGGGCAAGTTCCGAGCAGGAGCACCAGTACCGGGTTCTCCCTGATGATACCGTTGGTCAGTATCGAGAGCTTACTTTTCTTTTCCATTACTTAACACCTCCCATCGCTTTGTACTGCTCGAGCGCGCAGTAAACGGCTTTGTGGACGGCTCCGGATGATACGGAAGCTCCTGTTACGTGCTGAACGGTCGGGTCGCTCTTGACTACATCGCTGCCGAGCTCTGTGAGTCCCTCATACTGGGAGAGATGCTCGGCGGCATGAGCCTTTGTGCCTACGCCCGGCGTGTCGGCGTGCTCTGTGACCTTAACGCCTGTGACAGTTCCGTTCTTGTCGATGCCGACCATTGCCGTCAGCATTCCGCCGTAGGAGTTGGTCTTTACCGTGACTACCATGCCTGCTCCGTTGTCCGCCGTGTAGACTTCAGTCGCGTAGACCTTGCCCTCTTCGAGAACAAACAGGTCAGCACCCGCGTCGCTGAAGTTGTCGCCGTCAGGCAGGAGCTCAGTACGCGCCTCGCTGGCAGCCGCTTTGGTGTTGGCATCAATGATAGGTGCCGTGACGCCGTATGTGAACGCCAGCAGGAAAGTCGTCACGAAGCAGATGATTACAAGTACCAGTATAGGCGAGATGTATTCCTTGAATGCGCTTGTTTTATTTTCCATTCTTAGCACCTCCCTCCTTCAGATAGTACTTATAGGACAGGTTGTTCAGCAGCGGTGTGCAGAGGTTCATCAGCAGGATCGAGAAAGATACGCCTTCAGGATACGCGCCGAAGAGCCTGATGCTCATCGTGATGATGCCGCAGCCGATGCCGAAGAGCAGCTGTCCGAGAGGCAGCTTAGGCGATGTGACATAGTCTGTCGCCATGAAGAACGCTCCAAGCATCACGCCGCCCGCGAGCACGTGGAACAGTCCCCAGTAGAGGGCGTTGCCGCCGGTCGCCGCGCCGTAGATGGCTCCGAACACGAAGACAGTGCCGATGAACGCGCAAGGGATGATAGGGCTGATGACCTTGCGGACGATCAGATAGATGCCGCCGATCAGCAGTGCCAGAGCGCAGACCTCACCGGTCGAACCGCCGTGGAATCCGAGGAACATCTGCATGAGTCCCGGGAGCTGGTCCGTGTTGCCCTCGGCATAGATCGCCAGAGGGGTCGGGCCGGTAACAGCGTCCGTTGCTTCCGCCAGTCTCGTCACAGGCCATGTGGACATGTTCGCCGAGAACGAGATGAAGAGGAAGATACGTGCCGTGATAGCCGGGTTGGAGAAGTTCTTTCCGATGCCGCCGAAGAGCTGCTTCACGACTACGATCGCGAAGAGGCATCCGACGATGGCCTGCCAGAACGGGAAGTTTGCCGGCACGTTGAACGCGATCAGCAGTCCCGTCAGAACCGCGGAAAGGTCTCCTACAGTCTGTTTCTTATGTGTTATTGCGTTATAGATGTACTCGAAGAGTACGCTGGCCGCTACGCATACGACCGACAGCAGCAGGGCCCTGAAGCCGAAGATGTAGATGCTGGCGATCCATGCAGGGGCGAGTGCGAGAAGCACCGAGCCCATCAGTCTGGTGGTATCCGACTCAGTTACGATGTGCGGCGAGGAGGATACGATCAAATTTTCATGAAACTTATTAGCCATTACTTTGACGCCTCCTTTACCATCATTTTAGCGAGCTTGTTTGTCAGGCTCAGCGGACGTCTTGCCGGACATGTGTACGAGCAGCTGCCGCACTCCATACACTGCATGACGTTGAATCTGTTCAGTTTGTCGACATCCTTGTGCTCGTACGCATCGGCGAAGATGCTTGGCATCAGGCCGAACGGGCAGGCCGTGTGGCAGCGCTGGCAGTTGAGACATGCTGTCTCTTCCTTGACCTCTGCCATCTCCTGACCGAAGCACAGGATGGACGATGTGTTCTTCATTGTCGGGGACTCGTCGGACTTTGTAGCTCTTCCCATCATAGGTCCGCCCATGATGATCTTGCGGGGCTCCTTCTTGTAGCCGCCGCAGAACTCAACTACGTCCGCGATCCTTGTGCCGATCGGAACGAAGACGTTCTTAGGCTCGGCGACCGCGTCGCCGTCGACCGTGACTCTTCTTCTTACGATAGGCATGCCGGTCTTGAAATACTCGGCCATGACTCCGACTGTCGAAACGTTGTCGAGGATGACTCCCAGCTGAGCAGGGAGCACGCCCGCGTTCATCGTCTTGCCCGTGACCTCGTAAACGAGCACGCGCTCAGCACCCTTCGGGTAACTGGACGGAAGCGGAACGATCTCGATATCCTTTATCTCGTTCTGTTCGATCAGTCTCTTGAGGTTTGCGATCGCGTCAGGCTTGTTTGTCTCGACTCCGATGAATCCTTTCTTGAGGTTCAGCCACTTCATGATCATCTTCATTCCGTCGAGAACGTCCTGACCGTTCTCTACCATTTCTCTGTTGTCCGTCGTGATGAACGGCTCGCATTCCGCGGCGTTCACGACGAGGTACTCACACTCATCGAGATTCTTAGGATTCAGCTTGACATGAGTCGGGAAGGAAGCTCCTCCCAGACCTACCATACCGCTGTCTCTCGCAGCTTTGACGAAATCCTCAAAGCTGTTGATCTCAGGTATTTTGATTTCTTCGCTGATCTCCTGCTTCTTGTCTGTCTCGATAACGATGTGAGTTTCAAAGCCGCCCATTGAACCGCGGACCTTGTCTATCGACTTGACGGTGCCGCTGACGCTCGAAAAGATAGGTGCGCTGACAAAGGCTTCGACGTCGCCGATCCTCTGTCCTACCTTTACATAATCGCCCTTCTGTACGAGGGGCTGACAAGGAGCGCCAATGTTCTGGGACATGCTGATGCTAACTTCATCCGGTATCGGCATCGTCACGGTCTCGCATGCGGCCGTGTTCTTGTGATGCGGTACGTGGATGCTTGGCAAATGTTTCCTTTGGCTCATCCCTTTAGAAACTCCTTTCACACATTACCTTGCACTTACAATAACTAATACTCCGGGCCGCCCCATGTCTGAGGCAGGCGCCCATTTGCCCCTCTTTTTGCACATCAAAAGAAGAGCGCTGTCAAACAGCCTACATATTATATACTATTTAAATCAAAAAAAGCCGATTGCCAAAAACATAACAGTACAAAACTGTTCCTTTTAGGGTACAATAGCGATATGAAAGAGTACACGATAGCGGATTTTTTAATGAAGAACGCGGCGGAGGAGAATGTATCCTTCCACATGCCGGGGCACAAGGGCCGGAGCGCTTTTTATGAAGAGGCAGGTTTCGCCGGTTTACTGCGGAACGCGGCCGCCTGGGACATAACGGAGATACCGGGGGCGGATTCGCTGTACTGCCCGCGCGGCGCTCTGCGTAACGTGATGGACAATTACGCAGAGCTGTATGGCGCACGCCATACGGAGCTGCTCGTGAACGGCTCCAGCGCGGGCCTGATAGCCGCCATCATCTCGAGCGTGCCTGTCGGCGGCAAGCTCATACTCGGCCGCAACTCGCATCACGCCGCCTTCAGCGCTCTCCGCCTCGGCGGCATCAACCCCGTGTACATCCGTCCGGAAACGGATCCTGACTTCAACATCGCGGCCGGCATCTCTCCTTACGAGCTCGAGGCCGCCTGCGAAGCCAACCCGGACGCGTCGGCCGTGCTCGTCACGAGCCCTAATTACTGCGGGCAGCTGAGCGACATCGCCGTACTTGCTGACGTCGCGCACGACCACGGCATGCTCTTCATAGTCGATCAGGCGCACGGCGCGCATCTGAAGTTCTTCGATTACGACGCGACAGAGGCAAGAGAAGCGGGGGCCTACATACCTCACATGAAGCACGCGGCAGAATCCCTCGGCGCCGACATCGTTGTGAACAGCACGCACAAGACTCTCCTGAGCTTCACCGGCAGCGGGATCCTCAACATCTGCGGCGACAGCGTGGACATCGACGCGGTCAGCGAGGCTCTCCGCATGGTCCAGACAACCAGCCCGTCATATCTTCTGATGGCGAGCCTCGACATAAACGAAAAGATAATGCGCGGCAAATGGCGCGAAATAGTAGCGGCCTGGAAGGAAGACCTGAGGGGCTTCTACAAAGGCGCCTCAAGGATAAGCGGCCTCACGATCGTGACCGGAAGCGGCGCGAGAGGATCGGGTGCGCAGGACGAGGACGTCTTCGCGCTCTACAGATACAGAGAAGGCCCTGATCCGACCAAGATAAACATCAGCATGGCCGGCCTGGGTCTTTCCGGCGAGCGCCTTGAAAAGGAACTCAGATACCGGGGCATCATCTCAGAGATGGTACACGGAGAATACGTGCTGCTGATGACGGGAGCCGGCAATGTGAGAAGCGACTACGAGCGCCTGCTCGATGCCCTGCGGGATATCGCAGACGGCTACGGAGTCGGAGCGCACGTGGACCGCAGCCCGCGCTCCTTCGATGACATCGTTCTCGATTACGCGGACGTGCCTGTCGACGGCATATACGTCCCGCTCTACGAAGCGGTGGGCAGGGTGCTGTATGACCCGATAGTCACCTATCCGCCGGGAACGCCTATCGCCTGCCCGGGCGAGATCCTCTCGATGGAAGTGATCAGCCACATTTCGGACATACTCGAAAGCGGCGAGATGATCACCGGCGTCGATGAAGAGGGTATGATCAAAGTCGGCACCGGCTATTAAAAGCAATAAAAAGAGACCGCGCAGGCGGTCTCTTTTATCATGCTTTAATTCCGGCAGCTATCTGATCACTTCGCGGCCGCCCATGTACGGTCTCAGTGCTTCAGGGATGACTACGCTTCCGTCCTCCTGCTGATAGTTCTCGAGGATGGCGGCGACCGTGCGTCCTACCGCAAGGCCGGATCCATTCAGCGTATGCACGAATTCCGGCTTTGAATCCTTGTCCCTCCTGAAGCGGATATTGGCGCGTCTCGCCTGGAAGTCCTCGAAATCCGAGCAGCTTGAGATCTCAACGTATCTGCCGTAGCTTGGCATCCAGACTTCGATGTCGTATGTCATGGCCGAGCTGAATCCCAGATCACCTGTCGAGAGCCTGACGACCCTGTAAGGGATCCCAAGTCTCTTCAGAACTTCTTCAGCGTCGTTGGTCAGCTTCTCCAGTTCGTCATACGAGGTCTCAGGAGTGGTGAACTTTACCATCTCGACCTTGTTGAACTGGTGCTGGCGGATGAGGCCCCTCGTGTCCCTGCCGGCCGAGCCCGCCTCCTTGCGGAAGCAAGGTGTGTACGCCGTGTAGTATACCGGGAGTTCTTCCATCGGGATGATCTCTTTCGCGCGCAGATTGGTGACAGGCACCTCTGCGGTCGGGATCAGGAAGAAGTCCTTTGCAGGCAGGTAGAACATGTCGTCCTCGAACTTAGGGAGCTGGCCCGTTCCGGTCATCGATTCGCGGTTGACCATGAACGGCGGCAGGATCTCCGTATAGCCCTGCTCTTCCGTGTGGAGGTCAAGCATGAAGTTGATGACGGCTCTCTCGAGCCTCGCGCCGAGCCCCTTGTAAACAGTGAACCTGGCTCCGGACAGCTTTCCGGCTCTCTCGAAGTCGAGTATGTCGAGGCCTTCGCCGATGTCCCAGTGAGCCTTAGCCTCGAAGTCGAACTCGCGCGGCTCGCCGACCTTGCGAAGCTCCACATTGTCCGAGTCGTCTTCGCCCGTCTGGACGTCCTTGTTAGGCACGTTCGGTATGCAGAGCAGAACGCCCCTGAGTTCCTCTTCGACCTCAGCCACTTCGGCATCGAGTTCCTTGATGCGGTTCGAAAGCTCCTTCATCTCCTTGAAAAGCCCGGACACGTCCTTGCCTTCCTTCTTGAGTTTCGGGACTTCTCTCGAAGTAACGTTCTGCTTGTTCTTCAGCGCCTCGACCTCCGCCAGGATCTGACGTCTCTTTACGTCCAGTTCCTTTACGCGGTCGATGCCGAAGTCGCCCTTCATGCGCCTTTCGACGCCTGCCTTTACACCGTCAAAATCTTCTCTGATTCTCTTGATATCTAACATGTTCTGATCCCTTTGAAATAGCTATAGTATGTTTCTTCTGTAACGCCCGTATACCTCGCGGAGCTCCTCGAGCCTTTCCTCGATCTCGAGCTCGAACCTGCTGAGGCCGGCGTAATCGCTTGCGTCAATGGCATTCCTCGCCTGCATCAGCAGGGAGTCTCTGCCGTTCTCTTCGCGCCCGATCAGAGACTTGAGCTCCGCGCTCTTTGCCCAGTTGGACGCGTCGTATTCGTTATCGTCATCTTCATGAAGCCTCACGCAGCTTCTGAGGAAATCCATGGTATTCGGGATGTATCTGTCGTGATACTCCATAGTCCACTTGTGTATCATGTGCTCGCGGTACGACCTCAGGATCATGGCCATGGTCTCGTCGCCGCCCGTGATCAGACGCACTCTCTCAGGATCGAAGCACCCGTCTCCCCAGTTCTGGAAGCTCTCCCATACATTCGAGGGAGCTCTGCCGAAGAGCCTCTCTCTTTCCTCTGCCGTAAACTCGTTAAAGAGATTGCGCTCGGACCTGTACTCGCGGTCCTTCTCAAGGTAGAAATCCTCTTCCCCGTACTTCTTGCTTATCGAAGCCTCGAGTTCGCGCGGCGTCTTTCCGGCAGCCAGCACGGTCCTGATGCCGTCCAGCATGGTAAGATAACCCGCCCCGATTATGAGATAGGTATTCGTGTGAGGGTTAGGCGACCTGAGTTCGAATCTCGTAGCCAGCGGATTCTGAAGGTCTCTGACCAGTCCAACCAGTACGGTCCTGTTTCTTGAAGGTGTTCTGTAATCCATGCCAAGCGACGAGACTATGCATACAGGAGCCTCATAGCCCGGTTTCAGTCTCTGGAATGAATCATGCTCCGGAGCGACTATAGGATTCAGCACCTCATAATTGCGGAGCAGGCCCATCAGCGCGCCGTATCCCAGAGGGCTCATGAAGTCTTCATCCCTTACAGCCGGCTCAAACAGATTGACTGTCGTGCCGTCCTTGAGTTTTGCGGCGACACCGTAGTGCGTATGCTCGCCCGAACCCGCAACGCCTATCATCGGCTTTGCGTGGAACGTGACCTCAAGGCCGTTCATGCGGAACACGTCCCTGATTATATGCTTTATCTGAGCCTCGTTATCGGCGGCCTGCATCGGGCTCGTGTACTTCCAGTCTATCTCGAGCTGTTCCATGATGTGGTCGAAATTGCCGGAGTTGCCCATCTTGGCCTTTACTCCGCCTACCTCTTTATGGCCCATCTCAACCCCGAAGCCATAGTGGTCGAGTATCTCCAGCGTCTGTTCGAGCGCTGTCGCGACCGGTCCGCTGACCCTCTGCCAGTACTGTTCCTTCAGTTCCTGCGCGATAGTGAGCTGGTCTCTGTCAGCCTTGTCGTCAGGAGTCTTTACCCAGAACTCCAGCTCGGTCGCGTTCGTCAGCTTTATCTCTTCGATGTCCTCTATGCAGTCGACGCCGCCAACATGTTCAAATACATACGGGTGCGCCTCCAGCTCTTTGCGAAGCCCGGCCGAAAATCTTTCCACCGAATTCTTTAGAAAGATCCTGGATCCCACCATTATGTCCCCGTTATGACGGAGGAAGGACGGTATCCTCAGCGTGCCGACCGGAAGTCCGGTCTCATAGTCGATATTGTCGTAGTTGTACTCTACGAACCACTTGACATCCATGTCCGGCGCCAGGTCGACTCTCGCGTTCGAAAGGTCGGCGATGGTCGGAAGTGCTACGGACGAACCGTCAGTCTGCACGCCGCCCACGAGAAGCTTCTCCATATCGTCGATAAACCGCGCTACCGGGATCTTCTCGTCGGTGCTGTGGTTGCCCATATCCACGCCCGTAAATGAAACGAATCTCACTTCAGGGTGTGCCATGAGACGACTCCGGACGGTCTCCTTGTCGTGCTCGTCCGGAGTCAGTGTAAATAACATTCTGTTTAAATCAAAACTGATCATCTTTTTATTGTTGTTTCCAGTCCCTTTTTGCGATATGTTATCATGCCGCGTCGTCCTCTGCAGCCGCTTCTTCAGCCGCAGGTTCCGCAGGCGCCGCCTTCGAACCGCCGTCGCTCTCGTTCGCGAGCTTCGTCAGGTAGTTCTCCAGCTGCTTGATGTACTTGCCGTAGCCTTCCCAGTCGCCGTTCTTCTGGCACTCGATCGCCTTCTCGTAGGCGTTCTGGGCCTTGCTGATGAGCGACTTGACGCTCTCGTTCGTTTCGCCTTCGCCGTCATCGATGCCGTCGATATCTCTTCCTTCTCCCTCAGCGTCGCTGCCGAACAGGCTCATCAGAGCTTCGCCCAGAGTAGGCTCGTAAGCTATCTTATCCTGATATGCCACGATGACTCTCTTGACCTCCGGGATGGCCTGGTTGGTAGCCTCGAGGTATACCGGTTCGACATACAGAAGCGATGTGCCGATAGGTATTACGAAGAGGTCTCCTCTCTTATATGTCGATCCCGACTGTTTCCACAGCGAGAACTCCTTGGAGATTTCCGTGTTCTGGTCGATCTGGGCCTCTATCTGCATCGGGCCGTAGATGGTCTTGTTCTTCGGCATCGTGTACACGATCAGCTGACCGTAATTGCTGCCGTCGTTGCGTCCCATCATGACAGCCGTCATGTTCTGCTTCGACTTCGGAGTGAACGGCACCATGTTGATGAACTCGGCGCCTTCCTCGGTGTCAGGCAGGTTGAATACGTAGTAGCTCGGATCCATCTCGACTTCGTCCATGCCGTAGATCTGGTGAGCGATATCCCACAGGTCCTCCTTCTGATAGAAGACCTTGACCTCGTCCATGTGGTACTTACAGTAGACCTGCGCCTGGATCTTGAACATCGCGTTCGGGTATCTCAGGTGGGTCTTCATCTCATCCGAGAGTTCATCGTAAGCCTTGAACAGCTTCGGATAGATCTTCTTGTATGTCTGAGCTATAGGATCGGTCTCATCCACGATGTAGAAGTTTGTCGTTCCGTCGTACGCGTTCACGATGACCTTGATGGAGTTCCTGATGTAGTTGGTCGGGCGGACAGCGTTCGGATCGTTTGTATAAGGCTCCGAATAAGGATACTTGCTGCTTGTCGTATACGCGTCGAGTATCCAGTAGAGCTTGCCATCCACGATGGTCATGTATGGATCCTCTTCATACGCGAGGTAAGGCATGATCTTCTCGACTCTGCCCACGACGTCTCTGACAAACATGATCTTCGACTTGCTCGTGATGTTGGACGAGACGAGGATGTTGATGTTGCCCTCCCTGATGGCAAACAGTATCCTGTTGAAGAAGTTGAGCTTGATGCCCGTGCTTCCCTCATACTCGGTGTACTTGTTCTCGCTTCCGTCCGGATAGTCGAACTCGGCTTCCTTGGTATTTACAATGACGTAATCCTTCGAAAGCTCGCCGAAGTAGATCTCAGGTCTTTCTATCTCCAGTTCCTGAACACTGGTCTCAGGCGGGATGTTGCCCTCGATAACGTCAGGCTGGCCGGACGCGGTGACCTTGTCTACCTGAGATACCGCGACGCCGTAGCCGTGTGTGTACTTGAGGTGCTTGTTGATCCATGTGTTGGAGATCTTTTCCTCGTCTATCTCTCTGGCCGAGAGGTAGGTCTGCGTGATCCCGTCGTTTATGGTGTATCTGTCGATGTCGACGTCGTTGAATCTGTAGTACTGACGGATCGACTGTGTCTGGTTGTAGAAGTCTTCTACAGGCAGATAGTCGTTGATACGGATATTGCCGATCGTCTCGTCCGCGTTGCTGATCACGTCGGCATTGAGCGAATCGTCCGCCGCGAAGTTCGCGACTCTCACGTCGTCGATGCCGTAAGCGTGCCTTGTGTATTCGATGTTGCTCTCAAGGTACTTCGATTCCTTGTTGATCTCGTCCGGAGTAACGATGAGCGACTGCACGAGGCTGCCGGCTCCGACTCCCAGAGCGTATACGAGGACCATGATCACAGGCAGCTTGAGGAGCTTTGTGATCTCGCCCTTCTTTATATGCACCGCGAGCGTGACCGCTCCGACAACGCAGAGCAGCATGATCACGCGGTATACCCACAGAGTGACGTTCACATCGACGAATCCCGCGCCGTATACGACGCCGTTATGCGCGTGGAGCAGTTCGAACTGCTTCAGGAAGAAGTTGACAGCAAGCATCAGGTAGAAGATGATGCCGAGGATTATGAGTTTGCCGCTGGCGATGCTCATGAGGTTCTCGACGTTGCTGTTGTTGATGTCGGTGCTGTGGCCTCTCTTTTTCTTGCGGTTAGGATCGAACGCAGCCTGGACGGCCTTTCTGCACCCTCTCACCATCCTGCCGATCACGGAGTGGTCGATAGGAGTGCGGTAAATGACCTTAGGCTCCGGATCTTCTTCCTCTTCCGTTTCCTCGAATTCCGGTTCAGGCGGCAGGTCGTCATCATGATCAAAGAGATCAGGCGTCCTTACAGAGAGCAGGAACGAGTAGTAAACAACGGTCACAACGACAAGACCTATGACAGAGACCAGTATGATCTCGTTGATCTTGTCGAGCCAGTCGAGGTTGAAGATGTAGAAGCCGATGTCCATGTTGAACAGCGGGTCCTTGAGGCCGAACTCCGTCGAATACTTCGACTTGAGGAAGGTCAGCCATGTGCCGCTCGATGTATAGAAGGCGACGCCCAGCGCGAACACTATCGAAAGTATCCACGAGGTCGAGTTTATCCTCTTCAGGTTCGGTATCTCATGTGATTCTATCTTTTTGAAGTATCCGTTCTTGAGCGTCCGCAGATAGAATCTGGAGAGAAGGGCGACCACGATGAACACCGGAACTCCGAGTTCGAGCTGCGTGAGCAGCCTCTTCCAGAACACGCTGGTATATCCGAGGTCCTTGAACCACATCCAGTCGGTTATGACTCCGACTGTCGCCACAAGAAACGCGAGAATAACGGCAAAAATCATTATCGCCAGAGACAGGCCCTTGTTGCCTCTCCTGCGCTTGCCCTTGAACTCGCTTTTCTCTTTTTTCTTCTTTTCTTTTTTAGGTCTTTTTCCGTCTGTGTATTCTGCCAAAGCTTTATTCCTCCCGGCTTTCAGCCATAGAAATAGTTATGTTGTTTAAAATAATTGCAGCGACAGCGTCGGCTGCCGCTGCAAGTGAAGTTACGATTTTACTTGCTGCTTAAAGCAGGAACTGTCCGTCCGGCGGTATCATGCTGAATCTGGATGTGATGCTCTGGATCAGCGAATCGATCCACGACGCGGCTCCGCTGTCAGGCGCGACCTGAAGGATCAGGATCACGGCGAGAAGCGCGATCAGGATGAGCGCGATGATGACCGCGAGCACTGTCAGGAACTTGCTGCCGTGCTCAACGTCTTCGTACTCTACTTCGACCTTTTTCTCGTCCTTTGCTTTCTTCTCTTCCTTCTTTGCCTTCTTCTCTTCCTTCTTCGCTTCCTTGCCCTTCTTCTCAGGCTCGGCCGGCACTTCCTCAGGCTTCTTAGGATCGGCGGTCGCGGCAGCCTTGGAGAAATCCACTCCCAGCTGCTCGTCTACGAGTTCCTTCGGCATGTAGATGGTCTCGTCCTCTACCTGCCTGTATGCCTTTTCCTTCTCGACCGGGATCACCGGAGTCTCCGGAGCCGCAGGTTCCGCAGGAGCCTCAGGGGCTGCCTTTGCCGCAGCTTCGACCTCAGTCATCTTAGGGATGGCGTCAACGGCTTCTCTCTCTTCTTCTGTAAGTCCGCCGCCGTGTTTGAGCTTTTCATACTCTTCGTCGAGGAGTCTCTGGAACTCTTCGTTCTTGCGGTAGAGCGTGTAGAACTTGTCTATCTTCTTGGTCTCTTCGGCCTCGACCTCTTCATCAAGAACGTCGCCGAAAAGGTCTCTTTCAAGCTCTTCCAGTGAAAGGGCGTCTGTTTCCTTTTCCTCAGCGGCCGGTTCAGCGACTTCCTCGACTACCGGTTCAGCTGCCTCTTCCACTACTTCTTCAACGACCGGCTCAGCAGTCTCTTCCACTACTTCTTCAACGACCGGCTCAACTGCCTCTGCGGCAATCTCTTCAACCGGCTCTTCAGCAGGAACTGCTTCCGCAGGATCCGGCACCTCTACGAAGAGGTCCGGCACTTCTTCAGTTATAAGCTCTTCCGGTACCTCGACATTGAATTCCGGCGCAGGCGGCTCCGTCGCGTTGACGGCTCCGTCCAGTCTGATGACCGGCGCCTTAGGCATTTCAGCCGGCTTATCCTCGAAGTCTACATCAAGATACAGATCCTCTACGGCAGGCTCGGCTTCAGCTGCCGGTTCAGGGATCTCCTCAACTACAGGTTCAGGAATTTCCTCGACTGCCGGTTCAGGAATCTCTTCAACTACCGGTTCTTCAACTACCGGTTCCGGTACAGGCTCTGCAGCAGGCTCTTCAGTCTGGCTTACCGCTGTCAGACCGGCAAAGAACTCGTCGTCCTCAGGCGTCACTTCCGGTTCGAACGCGATCTCTTCAGGGGCTACTTCTGCTATATCCGCAGGAGCCTCTTCTACGACCTCTTCAGGAGCTTCCTCTGTGATCACTTCAGGGGTCTCCCCTGTGATCTCAGCCGGAACATCTACACTTGCAGGTGTCAGTCCGGCAAAAAACCTGTCGTCTTCAGGCGTGACCTCGGGCACGAACCCGAATTCCTCGCCGTCATCTTCATCAGGCTCAGGCTCTTCGAAAATATCGTCACCCGGCTCATCGAAGAGTTCGTCTTCAGATCCTTCCTCAAACACCTCTTCTTTTTTCGCGTCAAGGACCGCAGGATCGTACATGTCTACGCCCGTGAGCTCGGCCAGTCTCTTCCTGAGAGCCTGGATCTCGGACTCCTTGTCAGCAGGAGGCGCTATCGTCATGCTGGGTCTCTGCGGATTTGTCTCTTCCATTTCCGCGAAGAGTTCGTCTTCATCTATCTTTCCATCTTCTTCACCGGCAGGAACGTCGTCTTCGTCCTCTTCTTCATCGTCCTCGTCGTCGTCCTCATCGTCATCATCATACGCATCCTTGTTCAGATCGTATCTGGTGCCGAATCTGCCGGTCGTATCACTCTCATCAAGCTCAAGATAGAGGTCTTCCATGGATGAGTCCGCAGGGGACTCCTCCGCAGGAGCTTCTTCCTCATACTTAGGCTCCTCAAAGACAGGCTCTTCAGCCTCTGCCGGTTCTTCGAATGCAGGTTCTTCGGCTTTTTCAAACGAAGGCGCTTCCGGTTCTGCAGGCTCTTCATACACAGGTTCCTCAAAAGCAGGAGCCTCAGCCTCTGCCGGTTCTTCATATACCGGTTCTTCGAATGCAGGTTCTTCAGGAACCGGTTCCTCAAAGACAGGCTCTTCGAAAGCAGGCTCTTCAAATTCCGGCTCCTCTTCAAGCTCGTCAAGTTCGATCACAGGAGGCTCGTCCGACAGGAAATCGTCTTCCTCAGGCTCTTCCTCAGCAGGTTCTTCGAATGCAGGCTCTTCAGGAACAGCCTCCTCTACGGCCGGTTCTTCCGCTCTTCTGCGATCGGTGATCTTCTTAAGGAAGTCTGGAAGCTCAAACTTAGGGCCGTCGCTCGAAGTCTCCTCGTATGCAGGCTCGTCAAAGGCCGGTTCCTCGGCCGTTTCTTCGATCTCAGGCTCCCCGGCCTCAGGCTCGTCCGATATGCCCGCTTCTCTTTCAAAGGTCCTTACGTACTCGTCAAACTGAGCGATGGTCTCCCTCGACAGCTCGAGTTCTTCTTCGTCAGGTTCTGTAAGGCCGTTCGACTCCATCGGCGCAGGTTCTTCGAACTTCGGCTCGTCCTCTGCGACAGGCTCAGGCTCTACGAACGCCGGCTCGTCAAAAGGCGTCCTGACCGGTTCGTCCACGTCATCATAGAGAGGAGGGAGCTGAACGCCCGCCACATCATCGAACGCTTCGAGATCAGGGTCGTAGTGGAGAACTTCCGTGTACTCGATAGCCCTGTCCGCAGCGGCTTTTTCTCTCTCTTCCTTCTCTGCCTTGAGGACGTCAATGAAACTCATCGTACGGCTCTTGCCGCCCGGTGTGGACATTTCCTCGAACAGTTCCTTCTCATCGATGCCGCCCGTCGTCCCCCAAGGCGATTTGATGTCCGGGATCTCTTTTCTGTGCGGTTCATCGACCACAGTGCTCCAGTCGAAAGATACCTTTTCTCTCTCAGGCTTTTCAGGGAGATCCTCTGTCGCAGGGACTGCTTCGACCGTTTTCTTCGCTTCTTCCGGCTCCGGGAATTCGGCGCCTGCGAAAGTTCTGAATTCAGGCTCAGGCTTCGATACTCTGGCTCCGCATTCGCTGCAGAACTTCGCACCGTCTACAAGCTGGCTTCCACAATTAGTACAGAACATTATTACCTCCGTATGGTCTATTGCCCTCAGAAGGGCAGGTTTAACTTTTTTTGCACGTAAAAAACCGTGCCTGTTCATAATTATTCAGTGAAATACTACTATAATATTGTTATAAATTCAATGATTTGATTGAGATGTGAACGTTTTGTAAGGGAAGCGGCCTGTTTTTTTGTATCTTTTTGGCCCAATTTTTGAATCTTTTCTATTGACTTGACTCTGCTTGGGTGGTAATATCATCAAGCGGCTCGCGAAAAACACCTTGCGAGCGCTGAAGAGAATATGGATGATTAGCTCAGCTGGCAGAGCACCTGACTCTTAATCAGGGTGTCCAGGGTTCGAGCCCCTGATCATCCACCAACAAAGCCCTTGAAATTCGACGATTTCAAGGGCTTTTTCGTTGAGGAAACTTGAGGAAAAATGAGTATTTGTTAAAAGGCATTATAAAAGCGGGTTCACCGGATAGAAAGTTGGATGATGTCGCTATACCTCCTTTCATATTTGTAAGTGATTTCCGGATCACCCGCTTCTGTTTCAGTAAATATCAATTAAGTATCTCTTCAAGCGCGTTCCTATCCTTTACCGTGATTTTTCTGCCTTCAACCGTTATCAAACCGTCATTTTGCATTCTCATAAGTTCTCTTGAAAGAGATGGTCTAGCTGCATTGAGAAAATCTGCCATCTCTTGTCTGCTCATGGAAACTGACATGGATGATTTGTCCCCGATACTGAACAATATCATCTTCGCTATTTTCTGTCTCAGAGTACTGCATGACATTATCTCAAGCCGCTCGTTGAGAGTCAGTGATTTCTGAGCCATCATCAGCAGCATGTTCGAAATCAAGGTAGAATGAAAACCGCAGTTCCGCTCACAGGTCCCTACAAGGAAATCTTTCGGTATCATTAGTATAAGTGACTTTGTCTGCGCCTGCGCATACATTCCGTATTTACTTTCTCCAATTAGGATAAGCTCTTGACCGAAAATGTCACCCTTGTTCTCAAACATAGCGATGATATTTCTTTTCCCGTCGGAATAATCCATTCCAAGGGTAACGGAACCGCTGATAAGCATCGGCAGACAAGCAGGATGATCTTCTTCTGAGAACACCATCTCGCCTTTCTCATAATAGATGCTTTCAGCCTTACTGCACGCGAGACAGCTCTGTATTTCTTCCTCGCTCAAATTCTTGAACAAAGCAGTATCATGCAGTACTGATTTCAGGCTCTCATCATTTTTTGCAAGTATCTTTACTGACATTTCCCAGCCCTCTCTTCATATATCCATTTTGCCGCTTGCACCGCGTGATAAGTTATGATCATATTTGCGCCGGCTCTTTTCATAGCGGTGAGATTTTCCATCACTATTTTCTTCTCGTCTATCCAGCCGTTTTCTGCAGCAGCTTTGACCATCGAATATTCTCCGCTGACATTGTAAACAGCTATAGGCTGTCTGACTTCTGCTGCGGCTGCCTTTACGACATCCAGATATGCAAGCGCCGGTTTTACAATGATTATGTCAGCACCTTCTGAAGCATCTGCAAGGCACCCCCTTAGCGCCTCCCTGCAGTTTGCCGGATCCATCTGATAAGTCTTTCTGTCTCCGAATGCCGGCGCAGAGTGAGCAGCATCTCTGAAAGGCGAATAGTATGCCGATGCGTATTTGGCGCTGTAAGCCATCAGTGGTAAATCCGTGTAGCCATTTTCATCTAGGTAACTGCGTATAAAGCCTACACGGCCGTCCATCATATCTGAGGGAGCAACCATATCCGCTCCGGCTTCAGCAAGGGTGAGTGCTGCCTGTGCAAGCAGCGGGAGTGTTTCGTCATTGAGTATCTTCCCCTCATGTACCAGTCCGCAATGTCCGTGAGATGTGTATTCACAAAGGCAAACATCTGCTATCACTATCAGATCAGGCGCCACTTCCTTGATGCGCTTCACTGCTCTCTGAGCTATACCGTCACACTTATATGCCTCACTGCCCACCTCATCTTTGTGCTCCGGGATGCCGAAAACCATTACCGCAGGGATTCCATATTTAATAACAGGCTCCAGGAATTCTTCGAGCTTGTCTATAGACCATTGATACACTCCCGGCATCGATTCCACAGGGTTTTTAATATCTGTCCCTTCTGTAACGAAAACCGGCAGGATAAAGTCATCCACGCTGAGCCTGGTCTCGCGTACCAGATTTCTGATGCCTTCACTTCTTCTTAATCTCCTTAGTCTTTCCATCATTCATTATTTCCTCTCTATGGATGACAGCCGACTGCTTCCGAAAGTTTCTCAGCCAGCCCGCGGGCAGTATGTGTTTCGGCTATGATATCAGCCTCATAACCGTATTTTCTCAACTCCTCAGCCGTACTGCTGCCAATACAGGCAAAGCGAGGAGCTGAATCTTCATCTATATCGCGTGTTTCAAGAAATGCCCTCACGCCTGAGGCACTAGCAAGAACTATATGATCATCCCTACGCGGAGCCTCTCTGATCTTCTCTTTATTCATGACTGCACGATAAAGGATCACCTTCTCGTAATCCCAATGCGATCCGTCCAGTACATCGAACATCTCGTCACTCCCGGATTCTGCGCGTATGATCAGCGCAGGTCCGGCTTGCTTTTCCTTAACGAGTCTCTCCGCAAGAGCTTTCCCGGTATAGACTCCCGGCACTATGTCTGCATAGTATCCATATTCGTTCAGCGCAGCTTGAGTCGCTTCTCCTATGACCGCAAACCTTATTCTGCCAAGCCGCCGTCTGTCAAATCTGATCTCGTCAGCGATCTCAAAAAACAATCTGACAGCATTTCCGCTCGCAAATATCAGCCACTCGAATTCTTCTATACTGTTCAGCGCACGCTCCAGATTTATGCGGCCCTCAGGAATTATCTCGGTCTGTATTCTCAGCCAGTGCGAAGTGCGTAATCCCAGTCTGGCCATTTCCGAACTGAAATGCTCATAGAACCTGTCCGTTCCAACTGTAAGAAATCTCCGCTTTCTGAAAAATTCAAACGTCCGGCTCTTTAATCTGTATCCCGCCGTTTCTCCTATTACTATGACAGAAGGCGTTTTTATCTCTGCGATGTCAGAAGCTCTTGTAATATCCGAAAGTGTGCCCTGTACTGTATATTCATCTTCAGAGTATCCGCAGGATATAACTGCAGCCGGAGTCTCGGGATCCATCCCTGCCTTAAGGAGATCTCCTGTGATCCTGTACAGGTTGGAAAGGCCCATCAGAAACACCAATGTGCCATCAAGGCCGGCATATCTGCCGAAGTCTGTTTCATCATCCATGGTATGCCCGGTTATTACATGGAAGCTGCGTGCAATGCCTCTGTGTGTGACCGGTATCCCTGCATGTTCAGGTACAGCTATCGCAGACGACACTCCCGGGATCAGCTCAAAATCTATTCCCTCACCAATCAGAGCCATTGCCTCTTCGCCTCCGCGCCCGAAGACAAAAGGATCTCCGCCCTTGAGTCTTACGACCGTCCTGTAACTTTTTGCTGTTCTGATCAGAAGCCCATTTATCTCTTCCTGCTTCATGCTGAGACTGCCCATTCTCTTGCCGACATTTATCAGCAGGCAATCATCCCTTGCATTATCCAGCAAACTGTTGTCAATAAGACTGTCGTAAAGGATGGCATCTGCCATTCCTATGAGTTCGCGGCCCCGTACTGTGATCAGATCCTTATGTCCGGGGCCTGCTCCGACGATGTACACTTTACTCACCTGGTACCTCCGGCATCTTTGAAACAGCCTCAGCCACTATGCTCTCGATATTATCGGTCTTGCCCTCTGCACATACACGCGCAGTATTTCCGCCGTCATGTTTCATGACCCGCAGAAGCATACTTCCGTCCTTCTGAACAGTCGCCCAGGCTCCTGCCGAAGCATGACAATCGGCACCGATCGCCTTCATAAAGCCCCGTTCTGCCCTCAGAGCTGCACTTGCTTCTCTGTCATCCAGGCTGCGCACGGCATCACTGATGTCACTTACAGCAAGTCCTTCTATCGCTATGATCCCCTGACCTGCTGCAGGAATAAACCTCTCAGGATCAAGGTCGACATATCTGAGATCCGGTTCATCATCAAGTCCAAGCCTCTTAAGGCCTGCTTTCGCAAGCACCAGTGCATCGAACTCTCCCCGTCTCAGCTTGGTCAGCCTCGTTGGTACATTCCCCCTTAGCGGTCTCGTAATATAATTTGAAGACAGCTCTTCAATAAGAGCCTGCCGTCTGCGGCTGCTGGTTCCGACTATCCTGATATCTTCAGGCCTTCTCCCTGATAATGAAACCAGCACATCACCCGGTTCTTCTCTCTCGAGGCACGCGAGTATATCGATCCCTTGAGGAAGCTCACCGGGCATGTCTTTTGCGCTATGGATAGCAATATCGATGCGTCCTGACAATATCGCTTCTTCAAATTCAGAAACGAAGACTGCTTTGCCGCCAAATTCCCATAGTGGTCTGTCTGTCTGTTTGTCCCCTTCAGTACGAATGATTACTGCCTCACAGTTGATTCCGTGCTCCTTAAGTGTCCTGATCACGATCTCCGTCTGAGCCATCGCAAGAGCACTGCTTCTTGTACCGATACGGATCTTTCTTATCCCAATCCGTTTATCTGCTTCTTCTCGGAACAATCTGGCTCTTTCATCCTGAGAGTCTGTCGTTTTGAGGACATCTTCTCTCATCCGGCCAAGCTCACCGACCGCCTCGTCGAATTCTTCAGGAATCAGTTCCGCGATCCTGCTGCGGATCCTGCCGGCAAGCAAAGGACTTCTGCCATCGGTACAGACCGAAACAGAATAATTCTCTTTCTTCAGTACTGCGGGGAAAATAAAATCGCTGTGCTCTTTGTCATCGACCGCATTTGCCGGAATGCCTCTTTCTCTGGCAAGATCAACTATGCGTCTGTTGAGTTCCCTGTCATCGGTCGAGGCTATTACAATATCCCTTCCCTCAAGATCGGTGATCTCGAATGGTTTCCTTACCATAGCAAACTCTCCGGACACTTTGATGATGTCCGGAGAGATGTTCTCAGCAATAACGGTAAGATGCGCGCCGAATCCGCAAAATGCGCGGACTTTATGGAATGCGCTCCTGCCGCCGCCAACGACCAGAATATCCTTGTCACTGACTTCTGTCATGAACGGAAAGTATGCCACATCCGTCCTCCTGTATTTTTATTTTTCTTTTGATGCGAAATGATACGGCAGCGCAACAAACAGTATCGCTCCGATCATGTTGCCTAAAGTTACTACAATCAGGTTGTACCAGTAACCTCCCATGCTGATTGCCTCGTTGCCTCCGTTGTTGATAAGAGCCAGCGTCAGCAATGTCATGTTGGCGATACTATGCTCAAATCCTGTTGCAAAGAATGCCAGCAGACACCAGAAGATCATAAGCAGCTTGCCTGCGTCCGATTTAGCTCTGAAGCCGCACCATACAGCCAGGCATACCAGTGTATTACACAGCATGCCTCTTGTTAGAAGCGGTATGAAGCCTGCCGTCATCTTTGCCGCCGCAGCGCCTGTCATAGCGCTCAGAGTCGCGTCACTGTAGAGTCCCGTCAGGCTGAATACCAATGCCAGCAGCGCCGAGCCTGCAAGATTTCCGACCCAGCATACTCCCCACAGCTTCAGTGCGTCGCCAAGTGTTACGGTCTTGCGAAGGAGACCGGCGGTCATTACCAGATTATTACCGGTAAATAATTCCGCGCCAGCTATCACCACAAGACTCAGTGCAATGCCGAAGCAGCAACCCATCACAAGTTTGGTGTATGGTGCTCCGGCAAGTGCTCCGCTTAATGTAAATACCAGAAGGATACCAAAGCCGATGTATGCTCCTGCCAGCATGGACAGCAGAAAGTAGCCACCCGGATTCTTCTTCAGAAGAGCGGATTTTGCGGCTGCTCCTTTGGAAGCAGCTGTGAATTCTTCATTGAACATATTATTCTCCTTGCTTCAGAACTACCGCATCTTCTCTCTCGGAAAAACGCCACATTGAGTTTCTAAGCTCGTTGTTCTGATCGTAGCGCTTGCCGCCCCAGTAGATTCTTCCCTGGATCTCGCACTTCGGATTCGGAGTGACATCCTTCATGATGTATTTCAGGAATTCCTCAAAACCGGTACGGTCAACGATATAGCCGATATGTTCCTTGCTCTCAACTGCCTCTCTGTCCAGATATTCATCCAGATATGCATATACGTTACAGATGACTTTCTTCACGGTATCATGGTCTGCCCACCTCATGAAGTCTTCTGCCATGCGAGGATTCTTCTTGCCAGTACGTCCAAGCAGCACGACGCGGTAATACTCTTCTTTGCTTCTTGTCCATGCTCTCGTTGGGCAGTAATTGACACAGAGTGCGCATCCTACGCATTTGTTGACATCACGCTCTATTTTGCCATTTACAACCTTTAGAGCTCCGACTGATCTCTTTTTGCAGTACTTGACGCACTGCTCGCAGCTGATGCAGCGATCCTTGTTGTATTGAGGCTCACTCATGCCGATGATACCAAAGTCATTAAGACGTGTGTGTGCGCAGTCATTCGAGCAGCCTGTGAAGGCGATCTTAACGTGATGATCGTTCGGGAATATAGCCTTATCTATCTCCTGCGCGAATTTCTTTGTATCATAGTTGGCGAACGGGCAGAGCTGTTTGCCCGGACAAGCCACGACATTACGTGTTCCGGAAGCAGGATATCCGCCGTTATACTCTTCCTGATTGATGTTTCTGTTCTCGATTATCAGCTGAAGAGCCTTGTTGACTTCTTCAACATCCTTCAGATCGATCCCCGGGATCTCAAATCCCTGGCGGTTCGTGATGTTTACCATGCCCTTGCCGTATTTTCTGGCTATATCGACGACACGCTGCAGCGAATCAACATCGATCTCTCCGCCCGGGCAGCGAACACGGGAAGCGGTTTCTCCTCTGACCTTGGATACACGGTAGGCGTTCTTCTTCAGTTTCTTTAAATTAGTATCAGTAGTCGTTTTATTCATGGTTCCACCTCCCGCTAATCGATCAGTGTCTTGTGCTCAGAGAACTTGAATACAGGACCATCGATGCAGACATACTTGTCGTTGATGCGGCAGTGACCGCACTTTCCGATCCCGCAGCTCATCCTTCTCGAATCCGAGATCCAGACGTTATCCTCACTTAGACCTCTCTTGACGAGTTCGATCATAGAGAACTTGATCATCGGAGGCGGGCCTACTACGATGGCCTTGCACTTACTGATATCTCTGATCGGGATGTCCGGAATGTATTTGGTGACCAGGCCGACCTTGCCCTCATATCCTTCAGGCGCGCCGTCGACAGTAAGCGTCAGGTCGATCTTCTCAGCCCAATCCTTAAGGTCTGCCTTGAACATGATCTCTCCCGGGTCCTTGAATCCGGCGATCATATGTACGTCTTTCGCGCTTTCAGTCTCGCACAGATACTGTACTACACCTCTGACAGGTGAAACTGCAGTACCGCCGACAACGATGATCAGCTCTCCGCCTTCAAACTCATGCACATCAAAGCCATTTCCGTAAGGTCCGCGGAGGAAGAGGCTGTCGCCTGCCTTGAAGTTATCAAATAGATAGTCCGTAACTTTTCCTACGGCTCTCAGGGTCAGGTCAACGTAATCAGGCCCGATGCCGCTGACCGAGATAGGGCATTCTCCGACCTTAGGGATCGAGATCTGGAAAAACTGTCCCGGTTTTACATCTCCAACGTAAGTAAATCTGAAAGTCCATTCCTGAGCCGTATGTTTTATAATGTCCTGAAGCTTTGAAGGAACAGGTGTATATTCATTCTTTCCGCAGTTACACATTCTCTGTCACCTCCTTCACTCTCGCGTTAAGTTTGTTTATACAGTTCGCAAACGAGATATACTCAGGGCATACAGTATCGCAGCGTCCGCAGCCTACGCACATATCGTAGCCGAAGCGTTTTCTGAAGTCATACACCTTGTGTAGGACCTTGAATCTCATTCTCTCGCCGTTGGTTTTTCTCATTACCAGACCGCCTGCTACATCGGTATATCCGTCTACCATGCATGAAGCGTTGACGCGGCGGCGTTCGCCTACTCTGCCGTTATCCGTATAGAAAACGTCCTGGATCGTAAAGCATGTGCAGGTCGGGCATACGAAGTTACAGCGGCCGCAGTTGACACAACGCTTGGTGTACTCATCCCACATCGGATCCTTGAACAACTCGATAGGTACTTCCTCCGGCCTTGTTACCTTGAACTCCGCCTCTGTCACAAAACGAGGCTCAACATTATCTTTTGAACCGCCTGCGCCTTCAAATGCAGCAAACAGTTCATCATCTTTGACATCGCAGTACACTTTGCCATCGACAACATCGATCGAGAAAGCATACTCATCTGTCTTGTTGCTTCCCATGTCTACGCAAAAGCTGTTCGGACACGCCTTTCCGCATCCGATCAGAGCGAATTTCACTCTGTCTCTGAGCCTCTCATAGAACCAGTCGTTGTTTGGCCCATTACCTGTATACATCTGATCGAGTCTCTTCACCGCGTGGATATCGCAGCTTCTCATCAGCACGATTACAGGACGGGCATCATAATCCGCTTCCTTTATCTCGTTCTCTGTAAAGTAGAACATAGTCTCCGAAAGAGGTATCAGGATCTCCTTAAAGGAGAAATCCGAACGTTCCTCCAGCTCTGCATCTTCTATGCGGCTGATGTAGTCGTAGCGGATCACATCGGTGTCTCTGAAGCGGCCCTCTCCGACTTTTAACACCGGCGCGAATATCCTGTACTTACTTTCAAGAGTTTCGAGGACTTTGTTGAACTCTTCAGTCTTGTAAACAAAACCCATCGTATCCCTCCGTTTCTGCATTAATCTACACATTATTACATCGACATATATAAAATTAGGGCACGTCATTTTATGAGCAATGTCCGTACCCAATT
>JBGUKZ010000128.1:0-22309 GCA_045114795.1 Anaerovoracaceae bacterium
ACAGGGACTGGATGGTGAGTGGTGATGTATATGGCTGGAACTTCAGGATCGTGTATCCGAAAGGAGATATAGCAACTTCAATTTGCGATGGCGGAGGCCTCGGTCTGGAGATCATTGAGGAGAAGTTTGAGAAGCACTGCGCGCTCCTTCTGATGGCGATTGCAGGACTGCAGGATGATCTGAAGATGGAGACTGAAGCCAGGGAAAGAGGTGAGTCGACATCGGTAGTAGCTAACCTGCTCAAGGCAGGAAAGAAAGCTGTCGTCAAAGCAGGTAATGCGATGGATGAGCATTTTGAGAAGAACAGAGAAAGGGCCGCGGAAAAAGAAGCTGCTGCCAAAGCCGCAGAGATCCCTGTAGAAGAAGCCGCCGAAACGCCTGCAGAAAGCAAAACTGAAACAGCTCCGGATGCGCTTCCGGAAATGGTCCCGGAAGCAGAACCTGAAAAAGCTACGGAAGAACTTCCGGAGATGATCCCCGATTCAGCGAACTAAACTGAAAACAACGCATTTTATACTTTTGCATTTACCCTCTGCCCTCTGTATTGTGCCGCTGCAGCTTGAATACTCGACAATCGTCGGCTTCGCTCCTCCGGTAACAGCTCCAGGACTCCGGACTTGTTCCGGAGTTTTCTTTTGCAGTGAATGAGGTAAATGCGGAGGAGGCAAACAGGAGCGCCGTTTGTGGTATACTATCCGTTGTGAATAGCGGAAAAAGAGACAATGATCATCAATACCTGTGGTTTCTGCCACTCTACCTGCTCGCTTACGTGATCGTGGAGAGGGTCAACATCGGCGCTGAGTATCACACCATCCATATGTTCATGGACGACCTGATACCTTTCAGCGAAATTTTTGTGATCCCGTATCTTTCCTGGCACGTTGTCACGGTGGCGATGATAATCTATCTTTTCAGAAATGACAGGGAAGTATTCAGGAAGATGATGCAATTCTTCATCGTCGGAGCTATCATGTCTTTTGCCGCCTTTCTTATATATCCGAGCTGCCACTCACTGAGGCCGGACAGCTTTGAGCGGGATAACATACTCACCTGGATAGTATCGATGATATATCTTGTCGACACACCCACCAACGTCTGCCCTTCCATGCACGTTATCGGCTCTATGGGCCTTATGTTCGCCGCGATGTACGCAAATGAGAAATTGTCGATCCCGGCAAAGACCGCAATGGCCGTGACCGTGTTCTTCATATGCGTATCCACGCTTTTTGTGAAGCAGCATTCGATAGTCGATGCTGTGGCGGCTCTTCCTGTCAGCTTCGCCGCATGGGGCCTGTCCTTTAATGACGCAAGCCCGGAGGTCGGTGATAAGCTGCGGGAAGTGTTGAGCAGAAAGAATATAGTAAATCTTCCTAACGCCCTGACACTGTCCAGGCTGCTTCTGGTCCCGGTGATCGTACGCCTGTATCTCGGAGAGATGTATGCCGGCAGCTTCGCTGTGATAGCAGTGGCGGTAATTATCGATCTGATCGACGGCACAGTCGCGAGGCGGACGGGATGCGTTACGGATTTCGGAAAGTTTTTTGACTCGGCGGTAAGCAAGGTGCTGATCGCCGTGCTCATAATATGTCTGGTGCCTGAGTACAGATGGATGTGGCTCCTTCTGATGGTAATGATGTTCAGGGAACTGAGCCAGATCATATACAGTTATATTCTGTTTTCCAGATATGACAGGGCTTATAGCTCAAAGTGGTATGGAAAGATATGCAAGGCTTCGATGACCGCTGTTACCGCGGTGCTGATTCTGTGGCAGAGCATCCCAAGGCTCGCGGCCAATCTGATGATCATCACATGCTCTGTCATAGTACTTTTTACGCTGCTGATGTACACGCGCATGTACCTGAAGGTCGTGTGGGGCGATGATTACCCGGCCAATGTTTCCGCCGTGTCAAGGACACTCGTCATTTCACTGTGGGTAATGGTCATGATAATCGCGCTTTGCCTGCACGACAGGATATCCCTCAGCGCCATATTGTCATATACACCTTCAGATCCGTATCTGGCAGCTATAGTGATGCTGCTGATGTTTGCGCTTAAGACGCTGTCGGTGTTCTTTTACTCGGGCGTTCTCTTTCTGGCAAACGGAACACTGTTCAGTCTTCCCGCGGCCATCGCGATGAACATCGCCGGAGCTCTTGTCATGATGGTCGAAGGGTATTTTATCGGCAAAAGGCTCGCCGGCGAACAGCTGCAGGACATCGAAGAAAAGTATTCGCAGCTGCGCGGTCTTGTCAGGCTGAAGAACGAGAAGCCGTTCATCTTTGTGCTGCTGCTCAGGATCCTCAAGATGATGAACTATGACATAGGGAGCATGTACATGGGCGCCGCGAGAGTGAAACTGCCGCAGTACATAGCAGGCAGCCTTCTGGGGATACTGCCGGACATCATTCTCTACGCGATGATAGGGCGCGGCCTTGGAGACCTCAATATAAGCAGGACTGCCGCAGCGGCAATCGCTTACGTAGGATTGTCAGTCGCATCGATGGTGGTGATCAAGCTGCTGGCCGACAGATACGACGATGAAGAAGAGAAGCAAAACTGAAAAAGAGGACAGAGAATTCCTGATCTCAGGTATTATATAACTATGAGCGAACTTGCTGTTCAGGCGATAGGCTTCGTTGGGGTCGCGTTCTTCATCGCCTCATATCAGATAAAATCGAATAAGGCGCTGTTCCTGTGCCAGATGATCGGCTGCATCATTTTCTGCGTGCAGTTTTTTATTATGGGCGCGTATACCGGAGCGGTCAGCCTTATCATCAATATCATAAGGAACCTGCTTCTTGTTAAGAGGTCTGAATGGAAGTGGGTAGACCGCAGATCGACGATGCTGGCGATCCTGGCGCTTCTGGCTGCGATGACTATATACACCTGGAATGGCATCATAAGCCTGCTTCCGTTCGTCATGGTAGCGGTGACTACGATAGGATACTGGAGCAACAACGCACAGAAGATAAGGCTGTCACAGTTTATTGGTTCTCCGTGTGTACTCCTTTATGACGTGCTCATAAGGTCCTGGGGAGGAGTGCTGAACGAAACGATCACGCTTGTATCGATAATCATTTCAGTGATACGTTTCGGGTGGAATAATATGGGCCGGCCTGACTCCGAATTTTGATCCTGAGTGACACACAAGCATAGTTTTTCTCTTTTGCCGGAGCATCTGATATATGAAAAAGCAAAGAACGGCAAAGCTTTTCATGTAGTAATATTAATACCGGTTGGAAAGGAAGGTGTTAATGAATACCAGGGACCTGGATTTTTTTATCAAGGTGTATGAGTGCAGAAGCATTAGCATAGCATCTGAAAAACTGTTTATTTCCGCACAGGGACTTAGCAATGCTATAAGCAGGCTCGAGCAGGAACTCGGATGCACATTGTTCAACAGAGACAGAGCGGGATCGGTACCTACTGTATGCGGGGACGCTTTCTACAAATATGCTGTTGCTGCAAAATCCGAATACGATAGAATCATCACGGAGATCGAGCACATTTCAAGATCTGAAAAGGGGTTCGTCCGGATCGGTTACTCATTTGGTGTAATGTCAGGACTGACAATGGACATAACTCAGGAGTTTCAGAAGAAGCACCCTGAGTATGAACTGGATTTTGCGGAAATGCCGGATAAAATCGTAGAGGACCTTGTACTGAGTGGAGAGATCGATATCGGATTTGCCGCATACGTTGATAAGGATAGATTTGAATATGAACTTATAAGTGAGTCCGAAATACTTTTTGTTCCGACAAAAGACAGCAAATTCTATGATTGTGAAACGGTTTCGGTATGTAAAATAGCTGAGGAACCTATAACTCTTCGGAACAGGAATTTTGCCACCACAAGGATCATGATGCATGAATTTGAGAAATGCGGTGCGGATCCGGAGATCATTCTTAATACAGGAGGGATCCTGAGAAGTCTCAAATTGCGCAAAGACGGCAAAGCCAATACTGTGATCATAGACAGTGTTGCGGCACAGCTTGATAACGATGGACTCCGGACTATCCCGTTTGAAGAAGATGTGAAATGGCCGTTGTATCTGATCACCAAAAAGGACCGGAGCCGCAGTAAGGCTGTAGACTCGTTTATCTCGTTTATTACCGGAAGAGGGACCGGTTAAAGGAAACAGCCGGAATAGGAGCATAAACATGCGCTTGCTATAGATTGTATTTATAGCAAGCGTTTTTAGTTTCACTTAAATATAAATTTTGTTAATAAATAAACAAAGCGTTGGGTCAAACCAACTAAGTGTTGATTCCGTGACCGATATTCTCAATGTTATCGTAAGGCGATAAGTATTTTGCAGATATTAAGTAATGGAGGAAAACAATGAATATCAACGCTAAAACAATCGATCTGGCTAAGGTCCAGGCTGACGCTGAAGAATCATACCGCAAGGGTTTCTTCTGCTGCGAGGCAGTAATGGAAACAATCATGGATAACTTCGAGCTTGACGTTCCTTATGAGACCATCAGAATGGCTTCCGGAATGGCTATCGGAGTGGGTAAGTCCGGCTGCATCTGCGGAGCGCTCAACGGCGGAGTACTCGCTATCGGAATGTTCTTCGGAAGATCCGAGCAGAAGGGACCTAAGGATCCTAACGTTGTAAAGTGCATGGGAATGACAAAAGAGCTTCATGACTGGTTCAAGCAGAACAACACAAAGGGTGTTACATGCTGCCGTGTTCTGACAAAGGAGTTCGACATGAGCGTAGGCGGACACAAGTCACAGTGCATCTACTACACAGGCATCTGCGCGGCAAAGACTGCTGAGATCCTCGCGCGTGAACTCGGGATCCCTACAACAGGCGAGATCACACTGCTCTCACACGACGAATACCTCAAGACAAGGATCGCGCCACTCGAAGCATAGCCTGCTGAAGATGGCTGAAGAACACTTACTAACGGAGAAACAATAATGATAAAGAAAATACCTATTCCTATCTGCGGCGTGATACTCGGAATGTTCGGTCTGGGCAATCTGCTGCAGTCATATTCAGAAGGCGTGCGCATGACATGCGGAGTCATCGCTACTATTCTTGCAGTACTGTTCCTGATCAGCGTATTCACTGATTTCGGAAAGTTCAAAGAGAATATGAAGAATCCGATAATGGCGAGTGTATTCTGCACGTTCCCGATGGCGCTTATGCTGTTCAGCGTATACTTCAAGCCATGGTTCGGAGCAGTTTCACAGTACATCTGGTACCTTGCGATCGCTCTTCACATAGTGATGATCATCTATTTCACAAAGACTTTCATACTCAAACCGGATCTTAAGAAAGTCCACGCGAGCTATTACATCGTTTATGTCGGAATCGCAATGGCCGCAATGACTGCTCCTGCATACGAGGCAACAGGTTTCGGAATGGCAACATTCTGGTTCGGCTTTGCAACGCTGCTTATCCTGCTCGTTTTTGTAACGATGAGATATGTCAAACTGCCGGCACCTGATCCGGCAAAGCCGCTGATCTGCATTTACGCAGCACCTGTAAGCCTTTGCATCGCAGGCTATATACAGTCGGCAGCAGCGAAGTCTCTGAGCTTCCTGACAGTCATGTGGGTTGTCGCAACAGTATTTTTCCTGTTCGCATGCGTGAAGTTCGTGCAGTATCTGAAGATGCCGTTCTTCCCTAGCTACGCGGCATACACATTCCCGTTTGCTATCAGCGCAATAGCTTCCAAGCAGCTAATGGCGTGCTCCATGGCAATGGAACAGCCGATGGCATTCCTTAAGCCGATCGTGCTTATTGAGACGATCATCGCTACATGCACGACATTATATGCACTCATTCGTTATCTGATGTTCCTTTTCGGAAACGAAGAGAAAAAAGCAGCTTAACTGAACAGATGCGATAATAATGGATGACCGGCTGAATCTATTATCAGCCGGTCATTTTCTATTACTCTTCAGATGATTCGTATACAGTCCCTATCTTGCCGCTCAGCTGATCCTGAAGGTTATAGACTGTGTTTGTCAGACAGTATCTGCCGTCGTCTACGTATATCTCGATGATATTCGGCTCTACGATGATCGAAAGCTTGTATTCGCTGCTGTATGCCGGCACCGTGAAACTGTTTGGAAGTTTGGCGCCTTTCACAAATACCTTGTCACGGTTAGTGTGGATAGTATCATTCTCCATCCAGATTTTATAGCCTCCGATATCAATGGAATCACCATTGGTGATCGTCGTCTCCATGAACCATGGCTTTTCCCTGCCGGCTTTGAAAGAGCGCATTTCCTCATCTGAAAGCTTTTTATCGAAGTATTTCAGCACATTCGGGTGGATCCTGTAATAGAAACAGCCGTCAACGTAATCGATCACGCGGGGCACGCACATCATGCCGTTCCACGGCTTTTTATCTGATGGCATCTTTGCCTCCTCAGGCATGCGAAGCCATACCACCATCACACGGCGGCCTTCCTCATCGGTACAGGACTGTGTCGCGTAAAGATCCCCTCCGTGGTCTATGAACTCAAACTCGCCGAGATTGCTCAGCTTACAGGTCTCCGGATCGAAATCCACGGTGCCGATCATGGACTGAGCCGTATATCCCGCAGACTTAGGAACGATGTACATCGGAGAGATCAGGAAAATGTGCTGATCGCCTATCTTGAATATATCCGGGCATTCCAGTATGCGGCCGAACTTTTTATCCGCCAGAACGGTTTTTATTTCCCATTTCTTCGCGTCGTCGCTCTGCAGGATGATCACGCGGCCCTTTTTCATTTTGTACGTACTGCCCAGAGCCATATAGTACTTACCGTTTTCTTCCCATACCTTCGGGTCTCTGGTGTGGTTGAAATACGCCACATCGTCATCGTAGATGACAGGAAGTATGACCTTCTTGCCGTCATAGTTATCAAAAGTCATGCCATCCGGAGACGTCATCATGACCTGAGTGCACTCATAAACGTCCTTTAGGGAAACGTGACTGTTTTCGTGCTCAAACGCGTAATACCGAACGCCTGTATAATAGACAAGCATCTCGCCGTTCAGTTCAAATGTGCTTCCCGAGAAGATGCCGTTCGCGTCAAAATGCTTTGTCGGGAAGATGGCGACTCCGAGATGCTCCCAATGGACCAGATCCTTACTGACCGCATGTCCCCAGTGCATTGTCCCCCAGCGTGTCGAGAACGGAAAATGCTGATAAAACAGGTGATACTGACCTTTAAAATATATGAATCCGTTCGGGTCATTAAGCCAGCTTCCCGGTGCTTTTAAATGTAATGTATCCATAAGCTGCTCCTATTAATGCAGGTAGATGTTCCATGTCAATATTACCATACTATGCTAGCCCGGGAGCGTAATTTCAGCATATCTCCGCGCCATTAGTTTTTGTAATATCGGATATGCAAAAGAACCATTTTACTATTAGCCAACAGAGTGTTATTTTTTTATCAGACAGAAACGGCCGCACATCAAATCACTGATGCAGGCGGCATGGAAGATAAAACGACTATAATCAGGAGGAAATAAAAATGGTAGGAATCATCGCAGCAGTAGGAATCGTTGCAGTATCCGGAGTCATCACTTACGAATTCGAAGAGAAGATCGCTCCAAAGAACAACTAATCAAAGCAAAGAACTGGTATTAATTCCATATTAACTCAGAAAGAGGACGATCCGGCAAAATGCCGGATCGTTTTCTGTTAGCGCATGTTTTTCATGATGTATTTGATGACGAATTTCGCGAGAGGACCTGCGTAATCATATGATCTGATCCCGACCCCGAGCGTCCTGTAGGCTTCGGGATCGAGCATCCTGGTGTCATAGTTTCCCGGGAACTCATTTATGGTAAGCTCCGGAAGTATGGCAAGTCCCAGACCGCGCTGTACCATTGACAAAACAGCGAAATCATCTCTCGAGTAATACCTTACTTCAGGAAAGAAGCCCGCGTCCTCGAAAACCCTGTGCGGATCCGTGTCATAGCTCTTGTAGGTCATAATGAAAGGATGATCCTTCAGTTTATCGACGGGCACATGATCGTATTTGCTCAACTCGTGACCGGGAGGAAAGACAAGAAGCATCGGATCCTCGAGGACCGGTATGAAATCTATACTGACCTTGTCTCCGGGATAACTCATTAGAGCAATGTCCAGAGAACCTTCGGCAAGGCGGTCTATCATTTCATCATGACCAAGCTCTTCGATCTGGAAGATGACCTGCGGATAATTGTTGCGGAAGTATTCTATGATCTGCGGCACCCAGTAAACTGAAGTGCTGACGTATGTCCCTATCCTGATGGTGCCTTTTCGCAATCCCTGCAGTTCCGCTACTTCCTGATCAAACTGCTCCTCGATCTCGAGCAGCCTTCTCATCGACGGCAGAAGAGCTTTGGTCTCCTGAGTCGGCTCAACGCCGCGGTTGGTCTTGATGAGAAGAGGGAAACCGACCTCGTCCTCGAAGGCTTTCATTATCTGTGTAAGGTATGACTGCGTGTAACCGAGAGTCTGACCTGCTTTGGTAAGACTGCCTTTGTCTATGGCAGTCAGCAGGATCCTGATTTTCTGTGTGTTCATTTTGCCTTTCTCCGCTTTTATGTGACCATAAATGATTGTAACAGAGCGGCAGCGCGGAATCAAAAGCGGAACTTACGGGCATGCCGCCATTTTTCCTTCGAAATATACATAATAATATTGTATAATTTTATAGATTGGGATGATCAAACATCCCGGAGATGCCATGTTTTATGGGAGATCAGAGCATGAAAAAGACCTTTATCATCATTGTTAATGTGGTAATCATGGCTGCCATGCTGATCTTTGTAGTGCTCTATTCCAGATCCGAAAGCAAGGCTTCATACCAGAGACAGATAGAACACTTTGAGGATTCTACGGTCACTATGGAGAAGGTGACGGAGAATTATCTGGAAAGCGAGCAGAGGATCTGCGATATCTGGGCGCGCTACATCAACAACAAAAACATGACAATGGAAGACGCGGCCGGTTACATCCGTTCTTCGCATGTGCTTGAAAATACCTCAGCGCATCTGATCTCTCTCGACACGCTCACGGGCCTCTCCACGCGCCCGAAACAGGGCTCGGACGATGACTATTCTGTTTCCTATGAACGGGTAGATCTTCTGAAGGATGTGGGCTGGATCGATGAGATCGGGGAGTCGATCAACATAACCCGCGCTTACACCAACCCGATGAACGGCGAACAGTCACTGGCTTTCTGCGACATGGTCAGGCTGCGTGACCCGCAAAGCGAAAAGCTCAGTGACGCGGTCCTGCTGCGGGTCATACCTATCTCGGTACTGGAACAGAAATGGGTCTTCCCGCAGACAGATCTGAAGAACGCGGAGCTGTCCATGATCGATGCCAACGGCGATTACATCCTTAAAGGTGACAGCTTTAAGAATTCCAGCTTCTTTGAGTTCTATAAATCATATAATCAAACGGATCCCGGATCATCGGGTGAACTGTTCAGCAGGATCACCTCTTCGACAGGCTACGTTACGATGACAAATTCGCATAAACAGGAGTGCATACTTGCCTTTACTCCGGTTTCTGCTTCTGCGGGATGGACGCTGCTGGGACTTGTACCGTCGAAGGACCTCAACATAGATACCGAAAACTGGCTGCTGATAGGAGTCGTTTCCGCAGGCCTGCTGGTACTGTTCCTAAGCGACCTGCTCTATATACTTTACTTCAACAAGCGCCTTCAGATCGCTGCCAGAGAAGCGGAGTCCGCAAACAAGGCAAAGACCGACTTCCTCTCTACCATGTCCCACGACATCCGCACGCCGATGAATGCCATCATAGGACTTACGACGATCGCTGAAAAGAATCTCGGGGATGTTGAGTCGACAAAGGAAAGCCTGCGGAAGATCAGTCTCGCCAGCAATCACCTGCTGACGCTGATCAACGATATTCTGGATATATCAAAGGTGGAAAGCGGCAAACTGAAACTGAGTCCTCTGACGTTCTCCATTGTAGAGACGGTCGAGAATCTTGTAACGGTTTCACAGCCGATGATCAAGGAAAAGAATATTGAATTCAGCTTCAACATCAATCAGATGGAAAAGGAATATCTGTATACAGACCAGCTCCGTCTGAATCAGATATATATCAATATCCTCTCCAACGCGATCAAATACACGGAACCGGGCGGACGTGTCAGTGTAGACATGCGTCAGGAAAAGAGCGACAAGCCGGGCTGCATACGGCTGACTTATATCGTAGCGGACACGGGCATCGGCATGAGCCCGGAATTCATGGCAAACATGTATCAGCCTTTCTCGCGTCAGACAGACAGCCGCGTCAACAGCATCCAGGGAACCGGCCTTGGCCTGGCCATCACAAAGCAGATGGTCGAATTGCTTGGGGGAACGATCGATTGTCAGAGCGAGCAGGGAAAAGGAACGACCTTCACTGTCGTACTGGATATCCCTGTGGCCGACAGGCAGCGGGAAGACATGCAGCTTGATTCCATAGAAGTTCTGATCGTTGATGACGATGAGACCATGCTCCAGACAACTGTTGACATCCTTGAGTCTCTGGGAGCGTCAGCTGAGCAGGCGCAAAACGGGCTGGAAGCTCTCGGCATGATCGAACACCGGCATCTCGCCGGAAGGGATTACGATGCGATCATTATTGACTGGAAGATGCCTGAGATAGACGGCCTTGAGACGATCAGACGCATCCGCGCTGAAATAGACGCAGACATTCCGATCCTGCTGATCTCCGCGTATGACTGGTCGGATATAGAGGAAAAGGCAAAAGCGGCGGGAGCGAACGCCTTTGTCAGCAAGCCGCTGTTCCGCTCTACACTCTATGACAAGATCAACGATCTTATCGGAAAAGAGTCCAGCTCCGTTGAGCCGGAAGATGACTATTCCGATCTGCACGGGCTGCACATCCTTGTGGCCGAGGATAATGACATCAACTGGGAGATCATATCCGCCATACTCGCAATGTACGGGATCACTTCAGACCGCGCGGAGAACGGGCGGATCTGTGTGGATATGATGCGAACGGCTGCGGAAGGCAGCTATGAGCTGATCTTCATGGACATACAGATGCCGGAGATGAACGGTCTGGACGCGACCAAAGCGATTCGGAGACTGGAAGATCCTTGGGCATCATCGATACCGATCATTGCGATGACTGCGGACGCGTTCTCCGAAAACGTCACGGAATGTCTGGAAGCGGGAATGGACGGACATATAGCGAAGCCTGTCGATGTAAAACTGGTTATAAAAGAGATCCGAAGGATCAAGGACGGAGGAAAATGATTATGAAAAAGACTATGTGCATGCTTTTAGCGGTATTGATGATCCTGGGGCTGGCCGCGTGCGGTTCAGACCAGCAGGAAGCGGCGACTGAGGAAGGCTTCAGCCCGGCTCTGGACACTTCCGCCGAATGTCATATCACCGTTGCGGGAGGCTACGACAATTTTGAGGCGCTTGAGGCTGAATTTGACAGTTTCAACGAATACTATCCGAATGTTGAATTGACGTTTACAAAGGTAGATGACTATAACAACATGATCGGCATGGTCCTGGACGGAAACGATGCCCCTGATATCTACGTCAATTACTCCTGGATGTACGGCCGGGATCAGTATAAGTCTTCTATCGACCATGCCGAAAACCTGGCCGATCCAGCGCTGGGCCTTGATCTTGACTGTATCCGCAGCAATATCATCCTGAATACGGACGACGGCACGCTCCCGATGGTCCCTGTCTTCGCTAATACCTACGGGATGCTGGTCAATAACGACCTGTTCGAAAAAGAAGGACTGAGCGTTCCGACGACTTATAAGGAACTTGTGGATGTATGCAATGCCTTCCGTGAAAAGGGCTATGAAAACCCTATGATGGGCTTCTCCAAAGAGGAGACTACGTCCATCTTCACTCTGACTGCTTATCCGTTCTTCTGCGAAACTGTGGCGAATGACGCGGATGCCGTCAAAAAACTCAACGCGCTTGATCCTTCAGCCGGCGAGTATATGCGGCCTACGCTTGAGAAGATGACGCAGTTCATGAACGACGGCTGCATGGATCCTGACGCCTGCGCGCAGATCGAAGACAACTATGAAGCCGTGATCCTTCGCTTCTTTGAAGGCGACGTACCGATGATGACCTGCTCCGGAGACACTGTATCCGGGACAAAGAAACGCGAGAGCCGTTCCGAGGCATTCATCGCGAACCCGTTTACATACACCTTTGTACCTGTTCCTATGTCGGATGAGGGTGCCTGCTTCCTTGACATGCCGAACCTGCAGTTCTCTGTCAACAAAGACAGCGGGAATCTGGACATGGCAAACGAATTCATGCGTTTCCTGATCACTACGCAGGAGCTGAACAATATGGCGCAGAACAAAGGCCTTATGTCACCGACCAAGGACCTGTCTTTCAACAGCGTGTATGCCGCATTCGGAGAGGTCCCGGAATCGCGCATCCTGTCGCCGGAAGTGATCGGACTGACAGATGACGCGGTCATACAGCTGAGGCAGGCGGTCTATGCTGTCTGCACAGGCGCGATGACAATAGATGAGGCCGTTGCCGGCTACGGCAGTTTTACACAATGATGACCGTTTAGGAGGGTGGGATGAGCTATTATCTCCTGAAGGAAACTATCAGTCCATGCACGTCTGAGGACCTGCGCAAGGATATGGACTTCAAATATGTTGCTGTTCTGACGACTCCTGAATGGAAGCGCGACCGCGACCGCTTCGACATGGGTATCGAACTGGAGCCGGCTGCGGGGAGCATACATAACACTAAAGCCGAAGTGAATTACGACGCACTGACCGGGACGTTCCAGATCCCTGACCGGGAGAATCTCAGGGACAATGATTTCCGCTTCGCTTTTGCTCTGGATGAGAAAGGCATCGTGTTTATCGATGACAGCGGCAAGGCGGAGCAGATGATAGAGGCGATCAGCCGGACGAAACGCTGGATGGAACCGAGTCTCGAACGCTTTCTGTATGATTTTCTTGAACAGATCGTAAAAAACGATCTGGCGATAATGGAAGAATACGAGGATGAACTGGATAGAATAGAGGATCAGATCCTGGATTCTCAGGTACAGGGAGAACTGGCGCGGGTCAACGAGATACGCAATAATGTGCGCAAACTGCTGGTGCACTATGAACAGATCATAGACATGACGCAGGAACTGGTAGAAAACGAAAATGATTTCTTTACCGAAGACAATCTCCGCTATATCCATCTGTTCATGAACCTTATGGCCCGCAGACACGACTCCGCGGTATCCCTGCGAGAGCATACCATGCAGGCCAGAGACCTTTACAACGCGCAGCTGGAAGTCCGCCAGAACAGGACCGTGACGCTCCTTACTGTTGTAACGACGATATTCATGCCGCTGACTCTGATAGCGGGATGGTACGGAATGAACTTCCGTTACATGCCGGAACTGGAGTGGCGCTTTGGCTATCCTGTCGTGATCGGGGTCAGCATCGTCATTGTGATTTTCTGCCTGATCTTTTTCAGGAAGAAAAAGTGGCTATAGACGGACTGTAACAACGGGCACCGATAATGAGACTCCGGACTTGTTCCGGAGTTTTTGTTTAAGGACAGTTTAAGGTACACCCGTTATTATGTGCCCAACACAGCAGAAAGGAGCGCATAAGAGATGAAAGAAAACAAAGAAACAACGAGTGAGCAGACTGTAAATGACGCAGCAGAGAAGTTCCCGGACAACGAAATGCCGGAGGTCAAAACGGAAAGCGCGGCAAAACCGGAAAATGCCGGGAAGTGGGGCGACAGCTCAGTAACAAAAAAGTTTCTGGCATTGGCCCTGGCGGCAGCGGTCCTGATCAACGCGGGAGTGACGGCGGGAGTTATGGCGCTGGCAGGAAGGCATAATAGCCATGGCAGACCTGATATGAATGGAAACCGCCCGGGCAGTGAGGTGTTCTCAAAAGATAAGCCCGGCAATAATGGACAAATGAGACCTAAGCAAAAGGGTCAGAAAAACAGCGAACAAAACACGCCTCAGACCGATACCCAGAACAGCACACAGGATCAGTCCGGCGATGAAGCTTAATAAGACAGCTGCGGGGCTCCGGACTTGTTCCGGGGTCTTCTTTTGTTAATAAAAGCAATAAAGGGATACAGGCAAATCGCTTTGATGGTTTTAAAGGCTTTTCCGTCAGAAGATGACCGCACGTGCAGAGGCCTCCGGAAAAGGAGGCTTTTTTAATGCTTTTCTAATAAAACTCTAATGGCACTTGAATGGCGTTTTCATTTTGCCGCCTTATCATAAAACCATCAAAAGGGGGTCACAAAAGACCCGGCAAACTGTTAGAATAATCAAGGAGGCAAAAAATGGAAAACACTCAGAAGATCGAACAGCTCGTCAGCAAGGCGGGATGCAGCAATGAGGAAGCCAAAGCAGCCCTCGAGGCATGCGGATGGGACATGCTGGATGCCATCGTAAGTCTTGAGAGAGAGGGCAAGGTAAAAACTGAAGAATCGGGAACAGCCGTGCAGTACGCGGAAGAACCTGTGGAAGTCGTACCGGAAGTATCGGCAGACCAGATAGACGGCGAATACAGCAGCAAGGTCACATACCGCTATGAAGGCGCGGACAGGGGACAGAGCGATGCCGGAAAGACAGAAGGAAAGGCTCCTAAACGCGAGTTCGGACTGTGGAAGCGCATCAAGAGCATAATGATGAACAACAGGATGGTCATCATCAAGAGCAGCGGCCGGCAGATAGTAGACCTTCCGATAATAGTGCCTGTCATAGCGCTCATGGTGTCCTTCTGGACGGTGCTGATCCTGGCGGTCATAGCGATGCTGTTCGGATACCGCTTCCACTTTGAGGGCGAGGATCTCGGAAAGACAAATATCAACAACACGATGGACAAGGCGACGGATTACGCCGAGAAGGTCAAGAACGACTTTACCACTAAAGCAAATGGCAGAAAGAATACTGATAATTGAAGACGAGGAAAAGATAGCGCGTTTTATAGAGCTTGAGCTCATTCACGAGGGCTACGAAGTTGAGAAATGCGCAGACGGCAGAACGGGGCTGGAAAAGGCTGAAGGCGGAAACTTCAGCCTTGTTCTGCTTGATATAATGCTTCCGGAACTGAACGGGCTGGAAGTGCTCAGGAGACTCAGGAGAACCTCCGATGTGCCGGTCATAATGCTCACGGCGCGCGACGCGGTGATGGACAAGGTGGCCGGTCTGGATCAGGGTGCCGATGACTATATCACAAAGCCGTTTGCCATCGAGGAGCTCCTGGCAAGGATCAGACTGGTCCTTCGCCGAAGGTCGCAGCCTGCTCACGCGGACGCGCCGGAAGGCCCGGACGACCTTCTGAGCTGCGGTGAACTCACCCTCTCGGAGAGCCGCCATGAGGTGAAATACGCGGGCAGTGAGATTGAACTCACCGGCAGGGAGTTCGACCTGCTCAATACATTGCTGATCAACAAGAACATAGTGCTTTCCAGAGAACAGCTGCTGGGCAAGGTCTGGGGCTACGACTACATGGGAGAGACCAATGTGGTCGACGTATATGTAAGGTATCTTCGCAGCAAGATCGACGAAGTGTACGGCATCAGCCTGATACAGACGGTCCGCGGTGTAGGCTACGTTATCAGAGACGAGGATGAGCAGTAAAAGACGGAGAAGAGAAAGACCGGTCAGCACCGGTTCAATAGCGTTCAGGATAGGACTCAGCTCAGGGTTAAACCTGCTGCTCGTCTTTTTGGTTATCGATATCGCGCTGTTCTGCGTATTCGTGATACCTGCCCTCCAGGACGTGCCCGGGAGCACGGAGTTCACTTTCGACAGCTACGACGCGCTCAGGCAGTTCGTCAGAGAGTGGAAGATCGACATACTGCTGAGGATCGAAGGCTTTATGGTGCTGCTGTGGGTGCTGATGGAGACGCTGAAGGTCCGCGTGAGGCTGAGGCCTCTCCGGGACATGGCAGATGCCGCCATGAAACTGGAAGACGCCATCGACATGCTGAGCCCCGCGGATGAAGAACAGAAGCTTGCAACGGGATATGCAGAACTCGAAGGCCTTGAGACGGCGGTCAACAGGCTCATGGCGCGGATGAGGGACTCCTACAGACAGCAGGCGCGCTTTGTATCAGATGCGTCCCATGAGCTCCGCACGCCGATCTCTGTCATCAGGGGCTACGCGGATATGCTCGACCGCTGGGGAAAGACTGATGAAAAGATACTCGAGGAATCCATAGAGGCTATAAAAGATGAAAGCGAGAACATGCAGCATCTGGTAGAGCAGCTGCTGTTCCTGGCTCGCGGCGACAGCGGTCGCACGCCTCTCAACGTGACGGACTTTGACCTTACGGACATGATGAAGGAGGTCCGGGAGGAATCCGTCATGATAGACAAGACGCATGATTACGTATTCGAGGACGGAGGAGCGATCCCGGTCCGCGGAGACGTATCTCTCATAAAGCAGGCTGCCAGGATACTTATCGAGAATGCCTGCAAGTACACTCCGGAAGGCGGCGAGATCAAACTGAAGAGCCTTGTTTCAGACGGGCATCCGGCCTTTTCCGTGCAGGACAGCGGCATCGGCATAAGCGAAAACGACATACCTTATATCTTTGACCGCTTCTACCGGGCGGATGACTCCCGCTCAAAACAGACAGGCGGAAGCGGACTCGGACTGGCTATCGCCAAGTGGATAGTCGAGCGCCACGGCGGACACTTCGACATCGTTTCTCGAAAGGACATAGGAACAAGGATAACAGTCATTCTTCCGTAAGAACCGCTTTGTGTGATATCATCTCACTTGAAGAAAACGTGACACGGCGTGAAGGGAGGACCCGGCCATGTATCATGAGATAGAAGGACAGCTTAGCATAGAGCCGATCATCTTCGATGAAGAGGAACTGATCGCGCGCGGACATCATTACCCATATTCTGAGATCGAGTCGCTGGAGATCACCAGCGCCCCTCTTTTCTCGGCATACGGCGTGCTGACCCTCCGGACGCAGGGCAAAGACATACCCATTCCATTTTACCGCTCAAGAAAAAGCAAGCTGGAACTGGCGCTGAGGGAGTTCGAGAAGATGCGTGAGCTGAAAGAACCCGCGCCTCCGGCGGCGAATGATCCTTACGAGGAACTCAAAAAACTCAAGGAACTGCTGGATCTGGGCATAGTCACTGAAGAAGAATTCAACGCAAAAAAGAAGCAGCTGCTGGACCTTTAAGGATCCGGCAGCTGTTTCATCTATATGCTTTATTATAAGGGGTTTCAGATTACAGAACGTGCTTTCCGTACATAGCATCCTGCTCTTTTCTGAGCTGATAGATCAGAGTGTTCTTGTCGAGCTCTACCATGTCGTATGTGATCAGGTCGCCCTTCTTGCAGTCGACCTTCATGACAGCGTTCTTGTTGATCAGACCGAACGGTACATAACCCTTCTCTGTAGCCTCTGCCTCTGTGCAGATCGAACCGAGTGTTGTGTATCCGCCGATTCCATCCAGCTTCTGGCCGGCCTTGAGGTCTGTCTTAGCTCTTGTGATGCACTCTGCTACGAGTCCGTCCTTGGCTACGCAAGTCTTCTCGCCGTCGATAACAGCCTTGGCAACTGTGAGCGGGGTCTCGAGGTTGCAGAGGTGATAAGGTCTGTAAAGTGTCCAGAGCGGTCCAGGACCCATGCTGTGGTACTGAAGCTGATAAGCGATCTCAGCATTGTCTGTTGAAACTGTTACGAATACTCCAGGAGCGATTCCGTTTACGTACTCAACTACGCCGTGCTTGTTCAGGATTCCGCCGTCTTCTTTCAGCTTGAAGATCTCGTTGAGCTGCTTTACGCCCTCTGTTCCAGGAGCTGTCGCAGGACCGTGTCCGCCGATAACGTCAGGAACAAGACCTGTGTAGTTGCACATAGCAGTCATCTCTACCATTGTCTTTGTGCCGTCCTTGAAAGCGCAGAGCATTCTCGGGCTCATCTTGCGGCGTGTAGCCTCTTCGAGAACTGTGTCAGGGTTGCACTCGTAGTCGAGCTTGTTGTTCTTGCCCTTGCCCATGACTTCTACGTTGAGGCCCATGGCCTTTGCGAAGCAGTAGAGCTCCATGACAGCGCCCGGCTCGTCTCCGGCGGAACCTGTGTAGATAACACCGTGATCCTTAGCGAACTTGTCGAGGTAAGGTCCGATAACAACGTCTGTCTCAACGTTGAGCATTACTACATGCTTGCCGTTCTTCATAGCGTCTGTAGCGACCTTGGCGCCTACATCAGGAACTCCTGTGCAGTCGATGACAGCGTCAACGCCCTCTGCTGCGGAAACGAATGACGCATCGCCGCATGCTACGTACTTGCCGGCTGCGATTCCTGCGTTTGCCTCCTCGAGAGTGTTTGCAACAACGATCTCGTCGTCAGCAACTTCTGCATACTTGAAAGCCTGTACTGCGAGATCAACGTTGATGTCGGATACGATTGCAGGTGTCATTCCCTTCATGAGAACCATCTGTGTAACCATTCCGCGGCCCATCTGTCCTGCGCCGACGATACCGACCTTGATGATCTTGCCTTCTTTTTCTCTCTGCTCGAGTTTCCAGTTCATGTTAAGCATAATAGTAATCCTCCTTAATCGATCCTATGCTTTGATATGAGTTTTTATCTTTTGAGTGTAATTATTATTGGTTTTAGAAGATCTGTATGACAGCTCCGTTCACAACGTCTTCAGCTGTGACGACCTCACCATCCAGCATGATGCAGCCCGGGCGGTATGGTTCGGAATCCGCGCTGAACGCGAGTGTGCAGTGTCCCAGCGTCTTAAGAGTTTCGATAGCTTCGTCGCCGACCGCGATGATCGTGTAAGATTTCTCTCCGATCTTCATGGTGTCGCCGGCAGCCGGTGCTTCCTTGAGCTCGCCTGCTGTGTGCAGGATAGCCAGCTCAGCCAGTTCAGGTGGCGCGTCTTCGTTGAAAAGGATCACGAATCGCATCTCCATGCCCGGGCTGAGGAATTCCAGCGCCATAGGGCCGAGTCCGGTAACGGTAACGTCATATTTCATCTTGGACCTCCTATAATCTTCAGTGATTATCTTTTACCATCTGTATTATATGTTTTAAAAAGGAGAACTTCAACTATAATGTTCTGAACATTTGATTAAATTGAAGGCCTTACATCGAATTTTCGCACATATGCTTTTATGCCGAACACGTTGAGAAATTGTTAACTATCAACAGTTGCGCACAGTTGCATTTGTCAACCGCGTTCTGTATAATAAGCATGTGATTACTACAATTGTGTTTATTCTTTTGTAACATTTGGAAGATGGTGCTTTGACATGAAAAAGATCGTAGACGACGAGAGACTGATATACAAAGTGTGCAGTCTTTACTATCAGGACAATATGAATCAGCAGGAAGTGGGAGATTTTCTGGGTGTCTCAAGGTCTTCCGTGCTGCGCATGCTGCAGAAAGGCAGGGAACTCGGGATAGTCACCATCGAGCTCCACAATCCGCGCTTTTATGACTACGGCGACATGGAAAAAAAGCTTGAAAGAGCGTACGGGCTCAAGGATGTGCTGATCGTTGAAAACAGCATTCTGGACACCAGGCAGGAAGCCGCTTCCTACATGTTCGGGACTGCCTCGGACTATCTCTACAGCTTTTTCAAGGATGGCGACAAGGTAGGCGTGGCGATGGGCAATACGCTGAACAACGTCGTGAGCACCAATAAGATCTATGAAAGCAAAGACCTTATGTTCGTCGCGCTGGAGGGAAGCATCAGCCGCATCACAGTCGACGGAACGGACGTGCAGGGAAATGAACTGGCAAGAAAATTCGCGGAAAAGTTCGGAGGCACATATACTCAGTTCCTTTCGCCTGCGGTATTCTCCGACTGGAAAGTTCTGGATTTCTTCATGAAGGAGAAGGCGGTCAACTATATCCTGGACGAATTCAAGGACCTCAATGTGGTAGTCGTTGGTATAGGCGTTCCTGACGGTACGGAACACACGCTGGATAAAGCGGGATATATTACGGCCAGCGAGCGCAGGACTCTCGTCGAGTACGGCGCTGTGGGAGACATGTGCCTGCAGTTCTACGACAAGGACGGGAATACTGAGCAGTTCCGCTTCTTCAATGACCGCGTAGCGGCGATGCGTCTGGAGGACATACGAAAGGTGCCGAGCAAGATCGGCATTGCCGGCAGGGAGAGAAAAGTTGAAGCTGTAGTCAGCGCTATCAGGGGCGGCTACATCAATATCCTGATAACGGATACAGAATGCGCGCAGAAGATGATCGAACTGGCTGAACAGTAAGAAGCGTAAGGAAGCCGCGCAAAAAGACATAAAAACAGCGGAAGCCCCGGCAGGACTTCCGCTTCTTTTATTACTGCTGTTACTGTGCCTGTGTACCGAACACCTTGAAGTAGTGCTCGAGGCAGTCGTTCATTCCCTTCTGGAGGGCGTTTCTCACCTTGAAGTAGTCGGAAGCGTCAGCTTCGCCGAGAGACTTCATGGCAGCGAGATAAAGGTCTGTGTAGATGTTGACCTTGCAGATTCCTTCCTTTGCGCAGCGGCTGAGGTTGTCGTCTCCGGAGCCGGATCCGCCGTGAAGGACGAGAGGAACGTTTGTCGCCTGACGGATAGCCGCGAGCGAGTCGAAGCTGATCTCGGGGATGGCCTTTGCCTTGTATACGCCGTGAGCCGTTCCGATCGAGATGGCGAGAGAGTCGCAGCCGGACTGCTCAGCGAATGCTTTAGCCTCGGCAGCTGTAGTGTACATCGTCTCTGTGTCGTTCTCGTCGAAGTTGCTGGCTACGTGTCCGATCTCGGCCTCTACCGTGACTCCGCGCGCGTGAGCGTACTCGACTACCTTGCGTGTCGTCTCGACGTTTTCTTCGAAGCTCTTCATGGAAGCGTCGATCATGACGGAAGTGAATCCGAGGTCGATGGCTTTCTTGCATGTCTCGAAGCTTTCGCCGTGGTCGAGGTGCAGGACTACAGGGACGCTTGCTTCCGCGGCATGCTTTCTGCCGACAACAGCGGCGTCCTCAAGGCTTATGTTGTCACCGAGGTGGCTTTCAGCGACGCCGACGATCAGAGGGAGACCGAGTCTCTCAGCCAGACCGATATGGTTCTTGATGCTCTCCATGTCGAGCACGTTTGCCGAAGGAACGGCGTAATGGCCTTCCTGGGCCTTCTGGAACATTACTTTCGAATTAACGAGCATTTCTGTTTCCTCCTTATATCTTACTCACCCATGATCACGACTCTGCACTTCCTAGGGCGCTCTCTTGTCCTGTCGAAGTCCACGAAATATACATATCCTGTCGTTCCGACTGCGAGCTTGCCGCCTTCGACTTCGAGCGTAGCGCTGTTGCCGAGGAGAGTGGCCTTCATGTGAGCGTCGCAGTTGAGAAGAGCTGTCTTGTCGCCGCCCGGCAGATATGCTTCGGCATCAGGCCAGGAAGCAACGTCAGCATAGTGCTCAGGACCCGGATACATGTAAGGGCCTGCCGGCGGAATCTCTGTCTGGTCAGGAATGATCTTGGCCAGAGCCGCGTTAAGGTCTACCTGCAGGAATTCCGTGCCGTCTTCTGTTGTGTCGTGTACGAACTCTTCGAAGAATACGGAGCATGTTGTATGCGGAGAGATGATAGTCACGATACCGCTCTGGATGCCGCTCTTCGCGATGGCTTCCTTTACCTGAGGCGTGATGTTGATAAAAGTAGGTGTGGTTCCATGCGATCTGAGATCGATCTGCTCTTTGTAGATTTTCATTTGCTTACCTGTCCTTTTCTGTGATCGGTGTTATCTTCCTGTTTATATTATTCAGTTCTTTCTTTGTATGCTTTTACGATAGCTTCTGCCATCTCCTGTACGCGGACTGCCGGCGACGGAGCGTTCAGAATGCCGGATGTGGCGCCTGTTCCGTCGGCGCCGAGCCTTACTACGTTGTAGCAGTCATCAGCCGTGACAACGCCGGAAGCGATCATGACCAGCACGTTCGGGTTCACCTTGTTGAGGGCTGCCACGGTCTCCGTGACGTAGGAGTCGTCAGCGGTCTTGCCCGTTCCGATCAGATCGGTAGGCTCTGCCAGAACGATGTCAGGATCGAGGCAGGCGACTGCTGCGGCTTCCATCGTGCTGTCAGCGCATACGACCGTGATCATATCGAGCTCTTTAGCGCGCTTTACACAGGCGGAAAGCTCCGCGACTGTCTTAGGGTTCTCGGCGTGATTAAGAAATACCGCGTCAGCGCCTGCTTCCCTGAGAGACTCCGGAAGAACGTGACCCATGCCGCGGCCCGGTGTCAGCGGATCGAGAGACTGCGCGCAGACGACCACGTGGCTGGTATTCTCTCTGATCAGACGG
>JBGUKZ010000129.1:0-1514 GCA_045114795.1 Anaerovoracaceae bacterium
CATCACACCGGGCATGGTCGAGCTCGGAGAAGACGAAGCTGAATACAACAGAAAATTCGGAACATACGCGGCAGACTGCTGTGACAGGATATTCCTGGTCGGCAGAAAGCACACCGAGCCAATAAAAGAGGGAATACTGAGCAAAGGCTTCCCTGAGAAGCATCTCGAAGTATTCGATAAAGTGGAAGACGCGATCAGCCGCGCATATGCAGTAAAGACTGATAAGCATAAATACATTCTTCTTGAGAACGATCTACCGGATAACTACTAAAATAGGAGTTCACAATGAAAACGAAAGTCGCATTGATGTTCGGCGGCAAGACCGTCGAACACGAAGTGTCTGTAATATCCGGCATCCAGGCTCTGAAGTCCATGGATACGGACAAATACGAAGTGATCCCTGTGTACATGACCAAAGAGAATGATATGTACATCGGCCCGGACATCGGCAAGATCGAATCCTACCGTGACATCCCGGCGCTTCTCAAGCATTCGCAGAGGGTGATCATGGTGAACGACGGAGGAAGGGTGCAGCTCGCGCCATATCCTGCGAAGATGTTCGGCGGACAGAAGCCTGCTGCTATCGATATCGCGTTCCCGGTAGTGCACGGCACCAACGTTGAGGACGGAGCTCTTCAGGGTTATCTGAAGACAGTCGGGATCCCTTTCGTAGGGCCTGATGTGACATCGTCAGCGATAAGCATGGACAAGTTCATCACTAAGGCGGTGCTCAAGGAAGCAGGAGTGCCTGTTCTTGACGCCAGGGTCTACACTATGGCCGACTACGAGTATCCGGAGAAGATCGCAGACGATATCGAGAAGACTTTCGGATATCCGGTCATAATCAAGCCGGTGAATCTCGGCTCCAGCGTGGGCATCGGTGTCGCTAAGAGCAGGGACGAGCTCATCGACGCGATCGATGACGCGTTCAGATACGCAGCCCGTGTGATGGCAGAGCATGCCATCTCAAAACTCAGGGAGATCAACTGCTCGGTGCTGGGCGATGAAAATGAGGCGTTCGCTTCTGAGTGCGAAGAACCACTGACTTCCGGTGAGATCCTCAGCTATGAAGATAAATATGTAAACAGCGGCGGCAAGAAGGGTGGATCAAAAGGCGGCAGCGGTTCCAAGGGAGCCGGCATGGCCAACCTTTCGAGAAAGATCCCGGCCGAGCTCAGCCCGGAAAAGCGCGAGGAGATCCGTGAACTCGCCGTGAAGTCCTTTAAGGCTTTAGGCTGCTGCGGCGTATCGCGAATAGACTTCATGATAGATGAAGAGGAAGATAAGCTCTATTTCAACGAGATAAACCCTATACCGGGATCACTCTCGTTCTACCTTTGGGAGCCTGTAGGCGTTCCGTATAAGGAGCTGCTTGACCGCATGATTCAGCTTGCGCTGAAGAGAGCGCGCGTCGAAGAGTCGCTCACATTCACATTCGACACTAATATTCTCGCAAATGCGAAACTATAAGAGGTAAGCATAATGGCACTTGATGGATTCAGAGATATGTATAA
>JBGUKZ010000130.1:0-22334 GCA_045114795.1 Anaerovoracaceae bacterium
GACGGAATCACAACTCAGGAGAAGGTTGACTACCTCCTCGAGCTCAGAGGATCCGGAAAGAACATCTGCGCACCTTACGCAGAGAAATTCCCTAACGCTAAGTTCTTCGCAGGCAAGAAGCCTTGGGGCGTATTCCAGGATACAGGCTGCAAGATCGATATGTTCATCCCTTGCGCTATGCAGAATGACGTTCACATGGAGCATGCTAAGCAGATCGTTGAAGGCGGCTGCAAGTTCTATTGCGAAGGCGCTAACATGCCTACAACAAACGATGCTCTCGAGTATCTGATCGAGAACATGACAGCTGTTGGTCCTGCTAAGGCAGCCAACGCGGGCGGAGTTGCTTGCTCCTGCATCGAGATGGGCCAGAACGCAGGTCACACTGCATTCCAGCACCAGGCTGTTTATGATCAGCTCCACCAGATCATGAAGAACATCTACAGCGCTTGCGCTAAGGCTGGTGAGACATACTACGGTGACAAGAACGCTCTGGTTCCTGGCGCTAACATCGCCGGATTCGAGAGAGTTGCTAACGCTATGATGGCTCAGGGCCTTGTATAAAGGTGACTCTTTAGGTTAAAAACCTCAAATCGAAAGAGACCGCTCCGGCGGTCTCTTTTATTGCTTTTCCCTATTTGGCGACACGATCACGGCAGTTGCCGCTTTTACATGCGGACAGCTTCGGCGATGGTGAACAGGTAGAGGTATGCCTCGCCGACCTCCATGCCCGTGCCCTTCTCTACAGCCTCGCTGTAGAGCTCTATCTGTATCTTATACTCATCTCTTATCCGTTCGAGTTCGGTCTCGCGTGCCGCTCCCGGCTTTATGTAACTCGACTTGTAGTCTACGAGTATCATCCTGCCGTCCTCTTCGAAGCAGCAGTCGATGACGCCCTGAACGACCATCTCCTTGTTATTCCGGACGGTCTTCAGCGTGAACGGTTTCTCTCGCCTGAGACTGCCGCGTCTGCCGGCTGCTGTCGCTCTCCTGCCGAGATCGCTCTCAAAGAACGCCGCTATCCTGTTCAGATCGAGCGAAGCGTAGACATCATCATCGATCGCTCCGTGATCCCTCAGGAACTCCGCGCGCTCCTTTATGTATTCAATATCGGTTTTGCCGTCCCGGCCGGCGGCTTTCGCGAAGTCAAGGAATTCCATTATGCGGTGATATGCCGTTCCGATATCCGCGGCGGAAGCGCGCTTTCTCTTTTCGACTCCGGTCCGGATGTTGTCGACCTCATCGCCCGACATCACGACTACCTCGCGCTGCTTCGCCCTCTCCTCTTCCAGTTCTTCCCTGCGGATGGCGCTGACCGACCACTTGGCCTTCGCGGTCAGAAGATCCTCATCCGGATATCTGTATCTGAACCTTCTGTCGATCTCATCGTAGACCGCCTGCTCTTCCGTGCTGAGAGGCCTTTCGAGAGACGCCGCCATGCGCGCTCCCCTGCCGTCTTCAGCCGCCTGTCCGGTGAGTACCAGAGGTGATATATAAAGTTTGTTGAAGCAGGAGTCAAGGACTCCGCTCATGGCTTTCATATAACTTGTAGGACGAAGCGGGCATTTGGAAAGCTCTTCCTCGTTTTTGCAGGTGCCAACAAGGATCAGTTTGTTGCGCGCTCTTGTCATCGCGACGTAAAGCAGCCTCAGTTCTTCCTTATACGCGTCGCGTCCCGACTTGGAGTCGATCGCGCGCTGTACCGGAGTGGAACGCATGTATCTCCGGGCAGGATCCACATAAGGCAGTCCGATCCCGACTCCCGAATCGAAGCTGAAACCTTTCCTGCTGCTGTCTGTTTTGAACTTGCGGCCGATGCTGCCGACTATGACGAACGGGAATTCGAGGCCTTTGCTCTTGTGGATGGTCGAGATGCGCACGACATTATCGTCGCTGCCCGCCATTGCCGTCTGGCTGTTTTTGAGTTTTCTGTTCTTGAGGATCTCAAGGAACGAAATGAATGAGCTGAGGTTCGCGATGGAATCCCTGCTGAGCTTGCCCGCCCTGTCCGCGAGCGCGCTGAGATTCGCCTGTCTCACGGCACCTCCGGTCATGGCTCCCGCCATTTTGTAATAGCCTGAATCGACCAGCACCTTCCATACGAAATCCTCAAGCGGCATCATGCGCGAGAGCATGCGCCACTCGAGCAGACTTGTCTTCGCGTTTGACGCTTTATCCCTGAGGGCTCCTTCCGGGCCGTTTTCCGCATACCACTCAAAGGCCTCCCAGTACGCGCTGAAAGGTCTCCCGGACGGATCCTTTCCGCGCATATATTCGCTGTGGGCGATCCTTATCTGCGCGAGTTCCTCCGGGCCGAACCCGAATATCTCAGAGTGCAGCACCGAGATGAGAGGCACGTCCCTTTTCATGTTGTCTATGCACATCAGGAGCGACAGAGCGACCTCTATCTCGACCGTGTCGAAATAGTCTTCCGACTCCTCGATATGAGGCTCTATGCCGCGGCTTCTGAGAGCGCGGCTCATGACTTCTCCTCTGCCTTTAATGGCTCTGAGAAGTATGACAATGTCGCGGGCCCCGGCTTTTCTGACCGTTCCCTTCTTGCTGTCGTAAAACTCCGTGCCTATTATGGACGCGGCAAGATCCGCGATGTAAGCGGCCTCGGCCTCCTCTTTCGAGATCTCTTCTATCTCTTCATCGAGGGTCTCATCGAGCTTCTCTTCGGTCGCGTCACCGGTCTCGCCGGCTTCTTCCGCATTGTCGCTTTCTTCACTGCCCATTTCTTCAAGCAGTATGTGGACTTCAGGCACGAAGTCGTATTCCTCCGGGCACGGGAGGCCCGTGTTGAGCTTTGCCCGTTCGTCGTAGCCCTCCATTATGCGGCCGAAGACATGATTAATGTATTTGATCGTCGCGTCGTTGCTCCTGAAGTTCCAGCCAAGATCGACAGCTTCGCCGTCCGGATCTTCGCCGGCGGAAAACCTCTCGTAAAGTCTTTCAAATATCTCGGGCTCCGCCTGCCTGAATCTGTAGATGCTCTGCTTTACGTCGCCTACCCTGAACACGTTGTCAGGCCTTGCGACGCGGCTTATCAGGTGTTCCTGTATGTTGTTGGTATCCTGATACTCATCCACGAAGATGAATCTGAAGCGTTTCCGCAGGGTCTCCGAAGCCTCGTCGTTCCTGAGGATACGCACCGCTATGTGCTCCATATCCGCGAAGTCTATCAACCGGTTTTCTCGTTTCTTCGCGTCGTATCTTTTCTCGAATTCCTCGAGCAGCCTGAGGTAATAGACCGTATATTCACAGGTCTTGTTCATCTCTGACAGCCGGGTTTCGAAATCCGGCATAAGATATCTGTTTTTGAAGTTTTTTATTTCTTCTTTCAGAGCATCGTTCAGGTTTTTCACATCTGCCCTTATGGTCTCATAGGCTTCTTTCTGTGCTTTCTTAGCGACCAGCCTTGGAGAAGGTATGGAGTCTATAAGGGCTATCACCCCGGCGTCAAAGCATCCGGCACCCAGCCTTTCACTGATGTTCAGCACAGCGGCTTCCCTTGCGGAGAGCTTGGATTCATACATTTCCGGTATGCCGGCATTGTCAAACATGACGCGTATCCTGCGAAGAGCGTCGAGGACGCGTTCAAACACATCGAGCGCGTCCTTGCGCATGGCCTCCTGGAGCGCAGAGCCTTCCAGGGTATCAGGAGTGATCCTGAGCTGCTCCGCCCTGTTGTATGCCCACTCAAAGTAATCCGGCATTGTCCTGAGCGCTCCGTACGCTCCGATGAGACCGCTCATAAAGTTTTCTTCCGTGCGCTCTTCGCTGTACAGCCTCAGGAATTCCCTGAAGCTCCCGCCTTCTATCAGGCTGTCGTTCGCGAAACCTTCTTCCATCAGTTCGCTCACAGCTTCGCGCTTCAGCAGTTCACAGCGCACTTCGTCCGCGACGGTGAAATTCGGCTCCATGTCGATCTCATGGAAGAACTCCCTGATCACGCGAAGAGCGAAACTGTCGATGGTCGATATGTACGCGCGGTACATCCTCGCAAGCTGGTCCCTCATGCGCGCGGAGTCCTCCGGATGTTCCGCCATCCTCTTTCTGATGGCAGCCGAAAGCCGCAGCCTCATCTCCGAAGCCGCCGCGTTGGTAAATGTCACGACCAGCATTTCATCCACATTGGCCCTGCCCTCGAGGATGATCCTGATTATGCGCTCGATAAGCACCGAGGTCTTGCCGGACCCCGCCGCCGCCGATACCAGGACCGACTTGTCCAGAGTAGTGATCGCTTTCAGTTGTTCATCAGTGAACCCTTTTGCCATAGTCTTATTATAACAAAAAAAGAGGCCGTAAAATCGGCCTCAAAAGTTATTCATTCAGTAAATAACGCGCTATACCAGGACGTCGCCTTCCATGCCCTCAGGAACTTCGAGTCCCATGAGAGTAAGGATAGTCGGAGCGATGTCCGCCAGTTTGCCCGACGCCTTTTTGAACGGCACAGGCTCCTTGCAGATATGAACGAGCGGAACTTTTGCAGTGGAGTGCTTTGTGACAGGCTCGCCCTTCTCGTCCAGCATGGTGTCCGCGTTGCCGTGGTCTGCTGTCAGGAGGATCTGGCCGTCCTTCTCGAATATGGCGTCCCTGATCTGTCCGATCAGTCCGTCGAGAGCCTCTATGGCCTGTACGGCTGCCTCGAACACTCCCGTGTGTCCGACCATGTCAGGGTTGGCGAAGTTCAGCACAATCAGATCATAAGTGTCCTCTTTGATCTTCTCGATGACAGTAGCCGCTACCTCCGGCGCGCTCATCTCAGGCTGCAGGTCGTATGTCGCTACCTTAGGCGACGGGATAAGTATCCTGTCCTCGTTCTTGTTCGGCTCCTCTACGCCGCCGTTGAAGAAGAACGTTACATGCGCGTACTTCTCCGTCTCGGCGATCCTCAGCTGTCTCAGTCCGAGGTCGGCGATGGTCTTTCCGAGAGTCGGATCTACATCCTGCGGCGGGAACGCTACCAGCACGTTAGGCATCGTAGCGTCGTACTCGGCCATGCAGACATATGTGAGATCCTTAGGCGCGGACTTTCTCTCGAAGCCGTCGAACTCAGGATCTACCAGCGCGCGCGTGATTTCTCTTGCCCTGTCAGGTCTGAAGTTGATGAAGATCACGGAGTCGCCGTCCTTGATAGGAACAGCGTTTATCACTGTCGGCTGAACGAACTCGTCCACTTCGTCCTTAGCGTAGGAGTTGTCCATGCACTCCTGAGCGCTGGAGGCAGTGAGTCCCTCGCTGAGAGTGAGCGCGTCATAAGCTCTTATGAGACGCTCCCATCTCTTATCTCTGTCCATCGCGTAGAATCTTCCCGAGATGACGCCGATGCGCCCGGCTTCGTTTTCTTTCAGATGTTCTTCAAGAGGTCCGAGCCATCTCATGGCGCTCTTCGGAGGAACGTCTCTTCCGTCGAGGAAGCAGTGGACCGCCACGTCCTTTACACCGTTCTTCTTCGCCATGTTTATAGTAGCCATGAGGTGCTTCATATGGCTGTGCACGCCGCCGTCCGACACGAGTCCCATGATGTGGAGTGTGTGTCCTTCGGCCGCGTTCTTCATTGCCGCTTTCAGGGCTTCATTCTCAAAGAACTCTCCGGAATCTATGGACCTTGAGATCTTGAGAAGGTTCTGATAAACGACGCTTCCGGCACCTATGTTCAGGTGCCCTACTTCGGAGTTGCCCATCTGCCCCGCCGGAAGTCCGACAGGCTCGCCGCTCGCGTAGATCGTCATGAACGGATAGTTGTCGAAAAGCTCATCGAGCACAGGCGTCCTCGCCTTTAATATGGCATTTCCGTAAAACTCTTCTCTGTAGCCGAATCCGTCAAGGATCATCAGCATGGTAGGTCTGTGTTTCATTACGCTTCCTCTTCTTCTTTCTTGTACGTGATCATGTCTGCCGCGATCTCCTTGGCAGCCTGGCTTACAGGTCTTTCGCTCTCTTCTTCGGTGAGAGCTCTCTTGCCGTCAACGATGTCTCTGGCTCTTTTTGCTGTGAGAATGACCAGCGAGTATCTGCTTGTTGTCTTCTCTCTGAGTTTGTTGATCGATGGATAAAGAAGCATTCTTGTTTCCCCTTTCGGTTATTATTTTGTCTCTTTTTCGTATTCCCTGATGATCGGCCTTACCGCTTCAGGCACTCTCGCGCCCTCGGCTGCGATTATGCTGCGCGCGATGGCGGCCGCTTCATCAATGTTATCGTTTACTATATAGTAGTCATATTCTCCTATGAGCTTTATCTCATTCAGGGCCTGCCCCAGACGCTTTTCGATCTTGGCGGCGTCTTCAGTGCCCCTGCCCTCGAGCCTCTTTCTGAGCTCGGCGAGGCTCGGCGGGAGGATGAATATCAGGATGGCCTCAGGCATCGTCTTTTTGACCTGCAGGCCTCCCTGCACGTCTATGTCAAGGAGCACATTGTATCCTCTCTCAAGACGTCCGAGTACCATGTCCTTAGGCGTGCCGTAAAGATTGTCGAATACAGTGGCGTGTTCCAGGAAATTGCCCGCCTCTATGTTGGCCACAAACTCCTCTTTCGTCACGAAATAGTAGTCTTTTCCGTGCACCTCGCCCTCGCGCGGACCGCGCGTCGTCATCGACACTGAGAATTCGTTGCCGATGTCCTTCAGGAGCTCGGCGCACAGTGTGCCCTTGCCCGTTCCGGAAGGTCCGGATATCACGAATAAACTTCCTTTTTTACGGCTCATATGCACCTCCCCGTCGAACTATAATTTTAGCACATTCGCCTCTGATTTCGCAATTATCAGATTGGCCGCGACATCGCCTTCCACGTTTATCGTGGTGAACGCCATATCGAGCAATCTGTAGAACGCGGCTATCGGACCTATAAGGTCGACCGGCAGGCCGAATATGGTCAGGAACGACGTCATCAGCACCAGCCCTCCTCCCGGTATGCCCGGCGCCGCCATGTTCAGCAGCGCTGCCACGAAGGCCATCGCCGCAAGCTGTGTGAAAGGCATATCCAGAGAGTAGAAATCGCCCACGAAGAACGCCAGACAGCAGAACGAGCAGGCTCCGCCGCACATGTTGATCGTGCATCCGAGCGGCAGTATAAAGCTGCTTATATCCTCAGGCGCTCCGAGGTCCTTCGTGCTGACCCTGATGGTGGTCGGAAGCGTCGCCGCCGAGCTTGTGGTGGACAGCGTCATGAGCGCCACCCTTCCGCAGGCCCTGAGATACGTTTTCATGTCCGGCTTAGCGTAAAGCCTCACCGGAAGCAGGAACACGATGATGAACACCATGACGCACGCAAGCCAGCAGCACAGGATGTATTTGCCTATAGCCATGAACATCCCCGAACCGTACTGCGCTATCGAGAACGCGATCAGTGACATGACGCCTAAAGGCGAGGTTTCCATTATCACGGAAAGTATGCGGAAGACTATATCCGAAAGGCGGTTTATGAATGCCTTTACGGCTTCCGCTTTCTCTCCCGCCCTGACGATCACAACTGAGAGGATGATCGCCAGGATGATGGCCGCCAGGATGTTTTTCGATGAGAATATATCCGCGAGGCTGCTTGGGAACAGCTGCCTCAGCACGTCACCCGCGCTAAGCGATCCGGCCATCTCCCCTTCATAAACGGGCCGGTTCTCGAAGGCTATCCCAAGTCCCGGCCGCATAGTGAGCGCTACAGCTGACGACACGGCGAACGATGCCAGGAACATCACAAAGAACAGCGCCACGGTCTTTACCGCCACCCTTCTGAGCGAAGCGATATTTGCCGAGTTTATGATGCCGGACATGACGGCGCAGATAAGCACCGGAAGCACCATGAACTTTATCAGTTTCAGGTAGATGTCGCCGACGATCTTAGTCGATATGGAGAACTGCGGGGCAAAAAGTCCAAGCAAAATGCCTATCGCGAAGCCTATCGCGATACGGACGAACAGATTCTCCTTTTTCAAGACCCAATTATTCCCCATACAAGTATTAAATCGGTTACAGGCCCCGCCAGGCACGCTCGCGCTGACACTCGCCCGTCCGGGGTCTGTAACCGATTGGCTTTATTCTATGTTCTGAACTTGTTCTCTGATCTTCTCTATCTCGGCCTTGAGATCGAGCATCATCGACGTGATCTCCTTGTCGTTGGACTTCGAACCGATGGTGTTGGCCTCGCGGTTCATCTCCTGGATCAGGAAGTCGATCTTCTTGCCGATAGCCTCGCCGCCGGTTTTCAGGAATGCCCTGAGCTGGCTCACGTGGCTGTCGAGTCTCACGAGTTCCTCGGTTATATTCGCCTTATCCGCGAATATGGCCGCTTCAAGAGCTATCCTCTCCTCAGGCACTTCATATACGCCGTCAAGGAGTTCTTCGACTCTTGCCTTGAACTTCGCGGCATACTCCTTTTCGATTTCAGGAGCCCTCTTCTCGATGCGCGCGCGGATGTCTGATACGGTGTCCGCTCTGGCCCCGAGGTCTGCCGCGAGCTTGGCTCCTTCGGTCTCTCTCATTCTGCAGATGTCGTCCGCGGCCTTCCTTGTAGCCGCCAGCAGCCTTCCGGTCACGGCCTCTTCATCCTCTTCAGCCGCGCTCGTCTTGATTACATCCGGCATCCTTGCCAGCAGGCTGAGCGATACCTTTGATTCCTCCCCGAAATCGAAGCTGTCTCTCAGTGTGCTTAGAGCGTCATAGTACTTTGCGGCAAGATCTTTGTCGAGTCTGACGTCGCTGTCGCTCTGTCCGGCATTGTCTACGGTCACGCTCACCTCCACCTTGCCGCGGTAAAGCTTCTCCTTGACGGCGGCTTTTATGGCTTCTTCGGCGAAAGCGTATTTTCTCGGCATCTTGACGAAGATGTCGAGGTATCTGTGGTTGACCGCTCTGATCTCCACAGTGACCTTACCTGTTTCGTCGGCAAATTCTCCTCTGCCGAATCCTGTCATGCTTCTGATCATATCTTAAAGCCCTTTTTATACCTCTTCATCATCAGCGGGTACGGTTTCCGTTTCTCCGGCCGCTTCATTTTCAATGACCTCGGCGTCAACATCTACCGCCTCGGCGCGCACCATCTCTTCTTCTTCATACGCTTCTTCCTCGGCTCTTCTTGCCTCTTCCTCGGCTGCGCGCTGCGCTGTTCTCTCATTGAGTTTGGCGTTCGTGTTGATTATCTTGAGCACTATATATATTACTGCCAGTATCAGTATTAACTTTCCCATATTTTCCTCCTTTAAAAGTTCTGCGGTCGAAGCACCAGTATTTCACAGTCCGGATCGATGTCCCCCGTGTTGACGAAACTGACTTTGGACACGCCGACCTTTTTGCCTTTTTTTGTTGCTGTATCGATGAAGTTTTCGATGGTGTCGATCTTCGGATATCCGAAGCCCGCTACCTCCGATCTGAAATGCATCGGGATCATCAGTTTAGGCGTTGTTCTTTCCACCAGTTCAAGCGCCTTGTTTATGTCGTATGTAAACGTGCCGCCGACCGGTACCAGAGCGATGTCAGCATCCTTCAGGAGCTCAAGATTTGCATCCGTAAGGAGCCTGCCGAGTTTCTCGCCTATGTCTCCGTAGTGGATCAGTTTTTCCCCTGTGACCTTGTGCGTCACTATGTAGATCCTGTTCTGGCCTCTCAGGACTCCCCTTACAGGGTCGTGGTACGTATCTATCCACATGATCCCGAACGGGCTCTCATCCTTTGGCTCGATGGTTATGCATTCGTCGCCGTGATGATCGTCATGTCCGTGTGAGCAGAGCACCTCGCTTGCCGTGTCCTTTATTTCTCCGTATCCCGGCACCGAACCCGGCCTGTAAGGATCGAACACTATCGAATAGCCTGTTTCGTCATCAAAGATCTTGAAGCACGAATGTCCCGTGTATTTGATTATCAAATCGCTCTCCCCCTTTTCTATCTTATGAGCGAGATGGCCGACTCCATCGTCTTTATCTCGCAGACCGCGCTTCCTTTTTCATATTCGCCGTCGAGCGTCCAGTGTATGTCCTCATCGAGTTCGACCGTCACGCTGTGCGCCGAATACGTATCTATCTGGTGAGCCTTGAACGTGCCGCCCAGAGTAGCGGCTGCTATCTCGCTCAGCTCGATCAGATCCTTAGGCATCCTGATCATGAGCACCTCCATAAGCCCGTCATTCATGTCGACGTCGAGTTTCTCAAGATTAAGTATGCCGCCTATCGACTTTGAGTTGCAGACCGCTCCGAGGACGTAATCCCCCTCGTGGACCTCCTCTTCCGGTGTTCCCGGCTCCAGAGTTATCTTCGCGTGTATGGCTTTCAGCTTGCCGAGCTCATTTATGCCGCTCATGACATAGGCCGCGTGCCCGAAGATGTTCTTCAGATTCTGCGGCACGGAATAAGTCACCGATGTGAACGCGCCGAAACTCGCCACGTAGCTGAAGAATCGTCCGTTGAAACTGCCGATGTCGACAGGAACGGCATTTCCGCTTACTATCCTGCTCACACACTCGTGGATTGTCTTCGGCAGGCCTACCGAGTTCGCGAAGTCGTTGGTGGAACCTGCCGGTATATATCCTATCGGCGTCTTGTGGCTTTCGCTCAGCAGTCCGTCTATTACTTCGTTGAGCGTGCCGTCTCCGCCGGATACCACCACGATGTCCGCCTCGCCGCCATACTCCGCCGCGAATTCCCTGGCATCGCCCTTGCCTTCAGTCATCAGCACCTGAGTCAGGTAACCCGCCTTCGAGAAACGCTCAATTATCTCAGCCATGTGCTTAGGCGCAAGCATGACTCCCGCCTTCGGATTCATGATGAGCAGCAACTTTTTTCTTTCGTGCATCGTTCGCCTTCCTTCGGATCTATTCCGCTTCCTCCCGGTCTTCGTCGTCGTATTCCGATTCGCTCCGGGCTTTTATTTCCTGCTCCAGCAGTTCTCTTATCTGCTTCATCTCGTCGGCAACGCTGTCAGATTCGTCGCGGTTCTCCACCTCATGCTCGATCAGTTCTCTTATGTGCTTGACCTCTTCGAGTTCGGCGATCTCCCTTTCACGCTTCTCTTCATAACCCGGGTCGAACTTCCTTGACATCCTGACTGCCAGACTGTCGAGCGACCTGTCGGTCATGTCGAATTCGCCGATGATGAGCTTGTTCCAAATCTCCTCGCCGGCGGTATGCTGTCTGACTATGTATTCTTTCAGTTTTTCCGGCGTCAGTCTGCCGCGCCGCATGTGGATGTCCCAGGATTTATTGAACATCATGCCTATGCAGAGCACCCAGCTGATCAGATAGAACCACAGCATCATGGCTACGATGTTTGAGAACGCGCCGTAGATGACGTTGTAGTTTGCCGCCCTCGATGTATACAGCGAGTAGAACCATGTGACTATCATGATGCCTACCGTCGCGACCACGGCGCCCGGCAGCACTGCGGCAACAGGCACGCGTATCCGCGGAAGCAGGTAGTAGTTCGCAAGTATCACTAAGAAAAACATCAGACCAAGGACCGGCGTCCTGAGTCCGCTTATGAGATCATGCAGGAACGCGTTCTGCAGCACTCTTCTCGCGATGAGTTCGCCATAGACGTAGCCGATCAGCGAGAACGCTACCACCAGTATCGAGGCCGCGGCGATAGGGATCGCCTTGAGTCTCTCGGTAAAGAAGTTGAATCTGTACTTGCCGTAGCTGAGGGTATATGTAGTGAGTCTCGAAAGCGAGAACGCGAGTGATGAGCTCGCCCAGAGAGTGAGGATTATCATGAAGACATTCGGAACAGCCGTGGACGACGCCCTGAAGAGTCCCTCGAGGAAGCTGCCCATCTCTGTCGACAGATGCTGCTCCAGCCAGTCCCTGATGAAATCCATCGATACATCAAAAACACCAAGCACCTGAGTAAGTACGATCAGCATCGGCACAGAAGCCATGAAAAAGAAGTACGCGATCTGCGCGGCAAATCCCGCATAATACTGGTCGTCAAACTGCCTCCACAGATGGAAGGCTATCTTCAGTAATCTCTTCCAGGTCAGATGCAGTCTTTCCGGTTCTTCCTGTTTTCCCGGTTCTACCGCTCTTTCCTGTGCTTCCGTATTATCAGTTCCACTGTTGTTAGGAAGTTCACTCATAGTTTCAGCCGAGCAGTCTTTCAAGTTCGGCAAGAGCATTTGCCCTGTGACTGATGGTGTTCTTGAAATCGGTACCGAGCTGAGCGAAGGATTCCGTGTAGCCGTCCGGGATGAATACCGGATCGTAGCCGAAGCCTCCGCTGCCAAGTTTTTCTTCTGCTATATGTCCGTGGCACTCGCCCGTCGCCACGAGAACGTATCTGCCGTCCTGCTCCACCGCTGCCTCCGGAGCTCCCTCAGGGCCCGGATAGATCAGCGTGATGACCGTCACGAACTTTGCCGTCCTCTCTTCGAAAGGAACGCCTTCAAGTTCTTTCAGAAGCTTGGTGTTGTTGTCGTCATAAATACAGGCTTCGCCGGCATATCTGGCGCTGTAGATGCCGGGCGCGCCGTCAAGCGCGTCGACCATCAGGCCCGAGTCATCAGCGATGACAGGACTTTCGGCATATTTCGCGAGCGCCGGGTCGGCATCTATCATATCCATGATGACGCTGGCCTTCAGGAAGGAATTCTCCTCGAAGGTGGTCCCCGTCTCCTCTATATCGTCAGTCGGGATCCCTGCGTCGTCGCGCGAGATGACATGGAGCCCGTACTTTTCAAGTATGGCCCTTATCTCGACTATCTTATTCTTATTCTGTGAAGCTAATATCGCTGTTCTCATAACCGATTAATTATATCATTTATCGCGCGCGGCCGCCATCATCAGCGCGCACTCGATGCGCTTGCGGTGCAGCATGCAGCCGAATTCATATACTTTATTGATGTCGCCGTTCGAGTGGTAGTTGTTGGCCGCGCAGCCTCCTGCGCAGTACAGCCTCGCCCAGCAGTTTTTGCATTTGTCACGTGTGTAAATGTTGTTGCCGTTTGTGAATATGGCAACGGTCTCAGGATGCGTGATACCTTCATAGATGTTTCCGACTATCATGTCGTCATCACCCACGAACTGATGGCAAGGATACAGATCTCCTGTCGGTGTGACCGCCAGATATTCGGTCGAGACGCCGCAGCCTGCCACCCTCTTGTATATGCACGGTCCGCCCGTCAGGTCCACCGTGTAATGGTAGAAGCTGAAGCCTTCTCCCGCCTCTTCTCTTTTCAGCATCTCAAGAGCCAGTTTCTCATATTCCTCATAGAGCTGAGGCAGATCTTCCTCTTTCAGCGCGTACGGCGCGTCGGGAGCAGCGACAACAGGCTCTATGGAAGTCTCTCTGAATCCGAGGTCCGCCATGGCAATCACGTCAGACGCGAAATCCTTGTTGTACGCGGTATAAGTGCCGCGCATGTAGTACTCCGAGCTCTTTCTCCCCGCCGCGCGTGCCGGATCGTCGGTCGTCCTGGCGTCCACGAGCGCTTTGAAGTTGTCCATTATGGCATCGTAAGTGCCCCCTCCCGACTTGCTTTTGCGCATGCGGTCGTGGGTCTCGCGCCTTCCGTCCATGCTGAGCACCACATTGCCCATCTCGCGGTTGGTGAAATCGATCACGTCGTCGTCGATGAGCACGCCGTTGGTCGTAAGAGTGAAGTTGAATATCTTGTTGTGTTTCTTTTCCAGTTCCCTGCCGTAGGCGACTATTTCCTTGCAGACCTCCCAGTTGATGAGCGGCTCGCCGCCGAAAAAGTCCACCTCAAGGTGCCTCCGGCTCCCTGAATTTTCTACAAGATAATCGAGGGCGCGCTTTCCGACCTCAGCGCTCATGATCCCGCTCTTGCCGGAATAATCGCCCTTGCCCGCAAAGCAGTACTCGCAGTCCATGTTGCAGCCGTGCGCCACGTGCAGGCATATCGCCTTGAGGACCGACTGCTTCAGCTTTATCTCGCCGGCCGCCTCCTCGAAAGGATCCTCCGACCAGAGAAGGCCCTTATCGCAGAGCTCCGCTATGTCATCAAGCGTTTCCTGCGCGTCTTCCATTGTGATCCCGTGTCTGTTCGCTATTTCAGAGGCGAACTCTGTCCTTTTGTTCAGATCCGCCAGCACAGATCTCGCGCCACATCCCCCGCTTGCCTCAGGCTCGTCAGGACCTCCTGTTGTTATGGTCTGATCCAGCAATGATATCGCATCGTATGCCACTTCATCAACGGAGTGGACCGCACCGCTGGCCGCGTCGACTATCATATTGAAACCGTTCAGTTTATATAAATGGATCATTGTTATATCTATTTTTCAGTGTTATATCAGTGTTGCGGTGTTATGTCGGGTTTTTGACGTTTATTCGCAGAGTTTATGTGTCTGCCGCCACCTTGCTGTCACGTTTTTTCGCAATATTGGGCACTTGTACGTGACATCGGCTTAGGATTTGTCACGCACGCAGCCCGATTTTGCCCCCTGTACGTGACATCGGCTTAGGAATTGTCACGCACAAAGCCCATTTTTGCTTCTTATGCGTGACACCTGCTTAGGATTTGTCACGCACGCAGCCCGATTTTGCTCCCTGTGCGTGACATCAGCTTGGAAATTGTCACGCACACAGCCCGATTTTGCTCCCTGTGCGTGACATCAGCTTGGAAATTGTCACGCACACAGTCCGATTTTGCTCCCTGTGCGTGACGACCGCTTAATTCCGGAACAAAGCGGTCGTTTACCCGCTTGCCAAAAGGCCGTTCTGCACGACTTTTCGTCTTTTTCGAATTTTTTCGTGTCTTTTAGGGCCGGCCGGCACGTGTATGTCACGAAATTCTGTCATTTGGGTTTCTTTTTTGTGTCTTTCCGGGACCGGATATGACAGAAAAAAAGCGGCGCTGCCTAAGCAGCGCCGCCGTAAGCATCTTACTTCTCCTTGCGCTGCTCGCAGTGCTGGTTCGCAACGCTGCACGAAGTCTTGCTTGCAGACTGGCATGAAGTCTGGCACTCGCCGCATCCGCCGGTGACCTTGGACTCAGCCATGTCTCTTGTTGTGATCGTCTTGATTCTCTTCATCTTAAGGTTCCTCCGTATATTATATATAGATTTTTGTTTTACCAGTTTATCTCTACCGAGAACGCGCTGTCCTTCTTTTCCTCAGCCGCAGGCTCTTCAGCAGCTTCTTCGCTTACAGGCTCCTCAGCTGCATACTCTTCAGCTACCGCTTCTTCATCAGCAGGCGCCGCTTCCTCCACGGCTCTCTCAAGAGCCTCGAATTCGGCTTTTGCCTCGGCTTCATCTGCAGCAGGTTCGAATACGCTTGCTTCAGGCGCCGGTTCAGGCGCGTTCTCCGCCAGGAATGTCGGTACCTCCGGCGCTTCGAAGTCGACCGGTATCCTAGGGACTTCCTGAGTAGCGCGGCTTTCGAAGCCAGGTTTCGCGGAGTAGTCAGGTTGCGGAGCCGGCTCATGAACGGCTTCCTTAGGAGCGGCAGTGATCCTGAAGTCGAAGACCGCCTCTCTCTTCATGTCCCTGTTGACTATCCTGATCCTGTCAGCCTTGCCGTCATTGCTGTCGGCCTTTACGAGGATGTTGCGGACCTCGCCGGCTGCTATGTCGAGGGATTCCTCCTGTCCCGGAAGAGGCGAACGATCCCAGTTTCTGGTGTCAGGGTTGTATGCCGTATGGTAGAACTTTATTTTGCCCACGATCACGTTTATGTGATAGATGCAGTCCTGATTGACGCTCGGGAGCAGGCATTCGCTCTGCTTGTCGCCAAGCTGTCCTCTCAGAGTGACCGTACCCTTCGCGGTCCTGTATACGAGGCCTCTGTATTCGTTGCGCCTGTTGATCTGCTCGCTCACGATGACCACATCGCACGGCGCGTTGTTGATCACATACTCTGCGGTCGAGCCTATGGAGCTGAGCATATCCTCCTTGGATGACTTTGTCATTATGATGAGATCTGCTCCGGTCTCACGCGCGGCTCTTGTGATGCGTACGCCCGCCTTGCCCACCGCAGAAAGCAGTGTCACTTTGTAGTCTTCGAGCTCCTCGGCTATGAGCGCCAGCTTATCGTCGAGTTCTTTGACAGCCGCGGCCTCGGCCTCAGATCTGATGGAGTAGCTGCGGTTTTCATCTATCATGATGAGAACCAGGTCTGCTTCTTCAGGGCTGTAGTGTTTCTTTAAATAGTGAAGAGCCTTCAGGCTGCGCTGTGTCTCTTCGATCGGAAGAAGTATCTTCTTCATCTTTTTTCCCCTTTTTTGTGATTGATCATCATATTTTTGCACTTTATTCTACCACACATGAGACGTCATTTCAAAAACCTCGAGTTAAGTGTGAGGATAAATATCTCAAGTATCGCGTAAAGCACAAGATAGTCGTCATCATACGACAGTACGAGATCGTTTCGGCACCATCCTTCAGCATCGAACTGCAGGTTCGGCGAGCCTCCGATCACCGCCTTGAGCTCCCCGTCCCGTTCTATGGTGTAATTGCACGATATCTTTGCCCTCTGACAGGACGGAAAGATGCTGATCCTGTACTCGCCGTCGTCCGTAGAACAGATAAAGCCTCCTTTTTTGTCGTCCTTGAACTTCTTTATCTCTCCGAAATGCTCGCCGTTGGCGAACAGTTCGTATCCCGCCGCGTCGATCACGACGCCCTTCTGGTTGAAGGCGTGCGGCATCACGGACGCCATCTCGTTGCCGTCTTCATCGAGCACGGCCGCCCTGAACGGGCTGTATGAATGCTCCACTTTCAGGACCGCGTCTCCGTCAGAATCCCTTAGGTGTCCGTCGCTCGAGTTATGGTAATAGAACTTGAAAAAGTCGAGGCTGTCCGGCATCGCGGCGTTTCTGTCCTCACTGAGCTTTTCAACGAGCTCCATCAGGTGCTTCACCAGCATGACCGCCGCCAGCTTGAAGCCCGCGAACACCGCGTATCTCTCGGGAGTGACCTCTGCCTCCGCCGTGTTGACGAGGTCTTCGAACCTGTACTCGTCCTCCCCGCCCCTGATGATGTTCTCGATCAGGGTCAGGTGTTTTATGCTCAGGCTGCCCTTATCTCGCGAGACGACCACGCAGTCTTTGAACTTGCCCGGGCCGAAGACAATGCTGTTTCCCTCATAGCCCTTGTGTCCGGCGATCCACGGCTTGCCGAAAGGCGTATCGATGTCCCTGAACTTTTCAAAGAGTTCATCGATGCTGAGATCGGTCTTTATCACTTTCTCGTATATGCTGCGGTCATTGAACTTTCCGCCGCCGCGATTCCAGAATATGCCGAAAGCGAGCAGCGCAACGATGCCTCCCATGATGAACTTTCCTACGCTCAGCATGAGAAGCGCCATAATAACGGTCAGAACGCCTATGGCTGTCATTGCCCTGTCCTGTTTCATGATATCTGCGGTTCTCCTTTTAATTGTCTTTTATGAGAGGAGCTCGTCGACTGCCTCTCTGACAGCCTTGCGGTTCTCCTCGGCCTTTTCAGGCGAATCGCCCTGCACCATTACGTAAGTCTTGATTTTAGGCTCGGTCCCGGAAGGTCTTACGGCTACTGCGCAGCCGTCAGCGAGATTGTAGAACAGCACGTTGCTCTTCGTGAATCCCGGCACGTCTCCGAGATAGTCCGTGACGCTTTCGACCTTGAGGCCGATAGCCTCCGGAGCGTTCTCCCTTATGCGCGCCATGACCGCTTCTCTCTTCTCGGCCGAATCGAATCCGGCGAACACGGTGGATTCAGTGTTCTCGATGAACCATCCGTACTTCTCATAGAGAGCGATGAGACCGTCATATACCGACATGCCTCTTGCCTTATACCAGCACGCCATCTCCGCCATCATCATGGCCGCGTATACGGCGTCCTTGTCTCTGGCGTATGATCCGCCGAGGAAGCCTATGCTCTCCTCGAAGCCGAATACGAAGTTTTCGTCGCCGTTCTCTTCGTGCTCCTTGATCTTCTCGCCGATGAACTTGAATCCCGTAAGGACTTCGTACATCTTTACGTTGTTGTAGTCAGCTATCTTGTTGGCCATGACGGTCGAAACGATGGACTTGCAGACGAAAGGATTCGCCGGCATTGTGCCGAGTTCCTTCCTGACCGTGAAGATGTAATCCATCATCAGGCAGGCCTCCTGGTTGCCCGTGAGGATCTTGTACTCGTCGCCGGCCTTTACGACCGCGCCGCATCTGTCGCTGTCAGGGTCGACTCCGATGACCAGTTCAGCGCCGTTTTTCTTCGCGTACTCGATGGCGAGCGCGAAGCCCTCTGTGTTTTCAGGGTTAGGCGACTTTACTGTCGGGAAGTTGCCGTCCGGTACCATCTGCTCTTCTACAGGGATGATGGCTCCGTAGCCCTGGCGTCTCAGGATCTCCGGGACCAGCTTGTAGCCCGCTCCGTGGAACGGCGTGAAGACTATCTTCATCTCCTTCGCGACCTGATCGATGTACTTGCGGGTGACCGATGTTTCCATGACTCTCGCGATGTAGGTCTCATCCATCTCGTCGCCGAGTATCTCGATGATGCCGTCTTCGACAGCCTTCTTGTAATCCGTGGTCTTTACATCCTTGAAGATGTCGACTTTTGCGATCTCAGCCGATACGACGTCAGCGTGCTCAGGTCCGAGCTGGGCTCCGTCAGCCCAGTATGCCTTGTAGCCGTTGTATTCCTTAGGGTTGTGGCTCGCGGTGATGTTGATTCCGGCGATCGACTTTGTCTCTCTTACCGCGAACGAAAGCTCCGGTGTAGGGCGCATGTCGTCAAAGATGTAGACTTTGATGCCGTTTGCCGCCAGTACGGATGCGGCTTCCTCCGCGAAGAGCCTGGAATTGAGTCTCGAGTCATGAGCGATCGCGACTCCGTTGCCCTCCTTCGAATCTCCGCCGATCTGTCCGCCGTTGGCGATCACCAGATTGGCAAGGCCCTGCGTGGCATATCTAACTGTGTAAACGTTCATGCAGCCTATGCCGGCTCCCATGATGCCTCTGAGTCCCGCGGTACCGAAGGTGAGCATGGACTTGAACCTGCCTTCTATCTCTTCCTCCTTGCCCTCAAGCGCTCTGAGTTCTTCTTTGGTCTTCTCGTCGACTACGTCTGACGCCAGCCAGTACTCGTACTCTTCTCTGTAAGTTCTCATGTTTTTCCTCGCCTTTCTTTTTATGAATTAGCCAACTTCTTCGAATTGTGAATTATATAGTTCAGCGTATGCGCCGCCCCTCGCGAGCAGTTCATCATGCGTTCCCTGCTCTACGATGTCGCCGTGTTCCATTACAAGTATAAGGTCAGCGTTGCGGATTGTCGAGAGTCTGTGCGCAATAATGAAGCTTGTTCTGTCTTCAGTAAGGGCGTCCATAGCCTTTTGTATCTCTTCTTCCGTTCTTGTGTCTACGGACGAAGTCGCTTCGTCGAGTATCAGGAGGCGTTTGTCCGCGATGACCGCGCGCGCGATGGTGAGCAGCTGCCTCTGGCCTTCCGAAATGTTTGTGGCGTCTTCGTTCAGTATCATTTTGTACCCGCCCGGCAGCGCCTTTATGAAGTGGTGCGCCTTTGCGGTCTTTGCCGCGCTGATTATCTCCTCGTTGGTGGCGCCTTCTCTGCCGTAAGCGATGTTCTCCTTTATGGTGCCGCTGAACAGCCATGTGTCCTGGAGCACCATGGCGAAGTTGTCGCGGAGTTCCTTTCGCGTGAACTGCCTTATGTCTCGTCCGTCTATCAGTATGGCTCCTCCGTCAACGTCGTAGAACCTCATGAGCAGCTTTACCATGGTGGTCTTGCCTGCGCCCGTAGGACCTACGATGGCTATCTTCTGGCCCGGCTCTACTTTGGCGCTGAAATCCTTGATGACCGGCTGATCCTTCTTATAGCCAAACCTGACATGCTTGAACTCTACGGCACCCTTTATCTCGCCCATCTCATCCTCAGCTCCCGGCGCGTCTATCTCTTCATCCTCATCCAGGAACTCGAATACGCGCTCGGCGGCGGCAGCCATCGACTGCACCTGATTCATTATCTGAGCGATGTCCTGTATAGGCTGTCCTATGTTCTTGACATACTGGACAAAGGCCTGGATGTCGCCGACACCTATGGCTCCTCTTACGCAGAAGACGCCTCCCGCGACAGCGACCGCGGCATAGCCCAAGTTGCTTACGATACGCATCAGAGGCCTCATCAGGCCGGAGAGGAACTGCGACTTCCAAGCGGATTCATAGAGTTTCTCATTGGCCTTGTCGAATTCCTCAGTTACCGCGTCTTCCCTGTTGAAGGCCTTGACTACAAGATGTCCAGAGAATGTCTCCTCGACCTGGCCGTCGATGATGCCCAGGTATTTCTGCTGGGCCGCGAAGTGTTTCTGCGACACCTTTATGAGCAGTCCCATCACCAGCGCGGAGAACGGTATGACAAGCAGGGCTATGAGAGTCATGGTGACGTTGATCGTCAGCATCACGACTACTATGCCCACCATACTTATTATTGCCCAGATGAAGTTTGAGATGCTCTGTGAAAGCGACTGGCCGAGAGTATCTACGTCGTTTGTGATGCGCGAGAGTATCTCGCCGGTCTGGACGCGTTCAAAGTAGCTTATAGGCATGCGGTTTATCTTCTCGGATATGTCACGACGCATCTTGTACACTATCTTCTGCGTGATGTTGGTCATGATCAGAGCCTGGATGTACTGCGCGAACGCCCCAATGAAGTACAGAGCTGCCGTAAGCAGGAGCACGCGGCCTACGGCAGCAAAATCGATGCCGCCGGTGCCGTGGATCTTGTTCATGACGCCCTGCGCGAGAAGAGTGGTCGCGCGTCCCATGACTTTAGGTCCCACCGTCTCAAAGATGGTAGCAAGCGCAGCCACTATGATCACGACCACAATGGCGTATTTGTACGCGCCCATGTAACTGAGCGTGTCCGCTATCGCCTTGCGGAAGTTCTTAGGCTTCTCGCCCGGCGCCAGTATGCTGCTAGGGCCGCCTCCGCGCCTTCTCTGACGCGAGCCGTCGCCCTGTCCCGTCTGCTGCTCTTCAGCTTCCTGCTCCGGTTTTGCCTCGTATTCTGTTTTCGGCTTTTTGTCTTCGCTCATATATTACGCGAGCGCTGCCTCCGACAGCTGGGATACCGCTGTATCCCTGTATATATCGCAGTTCTTCATGAGTTCTGCGTGTGTTCCCTTGCCTACTATCCTGCCCTCGTCGAGCACTATTATCTGCTCGGCGTGCAGTATGGTGCCGACTCTCTGCGCGACTATGATGCGCGTAGTACCTTCCGAATGCTCTGCCAGCGCCTTTCTCAGCGTGACGTCGGTCTTCATGTCGAGCGCGGAGAACGAGTCGTCGAATATCATGATCTTAGGCTTTTTTATCACGGCTCTCGCGATAGCCAGCCTCTGCTTCTGGCCGCCTGAAACGTTGGCGCCGCCCTGTGACACTTCTCTGTCAAAGCCTTCCGGCCTCTCGTCTATGAACTCCGTAGCCTGTGCTATGTCTGAGGCGAACCTTACTTCTTCATCAGTCGCATCCTCATCGCCCCAGCGTATGTTCTCGGCAACGGTACCGGAGAAGAGTATGCCCTTCTGCGGCACGTAGCCTATCTCGTTTCTCAGCGACTCAAGCGTCACGTCCCTGACGTCCTTGCCGCCGACGGTTATGCGTCCTTCCGTCGCGTCGAAGAACCTCGGGATAAGGTTTATCAGCGTCGTCTTGCCGCAGCCTGTCGCGCCTATGATGGCGGTCGTCTCGCCCTCCTTTGCGACGAAGTCGATGTCTGTCAGAACGTCTTCTTCCGCGTCAGGATATCTGAACGAAACGTGCTCGAATCTGACCTCGCCCTTGTCGTCCGGAGTGAGCTCTGCGGCGTCATCTTTGTTTTTTATAGAAGTCTCAGTCTCAAGCACCTCATAGATACGGTCAGCGGCTATTCCCGCCCTCGGCAGGAATATCGCCATGCTGGCTATCATGAGGAACGAGAATACTATCTCCATCGAATATGCTATGAAGGCCGTCATGGTGCCCACCTGCATGCCGCCCGCGTCTATCCTGCCGGCAGCCACCCAGGTGATCCATATGCTGAGTCCGTACATGATTATCATCAGGAAAGGCGAGATCGAGATCATAGCCCTGTTCACGAAGAGCTGGTTTCTGTAGAGGTCGTTATTGGCCTTGTCGAATCTCTCCTCTTCAGTGTCCTCGCGTCCGAAGGCGCGGATGACCTGTATGCCCGTAAGGATCTCTCTCGACACCGCGTTCAGCGCGTCGATAAGACTCTGCATTATCCTGAACTTAGGCATCGCGATGGCGAACATCACGGATACCATAAGGAGTATCGCTATGACGCCCGTGACTATGACGAAGTTCATGTGAGCGTGCGTCTGATATACCTTTATGATCGACCATGTGCAGATGCATGGCGCAAAGAGCATCATGCGAAGCATCATGGTGGATGTCATCTG
>JBGUKZ010000131.1:0-2170 GCA_045114795.1 Anaerovoracaceae bacterium
CTGCTCCTGGCATTTGCCATCGCGTTCGGCGGATGTAACGCAAAAAATACGACAGAGACTTCCGGTGAGACATCCGAAGTTACGACAGAGACTTCCGAGACCACAACTGAAGAGACCACCGAAGCTACCACTACTGCTTCCGAGACTACGGAGACGACTGAACCTGAAGGCGAAGGCTTAGAGCAGGTAACCGAATTCGAGGATCTGAAGATCAACGATTACTTAAGCGTCTCACGTAAGGGCAGCTATTTTATCCCGCACTTCCTCATTGAAGGCGCAGACTTTGATGCAGCCAACAAAGAGATCGACGATTGGGCCGCTGAGCTCATGAGCGACAGTCCTGATCATAATTTCCGTTTCGCTCTGGTCAAAGCCGACAGCAGACGTTATTCGCTTCTGGTCTATGTGGAATATGCGTGGGAAGAGAACCTTAATTTCAAGGCCTACACCTTTGATGTTCAGACAAAGGAGATCCTCGATAACGACATGATCCTGGGTCTTGCAGGCGAGCCTTTGAGCGAGTTCTACGATGATGCATATGCAGGTCTTAAGAAGGTCCTCGATGACATGGGCGCTACACCGGATAACACTTTCGAAGACGAGTATGAGGTCTCTTTGTCGTCCGAGAGGCTCAACAAGAATATGTTCATGTTCCTCGGCAAGAACGACGAGCTGATACTGGGTTCACAGGTTGCATCCATGGGCGGTGCGAGCAGCTACCCTGAGCTCTACGATCTTGACGGCAACAGATACTCTTTCGGCTGCAAAGTCGACTGCATCAATTTTGCGGATGATTTCGTCGAGGGTTTCTATGCTGACAGCAGAAAGGCAGACAGCATTGCGCTCTTTGCCCACCGCAACGAAGATGATAAAAAGGTTGAACTCTACAATTATGTTGACGGCGAACTGGTCCTCATCGATTCGCTTCCGCTGGACGGAACCAGGTACAACACATACGGACCTACGACATTCATCATCGGTGAAGACGGCTCCTACACCGAGCTCGGGATCGGTCAGGACGGCAAGGTCAAGAGCATGTAAAAGCCGAACAGAAGGATCAATATAACAATGTTAATTATCGAAAAAGCGAGCAGGTAACTGCCGCTTTTTTGTTCTCCGGAATAAGGTTTGTTCTTATACTCGCCATAGAACCTGTAAGTGATGAGACTTGCCATGCTGGCGATGATTGTACCAAGTCCGCCGAGGTTCGTTCCTATCACTAAGGCGCGGCCGTTTTCGGTAAAAGCGGAAAGGAGCATTGCGGCCGGAACGTTACTGATGATCTGTGATGACAAAACGGCTGCAGGCACCGGGTACTTTGTGACGAGTCCTGCCAGAGCGTCCGTGATGGCGCTGATGCGGCCGATGTTTCCGATGAGCACAAAGAAGAAAACGAACGTCAAAAGCAGCTTGTAGTCGACCTTCGCGAAGGACCCGCGGTCGATGATCAGGAGCAGCACCGACGTCACGACAAGCGAGATGAGAAAATGCACGAAGCCCGCGACGGTCAGAACGTTCAGTATGAAAAGCGCGATATAGATGATGAGCTTGGCCTTTGGAAGTTCCCTGGCTTTGCCCTTAAATGAGCTCTGCTCGTCTTTTCGGACACGGATAAGGACAAATATCAGAACGATCACGAGAAATAGCGACACGGCCGAATACGGAAGCATCAGAATGAGAAATTCCGGCAGCGCGATCTGATACTTCTCGTAAAGGTACAGATTCTGCGGATTGCCGATCGGCGTGAGCATGCTTCCCAGGTTCGCGGCGACGGTCATGATTATGAGCGTGTACATGAGGTCGCGGCGCCTGCCGAACGGCTCCAGCACCATGATCGCGAACGGCACCAGCGTTACCAGGGTCACGTCGTTGGTTAAAAGCATGCTCAAAAAGAACGACATGACCGTCAGAAGAAGCGCGATCCCCCTGACGGACTTGATCTTCTTAAGAAGCTTGCCGGTCAGGATGTCGAAGGTTCCGATCCTCACGAGCGCAGCCACGATGAGCATCAGCGCGAACAAGATCGCCAGGACCTTGAAATTGATGTAACCCACGTACTCCTTGTCGGGCGCGACAAAGAAACAGGAGATCACCGCCAGGACTCCCGAGATGCATAGTATCGCGTTGTTCTTGATGAATTCGAATATCTTACTCATAACAGCCTCTCTTT
>JBGUKZ010000132.1:0-24713 GCA_045114795.1 Anaerovoracaceae bacterium
ATACGCCTCGCGACGCAGATCGGCTCGGGCCTCGTAGGAGTCCTTTACATACTCGACGAGCCGTCCATCGGCCTTCATCAGGCCGACAACAGCAAGCTGCTGGCGTCGCTCCGGGGCCTCACGGACATGGGCAACACGCTCATAATAGTCGAGCACGATGAGGAGACGATGTACGCGGCCGACCACATAGTGGACATCGGCCCGGGCGCGGGCGTGAACGGCGGAGAGGTCGTCGCGCAGGGCACGGTCGAGGACATAAAAATGAACCCAGACTCGATCACCGGGCAGTATCTCTCGGGCAGGCGCAGCATCCCTGTGCCTATGATCAGAAGGGATGGCACGGGCAAATACCTCGAGATAATCGGCGCTGCCGAGAACAACCTCAAGGACATCGACGTGAAGATACCGGCGGGCAAGCTGGTCCTGGTCACGGGAGTGTCGGGCTCGGGCAAATCGAGTCTGGTGAACGAGATCCTCTACAAGGGAGTCTCGCGCGTCACCAACCGCATCCAGGAAAAGCCGGGCAAGTTCCGCGAGATCAAAGGCATAGAGAATTTCGACAAGGTCATCAACATAGACCAGTCTCCTATAGGCAAGACGCCGCGTTCCAACCCGGCGACATACACGGGCATGTTCACGCACATCCGCAATCTCTTCGCGGAGATGCCGGAGTCCAAGGTCAGGGGCTACAAGCCGGGGCGCTTCAGCTTCAACGTCAAGGGCGGACGCTGCGAGCACTGCAGCGGCGACGGAATAATCAAGGTCGAGATGAACTTCCTGCCTGACGTCTTCGTGCCATGCGAAGTCTGCGGCGGAGCGCGCTACAACCACGAGACGCTCGAGGTCAGATACAAGGGAAAGAACATTTCGGAGGTGCTCAGCATGACGGTCGCCGAGGCGATACCGTTCTTTGAGAACCAGCAGAGCATACTGAGATACCTCAAGACGCTCGACGAGGTCGGCCTCGGCTACATCAGCCTCGGTCAGCCGTCGACACAGCTCTCCGGCGGCGAGGCGCAGAGGATCAAGCTCGCGACCGAGCTCTCAAAGCGCAGCACGGGCAAGACCCTCTACATACTCGATGAGCCTACGACAGGCCTTCACTTCGCGGACGTGGAGAAGCTGCTCTACGTGCTCAACAGGCTTGTCGACGAGGGCAACACCGTCGTCGTCATAGAGCACAACCTTGACGTCATAAAGCAGGCCGACCACATAATCGATCTGGGACCTGAAGGCGGCGACAAAGGCGGCACCATCGTATGCGAGGGCACGCCTGAAGAGGTCGCAAAAGTCAAAAACTCAAAAACAGGCCAATACCTTAAACGCATGCTGTAGACCATACGAATAAACACATAAATGACACGCCTGCCGGGATTATTTAAAGTATAGTTAAGGCAGGCGTGTTTTAGTATATTATGAAAACTAACATGTCGGAGGCGATAATGCGCATATTACTTGCGGAAGACGAAAAGGCGCTGGCTAAGGCGCTGGTAAAAATATTTGAAGCCAACAATTATTCGATCGACGCGGTCCATGACGGACAGGACGCGCTCGATTATCTTGAGGCGGGCAATTATGACGCTGCCGTGCTGGACATAATGATGCCTAAAGTCGACGGCATCACGGTGCTGAAGAGACTCCGCGCGTCCGGGTCGGATCTTCCGGTCCTGATGCTGACCGCGAAGTCGGAGATAGACGACAAGGTGCTGGGCCTCGACAGCGGCGCCAATTACTACCTCACCAAGCCGTTTGATGCCAAAGAGCTCCTCGCGGCAGTGAGGGCCATAACCCGCTCCGGCAACGAGGTCGATACAAAGCTCAGCTGCGGCAATCTCACACTCGACAGGGCCAGCTTCGAGATGTCGACGCCTTCGGGCTCGGTCAAACTGGCCAACAAAGAGTTCCAGATGATGGAACTCCTTATGGCGAAGCCGGGCAACATCATTTCCGTAGACACCTTCATGGACCACATCTGGGGCTATGACACAGATACTGACAGCAGCGTCGTCTGGGTATACGTGTCATATCTGAGGAAAAAACTCGCCGCGCTCAGCGCGGATGTAAAGATAAAGGCGACCCGTAATGCCGGCTACTCGATCGAGAAGGAAGACTGTGAATAACGGCCGTCCCGCACAAAACGAAAGAGCCGAAAGCAAGATGATAAAAAAACTCAAGAGAAGATTCATAATACTCGCAATGATATCGCTGGCGGTACTGCTGGCGGTCATTGTCGCGGGTATGAACATAATCAATTACGAAAAGGTCGTCAGCGACGCGGACGAGAGGATCGAAGTGATCGAGGAGAACTACAGCAGACTCCTTGGAATTCCGGGCGGCTCGTTCATGCCGCGCGGAGACGTGATCGACCGTGACTACTATGAAGATGATACAGACGACATGGATGACATCGACGATCTGTTTGACAGGGATGACGGCCCGCTCTTCGGCAGGCACGGAGACAGGGGGCCTTCCATGACGCACGACGAGGCCGAAGAATCCAGATTCTTCATGGCGACGGTCGGCATGGACGGCGACATACAGCAGGTCAACGTCGACAGGATATCTTCTGTCGATGAGGCCGAAGCCATCTCCTGCGCTAAAGAGGCGCTTTCTTCCGGCAAGGACGAGGGCTTCGTAGGCGAGTTCAGATATTCGATCGAGGATGACGGACCCGGCATGCGCATAACTTTCCTTGATTGCGGAAGGGTGCTTGAATCTTTCAGGGACTTCCTCAGGTACAGCATACTGATGTCGCTCGCAGGTCTGGCGGTCATGTTCGGCATCATCACATTCTTTGCGGGCCGCATAGTCAGACCGGTGGCAGAGAGCTATGAAAAGCAGAAACGCTTCATCACCGACGCGGGCCATGAGATAAAGACTCCGCTCGCCATCATAAAGGCAAATATCGACCTGATGGACATGGAACTGGAAAAAAAGAGGGTCGACAAGGCTGAACTCAAGGAGAACCTCGGAGACATAGACGATCAGGTCGACAGGCTCACGGGCCTTACAAACGACCTCGTATACCTTTCACGCATGGAAGAGGCCGGAGACAGCCTGGTCATGAGCGAAGTCCCATTCTCCGACATAGTCAGCGAGACAGTCTCTTCATTCGAGCCGCTCGCGGAAGAGAAGGGCAAGGCGATCAGGACCGATATAGAGCCGATGGTCAGTGTGAACGGCAGTACGAAGGAACTCGAGAAGCTCCTCTCGATATTGCTCGAGAACGCGGTCAAATATTCGCCGGCAGGACCCGAAGCGCAGCCTATAACAGTCTCTATGAAGAAAGAGGGCAGGAACGCCGTTCTGGAGGTGAGCAACGCGGCAGAGAACGAACTCACCAACGAATCGCTCTCGCATGTCTTTGAGCGCTTCTACCGTACGGACAGCTCGCGCAGTTCCGCTACCGGCGGCCACGGCATAGGCCTCTCGGTGGCAAGCGCCATAGTAAGCGCTCACGGCGGAAAGATCTCCGTGCGCACATCGGACGGACACGATTTCACAGTGACCGCGATACTGCCGCGTTCATAAAACAAAATAACATCTGCATAATTGACCTCAAAAGAAGGAAGCACTCCCCCCGCGCAGAGCGGGGGATTTTGTTTGTTATGGTTTTGCCGGATAGATGAATATCTACTACCTTGAGGCGCGGGACCGGTATGAAAAAGTACAAAAAGGGACAAAAAGAACCCATCCAAACACTTGTTTGGAACATAAGTTCGTGCTACACTTTAGTCCCCGCTCAGGACATTCAGGAGGAATCATTTATGGGAACCATGTATTTTGTTGATCTGCCAATGGATCCGTCGCTTCTTGCGGACACGCCGGAAGACGACGGACGCGACGCAAGCGGGCCCGCGCAGGACGCGGCTTCCGCCGGGAGCGGGGCCGGGAAAGACGGACCGCCCATCAGCATCCCGGACGCTCTTATCATGTGCATAAGGGATACGGCCCGGGTCGACATAAAGCGCATCGCGGCGGCAGCCGGCGTCAGCACGGCGGAGGCGATAGAAGCTCTCAGGGGAGCCATCTACCTTGACCCCGACAAGTGGGACAGCAGTTCCGGTGAGGGTTGGGAGACCGCGGACGAGTACCTCTCCGGAAATCTCAGGTACAAACTCATCAAGGCCAGGGTGGCGCACAAGACATACGGAGGCACTTTCGGAGACAACGTACGCGCTCTCGAAGCCATACTTCCGCCCGCGATGAAGACGGAAGACATCTACGTGGCTCCGGGCTCTCCGTGGATCCCGGCTGACGTGATCGACGACTTTGTCAACTATCTTGTGCAGCCGCGCCACTTCGACAGATGCACGGGCACCATCCACGACGAGGAGACGGGCAGCTGGGAGATCCCCGACAAGGGCAGGTACAGCTCCTACGTGCGCAATACCACCACTTTCGGCACGCCCCGGATAACCGCCGTGCACATACTCGAGAGGACTCTCAACATGAAGACCATACGCGTGACAGACGAAGTGCGCTCGGAGACGACAAAGTCAGGCACGGCGCGCGTCGTCAACCGTGAAGACACCGCGGCGGCGCAGGCCAAGCAGCAGCTCATCATTGACGAGTTCCGCCGCTGGGTATGGCAGGACAGTGCGCGCAGCCAGAGACTGAAACGCATCTTCGAGAACCGCTACGCGTGCAAGGTGGCGAGAAGGTTCGACGGCAGGTTCCTCGAGTTCCCGGGCATGGCAGAAAGCGAAGAACTCTTTCCGTACCAGAAGGACGCTGTCGCGCGCATACTCTTCACCCCTAACACTCTTCTTGCCCACGACGTAGGCGCAGGCAAGACCTACATCATGATAGCCGCGGCCATGGAGCTCAAGAGACTCGGCATGGCGAGCAAGCCGATGTTCGTGGTGCCTAACAACCTGGTAGAGCAATGGCGATCCATCTTTCTGACACTCTATCCTGCGGCGCGGCTCCTGGTAGCCGATCCCCGCAGCTTCACCTCGAAACGCAGGATGGACACGCTCCGTGAGATAAGGGACGGCGACTGGGACGGCATCATAATCGCGTACAGCTGCTTTGACAGGATCCCGCTTTCGCGCAGGCACTACATAGAGTCGCTCAGGGCGGAGCGCAAAGAACTCGAAAACGCGAAAGAGAAAAAGAAGAAGAAAGTGACCGGCAGGTTCAACAGGAAGCTGGAGAGCATAGACACGGAACTTGCAAGGCTGGCGATCCCGGAATCCCGCGAGGGCGCTGAAGACATCTTCTTTGACGAGCTCGGCATAGACAGGCTCTTCGTGGACGAGGCCCACAATTACAAGAACATATCCATCGATACGAGGATATTCGGCGTATACGGCATCAACCGCAAGGGCTCTGTCAAGTGCGACGCTCTCATGGAGAAGGTCCATCACGTGCAGCGCGCAAACAACGGAGGCGGCGTCGTGATGGCGACCGGCACCCCGATAACCAACTCGATCTCCGACATCTATGTCTTCCAGAAGTATCTTCAGAGCGGAGAACTCGAGCTTCTCGGACTGCAGACTTTCGACAGCTGGGTCGGCATGTTCGCCGAGAAGACGACTGAATTCGAGATCGCAGTGGACACCAACAGCTACAGGATGGCGACCAGGTTCTCCACCTTCCATAACATACCCGAGCTTACGGCCATACTCGCATCGGTCTCGGACTTTCACAGCGTGGACAGCAGCGCCGGCATACCAAAGATCGACGGACGCACGGACGTGATGATCCCGAAGTCGGCCGTGCTCAGCGGCTACCTCGAAGAGATATCCGAGAGAGCAGACAAGGTGCATAACCGCAAGGTGAAGCGCGAAGAAGACAACATGCTGAGGATAACCGGAGACGGCAGACGCGCGGCCCTTGACATCCGGCTCGTGAAGCCTGAGCTCATACCGTTCGGCGACTCATTCGAGGGCGTCACGGACATGTGCAAGGTGTCGAAATGCGCCGAGAAGGTCGCCGCTATCTGGCACAGGACCAGAGAGGACCGGCTCACGCAGCTCGTGTTCTGCGACACGTCGACTCCGAAGGCCGGCTTCAACATATATGACGACCTCAGGGACCGTCTCATCGCCCTTGGCGTGAGTTCCGGAGAGATCGCCTTCATACACGACGCGGATACCGAAGCGAAACGCGAAAAGCTCTTCCGCATGGTCAGAAAAGGCGACGTGAGGGTCCTCATAGGATCGACCTTCAAACTCGGACTCGGTGTCAACGTGCAGGACCGCCTTATCGCCATCCACCATCTCGACCTCCCGTGGAGGCCGGCCGACATGGTGCAGCGTGAGGGCCGCATCCTGAGGACTGGCAACATGAACCCTGAAGTCGAGATCTACAGATACATAACGGAGGGCAGTTTCGACGCGTATTCGTGGCAGCTGCTCGAGACCAAGCAGAGGTTCATAAGCGACCTTCTCTCAGGCACGGCGGAGGGACGCAGCGGAGGCGAAGTCGACGACACGGTGCTCGATTACGCAGAGGTAAAGGCGCTCGCGCTCGGCAATCCGCTCCTCAAGAGCAGGGTCGAGACCCGCAACGAGATCACGAGGCTCTCGGTCCTCAGGCGCAAGAGCATAGAAAGCAGGCTCCTTCTTGAGCAGCGCTACAGAGCCATCCCTGACGAGCTGGCCGTCAAAGAGTTTGAACTCACGACCTGCAAAGCGGATATCAGTTACGCGCAGCGCAGGGGCCGCAGGATTTATGAGGGAATGGACATAACCGAAAAGAGCTGGATCGCCGAGTACAGAAAGCGTATAAGGAGGACGCTCAGCAGAGCGCTTGCCGGCTACGTCATGAGGGACAAGGACGTGAGCCTCCTCGATTACAGGGGATTCACCATAGTGCTGCCGGCAAACATGGAGGCGGAGCATCCTTTCATACGTCTTGTGAGAGAGGGCATCTACAGGGTCAACATGGGCGACAGCGAGCAGGGCGCGCTTGTGCGTATAGACAACTTCATCGAGAAGAAACTCGATGAGCATGCTGAAGCCCTTCAGAGGGACATAGACAAGCTTCTGCAGGAGCAGACTGAAATAGAGGAGATCCTCTCGTCCGGAGAGGATTACGCCGACAGGATAGACGAGTACACCAGGCGGCTCGGCGAGATCGATGAGGAGCTCGGCGTCAGCGGTCTGGAGACCGCCTGATCCGCACAGCAGACAGCGATCATATATAAATCATTATTACCGATATTAAGGAGAGAAACGGATGAGCAAAGAAAAGATCAAAATGGACACAGGCCTCAGCAATGTGCCGTCGGTGGACGCGGGCACGGCTGCCCGGAGGCTCTCCGGCATGTACTGCCGGGTCATAGAGCGCGGACTGCCGGTCGATACCGTGCCGTCGGTCATGCTGTGGGGTCCGCCGGGGATAGGCAAGTCGCAGGCGGTCAGGCAGATCGCCGGACGCATAGAAGCCGGGACGGGCAAAGCGGTGCATGTCACCGACGTGAGGCTCCTGCTTTTCAACCCGATAGATCTCAGAGGCATACCTGTCGCGAACGAGGAGCGCACGCTCGCCGTATGGCTCAGGCCGCAGATATTCGACATGGATCCGTCCGAAGACGTAGTGAACATGCTGTTCCTTGACGAGATCTCGGCGGCGCCGCAGTCCGTACAGGCGGCGGCATATCAGATAACGCTCGACCGCACAGTGGGCGAGCACAAACTGCCGGCCAACTGCATCGTCATAGCCGCGGGCAACAGGCTCACTGACAAATCGGTCGCGTACAGGATGCCTAAGGCTCTGGCCAACAGACTGCTCCACATCGAGGTGAAGTGCGATCCCGAGGCGTGGCGCGCATGGGCCATTGAGCACGGGATCAGCGAGAAGGTGACAGGCTTCATAAAGTTCAAGCCGGACTGCCTCATGGGGTTCGATACCGCTTCCGACGATCTCGCGTTCCCGACGCCGCGCGCCTGGGAAATGGTGAGCCGCCTGCTCGATTCCGTCAGCGATGACGTAGAAGAGATGTTCACGCTCATAGCCGGCATAGTCGGGAGCGGCGCTGCCATGGAGTTCCTCACATGGACCCGGGTGTTCGACAAACTCCCTGACGTCGAAGCCATATTCGACGGCAGACCGTCGAAAGTCCCGAGGGGGACAGACGTGCTTTACGCGCTCATATCCTCTATGGCAAGGTATGCTGCCGACCACAGATACGAGCTCGACAGGATAGCGAACTCGATAATATACGCTGACCGCATGCCGCCTGACTTCTCGGCTGTGCTGATGAGCGACTACATGCACATACAGGAAGGCTACACGCAGACTCTCATGGGCATTCCGGAATTCGCGAACTGGCTGCGGACCAAGGGCACGCTTCTGAACGGCATGTGATCCGGGAGGGAGATAGCGATATGGAACTTACAAAACAGCAGCAGCAATACATACGCCGCATCATGCTGGCGCGCATGAAGATACTCTCGCGGAACGGTTTCTACGGGCTGCTCCTGATGCACATGAAGTTCGCCATCGACGGAAGCGTGAAGACGGCCGCCACCGACGGCGAGCGGATATACTTTGCCCCGGAGTTCCTCGACGACATATCCGACAGCGAGCTCATGTTCATACTGCAGCACGAGATACTGCACGTGGTACTGAGGCACGTGGAGAGGACCGCGGACAGGGACCCCCAGGGCTTCAACATAGCCTGCGACATAGTCGTCAACTCCAACATACTCTTCTCGGCGGGCGGCGACCGCGCCTCGATCACGCTCGCGAAGTACGGCGAGTCGATGCATCTGACGCCGGGCGGCGCCGAGGGGTGCCGCTACACGGCAGAAGAGGTGTATGAGATGCTGAAGCAGAAAGGACGGAAATCCCGGGGCGGAAAAGGATTTCCGGGCGGAGCTGCGGGGGGCAGGACTGTGGACGACCACTCAAAGTGGGGAACCATCCCGGCGGACGAACTCAGGGCCGTCTGGGATCAGCGCATCAGGGACGCGTACGAGGCAGCGAAAAAGGGCAGAGGAACGCTTTCAGCCGGCATCGAGCGCATGCTCCGTGAACTCACAAAGCCTAAGACCGACTGGCGCGCCATCCTTAACGACTTCGTGCAGGAGGAGACAGTCGATTATTCGTTCGCGCCGCCCGACAGAAGGTTCTCCGACAGCCCGTTCCTTTTGCCGGACTTCAATGAGACCGACGAGACCGTCAGGAACGTGCTGTTTATGATAGACACGTCGGCATCGATGACGGACAGGGAAGTGGCGCAGGCGTACTCAGAGATCAAAGGGGCCATCGATCAGTTCGGCGGCAGACTTGCCGGCTGGCTCGGCTTCTTTGACGCGGAGGTCGTGCCTCCCGTCCCGTTCAGCAGCGAATCCGAATTCAGGATGATAAAGCCGAAAGGCGGCGGAGGCACCAGCTTCCATGCCGTTTTCGAGTACATAGCGGAAGAGATGTCCGGCATGGAGATCTCAAGCATAGTGATCCTCACGGACGGCTTCGCGCCGTTCCCGCCGCCCGAAGCGGCAATGGGCATACCTGTGCTCTGGATGATAAACGACGATCACATCACGCCGCCATGGGGCCGCGCGGCCGTACTGTGACGGTAAAAGCACAGCTGCGATACGGCCGCACATCCCGCAGTGACTAAACTGCGGGTTTGTTTTTTTACAACGCCAATTGCGTTTAAATTAAGTCAGATAATGCCGGAAGAAAAACGGAGAAAGAGATATATGAAAAAAGAAAACTTGAAAAGCTATTTCGAAGACATCTGCGGATACGAAAGGGAAAAGCAGGAGCTGATGTATCTTGCCGACATCATGCTCGACCCTGAACCGTACAGGGCGCTGGGCACCAGAGTGCCGCGAAACGTGGTACTGGCCGGAGAACCCGGAGTGGGCAAGACGCTTATGGCGGAATGCCTCATCAGGGCGAGCGGCCGCACGGTGTACAGGCTCCGCAAGGACGAGGACGACGAGGACTTCGTGGAGAAGCTGTGCGAAACCTTCGACGAGGCGCGCAGGACGGCGCCGTCCATAATACTGCTGGACGACATGGACAAATATGTATCGGGCTTCTACGGCGCCTCCACCGAGGAAACGACCATCCAGACGTACATCGATGAGATGCGCGATGAAGAGGTGTTCATCGTAGCGACGATAAACCAGATCCGCGGCATGTCCAAGTCATTGCTGAGGCCCGGAAGATTCGACAGATGCCTTCATATCGGCCTGCCTGACAGCAGGAGCGCGGAGATGATCATCCAAAGGTACTTTGCCGGCACCAAGACCATAAGCCCGGATATAGATATATCGGACGTCGTGGCCATAACAGCGGGCATGACAGCGGTAGAGATAAGGACGCTCGCCAACGAGGCCGGAGTGTACGCAGGCTTCGAAAGGTCGGACGTGATAACCATGGATCACATAATAAGGGCATATGTGGAGCGCATGGGCAATGACAGGCGCGACAATCACATAGACGACGAGGAGCGGACGCGCAACACGGCCTGCCACGAAGCCGGTCATGCGGTCATGGCAGAGCTCCTGTGCGAGGGTTCCGTAGGACTCGCTTTCATAAGCCGGAGCGCCGGGACATCGGAAGGCTTCATCGCAAGGAACCTCAGAGAAAGCAGACCGGGGATAAATCAGCACAGGATAGACATTCTGACGGCTCTGGCGGGAAGGGCGGCGACCGAACTGGTTTACGGCAGACCTGACAGAGGAGCCGGACTTGACATTGGTTCAGCCATCGAGCGCATACGGGATGAGATAACAGGCCTGTGCGTGGACGGACTGCATCTGGCAACGGGTAATATATGCGCGCGCGACCCGGTTTCTGACTCCCGCAGGAATCTCATAGACAGGATGGTGAGAGACAGACTGAAGGAATACTACGCCGAGGCTCTGGGTATCCTCGGCGAAAACAGGATGTTCCTGGATCGCGTGGCCATGGAACTCGGAGCGAAGGGCTGGCTGCTTGGAAAAGACATACGCCGCATAAGAGAAGGCCTCGGGTACCGGCCGAAGGAAGCGGCTGCGAAGACACCGGAAAACAAGACAGCGTAGATGATGAAAATAAACAGAAACTCTGAACAGAAAGGGAAAGCCACAATGCAGAAAGACGGAATGGACGGCATGAACGGAATGAGAACAGAAAAGAGAAAGGAAACGGAAGATCGCTGCATAGCGGAGATCCGCAGGGAATTCGACTGCATAGTCGGGTATGAGACCATAAAGGACGATCTGGTGCGGATATGCGATACGATACGAAACCGCGGGCACTACGAACAGCTGGGAGCGGAGATCCCGCGCGGACTGCTGATCTGCGGTGTTCCCGGAGTAGGCAAGACCACCATGGCGGAGTGCATGATAAGAGCATGCGGGCGTCCCGCAGTGAGGCTCAGAAAGAGCGCTTCCGGGGACAAGTTCATCGACAGCATCAAGGAAGCGTTCGCTGAGGCCGCAGACAGGGAGCCGTCCATACTCTTCCTTGACGACGTGGATAAGTTCGCCGAAGAGACGCCCGTCGTGATGTATGACGATGACGATGAGGTCAGCTGCGGCACCAGCACCGAATATGCCGTGCTGCAGACCTGCATGGACGGGATAGCCGGCAGGGATATTTTCGTGATAGCCACCGCGAACAGGGACCGGAACCTTCCGGACTCGCTGATAAGACCGGGCAGGTTCGACAGGGTGAGAAAGGTATATGCCCCCGGCGTGCACGACGCCGAGATGATCCTCGACAAATACCTGGGTGAAAAGAAACTGGCGGCGGACGTCGACTACAGGCGCCTCGCGGTGCTGATGTCCGGAGCCAGCTGCTCGAGGATCGAGGCGCTGGCAAATGACGCGGGACTTATCGCCGGGTATGAGAGAGCGCCCGAGATAAGCATGGATCACATAGCCCGGGCATACCTCAGATGGTGGACGTTCAGGAAAACAGAGGACCTGACGCCTGAAGAGAAACTCAGGGTCGCATACCACGAGGCAGGCCACGTGGTGATGATGGAGCGCCTCATGCCCGGCATTATCGATGTCGTCTGCGCGAAGAGAGGGGCAGGCATGGCCTTCTATGATGAGTATATCGACGGGCTGCTGCTTGGGATAAACGATGACCGCAACCGCATGGCGGCGCTCAAGTATCTGGGCGGCAGGGCAGCCATCGAGGAGGTGTACGGCGAGATCGACGATATGAGCGAGGATGATGTGGCCGCGGCCCACTTCTACATGAGCGATGCCGTGACGTGCGGTTATGACGGGCACATGGATCTCTTTCAGAAGATGTCGTCGAGAGCCAGCAGCGAAGCGACGCTCGAGATGATAGAAGAAGCGGTGTCAGTAGAACTGGTGTCGCTCTACAGAGAGGCTCTCGCAGTCATGCGCGAGGATCGGGCTTTCCTGGACAGGCTCGCCAGGGCTCTGAGCTTGAACGAATATCTTCTGGCGGATGATATCGCGAGGCTAAAGCACCCTGCATGATGCACAAAAGAGTCCAAAAGAGTAAAATAAGTCTGTAAGATATTTGTTATAACTTACCGGATGGGCGGAAATACCGGAAAGAGCGGATCAAAAATGAAAATCGTACCAAGACATTATCAGGCAGCATGTGTGCAATGGGTCGAAAAAAAACTGGATGCGGGGGAGAGATACCTTAGCGTCGCGATGAGCGTGGGGACAGGCAAAACGGCTACATCTCTGATCCTCGCGGACAGGCTTTCAGCGAGACGGACAGCGGTCGCTGAAAAAGTAAAGATCGCGATGGTCTTCAGGCAAAGGATGGCAAGAGAGCAGGCCGAAGACACAGCTTTAAAACTGGGCGTGGAAAACATTGATTTTCACAATGTGCGCCGCTTCATCGAGAGTACGGAGGAATATAAGTTTGTAATACTGCACGATCTTGGCGCTGCCGAGAGAAGGCAGGTGCAGAGCAGGCTCACAGGCACGGAGACCCGGGCCATCTCGTTCTTCTCCATTGGGCAGGAGATCTCGTATGGCAGTGCGGCCCGGCAGACGTCACCGATGATTGACAAGATACAGAGCGAAGCAGGCGCCGACCCGGTCGTTTGTGCCTATGCTACTAAAGAAGTGCTTGACGTACGTGATGCCAGATATGCCGGCAGGGAAGAACTGGATTATCTTGCAGACCGAATCATCCTGGACGTCGATCAAAGCGTCATAACCGTCAATGAATTCAGAAACAGAATAGCGGAGGAAAACAACCGGAAAAAGCGTCTGCAGTACTATCTTGACTCGATCGAGAAGATGAAGGACAAGCAGAAGATCGATGAACAGGCGGCAGAGATCGAAAGGCTGAAGGCGGAACTTCGGGAAAAAGAGGCCATGATAGCCCAGCAGGAGCAGATGCTTGAGTTCACCAACACCATCTTCTCCGGATTCGGGATAGACGCGAAGGTGATACAGGACTCTTTTGCCCGGATACAGGAAGCGAGAGAGTCCCTCAAAGCCGATCTTGAAAGCGCCGAAGAAGACGTCAGAGAGGCCGCTCTTAAACAGCTGCAGGACATGACGGCTGAGATAGTCAGCGGCCTTACGCAGAGCGCCCTGTCTTCCGGGGATATGGAATACTTTGAAGAGTATCTGAAAGCCGAACTGACAGAAGAGGTCTGGCAGAAGATGGACAGCAAGAGCAGGGCATTCCTGATCACGGCAAAGAGCACCTACGAGGGCATGATAAAGATGAAAGACAGCGAAGACTTCGACTATTCGGGAGTCTGCCTGCTCGTCACAAAGGCTCTGGAGGTGGAGGCGACAAAGAGGTTTTTCCATCTTTATAAAGAGTATCTCTCTCAGAAGTACGATACGGTGTCAGACTGGCCGTATGCCCTGAGGCAGCGTGACCGCGGGGGTATCACTGAAATCGCGATAGAAGACAGTGATTTCACCCTCGGTTCCGTGATCCAGGTCATGGGTTTCAAAAGACGTCACGACAGAGACGGCAACATCACGGGATATGAGATCGCATACCCGCCGGCAAAGAAAGAATTCCTTTCATATGCACGGACCGGGCTTTTCAAGTTCTCCGAGAGAAAGAAAGTGGAAGCGGAGATCAAGAAGGACTACCTCTTTATAGAAAAAGTGCGCCTCGACTACAGAAATCCTTCGGCGCACAGGGACCGCCTTACCAGGACATCAGCGCAGAAATGCATGGAGTACGTCATCGACGTCCACCACATGCTCAGAGAAATGCTTATAACGATGAAGATATGACTCGCGGCGGTACCGCGACGGGACTGCCATCAAGTATCCAAAAAAAGCACCTGAAAGGGTGCTTCTCACATTATACATACTTAGCTGGTCTCTCCGATCAATGAGTATTCCAGGATCTGCTAATCAGCATAGGCTTCATAGACATTCTTTGACATACTTCCCGATTCAGGCAACATTTGCCTCCTCACATTGTTCTTAACGATTTCAGCCACATATGTTAAAATCAAGATATCAGAGAAGCCGGCGACTGTCAATATAAAACGCCCTTTCCGGCAGTAAACTGCCGGTTGACAGCCGGCTTTTGTCAACGTATGGAGAAGTGACGATGAGCAAGGAAAGAGATCTCCGGATCTGCACGTTAAAGGCGGGAGAAATAATAAGACTGATAGAAGACCGCGGAGGCGTATTCGACCTCAATTCAGGATTCATAAGAGAAAGCATCCTTGAAGGCAGGCCGCGCCGCTGCTCGGATAACGGTCTTACAGACCAGCTTATGTTTGTGATCGAAGACAGGGCAGGCCATAAGCTGAAACGCGGCCGCCTGGCTTCGCTCCTGACAGAGAATCTGGTCTATCTTGATTTCGGCAGAAAACTGCCGGAAGACAGCAGCGCGTTCAGAAGACTGATCGAAGAAGGCTTCAGCCTCATATTCAGGGGAAAGAAAGATCCGGTCAGGTTTGTCGCGTCCGAAAAGAGCGCAAGCATGGCGCGCGAAAACGTCATATCCTTCATCAACGCCGATATTTATGATGATGTAGACCGCAGACTGGGCCTTGACATCGACTGGCAGGCTATAAAGGTGATCCCGAGCAAGTATTACGCCTATAGGGGACTCTACCTGACTGACGGCACCGCTGTGGTCAATGATGAGCTGGAACTGAACGAGAAGACCGTGATAGTGCTTCCGATGGGATCGTTCGGAGACGATTTCGCGAGGCATGAGATAGAAATACTGACGACAGACACCGGCGTATCGGAAGACGGAAGGATCGAGATAAGCGACAGGACCACCGGCATAAGGACCGCTCCTCTCGACCCGTCGCTTTACGACGGGGAAGGGATAGTATCGCCTGCGTACGCGCGTCTCATGGCGGGATCGCTCGAATCGACGGGCGACGGCAAGCCGTCATCGTTCCAGATAAGGATGCCTTTTACAAAGGGCATGCTCCACATGGCAGACTTCAAAAGATTCATCGCCGAACAGTTCCCGGACGCCTTCTTTGACCGGCTCACCGTAAAGGACATATTCGGCATAGAACGCCGGCTTGCGGACGCGGAAATCATTCTGACCGGCAGCATGTTCAAGTGCGGCAAATGGCTCCGGGCGTATTTCGCGGGCACCAAAACCGACCCGATGAAGTACTACTTTGATAAGTTCCGCGAGTTCGATCACGCGCTGTATGTATGCAAGACAGATCTCAACCTTCGCAATACCGGCCGCGTAAGGATGAACTACCAGTTCTTCAGCACGCTCGACATGGATGCTGACACCTTCGACGCCATCGTGGCAAGGCATATAAGCGACAGTCACCTCATAGGCCGCGATCACGGAAAGAGCGTAGAGGCTGTCATGGGCAAGGCTTTGTATGGCGATGACGGCGACGACTTATACGACGACGGCACTTACGCGGACGAGGAAGAGTCCTGGGGCTACGCGCTGAGGCGCAACGCGGCATTCGTGAACGACCCGTTCATCAGGAGCCGCATCAGGGAGACAGAGAAAAGCCGCATACTCGATGTGATGAGAGGCAATGTGCTCGTGGAGGGCATCAACAAGTATCTTTCGGGAGACCTTCTGAGCCTTCTCATCACCATAGCGAAGATGAGCGGGGCAGGCGACAGGGAGAGGATAGGAGAACTGTATAAAAAGACGCTGCACTCGGACAGGTTCTACATATCCGACAGAGACTCGTATGCCCTGAGGCGCAACTACCACTACGGCATGCTGAGAAGCCCGCACCTTTCGAGAAACGAACAGTGCGCGCTCAGGCCTTACGCGGATGAGAGCATTTACGACGAATACTTCAGTCATCTTAATGGAGTGGTTATGGTATCCAACCTGTCATACGCGCCGATCGCTCTGGGGGGCGCCGATTACGACGGAGACACTGTCAAGATCATACTCGACAGGGACATCAATAAAGCCATCCTGAGAGGGGCTTACGAAGAATACACATATACCGGACACGACGGAAAGGAGAGGCGCGGATATAAAAGGAAACTCCCGGTAGTGTCCATAACAACGCCGGACGGACACTGGAGGACCGTCGGGAAACACATATCTTATGAGGACGTGAGGGCCGCCTTCTCGAACGACATCGGAAAGATATCGAATCTTGCGATAGATCTGGGCAGCATGGAGTACGGCGAGGGAACGCTCGCGCCCGGCACTACGGCCATGTGCACCATCGCTACGGGCCTCGAGATAGACTCCGTCAAGACCGGAAGATCGCCGGCGCTTGATTACCTCGAGAGCCTGCGCGCAGGCGGGGACGGCGAGGAAAAACCTTCGTATTACCTCAAGGTCTACAGGGAGTTCAGGCAGAAATACCTTGACCTCGAATGGAAGCGCGGCAAGACCGTATACGCCGAGCCCCATACCTGTCCGGACGGCTACAGTGCTTATCTGAAAGCGATGGTCCCTGACGGCACATATACGGAAGTCGTCAGAAAAGGCAAGATAAAGAAAAAAGCAAACAAGGAAGAAAAGAAGGAAGAACTGTTCACGGCCGAGGCCGGAAAAGAGATCAACATAGACAGGCTGCCTTTCCACTACACGGAGGACCTTTATGAGAACCCTCCTAAAAAGGGACGAGGCGCTAAGATAAAGATCGCCGGGGCGCCTGAGTACCGTTTCACTTTCGAGAGTGACGACGGCTGGAAGGAAAAAGCGGAGAAAGATCCGCGCAGGGAAGCTCTCGCCGGGATGATCAGGTCTTACTACAAGGCCCGCAGGGATACTGTAGACGTCAGCTCTTACAGAAAGAACAAAGACACGCTGCGCAGCACGATAGAAGCGCTTCTGGATATAGAGTACGACCTGGAGAGGGACAGACTCCCCCGTACGGGCGTTGACGTCATGACCGCTCTGGATACTGCTTACGAGGAAATGTATGAAGCTCTGCCGGGTTTCATGAAAGCCGTGGAAGCGCTCAAGGCCATGAGAAAGACCGGCTGGCAGTATATACGGGGTTACGAGCTCAAAAGAGAGGCCCTTTCCGGAATAGTCGACACCGGCCGGCTGTCGGAGTCCACGATAGAGCTTCTGTGCGATACATACGACAACGGCTATCAGATACTCAATTATCTTCTGATCGACACCCTGGAGAGCAGGAGAGGCAGGCGCGACGAAAATGCCGGAGATGTCTCTGAAGAAAGCAACGATGAAAGGGACATCCCGGTGTTCAATGAGGACCTGTACGCGGCGCTCCTTGAGAGCAGCAGGGACGCCAACGAGAACAAGAGGAGCAGGACCCGGTGGCTCAGAACGGCAGGGGACATCTGCAGAAGAGAGGTTCTTAAGCTTTTTGACCGCGACATCGAGAGCGCGGTAGCGTGCACGGTGCTGCTTGGTGCCGGAGAAGACAGGACGCACACTTTCCTGTGGGGCGTGTTCCGTCCGGAAGACCTGAAGAGCGTCATATATACCGGAAGCAGGGAAGCCGCGAAAGGAGGCCGCGATGCTTGACGAACGCAGAGAGGCTATGGAATACCTTTACGATCTCGAGAGTACTGAGAACGGCTCGGGCCGTCTTCAGGTGACCGAATTCACGCACAGCGCTCAGTTCCTGGGCCTGGAGAGGATAATGACAACTATCGCCAGATACTTCATATTCGAAGCAAGCAGTGATATCGGGCAGGGAATTCACAAAGCTGAAGCGGCGCTCAGGCTGTGGCTGGGATTCGGCGACGACGTGCCGGAAGACGAGGCTGTCGCGAAAGAACTCAAAGCAGTAAGACGCGAGTTCCCTCATATAGAGGGCTGGCTCGGCCGCTATCTGGAGATGCACAAAGACGAGCTTTCAGACCCGGAAAAAGTGTTCGCGAAGATGGATAAGAAACTTGAAAAGGATCGTGTGGAGTTCGCGAAGTCATCGCTTTTCAAGCGGACCGACAGAAACGACTACAAGCGCATAAGATATGACAAGATAATATCCAACGCGATCGCGAGGGGACCTTTCAGGCGATTCTATCTTGTATGCTCGGATAACAGCGCGATCATGGACGGGGTGGCGCTGGCGAGCGGAAAGAAACTCAAAGTGGGCAACATCCATTTCAATTATCTGGACAGACTGTGGAAGACAGTTGCCGCGTATCTTCTGGAACGCGAGAGAAAGGGAAAGCATGGGTCGCCTCTGACGTTTGAGCCTTTCAATTTCTGCGACCTGACCATGTGGGCAAGTGCCAGGACCAGGCTGTGCCGCACGGACCTCACGTGCTTCTTCGTTCACGGAAGGCCTCTGTTCGAGATAAAGTCGGGGAGCACTAACAATCTTGTCAAGATAAAGCCTGATGAAGAATGGTTCGAAAACTGCGGCTGGCAGATCATCGACGTGACTGATGGCGAGGAAGCGCTTGACGAATACCTCAAAAAGAATCCGGGGGCAGTATTCTTCAGGGATGACGGCGGAGACACGCTGCTGATACCGGGCCTAAGGTACGATCACTAAAAACCAACATTTAAGCATGGGATCATTCAGGAGCCTTTGAGGCTCCTTTTTTCGCGCCTTGCTTTTTATTCCTATCTTGAAAACTACTACCTGAGACTGAAAGGAGACCACGATGAAGAACAGAGAACACAGGAATACAGCCATGGAAATCAGGAGCATCATTAGAGACGCCGCCGGCCTTGCGCTGGCGTTCGCGCTCATCATGGTCTGCTCACCCGGGCAGGATGCGGAGCTGACTCCGGGGCTCGCTGTCGTGGTCGTCATCACCGCGGCCGCCGGCATGCGTTCCATCGTCGGCATCATCAAGCGCCGCATGGAGGAGTGGGAACTGGAGAACGGCGGCGGAGACGCTGCCGGCTCTGACAGGATATCAAAGAAACATATATTGAAATATACTACCTGAACTTTGAAATCAGGCAAAAATGAGAACAACAGATACTGAACAAAAAACAGAAACAAAAGGAGTAAAAACCATGAAAAAGAACATCGGCAACACAACAGGCAAGGACAGCGCAGTACTCGTCAGGAGCATCGCCCGGAAGCTCGTGACTATGGGAGTCGCCGTCGTCATGTCGGTGCTCATGGTGTGCCCTGCGGACGTGTACGCGGGGAGTGACGATGCTCCTATATATATCATGGGCGTCGAGATCGGCGGCGACTATACATCAGGCAACGGCTGGTCTTATGACGAGGACAGCAGGACGATCATTCTTAACGACTTCTACTACGAGGGACCGGGCGTCTTCGAAGTGGCCTGCGACGAGGATGAGGACGAGGACGAGGATGTGGAATATGAGTATGAATATGATGAAGAAGATGAGGACTGGGACGACGAGGATGAGGAATGGGACGACGAAGACGAAGAATGGGACGACGAAGACGAGGAATGGGACGATGAAGATGAAGATCAGGATGACGAGGATGCCGAAGATGAGGATGAAGCGCCTGAGATGGTATACGGAGTCATATACAGCGAAGGAAACATCTCTCTTGAACTCAACGGCAACAGCTATATAAAGGCGACCAGCGGCTATGCTGTCAAATGCGAAAGCCAGAAGATCTCGTGCGGTCCGAAAGGGATCGGCAAACTCACCGTCATTAACCCGAATGGCGGCTCTATGACCTGGGGCTTCCCGGCACCTTCTGATGAAACTTCCGTTGAAGACGACCGCTCCGCGGACGAGACAGAGAGGGAAGAAATCGAAGAGGCCCCGGCTATCGAAGAAGAACGGAAATGGGAACCGGCTCTCGATGACGAAACAAGCGAAAACATTGACACGGACGACACGGACGAAGCAGCCGCAGATGGAAATGACACGCGTTCCGTGGCCGGTCAGTCAAAGGATACGGAGGAGAGCGTAACAGAAACTGAAGAGCAGATCGAAGAGACTGCAGAGCAAATCGAGGAGACGGCAGAGCCGACTGTTTCCGAAACCAAAGAGCCGGCCGGAGATTCCGTGACAGTGACTGAGAAAACATCCCGCGGGAGACAAAGACGCAATACCGGCAGGACCGCGGTCAGGAAGCCTGCCGGAAATGACAGCATCAGCCTGAGCGAGCAGCAGACGGTAACACCGGACGCTACTGACAGCGGCAGCGACATCCGGATCGGCTCAACTGACGACGAGGCGGATGATACCGGACTTGAGCAGGTCCCGGATACTGCCGGTGCAGAAGAGGAAGACAACAGCAGGCTGCCGTCTGTGGGATTCATAACGATTCTCAAAGTTTTAGCAGTGGCCGGCGCAGTGCTCATGGTGCTGGCTAAGGCGGGGATCATAGGCGGTTTCAATGGATGGACAAGGTGGTAACATGAAAATGATGGATCGCAGCGAAAGAAGACGCCCGGTGGAGCGCATCGATATCTCCATCGACATGGAAGCGACCGGCGCCAACATCAAAAGACTCATCAAGGCGAGCGGATACAGCGTGGAGGACATCATGACGATCACCGGGATCTCGACAAGGCAGGCGGTGTATAAATGGTTTCGCGGCGAATCGATACCTTCGATAGAGACGCAGCTCATACTCTGCAAGGCACTCGGCCTGGATATAACAAAGCTCCTCGTTCTGAACGGGGAGCTTGATTACAGCTAAAAAAATTCCGGATAAAAAAATTCGGGGTCCGCGTCTGCCGGGAACTTGCAGGGCCTACCGAAGAGCCCTGAGCATCAGCGTCGAAATGATGCCGACCAGTATGCCGGCGGCGATCCCGCTGAACATCAGCACAGGGAAATAGAAGAATATCCGCAGGTCCTCTATGAGGGCGGCCGCCACAAGCAGCTGTCCCAGATTGTGGAGGACTCCTGCGGCCATGCTCACGCCGGTCACTGAGAAGAAGCCGGTCTTTTTGAGTCCTATCATTCCAAGAAGGCTCAGCGCTGCTCCCGCGAGCGAGTACAGCATGCCGAAAAGGCCGTTGAAAAGAAGCCCCGCCAGCACGACCCTGATCACGCTGACCGCGGCCGCGTCCTTTGCCCCGAACCTGTACAGAGCGATCACCGTGACGACGTTCGCTATGCCAAGTTTGATGCCGGGTATGCCGGGGTTGTATGGTATAATGGCTTCGACATACGAAAAGATGAGCGCGAGAGCAGCCATGAGGCCGACTCTTGCGATGAACGATGCGCTGAGAGGCTTGCGTACAGATGAGGACTTACGAGGTGACTGAGTCATAGCCGCCTCCTTCCCCGTTCTCGATGCGCACCACGAGCCTGTTCGGCAGGCATACTATGCTCTCGCCGGACCTGGATATCGCGCCGTGACGCACGCAGACCTGATTCTTGCATGAGGCCTCGGTGACGGACACCGTGCCGTCTTTGATCTCGACCACGTTGTAATAGTCGTACTGCGCCGAAGCACTATCTTCAGGATTTGCTGCCGGGGCATCCGTGCTGTTCTGCTTAGGGGCAGGGACCACGAATGTCCGGTCTTCACGCAAAGAGTAGGTGGCGTAAAGATCGCCTCCCGACTCGATTATGACTTTGGCGCCGTCGCCCGCGTCCGCGCGGGACATGGAAAGTGCAGCCGAAGCTGCCAGCCCGAGCGCGACCAGCACAATGAAGAGTATTATGTCTGCCTTGCGTATGTACTGTTTCATGGAAATCATTATACCACGCGCCCTTATGAAAGGATAACTGCCGGATGAAGCGCCTGCTGAGCAAATTGAATATACTGCTGCTCATCGCCGTGATGACCGCGGCTCTTTGCGGCTGCTCCGGCGGATCCGGCAGCGAGCCTGTCATGAAGGACGGCTACTATCTGGACACCATCTGCAGCGTATCGGTCTATCGCATGGCCGGCGAGGACGGGAACGTGCAGGACGCGGCGGACATGAGCGAAGAGGCTGAAGCCGCCATCGACGGTTCGCTCGAGCTCTGCGGAGACCTTGAATCGAAACTCAGCAGGACCAGAGAGGACTCGGACATCAGCCGCATCAACGCGGCGAAAGGCGAGTGGACCGAAGTGAGCGACGAGACCATAGAGCTTCTGCAAAGGGGAGTGATACGCTCCTACGAGTCGGACGGAGACTTTGACATCACTGTCGGAGGTGTCACAAAACTGTGGGACTTCCATGCCGCGGAAGGCGAGGCGAAACTCCCTGATGAAGAGGCTCTTGCCGAAGCCGTAAAACATGTCGACTACAGAAACATAGAGATTCTGAGAAACAAGGTGAGACTGGCGGATCCTGAGACGGAGATCGATCTCGGAGGGATCGCCAAAGGGTATATTGGCGACCGCATGACGGAGTTCCTCGAAAGCAAGGGAGTAGTCTCCGCGGTCATCAATCTCGGAGGCAACGTCATCTGCATCGGCGGCAAGAATGACACAGATGATTTCGTCATTGGAGTCGAGGCGCCGTTCAGCGACCGCACGGAGATAATAGGAAAGATAAACGCGCGCGATAAGACACTCGTGACTTCGGGCATATACGAGCGCAGGATAGAGGTCGACGGAAAGACATATCACCACATACTGGATACTAAAACGGGCTGGCCGGTAGAGACCGACCTCGACGCCGTGACGCTCATCGCGGACAAGGGGCATTCGGCCGACATGGACGCGCTCAGCACAACCTGCCTGATCAAAGGCTCGGCGGAAGGTATGAAACTCATAGAGGATACGAACGGCGTGGAAGGAGTATTCGTGCTGTCGGACGGCAACATCCTGACGACGGACGGAGCCGGATTCGAAGAGACTGACTGAAAAAGGAACGAAAAATGATCAATGTACTCGTAACTAATGATGACGGAATAGACGCTCTCGGACTGAGGGTGCTGGTGGAAGCGCTGGCGGAGCACGCCGACGTCTATGTTGTAGCGCCAAAGGAAGAACAGAGCGCGAAGAGCCACAGCATCACGTTCCTGCGTGAAGTAAGCGCGGAAGAGCGGGAACTGAAGGGGGCGGTCGCTGCCTGGGCTCTCGACGGCACGCCTGTCGACTGCGTGATGTGGGGCTTAGGCAGGCTCAAAGATGAGGGCATAAGACCGGACTTCCTGTTCAGCGGCGTCAATATGGGATATAACAATGGACTCGCTGCCTACTACTCGGGCACCGTAGCCGGAGCAAGAGAGGGCGCCATCAATGGGATCAGATCGATTGCGCTTTCGGTGGGCAGCCACCACGCAAGTTTCTTCGACTACCTTATGGGTCTCCTGCCGCGCCTCATGGAAATGTCCCGCAGGATCAGCCCGAGGACCATACTCAGCGTAAACGCGCCGGACCTCCCTTCCTGGGACATCAAGGGCGTGCGCGTAGTCGAAGCCGCTCCGCGCGGTTATGGCGTGCATTTCGGCTTCAGCAAGGCTGAGAGCGGTGATTATAAAATGCACAGCAGTCCGGACTTCAAAGACGATAAGATGCGTTACGACATCGACTGGAATGAAGCCGGATATGTCGCGGTATCGCCTCTGCCGACGTCTTTGGCGGATCCGGTCGCGCTCATGCGTCTCAAGGGACAGACTGCGCAGACCGAATGCGTCACGGTCATCGTGGACGCCCAGCAGAAGATGCTGAAGCGCGTAAAGAAGCCGGACGTTTTCGAGGAGAACATAACGAAACTCGCGCATGCGGTGAGCAGGATGGGCATGCCTCTGCTTTTCACACAGTCGGGTGGGTCCGGAGACCTGCTTCCGGAGCTCAGATCATACATGGGCGAAGCGGAGACTGTCATACACGTCCATCCGGACGCGTGGTCTTCTCCTGACATGGAAAAACTGCTTTCGTCGGTCGACGCGGAAAGGGTGCTGATCGCGGGAGCGGCCTCTAACATCGAGCTGCTTCAGACCGCGCTCGGCTTCATCGAGAGGGGATATGAGGTGACCGTGATAGAGGACTGCTGCGCGGCTTCGAAGAAGAGCGATCACAAGGTCGCCATGAAAGATCTCGAGAACGCGGGCTGCCGCGTGAGCACTCTCGGGACCGAGGTGATGAAACTGGCGGCGTCTTGTTCCAGGCAGGTGCTGGACTCGGTTAAAAACATTCTGTTTGCTTGACATCGGACCACTGATGTTGTACTATGTTCCTGCTATGCGCTGATGTAGCTCAGTAGGTAGAGCACTTCCTTGGTAAGGAAGAGGTTTCGGCAGTTCGAGTCTGCTCATCAGCTCCAGGCAAACCCGCTTAGGGACAGGGACGCTTGTCCCTAAATTTATTAAAAATAAGGTTGTCAATGAATGCCCGGCGTTGCCGAAAGGGAGACAACCTTGACCTTCGGAGGCAAGCTCCTCCGGTAGAACGTTCTTATTTTAAAGGAGGAAGTTAAATGGCAAAGCAGAAGTATGAGAGGACTAAACCGCACATCAACATCGGCACGATCGGCCACGTTGACCACGGCAAAACGACTCTTACAGCAGCGATCACATCTGTACTGAACAGAAAG
>JBGUKZ010000133.1:0-1949 GCA_045114795.1 Anaerovoracaceae bacterium
CAAACGGATCCCGGGTCCGTATCATATATACAGAGGAGCAGACAGCTTTGCAGAACAGAGAAAAGATCAAGGAAATATACGACCGTCAGGTCGACAGGGTGTACAGAACGGCGATGGTTTTCATGAAGAACACCCAGGACGCCGAGGACATCGTGCAGAGCGTATTCCTGACACTGATTGAGAAAGGAATACAGTTTGATACACCCGAGCACGAAAAAGCATGGTTCATCGTGACCACAAGAAACCGGTGCAAGGACATACTCAAAAGCTACTGGAGAAAGAGCGTCGATCTTGTAGAGGAAGGAATGGATGAGACCGCGGACAGTGTCAGCACGGATCCGCCCGGCAGCGATATCAGGGCTGAAGCACTGGATATCATCATGAACCTTCCCGAGGATCAGAGAGAGATAATCCTGCTGCACTACTATGAGGGCTACACGGTGAACGAGACAGCAGATATGCTGAAGCTCAGCGAGAGCAAGGTCAGATCGCAGATCGCATCTGTTAAAAGAGCCCTCAGCAAACTTACACGGAGGTAAATATATGGACGAGAACAAGATAATTACAGAAGCATTGGATTCGCTCATACCTGACAATCAGCAGAAGGATGACATATGGCAGAGGATCGAAGCATGTACCGATGTCTACGATCTGGATAAGACAGCAAGAACAGAAGTCACAGCTAAGAAGTCTTCAAAGAAGAGCCGCAGCGGGTCCATGACTGCGAGAATCATAGCAGTAGCAGCAGCGTTTGTACTGGTATTCGGAAGCCTTGCATGGTTTTCCTCGACAACAGAAGAACTGCCGCCAAGCCTTTCCGGATACGTTTATGCAGCAGAAAGCAGAGCAACAGACATGACAGCCAACGAAGTGCTCGTATTCACAGGTGATCCTGCCGCACATAAAGATCTGGATGTATATGCTCCGGCTATTTATTATCTGGATTCAGATATGCTGATATTCGGTAACGGAACCGGCCTTGTCATTTACGATCTGGCAGATTCCAGAGTGGAAGGCCTTGTGGACATGCAGGCGATATGCAGCGGGTATTACAATACGGATACGATCAGGACTCATGTGCTTGTTCAGGATGACAGGCTCATCGTATACAACACTAAGTCAAGCGGCGGAAATCTGACTGAGAATGCAGGAGATGATTTTGAGAACACAGAAGAAACGCCCGAGCCATGGGGATACTATCACGTATTTGATCTCAGTCAGACCGGGAATGATGCGGCTCTGATGGAATGCATCGAATCCGGCGACGATAAGGACAAAATCAAAGGATTCATCGAAGCAGGCAGTGCATATGAGCATGAACACCTGCTGGATGCGTTTGACCACATGGCGTACATGCAGTCGGACGAAATGGACGATATAGTCGGATACGGCATTGGATCATATAGTGAAAATGCATTCGTTTCCGGCGCAGACGAAAAGGCTCTTGCCAAGAGCGTTCTGGTCTGCCGCAGCAAAGATGCTCATTCATATGAGCTTTGCACTGAGACAGGCAGCAAGGGATCTGAGCCTGTATTTACACAGCTCAACCTCGGCATCACAGATGCTATGAGAGATGAGGTCAGCGAACTGAACAGGCTCCCTGAATATAAATACAACGGTGATGATCCGGCTATTGGTGCGATCTGCGAATACCTGGCAGGAGAGTATTCCAGGGAGAATTACGCTGCCGGCAGGAACGTTGCTATCCCGGCTCCGACCATTTACAGACAGGAGAAGGTAAGCGGAGAACTACTTGTCTTCGGATACTTCTGGACAGATACTTACTGCAAGAACGGCAACACACTTATATCAGTCAGCGGCGGGGCTCTTCCGGGATGCTTCCACCTTGTCAAAGACGGTGACACTTATAAGATCGCAAGCATAGATGCCGCCGAAGACGGAGAGCGGTACGAAGAGAGCATCAAGAAGATGACCGAAGGCTTCCCGGG
>JBGUKZ010000134.1:0-1584 GCA_045114795.1 Anaerovoracaceae bacterium
GTGGTGCTGATGGAGACCATGAACGGACTGCCTGACAATAACAATAGTCAGGGATATGGCCCGATGGAATATTGCATAACCAATGCCCTCGGCGAGCCAGAACATATCAATGCCTACAACACCTATCAGGTGAAAAGCTACGACCGCTTCGAACTGGCCGGATTCTCAGAAGAAGCTAAGCGTCAATGGCGTGACGAGCATTGGGAAGAAGACTTGCAGAAAGCCTACGATGCCGGCAAACGGATGGCGGAGAAGATGGCATAAACAGAATAATCCTTAAAAACTTCCTCCATATCAAAGCGATATGGAGGATTTTTCGTACCTTTGCCGTCGATTATGGGTCTACAGAGTTTCTTCACATCGCTTTTGAACGTGGTTTGCGAGATGGCTTGTCTTTTCCTGAATATGGTTGACTCCTTTTGGGCCTTGTTTTTTAACACTTGTCTACCCGTACGGATTTGGTTGACTGCCTCGTCTGAGTACAGTTGACTACTTTCACTGGAGATGTTGACTCTTTTCCTAAGAACGTAGACTTCGTACGGATATTGTTTACTCTTCATCCTTTTTTGTTGACTTCGTACTGAAATGGTTGACTGCTCCCGGGCGCAGCCAGACCTATGAAAAACACTCAGGGGGTGCCCTGCGGCAGGGGGCAGACAGCCCCCGAGAGCTCCTCCTTCTTCTTCCACATATTCTTCTGTGGTCCCTCTTCCTGGTGTACATCCGAAGGCGCCTTCAAGCCGATGCTGTAGTGCGGGCGTTCATCGTTGTAGAAGCGGATGAATCCCTCAATGCGTACCATAGCGTCCTGAAAGGTCTTGAAGCGCATCTCACGATAAACGACCTCTGTCTTGAGCGTACCGTTTACGCGCTCGGCGATAGCGTTGTCCGTAGGCTTGTAATCCTCCGTCATGGAGATGCTGATGCCGTACTTCCTGAGTTCGTCCGTATAGGCGGTACAGCAGTACTGTACGCCCCTGTCAGAGTGATGGATGAGTCCTTTCAGTTCATCTGCCGTAGCCTGCGATATGGCCATGCGGAGAGCCCGGAGGGTGTATTCTGCCTCAAGCGTCTCAGAGAGGCACCAGCCCACGATCTTGCGCGAATACGCGTCTGTCACCAGATGCAGATAGCAGCAGCCGTCCACAAGGTCGATGTACGTGATGTCGCTCACCCAGAGCTGGTTAGGCCGTGTGGGCACGAAACCGCGGATGAGGTTCTTGTACTTGTGGTAGCGGTGGTTCGAGTTCGTCGTATGGCGGGGCTTCGGGCGCTTCTGCATCAGCTGGAAGTCGCGCATCAGCTGGAGGAATGCGTCGCGGCCAGGCACCCAGTCGCAAAGGAACATACGCTTCGACATCAGCCACAGCTTGACGCCGCCGATACCGGGATCCATCTGGCGGATCTGCTTCACGGCATCCACGATGCGCATCACGCGGAAGAGGTATTCCAGGTCGCGCTTCTGCTTCTTGTAATACGCCTGTTTCGATCGGTCAAGCAGCTCACAGCAATAAGTTATCGGATAGCCCGTATTGCCGTTCAGGCGCTCTACTGCTTGACCCCAGCTTTTTTTCGCACCTTGAT
>JBGUKZ010000135.1:0-1937 GCA_045114795.1 Anaerovoracaceae bacterium
GTCTCAGGCGTGTAAGGCTTGCCGAATGCCTCCCTGTATGTGGCGGGCGTCATAACGACGTAGTGGAAGGTATAGTTCGTGAAGACAGAGCCGACTTTGAGCGTTACTTCGTGCTCATCGTCGCCGTATAACAATGTTACACTGTCGCCGGGCTTGACGTTATTCTTGTCGGCGAGCTTGCCGGAGATCGCTACTTCGCCGTCAGCGGGCCAGCTCAACACTTCCCCCGTCTTAACGTCCGTGAGGCCGAAGATCTTGCCCGTGTTGGGGTCGTCGGAGATGAACATTTCGAGATCTCTGACATAGCCGGAGCCGCTGTTCTTGGCGACATCATCTTTGACGATAACATATTCGCAGTTTACACCGGCATTCTGAGCAGCGGCCTTGGCGGCATCCTCGATCTCGTACTGCCTGTACTTGTCGTCGAACATGACCTGGAGGTCGTATTTCATGATGTTGTCGTACTGGATGTTTACGACATTGCAGATCGAATCGTAAAGGCCGAAAGCCGTAAGAAGGAGCGCGGTGCAGCCGGCGATGCCGACGATCATCATCCACATTCTCTTCTTGAAGCGGAAAACGTTGCGCGCAGAGACCTTGTGCAGGAACTTCATCCTTGTCCAGATAAAGCCGATGCGCTCGAGCAAAATGCGCTTGCCCGGCAAAGGTGCCTTAGGTCTTATGAGCTCAGCGGGCATTCCTGTCAGCGCGGACATTGCGGTTACAACGGATACGCCGACCGTGCAGAGGAGCGCGACGCCGATCGCGATCACGAACAGCAAGGCGCTGCTCTTAAACGAGAGCTCGGTAAAGCCGTACATCATCGCGTAGACTTCCCAGATTACCGCCGGGAAGAGTTTGGTGCCGCCCAAAAATCCGAGGACGCCTCCGATAAGGGATGCGGAGCCTGCGTAGATCGCGTATTTCATGACGATGGCTGTGTCGGTGAATCCCAGAGCTCTCATCGTGCCGATAATTCCACGCTCGTCGCTTACCATTCTGCTCATCGTTGTCGAGCATACGAGCGCGGCGATCGCGAAAAAGAATATCGGGAATACTGCGGCGATGCCGTCTACGATCTTTGAGTCATTGTCAAAGCAAACGTAACCGGTGTTCTTGTCCCTGCCCAATGTGTATACGTCGGGCGCGTCTACTGCTTCAAGCAGCACGTAGCCGTAGACGAGTTCAGATCTGAATGTTGTCTCGGCGGCATATGAGAATTCTGAATAGCCTTTCCAGAGCTCGAAAACGCCGTCGTTATACTCTACCCATCCATCATCGACTTTCTTCTGGGCGTCCTCTAATTCCTTAAGGCCGTCCTTGTACTTCTTAAGGCCGTCGTTATATTTCTTGAGACCGGAATCGTACTCGGCCTTGCCGTTGTTGTACTCCTTAACGCCCTTGTCGTAAGCGTCTTTCTGGAGTTCATATTTCTGATAGTTCTCAGTATACGAGGCATACTGGGCGTCCAGCTGGGCCTGCTGTTCATTAAGCGCAGCCTCCTGGGCGTCAAAGCCTGCAGCGGCAGTCTCAAGCGCCGAGAGCTTCTGTTCTGCTTCGGCAAGCTTGGCTTCAAGGCCGCTCTTGTTAGCCTGCTGGGTTGCTATCTGCTCTTCGATCTCGGCCTTCTCTTCGTCGGTCGTTGCCTGTGCAAGTCTTTCCTGGTTATTTGTTATTCCTGCTTCGAGATCGGCTATCTGCGATCTGAGACCTGAGATTGTAGAATTAAGCTCAGAGATCATGGACGGCGTGTTGGCCCTTGCTTCGCTTAACTGGGCTTTGCCGTCATTGATCTGCTGCTGATATCCGTCTAGCTGAGCCTTGTAGCCGTCTAACTGCTTCTTTGCACTCTCGAGCTGCGTCTTGCCGGCACCGATCTCGACACTCGCAGAATTCAGTTTCTTTTTGGCGTCGTTAAGTTTCTTTTTCGAATCATC
>JBGUKZ010000136.1:0-4749 GCA_045114795.1 Anaerovoracaceae bacterium
CCAGCTGCCTTCCTTGTAGTTCGTAGCCGGCTTCTCGCCTGCTGCAGGGATCTGGTCTGCCGTGAGTGTCAGCGTGTCGCCTTCATAACCGCTCAGGTTCACGACGACATCATCCGATCCGCCGTTGTTCCACTCGCCATTTACTACCTTGAATGTGACCTTGGCCGAGATAGGCTCCTTGGCTGCATACGTGTAGGTAAACGTTGTGTCTTCTGTGATTGCTATCGATGTAGTCGGGGTCTCGTCCCAACTGCCTTCCTTGTAGTTCGTAGCCGGCTTCTCGCCTGCTGCAGGGATCTGACTAGCTGTGAGGTGCAGTTCTTTAGTGAATCCGGTAAGCGTGACTTCCTTATCAGTCGATCCGCCGTTGTTCCACTCGCCGTTTACTACTTTGAATGTAACTGTATATTCGTAGCACCATACGGCGAACATTGCGTGGTAGGTTCCATCCTCGTCGCCGGCAACCTGCTCTGCGATCTCAGATGTAAACGCTGCGTCAGAGTAGTACTTGCCATCTTCTTCGTTATAGTAGATGAACAGATTTTCATCTGTGAGATCCTGTGTATAGTCAGGATCTACTGGATTTCCATCTTCATCCTTCTCTTCAACAACTCTTGCCCATCCGAGGAATGTGGCGCCATCAGACGACTCCGGTGCTTTAGGGATATCCACAGGCTCATTGACGCGAAGGTCTCCGTTTTCACCGTCTTTTCTGAAGGCCGGACTTCCATCATTGTTATACCAATTGATATGTGTCTTTTCGAATGTGCCCGCGTCTTTCTTATTGTAGACGGCCGTGATGGTAACCTTTCCTGTCTGGGTGGTCTCATCGTAGTCTTCGATAAGGTCTTCATTTATTGTAAATGTGTTGTTGACATAGTAGGTCCTATTGCCGACTTTCCATCCAACAAATGCGTATCCTTCCTCTATGCCCGTAGGAGGCGCTCCGAGAACCACAGCTGAGTTTGTTGCGTACTTATAATTATCCGTAGGTACGCTGCTGGCATGTCCATTTGCGTCATAGACAATGCTGACCTGTCCAGGCATACGCCATTTCGCGATAAGACTTACGTCCTCTTCGATCTTGCCGTAATCGTATACCGAACCGGCCTTTGGTCCTGTCTTATAGAACCAGCCTACAAACTCATGCTTGCTGTCATACTCGATGCACTGGAACATCGAATCCTTGTTGAGCTCCGTATCCAGCGGAACATTGAAGTCTGTATCCTGCGTGCTGCCTTCCTTGATGTGCCCGCCGTTCGTGTCAAGCTTGACGTTATACTGCTTTGGCTCCCACTTAGCGTAGAGGATCTTGTTGGCCGCCGGCATGGTGGAACTCCAATTGAACGGCGCCTTACCAGCGCTGTCCTCACACCAGCCCTTAAAGTCATAATGGTCCTTCGTTGGATCAGCAGGCTTATACTTGGACATGGCGTCCCCGTAAGGAATGCCTGTCACAGTACTTCCGATTTGTTCTCCGGTCTTCGGATCTATGAATTTAAGCGTAAACTTCTGCCTCTCGAATCTGATGTTCAGATTGTTTGCGTCGAGGCTCGTTCCGGCGCTGGTGCTGTTCCAGCCTCCTGTATCGCCATTTCTATAATAAGCTGCCTTGAAGCCATCGTACTTCTCCGTTACGGTAAAGCTTACATATCCGCCGTCTGTATAAACGGTATTGCTTGCAGTTGCCGGCCATGAGCCGTCAATATTCTGCTTGTAGAACCTGATCGGATTCCTGCCGCTGAGATTCCTTCCATACTGTGTAAGGAGAGTATTGTTCTGCGAAACTCCGTTCAGTCCTTCGAATTTGAACGCGTCGAGGAATGTCAGCCTGGTGCCCTGCCCGGTGCGGACGTCATACCATGCTCTGTCGTCCTTCCATGAATAGCCGTTGGAAGCGAGTGTTGAACCATAAAGGCCTGTATAGATATGATCTTCAGGAGGTACCTGTGCACTGATATATCTTGTTCCGGTATAGTTCTTTGGGGCATTGTATTTCCACACGCCTTCATCATTGGAGACTCCGACGAGTTCTCCGTCTACAACACCGTATGCGGAATTTCCGGAAGAACCCTGTGCATAGCGGTCGCCATTGTAACGGTTGCCGTTTGGCAGAGTCCAGTATGCGCCTTCGCAACCACCATCGTTATATGTCAGCTGCTGCATCTGGCCGTTAACGAAACCATACTGCGTTCCGCCTGTTCCTGTTGCCTCTGTATAGGTGGCCCCGGTATATTCTGTAGGTTCCCCCGCATATGTCCAGGTGTAATTTCCTCCGCTTCCATGTCTTGTCAGAGGAACATACTCGCCGTCGACCAGACCATACTGCTGCCCGTCGTTACTGTCCGTCGGAGCATAGCCCGGCTCGGTGCTTCCATCAAAGAAATAGATCGTCAGCAGGTTTCTGTCGTAGTAAACGTTGACGACAGTAGTGCCGTCCGCTCTGACTTTTTTGTCCTCAGGCGAGATCTCGATCCTGCCGAAATGGAAACCGGTGTAGTTATGCGTGGTGTATGAAGTGAAGTCATCTTCCGAAAGGACCGTGCCGGTAGTCTCTTCGACACCTTCACTCGACTCAAAGTCATATGTCTTGTCTGCGTCAGACGCGTTTTTATCGTCTGTTACTTTCTGCTTCCAGATAATGACCGTGTAGCCGGAATCCGCCGGAACCCACTTCGCGTACAGAGTAATGTCTTCTGTAAGACCCGGTGTTGTCTTGTCCCAGTCGAACGCGTTTGTGCATGCCGCTTCTTCATACCAGCCGCCGAATGAATATCCCGGTCTGGTTGGATTAGCAGGCTTCTTTGCGCCAACAAGTTCCGTGTTCTTTACAAATACAGGACCTGTATATGTTGCATCGCTGTCCGAGGTGCTCCAGTCAATATTTTCACTGAAGTGGATCCAGTGAGCATCGACTATGGCAGCATACAGATCATCACTGCCGGTTACTGTGAATGTGCTGCCAGTGAGAACTTCTCCGCCGTCTGTTTCGGACCAGCCTTCGAAAGCGCTGGTATCTTTCTTAGGTGTGACGCTTACATCTGAAATATCCACGTCGGCAGATGCGCCTGTCGTGCCTTCAACTGTTACAGACTTGACCGCAACGATGCCGCGATTGTCGTCAGCATCCTTCTCTCCCCAGAAAGTAATATAGTAAGTAGTCTCGATCTTCGCGTCAACTCTGATAGTCTCGGTCTTAGAAACTTCCTTTTCTCCGAAAGTCAGCTCTTCGCTGCCGACATACCAACCCTTGAATATAGTGTTTGCTTCGTCAACACTGATAGGTGATCCCGGATCCTGAAGAGTGTCTCCGGTCTTGACGTTCTGGGTGTAATCATCCACCTTCGTACCATCGACATAGAACTCATAGGTCGCTACGGCGTTGATGTCCGAATCCGGATCATCCTCTTCTACAACAATGTAGACCGAGAAGTCTGCCGACTTGAATGTCGCGGCACCGTCATTGACGTTCTGGGTAACTACAGATGCCGCGCCGCTGTCAGCGATGTGGACGATGCTCTGATTTGCCTCGTTGTCCATTCCGCTCGCGTTCATGTGAACAGAAACGGCTTTCTTAGGCTCGATCTCCTTGCCGTCCTTCCTGAATGTGATATCGACTGCCTTAACAGTCTTTACCTCGCCGCCGACTGCGGATTCGACCGCGCCCATGACCTCATCCGCGCTTACATAAGTAACGGACATCTTGGTTCCTTCAGGGAGCGCGCCTTCCGGTGCGTTTACGGACACCGAAACATCACCGGCGCTGCCCGAGAAACTCTGGGCAGGATACTCGGTCTCTTCCTCTTCCTCAGTCTCTTCTTCGAGGATCTCTTCCGGCTCTTCTACCTCCGCAGGCTCCTCGACAGCTGCTTCCTCCGGCTCTCCGTCCGAAGATGATTCAACAGCCTCAGGAGCTTCCGGCTCTGCCGCAGGCTCAGCTTCCGCTGCCGGCGCCTTGTCCGCAGGTTCTGCTGCAGGTTCAGGGTCCGGCGCAGGCGCAGGCTCTTCTGCCTTTTCAGGCGCAGGCTCCTCTGCCTTCTTAGGAGCAGGCTCCTCTGCCTTTTTAGGCGCAGGGCTCTCTGCCTTCTTAGGTGCCGGTGCAGATTCTTCCTTTACAACCGCTGTATCATCACCGCCTTCATCAGCGAATGCCATTCTAGGCGATGGCATATAAGTGATGATCATTGCCGCGCAAAGAAGAAAAGCCAGGAATCGTTTAATAGATTTGTTGCTTTTCATATTGCACTTCTCCTTCTTGTGATAAAGTTAGTTGTTTTATTATCAGGTTTGTTTATAAACAGTTTATGCCGCATTACTGCAGCCTATACTTCAATGTAAAATTTTACCATATTGTTTACCCTAAATGCTTGCTTTTTCTTAATATTTCTTTATTTTTTTTCGGGATTTTTGCACTGAGTCCGGATTATGTTAAAGCGTCATTCCGCTCGTCACGGAATCATCTCCCCGGCGCCATGGCATAGTCTTACTCATACTTCTTTGATTTATCAAATACTATCATCGAAAGCGTCATCAGTTCCGTCAGTATTTTCAGGGCTTCATGGTTTTTTCTGAGTTCTTTCAGCGCCCTGAAAACACGTACGGTAAAAACTATGTTCTCTACTATTTATATGTTTATTCGCGTATATTGAATATAGACAAAACGGGTATCCAAAGTTTTCTGGGGGCAGTCAAAAAATGAAATAAAAGTTGGGGGCTGGTGTTTTCAGCCAGTAAAGTTGGGGGCTAACT
>JBGUKZ010000137.1:0-7591 GCA_045114795.1 Anaerovoracaceae bacterium
AGTTAGCCCCCAACTTTACTGGCTGAAAACACCAGCCCCCAACTTTTATTTCATTTTTTGACTGCCCCCAGAAAACTTTGGATACCCAGGCTATCTCCTCTTTTTATTGATAGAAGGAAAACGAGCAGCTTAGCGGCTGCCTTTTTGAAAAAACGATGAAAACGCTGACGGAACTAATGACGGTTTTAGTGATAGTATCAAGGCGGAAATATAGGAGCAGGGAAACTCTGTCAGACAGCAAGAGAAAAGACATAGCTAAAGCCAAAATGACGCCATGAATACTTGAATTGCGAGCACTCACGGCGGATAATAGAGAGGATAGGACTATGATCAGGATCGTAGATATCGCCGGAGCGATAGACATGAGCAGAGTAGAACGCAACGAAGCGATTTACAGGGAAAACGAAGCCGGATCCCCGGGCGAAAATAACAATATAAGAGCCGCGGGGCGCCTTCTGCATGCCATCGGCGTGATCCTTTTAGTGATCGTTCTTGCTGCGTGCCTTAGCCTGACCATTCCAAAGCTGGCCGGTTATGAAGGCTATGTGGTAGTCAGCGGCAGCATGGAGCCGAACATACCTGTAGGCAGCATCGTGTACTCGAAAGAAGTGGACCCGGTGACTCTCCGTACAGGCGATGTGATAGTGTTTATCGACGACACCCGCGGCACCACTCCGATCACGCACAGGATTTTAGTAAACGATACATATACGCATACGATCATCACCAAGGGCGACGCGAACGAAAAGCGGGACACTGCCCCGGTCACGTATGATAATGTGATAGGAAAGGTCACCACATATATTCCTCGTGTCGGTTTTACTGTGGCGATGTTCACGACGGCGCTTGGAAAGCTGGTGGCGGCTCTCACGCTTCTTGAGGCCTGGCTGCTGATGGAGGTTGGCAGACGTCTTTCAAGAAAGGCCCCGAAAAGCATTCAAAATGAACAGTCCTGATATATAAATAAATTGCCTGCATATACCTATATATAATTGTAGGAATATTGCTACAGGCGATTTGCTGATGTATAATAAAATGTCAAAATGGGATAATAGGCCAACGGCTTGATTTAGCCGTGGGATTTTCGTTTATCTGAAAAAAACAGTTACAACTTTTAGGAGGGACCCTCATTCAGAGGGGTAACAGGGCTATGAAAAAGAACAATACATTGAAGAGATTCCTGGCTTTCTTCCTTTGCGCGGCAATAATGATCACATATATGCCGAACCAGGTCTACACTCTCGCTGACGAGAGTGAAAACGATTCGGCCGCCGCGGTACAGGAGGAGCCGGCGCCGAAGAAGGCTGAGGCACCGGCTCCTGCCGAGAAGAAGGCGGAAGAGCCGGCACCGAAGGCAGAGGAGCCTGCAGCAGAACCTGCGACACCTGCAGAAGAGCCTGAGCAGCCGAAGGCGGAGGAGCCTGCGGAAACCAAAGAGCCTGAAGCGGACAAACCGGCCGGTGAGACGGCACCCGCAGAAAAGGCTACCGAGGTGAAAGAGGATGAGGATGCACCGGAATACCCGGCAGTCAAACTGAAGGGCAAAGCCGGTGATGTTGACGTTGAGGTCGAAGCGCCTAAGGGAGCGCTTCCTGAAGGAGTCAAACTCGACGTTGAAAAGGTAAGCGCAGACGAAGCAGAAGGAGTTGTCTCGAATCTCATCCCTGAGGGTAAGGACATCGATGAAATGATGTCTGTAGATGTTTCCTTCACAAAGGACGGCAAGAAGGTCTCGCCTAAGAAGGCCGTGACTGTCAGGCTGAGCAGCGAAAAGATCCAGGGCAAGGATCTGACTGTTTACAACAAGGACAGCAACGGCAGCATCAAGAAGCTCGAAGGCGATATGACTGCTAACAGCGGCAAGTACGAAGGCCGTGACTTCGCCAGACTTGTCATGGTCACTCTGAAAGACAAAGAGGATACGGATACTGCTGAGGACGGCGAAGAAGGGGAGGATGCTGAAGAAGCAGACCCTGACTCTGAAGAGCCTGAAGCAGAGCCGGAAGAACCAGCCGAAGAAGAACCTGCTGCGGAATCTGAAGAGCTTGGATATCCTGCAGCCGATTTCACGGGAAGCGCATCAGGCGTCAATGTTTCCGTACACGCACCGGAAGGCGCTCTGCCGGTAGGCACGACTATGAAGGTCAAGGGCGTCGGCGCTCTCAAGATGTCTTCGGTCAGGAAAGCCGTTTCCAAAGAGATGGGCGAAGATGCCGAAGTCGTCAAGGCGGTAGATATAACGTTCTATGACAAGGACGGCAATGAAATACAGCCGAACAAATCCGTTTCGGTCAGTTTTAGCTCGTCCAATTTCAGGGATATTGATGAGCCTGCAGTTGTGCATATCGACGGCGGCAAGAATGCCGATCAGGTCACAAGAGGTTTCAGCGCGAACGGAGATGAGGTGTCATTCAAAGCAGACAGTTTCTCGATCTATGCGATAGTTGAAACCGGAACAGAGGCGCGAGTGCTTGTCCGTTTCGTCGGACTCGACGGGGAAGAGATCGACCATATGTACATCAAAGAGAATGATGACATGAACGTTGTTCTTTATGACCCCGGCGCAGGAGAACTTGATGATGGCGTGTATTTCCGCGGCTGGGCAACAAGCGATGACTATACCACGGAAACGGTCCCGCTTACTCTTGAAAGTATAAGGAGTTCCTTTAGGTCCGGTTACAACTGGAGTGCGGTAGTTGATGCCGATTCCGCCGGAGGAACTGTCGTCACATATTACGCGATGCTTTTCAAGGACTACAGGATCACATACTTCGACGAGAAGGATATTTCCCTCGGTCAGGAGGAGGTGACATTCCGTGCAGACTCAACATCTGCGGAGCAGAGTTATAGAGTCAACATGGGATATACCGTCCAGAATGATGAGTTCCACTTTGAGGGATGGAACGTCAAAGAAGGCGGAAGCAATATCGTAGGATATACTGACGGTCAGAAGTATCAGAATAATGACAATATAACTATCACCGGCGATGTACAGTTCTCGGTCAACGCTCCAAGGGGACACTGGTTCATCTTTGATGAGAACGGCAAGGGCGCTACATACAACGCTCCTCAGTTTGTGTATTCTGCAGATCATCCGACCAGACCAAATGACGAGAACATGAAGCGTAAAGGTTATACATTCGGCGGATGGTTTGCTGACAAGAGTGTAGCAGATCAGACATCGGGAGGAACCCCGTACGATTTCAGCCAGACACTTTCTGACAAGACGACTGTATACGCGCGCTGGATAGCTGACACAACAGCTCCATATACCATCATCATCTGGAAGCAGAACCTTGCGGGAGATGGATGGGATTTCGAAGAAGCTGTTCAGCTGACAGGCAACGTCAATTCTGCGATCAATACAGTCAGCGCTGTAAATGGAACGGGCAATAACAACAGTTACGCGAGAGTCAATGGCTCAAATAAGCAGTATGCCGGTTTCCATCTGAAAGAATTTGATCAGAATGTCACAATAACGCCGGAGGGAAATACTGTTCTTAACGTTTACTATGACAGAAACCCACATACTCTTTCTTTCCAGGTTGAGGGCTATGAATATACTCCTACCAACGATAACAATAATACTTATGGACTGGTAAACGGGGAATATTTACCGCTGGACTATCATGCAGGCGGCTGTAATGGGAGAGACGCGTGGACTCTGCCGGACGGCACTCAGTATACAGGGCAGCGTTATAGACGTTCGACCGCATGGACTACGATCAAGGAGATAAATGCATTATATGGGCAGTCCATCAGCGATCAGTTCCCTATTGTCGGTACAGACGGCGTTACATATAACGGCGCGCGCTGGGAACCGCAGAGCAGCACGCCATATGATCAGGTTCTGAGCTATATAGACATCATGCCGGACGCTGATGTTACTTTCCACAAAAATGAAAGAAGCCAGGGCAGCGGATTCATAAATATCTATTACTATGTAGAAGCGCTTCCGGATGAAACAGGCGAAACGGTCACATACGGAGGAAAGACATTTGTTTTATATAAACATCTTGAGTGTGACTACAACTTCTTTACGGAAGCAGAAGATTATATCGATCTTGTCGGCTTTTCAAAGTTTGGAGTAGAACCTGCAAGCGGTGCCTGGGGAACAGGCGGTTCTTCTACTGTTAAGTGCTACTATACCCGCGATAACTATACTATCAACTTCATGGATGGAAAGTATGTTGATGGTGACGGCAACGCGCAGCAGGTAGCCGGAATGGGGCAGATCGGCACAGAAACCGGAATAGCTTTCGGCGCGGATATTTCGTCATACAATTCTTATACGCCGGACAGCGCTCCTGCCGGATATGTATTTGACGGCTGGTACATAGACAGTGCCTGCACTCAGAAGTATACGTTCGATAAGATGCCGGAAGACGGTGTTACAGTATACGCAAAATGGCATCAGAAGCAGTACCGTGTATTCCTGCATGTCAACTACCCTGAAGGTGCAACGTCGAATATTGATTGGGGTACCAATCAGCAGTTCACGTTCCGTGTAAGCGAAGGCGGACATGTCAGTGAACCTTACGGCAAACTGACGGGATATGAATTTGTAGGCTGGTATCTTGATGAGGCCTGCACACAGGTGTTCAATGGCGAAGCTTATACGATCAATGAGTCTAACGTAACGGCTGATTATGATAAGTCTGCCGATTATACAGATACCTATGATCAGAACGGCAACCTGATAGATCCGAAGTCCAATTCCGACGTGGATCGTTACTGGATCACGAAGAAACTGGATGTTTACGGCAAGTGGCGTTCAAAACTCGACGGCGCATCCGGAATCGTTATTGAATACAACGCCAATGGCGGCACCAATGCTCCTAGAGACGCAAACACCTATGTTGATGGAGCTGAGGCGCCTGCAGGAGCTGCCTGCAGACCGCCGGCAGACGGCAACAAGGTATTCGGATACTGGGAAGTCCAGAAGTGGAATGGAACGAAATATGTAGGCACCGGTACTAAAGTTTACCCTGGCGGCAAGTTTACAGTGCTTGCAAACAATGCCAAGGTCGAAGATATAGCAGATCCGAGCCCGGACGGTGATACCAAGAAATACACTGTACAGCTTAAGGCAGTATATATCGATTCCGAAGAACCTGAAACTACACATATTTCCTGGTTCAAAAACACCGGAGAAGGAGCATACATAACTTCATCACCGGCTGTCATCAACGAGGGTGTTGATATCCCTGCCGCGCCTACACGCGCAGGATATGAATTCATTGGTTGGGCAAGAGTCGCAACCAGCACAAGCAATAACCGCGCAACAGCAAAAACGGAAGCGCAGACATGGGAAGCAGCCAGCGGCAACTGGACACAGGACCTGACTGAGGCAGATCTGTATCTTTACTATAATAAAGAGGGCTCCGGCAGCTATCACCTGAACAGCACTTCAGGAAAAACAGTCACTCAGGTGGCGCCGGACGAAAACCTGCCGTACCATGCAATGTTTGCGGTATGGAAGGAAAAAGATGTCACTATCAATTATGCTGTAGCGGAGGACAGTGAGGACTTTGAAGGCGTTTCTGTAGAACCGGAATCCGAGACCATCAAGGCAGTCACCGGCAATGCCGCGGGATCGACCGCGTCGTGCACAACAAGCACTTATGTAATTGATTATTGGACATGTGATGATGGGACAGAGCATATCAGTACTGTTCAGCACTTCACTCCTTCCAAAGAGGACGGGGTATATGAAGAGCATACTTACTATGCTCACTTCAAGCTGAATGAGGCAACGGTAACGGTGCATCATTACCTGAAGGGAACAACAACAAAGGTAGCTGAGGACACAGAAGGCACCAGCACGATTGGAACTGAGATCGACCCTGCAGACGTTCCTGCAGCGACCGAATTCCTGGATACCTATGCTTCGTTCGAGTTGACCAAAGACAGCACGAATCCAACGCAGCCGGTCACAGTGGTTGCTGATGGCGTAGAAATCATACTGTACTATACGCTGCCTTTGACCATCACTGCTAAGACGGACAGCAAGACATATGATGGTACTCCTCTGGCTGGAGAATTCACCATTTCAGGGCAGCTGACAAGCGATACCGAAACGATCGAGGCGGCTCTGGGAGACGCTCCTTCGATCACAGAGGTGTCTGAGAGTCCTAAGACATATCAGGCCGGTACCACAGGGATCCCTGGTTACTATGAAATAACCAATAACCCGGGTACTCTGACGATCACCAGGGCAACGATGACAGTCGAGGCTGTAGACTACAGCGGCAGGTATGACGCGAACGCGCACGAAGGCGGAGCTGCGGCGAGCGTGACTGAGGGCACGACTTTCCAGTACCGCGTAAAGAATGGCGATGTCTGGGGCGAGTGGAGTGACTCCGTCCCGTCAATCACCAATGTCGGCACGGTGACTTATGAAGTCAAGGCCTCCAACCCGAACTACAATGATGCTACTGACGAAGGCACTCTGACAGTGACAAAGGTCCCGGTGACTGTACATCTGACAGGCAGGACCAAAACCGTGACTTACAATGGAAAGGAACAGAGTTTTGGCGAAGTTGCCATCACCATAGACGATCCGAGCGATACTTCCACACATGGCATCTACACATTAAAAGACCCGATGCCTAAAGCCAGGGGGACCGATGCCGGAACCTACCCTATGGGCTTAGACGAGAGCTGCATCAGCGCCAGTCCGACAGCGACCAATTACGATATCACGTTTGAGGTGACCGACGGCTCATTGACTATTGAGAAGGCTCCGCTGACCATCACAGCTAAGAAGCAGACCTACACATACAACGGTGACGAGCAGGGCCCTGCAGGCACATACACATCAGGATTCGACACCTATGTGACTGTTGACGGTCTGGCAGGCGGCGACACGCTTAGCAGCATCACACTCGCCGGCAAGCAGACGAACGTCGGCACATATACAAATGAGATCGTCCCTAGCGCTGCTGCCGTGACGTTCAATCACGAGACGGATAAGACCATCACTGATAACTACACAGTTACGTATGAGAAAGCTGATCTCGAGATCGGAAAGAAGGCCGTGACCATCACGATCAACGGCTCAGGCGACACGAAGACATACAATGGAAGCGCTCAGACATCTGAGACAACAGTTGCACCGAGTTGCAGCGATGAACTGTTCGATGCTGAAAAGTTCAACTACACCGGCGCAACGACTATCACAAAGACGAACGTTGGTGAATACAGCGAGGCAATCGACATCACGAAGGCAACTTACGATGACGATAACCTTAACGTCACATTCGTGGCAGGAACGCCTATAACCTTCAATATCACCAAGGCAGAGATGACTCTTGCGGTGACCAACTACAACGACACCTATGACGGGCAGGCGCATACCGTATCGGTGACGCCGAGTGTGGCAGACGGGACGACGCTGTACTATAGCGAGGACGGCGAGAGCTGGGATACTGTCGCGCCGACATGGACCGATGTCGAGATGTCCGGCGATAGTATTGCGTCCCACACCGTTTACGTAAAAGCCGAGAACCCGAACTACGAAACGGCAACGGGCAACGGCACAGTCAAGATCAACAAGGCCAAGATCACGCTGACCGGCTCAGATACCGTC
>JBGUKZ010000138.1:0-1778 GCA_045114795.1 Anaerovoracaceae bacterium
TTGCTTATGTGTTCCGTGTATGATAACATCCGCTCTTCATCAAAGGTGAAGACGGTGCTCAAGAGTCTCGGCGCCATATGGTTCTTCACCATGGGAGTCGGCATACTTCCGCTGACTTCAGATGCACTCAGCCTGCTCGCAAGACCAAGAGCGGTCGCTCTGGTGATGTATCTGGTCATCGGCACGCTGATCTGCATGTTCTTTGCGGTCATCGCGATCGCGAAGACGGATGCGTATACCGATCTTCTCGGCAGAGTGCTCGGATTCAGAGACTTCATAAAGACAGCTGAGCTCGACAAACTGAATGAACTCGTTGAGGAAGATCCTCAGTACTTCTATCATATAATGCCTTATGCTTATGTATTCGGTCTGAGCAACAAGTGGATCAAGAACTTTGAGGATCTGCCTGTTGTTGCTCCTAACTGGTATCGCGGCTCACGTGGCTTCGACAGCTTCGACTACTACATGATGGGAAGAATGATGAGCGACTGCAACGCAAGCGTAGGCAACAGTATAGTCATTCCGACCGCGTCGTATGGCGGGTCCGGAGGTTCCGGCGGAGGCTGGAGCGGCGGAGGCGGCGGAAGCTGGAGCGGCGGAGGCGGCTTCAGCGGAGGCGGCTTCAGCGGAGGCGGTGCCGGAGGCGGCGGAGGCGGCGGCTGGTAAAGCTCGCTGCTATCCGAGTGAAACGTACGGCTCGCGCCTCGAGATATAAAGAATGAAAAAGAAATATATAATATTTGATTTCGATGGCACTCTTGCCAATACAAATAACATAATCGTTGCATCCTGGCAGGCGACTTTTGAGCATTTTCTGGGGCACTCCATGCCGGTCAGGGAGATCGAGGCTACCTTCGGGGAGATACTGGTGAACACTATCGGCAGGCTGATCCCGGATGCGCCTGTAAATGAAGTCGTTGACTATTACAGGGCGTATCAGGATTCGCATCAGCAGGACTACGAGGTGTATGTCTTTGAGGGCGTCAGGGAGCTCCTCGAGCAGCTCAGAGAGCGCGGATGCGTAATAGGCGTCGGCACGTCAAGGACTGCATACAGCTTCTGGAACTACATGAAAAAGCTTGGGATGGACCAGCTGGTTGATGAAGTGGTCACCATGAATGATGTGAGCTCACACAAGCCTGATCCGGAGACGATAGATGCGGTCCTTATAAAGATGATGACGCATGAAGGAGAACTGCCTGATGCAGATTCCGGCATCCCGGATGCAGTACGTGATGCTGCGTTAATGGTTGGTGATACCAAATTTGACATAGGCTGTGCCAATAACGCCGGGGTTGACAGCGTTATGGTGGGCTGGAGCCATTATGTAGATGAAGAGGCCATGAAAGCTGACGGATTTGTGCCGACATACAGTTTTGAAAGGCCTGAACAGATTCTTGAAATAATAATATAAGCTGAAGATGAATCTGGTAACATTTTTACACGTAATAATTGAATCGGGATTTGCGCTGTTCTGCCTGCTGGCAGTGCTCTCCATACGTATGTACGACACCGGGGAGCGCAAGGCGACAAAGGTGATAATCGCGACCCTGCTGACGAATGTTGTGATCAACATTGCCGATGCACTGGCGTATGTTTTCCGTGGGGATACGACAAGCACAGGCTATCACATGGTAAGAATAAGCAACTTTACTGTTTTTACCGGTATGTTTGTGCTGCTTGCGTTTGGCAATAAACTTCTCGATACATTGCTCGAGGAAAAAAATGCGGGCGAAGACAAGAGGCAGCGCAATGCGGTCTACGGACTGTGCGGAGCC